>NZ_JBYOJP010000015.1:0-147317 GCF_057798975.1 Cupriavidus sp. 21MJTG02-4 | reverse complement strand
TGCGCCCTGAACCCCACACCCCCCCGGGGGACAAAACGGGGCCCCCCGCCCCCCCCCCCCCCACGCCTCGACGTTCAGGCCTTCGCCTTCCTGCGTGGCTTCCTTGCAGGCTTGGCTTCTTCTTCGACCACCGCCGGTGCTTCGGCAAACCCTTCAAACGCTTCCTGCACCTGCGCGGTCAAGACCGTATCCCCGGGTGCAGCGAAAACGGATTGGTCGATCGGCCAGGGCGTCTCGCTGAGGCTCACGTCCGGCCGACGCGGCGCCCGCTTGCGGGTCTTCCTGGCCGGAGCAGCCGGTTCCTCCTGAACGACATCCGCGACGACCGGAGCCTGAAGTTCTGCAACCGGCGCGGGCGCAGGTTCAGGTACGGCCTCCGGAGCAACCGGAGCCACTTCCACAGCCACCACCACAGGTTCCGGTTCGGGCACGGAAACCGGGGCCGCCACGGCTTCCACCTGCGCCACCGGCCGGCGATTGTCCGGCCGCGGCGCAGACTGGGATTGCTGCGGCTGCTGCTGCGGCTGGCCTTGCTGCTTATCCGGCTGACGCTGGCCCGCAACAGCGCGGCCATCGCCGTCCTGGCCGCCCTTGCCGCGCTTCTTCAACCGCACCCAGATGGTCTTGTTGTTGCCGCCGTTGCGCGTCTCGACCTCGAACAGGCCGGTGGCGACCACCAGTTCCGATAGCTTGCCGTAGCCGTAGTTGCGCGAATCGAACTCCGGGGCCTGCTTGGCGATGTGGTTGCCCATGCCGCCGAGCGTCGACCAGCCGTCTTCATCCGATACCGCCTGCGACGCGCTCTGCAGCAGCCGCACCAGGCGCGAATCCTGGCGCAGTTCGCCGGTGCTGCGGCGGCGCGGCGGCGGCGCCGCCTCGTCCACCTCGGTTTCGGCGCGCAGCACGTCGGAATAGATAAACCGGTCGCACGCCGTCACGAACGGCTTGGGCGTCTTGCGTTCGCCAAAGCCATAGACCGTCAGCCCCTGTTCGCGGATGCGCGAAGCCAGGCGCGTGAAGTCGCTGTCGCTCGACACCAGGCAGAAGCCGTCGAAGCGTTCGGTGTACAGCAGGTCCATGGCGTCGATGATCATCGCGCTGTCGGTGGCGTTCTTGCCAACCGTGTAGCGGAACTGCTGGATCGGCTGGATCGAGTGCGACAGCAGGCAATCCTTCCAGCCCGACAGGTTGGACTTGGTCCAGTCGCCGTAGATGCGCTTGACGGCGGCCACGCCGAATTTGGCGACTTCGGCCAGCAGGCCTTCGATGATGGCGGGCGCCGCGTTGTCGGCGTCGATCAGTACGGCCAGGGTCGCGGTGCCTTGGCGGGGGGAGTTGGTCATGTTCTGTCCTGCTCGGAGGAGATTCCCGGCCAGGTTGCCGGGTGGAGGTTGCACCGGACCCGCGCGCGCCGGTCCGTCACAGGGGCGCCTTGGGCCACATCGTAGTGCATGCGGGCGCCGCGTTGGATGCATCGCAGTGTACACGTGAAGCCCTGTCCATACGGGAAACCACGGGCCGGCGGGGTACCGGTTTTGCTGCAATGCAAGGTGCCCCGGCAAATTCAGCGGTGCTACCATGCCCCGCAGAGACACAATCTGCCGAACCCTTCACAAGAGGCTCAGGTCGGTTGCCCCACGCATGTAGGAGTCGGTGATCCCGACCACACACCCCATAGAGGAGCACCTATGAATGCCCCCCTGACCACGCCGGTCAGCGACGCCATCCGCCGCGCGCTCGCTAACGTTTCCCTCGACGACAAATACACGCTGGAGCGTGGCCGCATCTACATCAGCGGCACGCAGGCGCTGGTACGCCTGCCGATGCTGCAGCAGGAACGCGACCACGCCGCCGGCCTGAACACGGCCGGCTTCATCTCCGGCTATCGCGGGTCGCCGCTGGGTGCGCTGGACCAGTCGCTGTGGAAAGCCAAGAAGCATCTCGCCGCGCACAACATCGTGTTCCAGGCCGGCCTGAACGAGGACCTTGCCGCCACGTCGGTATGGGGCTCGCAGCAGGTCAACATGTACCCGGATGCGAAGTTCGATGGCGTGTTCGGCATGTGGTACGGCAAGGGGCCGGGTGTGGACCGCACCGGCGACGTGTTCAAGCACGCCAACTCCGCGGGCTCGTCGCGCCACGGCGGCGTGCTGGTGCTGGCGGGCGATGACCATTCGGCCAAGTCGTCGACGCTCGCGCACCAGTCGGAGCATATCTTCAAGGCCTGCGGCCTGCCGGTGCTGTATCCGTCGAACGTGCAGGAGTATCTGGACTATGGCCTGCACGGCTGGGCGATGAGCCGCTACTCGGGGCTATGGGTGGCGATGAAATGCGTCACCGATGTGGTGGAGTCTTCCGCGTCCGTCGAACTCGACCCGCATCGCGTGCAGATCGTGCTGCCCGAGGATTTCGCGCTGCCGCCGGGCGGCCTCAATATCCGCTGGCCCGATCCGCCGCTGGAGCAGGAAGCGCGGCTGCTCGATTACAAGTGGTACGCGGGCCTGGCCTATGTGCGTGCCAACAAGATCGACCGCATCGAGATCGATTCGCCGCACGCGCGCTTCGGCATCATGACCGGTGGCAAGGCCTACCTGGATACGCGCCAGGCGCTGGCCGACCTGGGCCTGGACGATGCCATGTGCGCGCAGATCGGCATCCGCCTGTACAAGGTCGGCTGCGTCTGGCCGCTCGAAGCGCATGGCGCGCGCGCGTTTGCCGAAGGCCTGCAGGAAATCCTGGTGGTCGAAGAGAAGCGCCAGATCATGGAGTACGCGCTCAAGGAAGAGCTGTACAACTGGCGCGACGACGTGCGGCCCAAGGTCTACGGCAAGTTCGACGAGAAGGACAACGCGGGCGGCGAATGGTCGATCCCGCAGAACAACTGGTTGCTGCCGGCGCATTACGAACTGTCGCCCGCCATCATCGCCAAGGCCATCGCGACGCGGCTGGAGAAGTTCGACCTGCCGGTGGACGTGCGCGCGCGCATCGCTGCGCGGCTAGCGATCATCGAGGCCAAGGAAAAGGCGCTGGCCACGCCGCGCGTGACGGCGGAGCGCAAGCCGTGGTTCTGCTCGGGCTGCCCGCACAATACCTCGACCAACGTGCCCGAGGGCTCGCGCGCGCTGGCCGGCATCGGCTGCCACTACATGACGGTGTGGATGGACCGCAATACCAGCACCTTCAGCCAGATGGGCGGCGAAGGCGTGGCGTGGATCGGCCAGGCGCCGTTTGCCGGCGACAAGCATGTGTTCGCCAATCTCGGCGACGGGACCTACATGCACTCGGGGCTTCTGGCCATCCGCGCATCGATCTCGGCCGGGGTCAACATCACCTACAAGCTCCTGTACAACGACGCGGTGGCCATGACCGGCGGCCAGCCGCTCGATGGCCAGCTCTCGGTGCAGGACATCGCGTGGCAGGTCCACAGCGAAGGCGCGAAGAAGGTCGTCATCGTCACGGACCAGCCGGAGAAGTACAACGCGGCGATCAAGCTGCCGGATGGCATCACGGTCTACCATCGCGACCAGCTCGATTCGGTCCAGCGCGAACTGCGCGAGGTCCCGGGCTGCACCATCCTGATCTACGACCAGACCTGCGCCACCGAGAAGCGGCGCCGCCGCAAGCGCGGCACCATGGAAGACCCGCCGCGCCGCGCCTTCATCAACGATGCGGTCTGCGAAGGCTGCGGCGACTGCTCGGTCAAGTCCAACTGCCTGTCGGTGGAACCGCTGGAAACCGAGTTCGGCACCAAGCGGCAGATCAACCAGTCGTCGTGCAACAAGGATTTCTCGTGCGTGAACGGCTTCTGCCCGAGCTTTATCACGGCCGAAGGCGCGCAGGTGCGCAAGCCCGAGCAGCATGGCGTGGCGATGGACAGCCTGCCCGCGCTGCCTGAGCCTGCGCTGCCCGAGATCCGTCGCGCGTACGGCATCCTGGTGACCGGCGTGGGCGGCACGGGCGTGGTGACCATCGGCGGCCTGCTCGGCATGGCCGCGCACCTGGAGAACAAGGGCGTCACTGTGCTCGACATGGCGGGGCTGGCGCAGAAAGGCGGCGCCGTACTGTCGCATGTGCAGCTCGCGGCGCGGCCGGAAGACCTGCATGCCACGCGCATCGCGATGGGCGAGGCGGACCTGGTCATCGGCTGCGATGCCATCGTCTCGGCCAACGACGAAGTCATCTCGAAGACGCAGCAGGGCCGCACGCGCGCGGTGGTCAACACGTCGCAGACGCCGACCGCCGAGTTCATCAAGAACCCGAAGTGGCAATTCCCGGGGCTGTCGGCCGAGCAGGACATCCGCAACGCGGTCGGCGCGCAGTGCGACTTCATCAACGCGAGCGCTTTGGCCGTGGCGCTGCTCGGCGATGCCATCTATACCAACCCGCTGGTGCTGGGCTATGCCTGGCAGAAAGGCTGGATCCCGCTGACGCTGCAGGCGCTGGAACGTGCGATCGAACTCAACGGCGTGGCTGTGGAAAAGAACAAGGCCGCATTCGACTGGGGCCGCCACATGGCGCATGACCCGGAGCACGTGCTGTCGCTGACCGGCAAGTTGAAGGTATCGGCCGAGGGCGCGGAAGTGGTAAAGCTGCCGACGTCGTCAGGCGCGCTGCTGGAGAAGCTGATCGCCCGCCGCGCCGAGCATCTGACCGCCTATCAGGATGCGGCCTACGCACGCACCTACCGCGAAGCCATCGACCGCGTGCGCGCGGCCGAAAGCGCGCTGGCCGGCAGCGGCAAGCCGCTGCCGCTGACTGAGGCTGCCGCGCGCAGCCTGGCCAAGCTGATGGCCTACAAGGACGAGTACGAGGTCGCGCGCCTTTACACCGACCCGGTCTTCCTGGACAAGCTGCGCGCGCAGTTCGAAGGCGAGCCCGGCAAGGACTACCAGCTCAATTTCTGGCTGGCGCCGCCGACCACAGCCAAGCGCGACGACAAGGGCCAATTGGTCAAGCGCAAGTTCGGCCCGTCGACGATGACGCTGTTCCGTGTGCTCGCCAGGATGAAGGGGCTACGTGGCGGCATGCTCGATATCTTCGGCAAGACCGAGGAACGCCGTACGGAACGCGCGCTGATCGGCGAATACCGTGCGTTGCTGGATGAACTGACCGCTGGCCTGAATGCGGCCAACTATGACACCGCCGTGGCACTGGCCAACCTGCCGGATGATATCCGCGGCTTTGGCCATGTGAAGGACAACAACCTGAAGGCAGTGCGTGTGCGCTGGGCGAAGCTGCTGGAGCAGTTCCGCCATCCGGAGACGGCGCAGCGCGTGGCGTAGGCAGCCGGACTGGCAGCGCCTGCCGCGCTGCCAGTCGCCGGCCTTACGCCTTGGCCAGTTCCTTCTCTCCCGGCTTCACATACATCGAGTTGCGCGGGTGGGAAAGCACGCGCCGCACCATCGGCTCGAAGAACGACAGCGGCAGCGTGTCGTAGTCCGTCATGAACGCGGCGGCGTCATATTTCTGGCAGAACTCCGCGGTACGCTCGAACAGTTCGGGCTGGTCGCGGAATTGCTCGCGCAGGTTGCGGTCCAGCCCGAGGTGATGGAAGAAGTAGTAGCCCTGGAACACACCATGCTTCTCGACCATCCACAGGTTCTCCGCGCTGACGAAGGGCTTGAGGATCGCAGCAGCGATATCGGGGTGGTTGTAACTGCCGAGCGTGTCGCCGATGTCATGCAGCAGGGCACACACCACGTATTCCTCATCGCGCCCATCGCGGTGCGCGAGCGTGGCGGTCTGCAGCGAGTGCGTGAGGCGGTCCACGGGGAAGCCGCCGCAATCGCCTTCGAGCAGGCGCAGGTGTGCGAGCACGCGATCCGGCAAGGCCTTGGCGAACGGCATGAACTCGGCGGAGATGGCGGCCCAGTCTTCACGGGTGCCGTGCTCCATGTGGCTGAAAGTGGCGTGCGCGGGCACATGGGTGTCGCTCATGCTTGTCTCCTTGGCGGCGGGGTCGCCTGTGGTCTGGATGCTGTGCAGGCATTGTGTCACCGGCCGCGCGGCTACACTGTCAAAAACTGAACAATGCGCCGATTGATGCGACGCACCATCCCTGCATGCTGATCCGTTCGTTCCGCGAAGAAGATACTGAAGCCATCGTTGCGCTGTGGCGGGCCTGCGGCCTCACGCGTCCATGGAATGACCCTTACCGCGACATTGCGCGCAAGCTGACTGTGCAGCCTGAACTGTTCCTGGTGGGCGAAGTGTCTGGAGCGCCGGTAGCGTCCGCGATGGTGGGCTTCGACGGACACCGCGGCTGGGTCTACTATCTGGCCGTCGATCCCGCGCACCAGGGCAAGGGCTGCGGACGCATGCTGATGGCGCGCGCGGAGCAACTGCTGATTGAGCACGGCTGTCCCAAGATCAACCTGATGGTGCGCGCCGGCAACGACGCCGTGATCGATTTCTACAACACGCTCGGGTACGCGCCGGATGCGGTGGTCAGCCTGGGCAAGCGGCTGATTCCCGATCAATAGACTCTGCAGCAGAACCGGTAACAAGGAGACGACATGACCTTCCACGGCAGCTGTCATTGCGGTGCCATCGCCTTCGAAGTAGAGGCCGACAACATCCCCAGCGTGATCCGCTGCAACTGTTCGATCTGCCGCCGGCGCGGGCACTTGCTGTGGTTCGTGCCGCGCCTGGAGTTCAAGCTCGCGACGCCGGAAGAAAACGCGTCGACCTACCGCTTCAACACCATGAAGATCGCGCACCGCTTCTGCCCGGTATGCGGCTGCGGGCCGTATGCGGATGGGCAGGACAAGGACGGCAAGCCGATGGCGGCGGTCAATGTGCGCTGCCTCGACAACGTCGACCTGGACGCGCTGAAGGTCATCGACTACGACGGCCTGCACCACTGAACGCCGCACCGGGAGCCTGACATGTTCCGCATCCTCGGTATCGACCACCTGGTGCTGCGTACCGCCGACGTGGACCGGCTGCGGCGTTTCTACGTCGATGTCCTTGGCTGCAGCGTGGAGCGCGAGCAACCCGCGTTCGGCCTGACACAGTTGCGCGTGGGCAGCGGACTGGTCGACCTGGTCTCGCTCGACGGCCCGCTTGGCCGCGCCGGCGGCGCGGGCCCCGGCGCGGAGGGCCGCAACCTTGACCATTTCTGCCTGCGCATCGACCCGTTCGATGCCGACGCCATCCGTGCCGCGCTGGCACGCCACGGCGTGGAGACCGGTGCGGTGGAGCAGCGCTTCGGCGCCGAGGGCAAGGGGCCGTCGCTGTACCTGAAGGATCCGGATGGCAATGTGGTCGAACTCAAAGGCCCGGCCGAAAGTGCCTGAGCGTCACCACGGCGCGCCGGTGGTCGCTACAATTTCCGCTTAGCCCGCCGCGCCCGCTCCCCATGCGCCGGGCGCGCCATGATCCGAACCGACGCCACGCCCGACGCGGAATCCGCCCCGCCTTCCGTTCACGCCAACCCCGCGAGCACAGCCGCGCCGCCACGCCGGCTGGTCTGGATTCTCGGGCTGACCGAGACCATCTCGTGGGGCACGCTGTACTTCGCCTTCACGGTCTTCATCGAGCCCATGACGCGCACGCTGGGCTATTCCAAACCGTTCCTGGCCGGCGGCTATTCGCTCGGGCTGCTGGTGTGGGCGCTATGCTCGTTTGCAGTGGGCCGGCTGCTGGACCGCATGCCGGCGCGCCGCGTGATGGGCGCCGGCTCGCTGCTGGGGGCGGCCGGGCTCCTGCTGTGGGCGTGGTCGCCCTCTCCCACGATGTTCCTGCTGATGTGGGTGCCGCTGGGCCTGGCCATGGCCACCACGCTCTATGAACCCGCCTTCGTGGTGCTGCGCCAGGCGTACGGAGACGGCTACCAGAAGCCGATCGTCACGGTCACGCTGATGGCCGGCTTTGCGAGCACGATCTTCGTGCCGCTGGCGCAGTGGCTGGTGCTGCTGATAGGCTGGCGGCCGACGCTGGTGGGCTTTGCCGCGCTCAACCTGCTGGTCTGCGCGCCGCTGCATGCGCGCCTGCGCTACACGCTGCACGCCAGCTACGCGGCCGTGCAGCCGGCCTCGCCATTGCCTGCGGGCGATGCCGCCGGCCAGGGCATCGCGCGCGCCACGCTGCGCCAGCCGGTGTTCTGGGCGGTCGTGCTGGCCTTCACGGCAACGATCATGGTGGCGTCGCTGCTCGGCGCGCACCTGATCCCGATGCTGACCGAAAAAGGCCTGCCACTGGGCCAGCAGCTCGCGGTCGCCGCGCTGATCGGCCCGGCGCAGGTGGTGGGCCGCCTGCTGATGATGCGCGCTTCGGTGCGACACCCGGTGCGGCTGTCCGTGCCGGTCTACGCGCTGATGACCACCGGCCTGCTGTGCATGGCGCTCGGGCACGGTGCCTGGCTGATGGTCGCGGCGGTGCTCTACGGCTGTGCCAATGGCGTCAACACCATGCTGCGTGCCATGGCCATGCCGGAACTGATCTCGCGCCATCACTACGCCACCCTTAACGGCCTGATGATGACACCGGTGCTGCTGATGCAGGCCGCCTCGCCGTGGCTGGGCGCCCTGCTCTGGCGGGCGGCCGGGGGCTACTGGCTGATGCTGTGGGCCATGGTGGCGCTGGGGCTGGCGGCCCTGCTGTCGTTTGCGTTCGCGCTGCACCGGCGCGGCCTGCTGCGCGTGATGGACTGACGCGCGTTTTCGCGCTTTCCCCTTTCACACGGCCCTCACGGCAATGCGGGACAATGGCCCCTTTGCCAAGGGCCGCGCCTTGCGCGCGCGCCACGCAGTTCCCGCCATGTCCGAGTCGAGTCCCGGCGTATCGCCGCCGTCCACCGTTCCCGCCGCATCACCCCAACGCGTGTCCCGCGCCACCCGAGGCACCATGGCGCTGTTCTTCGTCAATGGCGCCACGTTCGCGACGTGGGGCGTGCACATCCCCACCATCAAGGCGCGCTTCGGCCTGTCCGACGCGATGCTGTCCATCGCCATGCTGGCCGTGGCCGGCGGCGCGATCGCCGCGATGGGACCGGTCGGGCGCTGGGTCGCGCGCGTGGGCAGCGCGCGGGCATCGATGGCCAGCGGCCTGGCCTACGCGCTGGCGACGGTGATGATCCTGGCCATGCCGGACTTCCGCCTGCTGCTGCCCGCCCTGCTGATCTTCGGCATGGCCAACGCGGCGTTCGACGTGGGCATGAATGCGCAGGCCGCCACCGTGGAGGCGAGCCGCACCCGGCCCGTGATGTCGGCGCTGCACGGCATGTTCAGCCTGGGCGGCATGGCCGGCGCCACGTTTGGCGGGCTGATGCTGTCCCTGGGCGTGCCGCCGCTGGTCCATGCCGCGATGATGGCGGGCCTGACCGCCGCTATCGCTCTTGGTACGGCGCCGGGGCTGCTGGCCGACCATCCGGTGCTGCCGACGGCCGGACACCATCGGGACCACGCGGTGCGCGCGCTGTGGCTGCTCGGCCTGCTGGCGTTCCTGGGACTGATCGGCGAAGGCGCGATGTACGACTGGTCCAGCGTCTACATGCGGGAGGTCGCCATGGCGCCGACGGACTGGATCAGCTTTGGCTATGCGGCGTTTTCGGGCGGGATGGCTTGCGGACGCTTCGGCGGCGACCGCCTGCGCGCGCGCTTCGGCGAAGCCGGCACGCTGACCGCCAGCGCCTGGCTGGGCTTTGCCGGCATCGTGCTGGCGCTGGCCGTGCCGGTGCCGGTGGCGGCGCTGGTGGGCTTCAGCCTGATGGGGCTGGGGGCGGCCAATATGGTGCCGATCTTCTTCGTGGCGGCGTCGCGCCTGCCGGGCGTGGCCCCGGCCGAGGCGATCGCGCGCGTCGCGCGCTTTGCGTACCTGGGCCTGCTGCTGGGCCCGGTGCTGCTCGGCGGCGTGGCGCACCTGGCCAGCCTGCGCGCCGGGCTGGCCGTGGTGGCGCTGACCATGGGCTGGATCGCGCTGGCAGGCGCCCGCTCGGCGCGGCGCTACCTGCCTGCGCGCAAACGGTAGAACTCAGGCGGCAGCCCGCACCGGCGGCTGTGCACCAACACCCTGGCCGTTGAACACGAAGGTGTCCATGGCCAGCACGCCGTACGTCACTTCGTCCGCAACGCGCGCCACATCCGCGGGCGCTTGTGCCGTGCCGGCCTCGCGCGGGCCCAGCGCGGCCCCTAGCGCCACGTAGAACGGCAGCAAATGCTCGTCGGTCGGATGCGCGCGGCGCGCGTGCGGCGCCTGGGCACGGTAATCGGCGATGCGGCTGGTATCGCCGGTCGCCAGCGCCTCGTCGAGCGCGTCGAGCATCCAGTTGCGGAAGGCATCGACATACGGCTCCGTCGCGGGGCCGTGCTGGGCGCGCCGGCCGCCGCCGAATACTTCCTGCAGGTTGTGCGTGAAGCTGCCCGAGGCGAGCACCAGCACGCCTTCGTCGCGCAGCGGCGCCAGCGCGCGGCCGATCTCGATCTGCACGGCCGGCGACAGGTACGGGTTCAGCGCCAGTTGCACCACGGGGATGTCGGCATCGGGGACAAAGTGGCGCATCGGCATCCAGGCGCCATGGTCCAGCGGGCGCTCTTCGTCAAAGCCGACAAAGCCCGCGCCCGGAATGTGTGCGGCTTCGACCAGCGCCTTGACGCGCGCGGCCAACTGGGGCGAGCCCGGTGCGTCATAGCGCAGCGCATACAGCTCACGCGGAAACCCGCCGAAGTCGTGCCACGCCTCCTGCCGTTCACGCGTGCTGACCGCCAGCGTGCTGTAGATCCAGTGCGCCGAGATCACCAGCACCGCGCGCGGCCGCTGCGCGCGCAGGCTGGCGCCGAGCGTGTCGAAAATGGCCCCGGTCGGGCCCGGGTCGATCGCCAGCATGGGCGAACCGTGGGAGACGTAGATCGAGGGAAGCATGGCACTCACCTTCAAAGCATTTCGTGGATTGCACTTAGTTTGACAAAGAAGAGGCTGCCCGGCGGATCGCATTTGCGGACACTTCGTGCAAAAAACTTGAATGGAAGTGCCTCAGCCATCGTGGGGTGTCCCACACAGCGCATCGTCCCAGTGCCCCGGGGGCCGGGCAGAAGGCATACGATGCCTGCGAGGAGCCTGTTCCGGCTCATCCGGCGCGCGGCCCACGACGCACGCCGCCAGCCAGCACCCCGCCAGAGGGAGATCTTCGTGGTCCAGCGCAATCCGCGCCGCCACAGGCGGCCCGCACCCATTCCCGCCCCTTGGTGGCGGCCCGGCGCCTATGCCAGCGCGCCGGCTGTCGCGCTATGGATTGCCGCGCGGATGCCGGCCACCGTCCTGTATGCCGTCTTCGGCACGCCCGGCGCGTCCTACTGGATCAACCATGCCGGAGACACGGTATTCGTCGCCGGGTGGCTGGCCAGCGCCGCGCTGCTGTGGTTCACGCGCAAGCGCGCCGCGCTGCCGCCGCAGGCCGAGCCGGACCCGGCATCCAGTCCGCCACGCCGCCGCCCTGCGGGATAGCCGCGCAGCGTCCATGTGAAACCTTGCAACGGGTGATCTGAAAAGATTCGTGCAGGCGCACCAGACCTCATACAGCAGGCATCATCCCTAGCTAGAATGCTCCACCGGTGAGGCGCGCGCAGCACGGCGCCGGATTCGAAACCCTACCCGGCAACTCGAATGTCCGCATTCCAGCAAATTCGCAGGGTCGCGGCGGCCCTGCCGGCCTGCCTGGCCCTATCGGGTTCGCTCTCGCTGATGCCGGGGCAGGCATGGGCACAGGCGCAGGGTTCGAACGGCTTCCAGGTCATCGGCACCAATGTGCAGAAGCATGCCAACGGCGTGCTCACGCTGATGTCGTACTCGGTCGTGCCGGACCTGGCTTCCAGTTCCTTGTCGATCAACAACGCAGCTACCGAAAATCCCGGCGTCTTCATGTGGCAGCTCGGCGGCGGTTTCACCTGGAGCAAGTCGTTCCCGCTCTACCTGGAAGGGGCGATCGCCTACAGCCGCTACGACCCGACCTTCGTCGCCACCCGGGGCGCCGAATCCCGTCCGCTGCCGGTCAGGTGGAACACGTTTTCCGGGACCATCGGCGTCGGATGGGACTTCCCGCTGACCGAGAACAAGGAACTGGTGTTCCGGCCCATTTTCAACGCTTCGCTCGGCAACGTCTCCAGCGACCTCCGCGTGGGCGAACTCCTGATCGAGCGGAACACCGATGCCAGCATCAATTTCCTTGAGCACGGATCCCTGAACGCCTACGGCCTCGGCGGCTCCGTCATGCTCGACTGGGAGCACTACCGCGATACCCACGAGATCGACCTGGAACTGCGCTACACCAATATCCACCTGCAGAGCTTTGGCGGCTCATCCTCCGGCGTGACGGGCACGGCCACCGCGCAAACCGCCAACCTGTACGCCCGCTGGCGTGCGCCGACCGGCCTGCGCGCGCTGGACCGCCCCGTCCGCTACGTGCTGGAGCTGTCGCATTCGCACTACCTCGGCAGCCAGGCTGGCGTACTCGGCTTCAATTACCTGACCACGCTGGGCACCGGACTGGAACTCGACACCAGTGCCCATGAGGTCTTCGTGACCCGGATCCGGGCGGTGGTGCGGTATGTGTTCGGCAACAACGTATCGGGCGTATCGCTCGGGCTCGCGGCAAGCTTCTGAGCCCCATCGCGGCGAGCCGCATGTCCGATTCCGGCCTTCCGCAAACGGTCGGCCCGGTGCATGATCACCGGCTGATGCCGGCACCGCGCAAGCGGCCGCCAGATGACAAACCCCGGGCCATGGAAAGGCACGCATGACAAGCAAACAGGAAGCCGCCGCGGAACGCGTGCGCTGCGGCTGGTGCGGCACGCTGGAAGACTACTGCCACTACCACGACAACGAATGGGGCTATCCGGTCGACGATGATCGCCGGCTGTTCGAGAAGCTCTGCCTTGAGGGCTTCCAGGCCGGGCTGAGCTGGCTGACCATCCTGCGCAAGCGCGAGTCCTTCCGCAAGGCGTTCGCCAATTTCGACATCGAGAAGGTGGCCCGCTTTGGCGAGCGCGATATCCAGCGCCTGCTCGGCGATGCCGGCATCGTGCGCCACCGCGGCAAGATCGAAGCCGCCATCAACAATGCGCAGCGGGCGGCGGAACTGCTCGAAACGGAATCGTCGCTGGCGGCCTACTTCTGGCGCTACGAGCCCGACCCGGACAGCCGGCCCAAGGTGCTGACGCCGGAAGTCCTGCGCACCATGGCGACCTCGCCGGAATCTTCGGCGCTGTCCAGGGACCTGAAGCGGCGCGGCTGGCGCTTTGTCGGGCCGACCACGATGTACGCGCTGATGCAGGCGATGGGGCTCGTCAACGACCACCAGGACGGCTGCTGGGCCCGCGCCGAAGCACTGCGCGCGCGCAAGGCGTTCAAGGTGCCGCGTTGATCGACCCTGGACAGCGACCTGCCCGGCGCGTGTTCAGGGCAGGCTGATCGTCACCGCCGGGAAATCCCCCGCCGACACCTGCGCGGGCAGCGAGTAGACGCTTTCGAGGGTCTGCGGCGTCAGCGCCTGCGCCGGCACGTCGTGCGCTACCGTGCGGCCGTTTGAAAGCAGCAGCAGGCGGTCGCACCACCGCGCCGCAAGGTTGACGTCGTGCAGCACGACCAGCACCGCCAGCCCCTCCTCGCGGCTCAACGCCCGCACGGCCTGCAGCAGCAGGAGCTGGTGGCGCGGATCGAGGCTGGAAGTCGGCTCGTCGAGAAAGAGCGCGCGGTACTGGCCCGGCGCGCGCGCGGCAAGTACCTGCAAGAGCGCCCGTGCGAACTGCACGCGCTGCTGCTCGCCGCCTGACAAGTCCACGTAACGGCGCGCGCCGAGCGCGCCGGCATCGGCAAGCCGCAAGGCGCGCGCCATCAGCACGAACACTTCGACGGGGCTCAGCTCCGGAAACGGATAGGCGCCCATCGCCACGACTTCACGCACCGACAGGTCGAAGCTAAGCGTGGCGGACTGCGGCAACACCGCGCGGCGGCGCGCGAGCCACGCGGGCTTCCATTCGCGCAGCGGCCGGTGGTCGAGCGTGACGGTGCCGCCGCTCGCCTCCATCTCGCCGGCCAGTGTCGCCAGCAAGGTGGTCTTGCCAGCGCCGTTCGCGCCGAGCACGCCCAGCACTTCGCCGGCGTGCAGGTCCAGGTCGATGCCGTCGAGCACGCGGCGCGTGCCGCGGTCGCAGATCAGTCCACGGGAAGACAGCATCTCAGCCCCCCTTTCGCGACAGCATCCACAACAGGAACGGTCCGCCCACCAGGCTCGTGACAATGCCGATGGGCAGTTCGGCCGGAATGACCGCGACGCGAGCAAGCCAGTCGGCCAGCGTCAGCGCCATGGCTCCGCCGGCCAGCGCGTTCGGCAGCAGCCAGCGATGGTCGGCGCCCAATGGCAGCCGGATCAGGTGCGGCACCACCAGCCCGACAAAGCCGATGGTTCCCGTCACCGCCACCACCGGGCCCACCAGCAGCGCGGTCAGCACCACGAGGCGACGGCGCAGGCGCGCGAGGTCGAAGCCAAGATGCAGGGCCTCGCGCTCGCCCAGCAGCAGCGCGTTCAGCGCGCGCCAGTCGCGCACCAGCAGCGCGCCGAGCACAACAACCAGCGGCACCAGCCACGCGAGCATGTCCCAGGTCGCGCCGGCCAGGCTGCCGAGGTTCCAGAAGGTCAGGTTGCGCAGTTGCACGTCGCTGGCCTGGTAGGTGAAGAAGCCGACCACGCTGGCGCAGATCGCATTGATGGCCACGCCGGCCAGCAGCAGGTTGGCCATGCCGGCGCGCCGGCTGCCCAGCCGGTATGCGAGCGCGGTAGCAGCCAGGCTGCCGGCGAAGGCCGCCGGCGCAATCGCGACCAGCCCTTCGGCGCCCAGCACGATGGCCGCAACGGCCCCGGCCGCGCCCCCGAGGGAAATGCCGATCAGGCCCGGCTCCGCCAGCGGGTTGCGGAACAGCGCCTGCATTACCGCGCCGGACAACGCCAGCGCCGCACCGGCCGTCATCGCCAGCACGATGCGCGGCAGGCGCACCTCCAGCAGCACGCTGCGCCAGACCGCCGCCTCGCCATCGGCATCGGGAGACCACAAGACACGCGGGATCTGCGCGCGCGGGATCGGCATCGCGCCACTCGCGGCGGCACCAAGCGCGGTGATGGCCAGCAGCGCGCACAGCGCCACGAAGACGTGGGCTGGCGATGGCCGCCGCCAGCCGTGCAGGCGGAACATCAGGGAACGGACGGAACTCACGCGTGAACCTGTCGGATTGGGGGCGTCGGAGAAAAGCGGGGAACTCGGGCTCAGCGCGCCGGCGAACCCTTGGCGGCGAGGCCTGCCGAAAGCTGGCGCAGCGCCTCGGGCAAGCGCGGGCCGAAGCCAAGCAGCAGCAGGTCGTCCATCACTACCACGCGCCTGGCGCGCGCGGCCGGCGTCATGTTCAGGCCGCCTTGCGCCAGGAAAGCATCCAGGCCGCCGCTCGCGTTGACCGACAGCGTCGTGGTGATGATCACGTCCGGCCGCAGCGAGGCCGCCGCCTCCGACGAGAACGGCTTGTAGCCGCTCTGCGAAGCCAGCACGTTGTCGGCGCCGACGAGCCTGACCATGGCCGAGCCCGCGGTATCGCCGCCGGCCGCGAGCAGCTTGCCGGTATGGCTGCTCACCAACAGCACGCGCTGGCCGCGCCCGGCCGGATGGACGTCGCGCAGCTGCGCATGGATGCGCTCGACCAGCGCTTCGCCGCGCGGGGCGATATCGAGCGAGGCCGCCACCGCGCGAATGCGCTGGTCGAGCGCATCGAGCGTGGGGTCGGACGGCACCACCACGACTTTCGCGCCGAGCTTGCCCAGCTGCTCCAGCGCTTGCGGCGGGCCGCTCTGGTCCGAGGCCAGCACCAGGCTGGGCTTGAGGC
This sequence comes from Cupriavidus sp. 21MJTG02-4, assembly GCF_057798975.1. Taxonomy (NCBI): domain Bacteria; kingdom Pseudomonadati; phylum Pseudomonadota; class Betaproteobacteria; order Burkholderiales; family Burkholderiaceae; genus Cupriavidus; species Cupriavidus sp. 21MJTG02-4. The sequence continues at coordinate 131,456 of NZ_JBYOJP010000015.1, read as the reverse complement.
TCGCCACGCCTTCGACCGAGAAGGCGCGGTAGTAGCCGACCCGCGGCAGCTTCAGCGCCGCGGGCGGATAGACGCTCGAAGAATCCGCGCCCACCAGGCTGGTGCCGGCATCGAGCGCATAGACGATCTCCGTAACGGGGCCGCCCAGGCCCACGACGCGTGCGGGCGCCGCCGCACCGGCCATGCCTGGCCGGGCCAGCGCCAGCACGGGCAACGCGCCCAGCAGCGTGCCCAGCGACTTCAGCGCTCGCCTTCTGCGCGGATGGTCCATGATTTTTCCTCCCCGAACCGTTAAGCCGCCAGCGGCTGCCCGCACAGCGATTGCAGCAACTGGCGCCATGCCGGCAGCTCCGGCTTGCCCGGCTTGCGATCGCCGAAGAACTGCACGATCAGCTCGCCATCCGCGCCATAAAGTTCGAGCGAGGTCACCCAGCCATCGCTGGTCGGCTTGTTGACGACCCACGACGACACCACGGCGTCGGTGTTCAGGTGCAGGTTGAAGGTTTCGTCGAGCACGTTGAACCACGGGCCGGTGCGCACCAGCTTGCTGACCGGGCCGGTGTGGATCTGCACGATGCCCGGGTTGGCCACGAAACACATGATCGGCAGCGCAGTGTCCGCGGCACGCATCAGCATGATTTCGACGGTATCGTTGGCAACCTTCTGTGCGAGGTCCTGGCCCACCGCGTTTAGCGCGCCAAGGCGCGACACCTTGAAATGGCGAAGCATGCCAAAGAAGTCGTGCGTGTCGGTGAGCCCGCGCCAGTGCGCGCGCAACGCGGTGGCGTCGCCGGGCGCATCGGCCTCTTCGGTCCGGGCCAGCGGCTCGGCCACGACCGGCGTCTGGCTGGCCGCGGCAAAGCGCGCCACCAGCGCATCCCACGCGGCACCGTCGCTCTGTTCGGTGCGATACACCTTGTGCACGGCCTCGCCGCGCTGGTCGAAGAACTGGAGGCTCTGGCGACCGTTCTCCGTCACGGCATAGAAGTACTTCCAGCTCGCGAAGAACATGCGCAGGTCGATATCCGGACCGAGCACGATGCCGACCGGGCCTCCTGCCTGGATGTCGAGGTAGGCACCGTGGCGCTCATGCACGGCCGAGTCATTGCGCGACAACGCCATGACGCGGCCCAGCGTGCCGAGTTCGCGGAACAGCGCCTGCGCGGGACCGGCCAGTTCCTGCGAAGTCACGCCGCATCCGGCGGCAACGAGCGCGGCTTCGGGCACGCCAAGGCGCAGCGCGCGTTCGCGGATGCGCAGCCTGGGCGAATCATGGACCAGTTGCTGGTGACGGGCGCGCAGAGTTTCGATGCTGTCGTGTTCCATGTGGATAAGTCTTGCGAATAACGTTCGTGAGAAGGCGGCGAGGGCTTGGGACCGCATCCCCGCAGGGCCGCGGCGCGTGGCCCGCGCCGCTGTGGTGCCGCGTCAGGGCTGCACGTCGAACTCGATGGTCCAGGTCTGCTTGCTGGACGGGCTCATCGGGTCCGCGTACGCGATCTGCGTCAGGTGGAAGCGGGCATAGGTATTGCCCTCGCCGCCGCGCAGCAGGCTGGCGCCGTCTGCATTGGCCTGGATCAGGTGACCCACGGAAGGCAGCCCGGCCGACGCGGCAGCGGTGGCAGTCGGGTAATACGTGTACCAGCCGAAGTTCATCGGGTCCGGGTAGCTGCCGGTCGGCTTAGGATTCAGCGACGACGCCGTGCTGTCCTTCACCCATGCGCTGGCGGCAGCAGGCACATCGAGGCTTGCCGAGGTCAGGTCGGACAAGGTCGCGGCCAGGTTCGACGAGTCCGTGAACTTGGCGGGCACCGGCTTCTGGTCGGCGTCGTAGAAGCCGGCCGGCGTCCTGCCGACATAGCCGGCGACCTTGCCGCTGCCGGATTCGCCGCCGTTGAGCTTGAAGTTGTAGCGGTTGAACGCGATGTGCCAGTTGCCCGAGGCGGTCGTCACGGCGCCGGCCTGGAGGTCGTAGTAGACCCAGTCGCTCGCCGCGCTGACCTGGGCGGTGCGCACGGTCTGGCTCACGTCGCTGCGGTCTACCCAGCGGAATGACGGATTGCCTGACGTGGTGCCACCCGGGCCGCCGTAGTAGCCCGTGACCTGCAGCGCGAAGACCGGCGAAACGGAGGTGCCGACCGGATCGGGCCTGGTGCTGTCGGTGGTGATCAGGATGGTGCGGAAGTTCGGGTACAGCAGGTGGTCGTTGGCACCGCCCACGCCGTACTCGAATACGGCCGAGGCGATATCGTTGGTGCCCGAGAACACGCCGCTGGCCGCATCCTTGAAGAACAGCGTGCCCGGAATGGCGCCACGCTTTGGATCGGTGGTGGCGTTCTGCCAGGTCTGCAGTTCGGCCCAGGTGTGGTCGAACGGGCCGCCGAACGCGCCACCCGCGCCGGTGCCGCTGGTGCCGCTGTTGGTCCACAGCGACGCGGTCATGCCGCTGCCCTTGACCTTCAGGTCCCAGGCATTGCCCGAGCAGTCGGCGACTTCGGCCTTCGCGTTGAAGTCATAGCAGATGGCGCTGCCGCTGGCGGGCATGGCGAAGGTCCACTTGGCGGACTGCGTGAAGCGATTGGTCGTGCCGCCGGTGTTGCCACCGTTTCCGCTATTGTCCGAACCGGAATTCCCGGAGTTGCCGGAATTGCCGGAATTGCCGGAGCTGCCGCTGGTGCCTGCGCTGGTGCCGGCGTCATCGCCGCCACCGCCGCAAGCGGCCAGTACCAGTGCTGTCGCGATGGCGACTAGCGTGGATATCGAGATGCGATTCATTGCAAGTTCCTCTCCTGTGATTTCCCTGTGTTCCCCGATGAATCAGAAGGCGCCGTCGGTGTTGAAGCGCGCGCCGAGATAGATGAAGCGGCCTGCCACGGGGCCGAAGTCGCTGGCATTGGAAAAATCGCGCTGGCGGTCGAACAGGTTGTTGACGCCAATAAACGCCGTCACGCCGCGGCCGATCTTCTGGTTCAGCACGAGATCGAGCGTGGACCAGCCGGGCGAGCGCGCGCCCGTGGTGGAATCCACCAGTTCGCTGCTCTGGAAGCGGCCACGCACGGAAAGGTCGGTGCGGGAGAACACGCGCCAGTCCAGCCCCAGGCGCGCCATGCTGCGCGGGCGGCGGGTGAGTTCGGTGCCGGTGTCGAGGTCTTCGGTATCGGTGTAGGTGTAGGCGGCGTTCAGGCCGAGCCGGCTGGTCGCCTGCCAGCGCACCGAGGTCTCGATGCCTTGCGTGCGGGCCCGCGCGACGTTGCGGTAGGTGTAGAGCGCCACACCGTTGACCACGGCGAAGTTGCTCATGTCGGTCTGGATCAGGTCCGTGACGCGGTTGTAGAACAGGTTGGTGTCCACCGTCACGCGGTCGCGCCAGCTCAGCGTGCCGCCCAGCTGGAAGCTGTTGGACGACTCCGGCTTCAGGTTCGGGTTGCCGAGCACCATGTAGCCGAGCGAGCTGTGATCGAACAGGAAATGGCGTTCCTTCAGGTTGGGCACGCGATAGCCCTGCCCGAAGTTGGCACGCGCCACGCCCTTCCAGTCTTCGCTCGCCAGCAGGTTCGCGCGCACGCCGAGCTTGGGCGCGAAATGGCTGCCGAAATCGGAATCGTGCTGGCCGCGCAGCCCGGCCACGATCTCCCAGGTATCGCTGAGGATGATGTCGTCCTGCACATAAAGCTCGCTGGCGGTGCGCGCCGCGTTGCCGAGCAATTCGGAGGTGCCGTTGGCCGTCTGGTTGAGGGTTTCGTGGTGGAAGTCGCCGCCGACCTGCCAGAGCTGGGACTTCCACGCCGGCAGGTCGAGCTGCAGCGAGACGTGGTCGGTGCGCATGGAAGCGTTGCGCGTGGCGGTCTGGAAGTTGTTCGAGTACTCGTGCGTGGTGCTGTCGTAGTCTTCGGTCACGCCGGCAAGACGCGCGGTCAGGCCATTGTCGAAGCGCCATTTTCCGCCGCCGGTGAAGCGGTTGCGCGAGATGTCCTCGGTCTTGCGCTGCGGCACGTAGAACGGCGGCGCGTAGTACTGGTAGCGCTGCTCGTCGTTCTCGCGATAGGCGCTGGCATCGATCCAGAAGTTGCCGGCGGCGGACGGCAGCCACTCGAGGCGGCCGGCATATTGCTCGCGGCGCACGGCATCGCCGTGGCGCGTCCAGCCATCGGGATCCACCGCAAAGCCCTTGTTGTCGAGCGCATCGGCGCTCACGCGCGCGCGCCAGGTTTCTCCACCGCCTTCGACCCGGACATTGCCGTGCAGCAGTCCGGGACTGCCATCGGCGTTCTGCGAGCCGTAGGAGCCCCCGTCGGCCGACACCGCCCCCGCGAACCCGCGGGCGATCGGGCGGGTGATGACGTTGATCACGCCGCCCATCGCCGAGCTGCCGTACTGGGCCGAACTCGCTCCCTTGACCACCTCGACACGATCGACTTCGGTCAGCAGGTACTGCGACACATCCACCGTCGAGCCGGTGCTGGCGCTGACCGGCAGGCCGTCGATCAGGATCAGCACCTGGTCGCTGGTCATGCCCTGCAGCGTGACTTCGTAGCCGGACTTGCCATGGATCTCCCGCAACTGGAGGCCGGGCACGTTTTCGAGCGCGTCCTTGAGCGTACGGGCATGGGTGCGCGCGATCTCCTTGCCGTCGACCACCTCGGTGCGCACCGGCGTTTCATCGAGTGTTTTCTCCGAGCGGGTGCCGGTGACCACGACGGTCGGCAGGGCATCCGCGTCGGCTGCCTCGGCCACGGCTGGTGCCAACCATGGGCAGAGCAATGCGATGGCGATAACGATATCGAGGGGCCGATGGTGGCGAGAGCAACGATTTGAGCGCACAACGGAGGTATACGTTTCGACGAGATGCAAATGATAATGGTTAACATTCTCATCTACAATAAGCTGTGGAGTTCACAATCGCCACGGCTTCTCGCGGTGCTGTGCGGCAAGCTTCAGGGAGCGACGCTTGGAAAGGCGGGGCGCGGTACGTATACGCCGCGATTAGGCAGCATCCGTAAACCTGATTCTTCGCTGCCAGGAATGACCTGACTGCTGTCTTTAATACTGTTTACGTATACGTAGATAGTAGTAGTAGGTAAACGTCGCGCCGGGGCGTGGATAACCCTGCTTTTCCCTTGTGGATCAAGGCGTTGCAATAAAGACAACCCTATGGAGCGATGGCCGGTGCACCGGGATATCCGGGACCATCCGTATACGTCGGCAAAAACGGCGCTCGTTTTGTCCGTATACGGCTCACAGCGCACCCCCAGGCGGGGCACAGCTTTCCCGCGCAGTTATCCCCAGGCCGGGGCGCAGATATCCACAGGGCGCTCAGTGCGGCGCTCGGGGCGCGGAGGTGTATACCGGATCGACATGGGTCATGACGTTCAGCACGCCGTGGCTGACCACGGTGCGCCGATGCGCTTCGGCGGCGATGGCATGGCCCTGGGCAACCGTGAGGTTGGCATCGATTTCCAGGTGCACGTCGACGAGTATCTGGTCGCCCATCTTGCGCGTGCGCAGGTCATGGACGCCCAGCACGCCCGGCGTTTCGAGGATGGTGTGCCGGATAGCCTCGACGGTTTCGGCATCGGCGGCGCGGTCCATCAGGTCATTGAGCGCATCCCAGCCGAACTTCGCGCCCATGCGCGCCACCATCAGGCCGACCACGACGGCGGCCACCGGATCGAGCACGTGGTAGCCGAGCAGGTTGCCGCCAATGCCCAGCGCCACCACCAGCGAGGACGCGGCATCCGAGCGCGCGTGCCAGGCATTGGCCACCAGCATGCCAGAGCGCACCCGCTTGGCCACGGCCAGCATGTAGCGGAACAGCAGTTCCTTGGACAGCAGCGCGACCGCGGCGACCCAGAGCGCGATCGGCTTGACCGCCTGGGCACCCTGCGGATGCTGGATCTTGCCGACCGCCGACCACAGCATGCCCAACCCGACCGCCAGCAGCAGGCAGCCCAGTACCAGCGAGGCGGCGGTTTCGTAGCGTCGGTGGCCGTACTGGTGATCGGAGTCCGGGTCCTTGCGGCCGTGGTGCCCGGCCAGCAGGACGACGAAGTCCGACACCAGGTCGGACAGCGAGTGCAGCGCGTCGGCAAGCAGCGCCTGCGAGCCCGCCCACAGCCCCGCCACGGCCTGGGCCAGGCTTAGGCCGATATTGACCGCGACACTGACCAGCGTGCTGCGCCGGCCGGCAAGGTAATCGGCGTGTGCGTCCGCTGCGCGGCGCACGGAAGGATCCTGAAGGGGCATGACGGTTCAGCGCTCCACCGCGGCGACCAGGTTGGCGCGCACGCGCTGCAGCAGGGTGATCAGTTGTTCTTGCTCTTGCGGCGTGAAGCCGCGCATGGCTTCGCCGGCGATCTCGTCGCCGACGCGCCGCGCCCGGTCCAGCGCCTTGCGGGCCTTGCCGGTCATCTGCACGAGACGCTCGCGGCGGTCGTCCGGGTTGGGCCGGCGCAGGATCCAGCCGCCCTCCTCCATGCGGTCGAGCAGCCGCCCCGCCGAAATCGGCGCCACCTCGAGAATGTCGGCCAGGCTGGCCTGGTTGATCTCGCCGTGGTGGGCCAGGTAGACGAGCGCGCGGCATTGCGCGCGCGTGAGGTCCAGCGTGGACTTCGCCAGGTCGTCGAAGCGCTTGCCGCACAGGCGGCCCACGTCGGTGACCAGGAAGCCAAGGCGTTTTTCCGATTCCGATTCCATCGCGCGACTATAGCCGAAGAACCATGACAGTGAACGGGCCGGCACACGGCCCGTGCGGAGCCAGCGCACAAGGCCTGACCGGCCATATAATAAGCACGCTTATCAATCGAACAGCCCCCATCGTCTCCCATGTCTTCCATTGCCCGGCAGGCCGGCGCCGACACGCCACTGAACCGGCCGATGATCACGGTATCGATCATGCTGGCCACGCTGATCCAGACGCTGGACAGCACCATCGCCAATGTCGCGCTGCCCCATATGCAGGGCGCGTTGTCGGCATCGCAGGACGAGATCACGTGGGTGCTGACCTCGTACATCGTGGCGGCGGCCATCGCCACGCCGCTGACCGGGTGGCTGTCGGACCGCCTGGGCGTGAAAAAGCTGCTGCTGGTCGCCATCGGCGGCTTCACCGTGGCCTCGGCCCTTTGCGGACTGGCCGACACGCTGCCGCAGATCGTGGCAGCGCGCCTGCTGCAGGGGATCTTCGGAGCGTCGCTGGTGCCGCTGTCGCAGTCCATCCTGCTCGACATCAACCCGCCCTCGCGGCAAGGCCAGGCCATGGCGATCTGGGGCATGGGCGTGATGGTCGGCCCGATCCTCGGCCCGACGCTGGGCGGCTGGCTGACCGACAGCTACAACTGGCGCTGGGTGTTTTTCATCAATGTGCCGATCGGCGCGTTCGCGATGTTCGGGGTCATGACCTTCCTGCCCGACCGGCCGCCGCGCCGCGAAGTCCGGTTCGACGCGTTCGGCTTTGCCACGCTGAGCCTGGCCATCGGCGCGTTGCAGGCCATGCTGGACCGCGGCGAGCAGCTCGACTGGTTCAGCTCGCTCGAAATCCGCATCGAGGCGATGCTGGCGCTCGTCAGCTTCGCCTACTTCGTCGTGCATACGGCCACCGCGGGTTCGAAGTCCTTCTTCCGCTATGAACTGCTGAAGGACCGCAACTTCGCCACCGGCACCTGCTTCATTTTCGTCATCGGCGCGGTCATGTACGCGACGCGCGCGCTGCTGCCGCCGATGCTGCAGGGCCTGATGCAGTATCCCGTGGCCACCACCGGCCTGGTCACCGCGCCAAGCGGCGCCGGCACCATGGTGGCGATGCTATTGGCGGGCCGCCTGCTGCGACGCATCGACGCGCGGCTGCTGCTCTTGTCGGGGTTCCTGATCTCGGCGTTTGCCCTGTGGCAGATGATGCACTACACCATTGTGCTGTCGATGTCCGATATCGTCTGGCCCGGCGTGATCCAGGGTTTCGGGCTTGGGCTGGTATTCGTGCCGCTCAGCGCGCTGACGTTTTCCACGTTGCGGCCGGATCTGCGTGCCGATGGCACCGCCACCTACAGCCTGGTGAGAAATATCGGCAGCAGCATCGGCATCTCGGTCATCCAGTCGCTGATGACGCGCAACACGCAGGTCGCGCACGCCGACCTGGCCGCGCATGTCAGCGTCTTCAACCCGAACCTGCAGTCGATGGTCGCGAACGGCTCGCGCACCGACCTGCTGGCGCTGAACCATGCCATCAACCAGCAGGCGTCGATGATCGCCTACCTCAACGATTTCAAGGTGATGTTCATCGCCACGCTGCTGGTCGTACCGCTGATCCTGCTGGTTCGCCCCGCCCGGCAGGTTCCGGCCGACGTGGCGCACGCGGCGATGGACTGACCGGCTGCCGATGCCTGCAAGAGACGAGACAGGTGTATGGAGACGTAACAGCGCTGGCGATCCTGCTGTGACGTACTACCGTACACATTGCGCCCCCGATGTCGACGTCCAAGGAGTTCGCATGGCAATCCGGTCGCTTGCTTCGCATAGCACATCACAATTGCGCCGCCTGATTGGCCAGATGCAGGCGGAGGTCGATGCGCTCGAGCATTTGTCCGCGCCGGACCCGGATATGCAAAGCCGGCTTGGCTATGCCACGGCACGCCTGCGTGACGGGATCGAGGCGGTGGAGGATGCGCTGCAGTCATTGCGGGCGCTGCAACAGGTACGGCCTTCGGCGCTGAAGGCGAGGCGGGGGCCGCGGGTGGCGTGAGGCACGGCGAAGGAAGCGGAAGGCAAAAAGCAAAAGGGCTCGGAACGAATTCCGAGCCCTTCTTGTATCTGGTGGACCGAAGGAGGATCGAACTCCCGACCTCTGCATTGCGAACGCAGCGCTCTCCCAGCTGAGCTATCGGCCCGTCGCGGATGATTGTAGCCTACTTCCGTTTGACGCTTCAATCGGTACCCGCCGGGTGACGACCCCGCACAACATCACGCCGCCATGCCCGGATTTCGCTCCATGCCGACCACGCGCGGCTGGTTGAGCGGGCGAGCGCTGACTTCCTTGCTGGCCCGCAGCCACTGGGCCATAACGTCCCAGATCGGCGCACCGCCGGTCTGGCGCGCCTCTTCGGCCACGGGCGCCCAGCCGGCCACCTTGTAGGTCTTGCCAGCGTCCAATGGCTGGCCGTTCAGGCGCATGTCGCTGATGCGTTTCCCCATGCCGGCGTTCGGATCGATGGTGTACTGCAACCCGCCCACGCGCACCATGTCGCCGCCCTGCTGGTAGTACGGATCCGGGTTGAACAGATTGTCGGCCACGTCTTCCAGGATGGTCTTGATGGTCTCGCCGCTCATGTCCGTTACCGTGGTGTACGGGTAGGTGATGGCGGTCTGGTCCATCAGGTGTTCCATGGTGATGGCCTCGCCCGGCAGCAGCGTGGTGCCCCAGCGGAAGCCCGGCGAGAACGCAATCTGCGCGCCCTGCACCTCCATCAGGCCGTCGAGGATCAGCTGGTCGAACGTGCCGTTGAAATTGCCGCGCCGGTACAGCAGGCCGCGGTTCACGGCAAGCACTTCGCCGAGCTTCTGTTCGTACGGGGCGCGGACCTTCCTGATCAGCGCGTCCATGGCCGGATCGGCCGGCAGGTAGTTGGCGAACACCGGCAGCAGGCGGTAGCGGAAATCCGTCACCCTGCCGTTCTTCACGTCGAAGTCCAGCACGCCGAGGAACTTGCCGTTGGAGCCCGCGTTGGTGACCAGCGTGGTGCCGCCCGCATTCTTCACCGGCACCGGCGCCGGCATGCCGTCATGCGTGTGGCCGCCCAGGATCGCGTCGAGCCCGCGCACGCGCGACGCCAGCTTCAGGTCGACGTCCATGCCGTTGTGCGACAGCAGCACGACCACCTGGGCACCCTTGCTGCGCGCGTCGTCGATGACCTGCTGCAGGTTCTCTTCCTGGATGCCGAAGGTCCAGTCCGGCACGAAGTAGCGCGGGTTGGCGATTGGCGTGTACGGGAAGGCCTGGCCGATGATGGCCACCGCCACCCCGTTGATGTCGCGCATCACGTATGGATCGAAGACCGGATCGCCGAAGTCGTTGGTCTTGATGTTCTGCGCCAGGAACGAGACCTTGTCCTTGAAGTCCTTCTCGACGATCTCCTTGACGCGGTCGGCGCCGAGCGTCATTTCCCAGTGCGGCGTCATGACATTGACGCCGAGCGCCAGCGCCGCGTCGACCATGTCCTGGCCCTTGGTCCACAGCGCGGTGGCGGAGCCTTGCCACGTATCGCCGCCATCTAGCAGCAGCGCGCCGGGCCGGCTGGCCTTCATGCGCTTGACCAGCGTGGCCAGATGGGCAAACCCGCCGACCTTGCCATAGCGCTGTGCGGCCTCGTTGAAGTCCAGGTAGGTGAACGCATGCGCCTGCGGCGTGCCGGGGCGAATGCCGTAGTGGCGCAGCAGCGCGTCGCCGACCAGGTGCGGCGGCTTGCCGGCATAGGCGCCGATGCCAAGGTTGACGTTGGGTTCGCGGAAGTACACCGGCCGCAGCTGCGCATGGCAGTCGGTGAAATGCAGCAGGTGGACATTGCCAAAGCGCGGCAGGTCATACATGGCCTCGGCGGACTTCGCCGCCTGGGCCGCGCTGGCAGGAAAGCTCATGCCACCGGCGCCGGCGATGGCCAGCACCTGCAGGAACTCGCGTCGGTTCATGTCGTCTCTTCCTGGAATCGGCGTGCCGGTTCGCGCCCCTGCAAGGCATGCGGGGCGTTCCGGCATCGTTTCAAGTTGGCCGAGCGCGGATCGGCGTCCGTGCGCGGCAAGGCAATGTTCAGGGCTTCGCGTACCGGTCGAGCGCCGCGACCTCGTCTTCGAGCATCTCGCCCACTTCCTTCTGCACCACGCGCCCGCGCGCGTCGATCACATACAGCTCCGGCAGGCCCTTGCGCGGGCTGATGGCGCTGCGCAATGCCGGCGAATCCATCGTGACCGGAAAGGTGTAGCCGCGCTTGCGCAGGTACTCGGCCGCCTCGCGCGGATCCTTGTCGATGCTGATGGTCAGCACTTGCAGCGGCGTGCCGCGCGTGCGCTCGTAGAGCTTCTGCAGGCGCGGGTTCTGCATGGCGCAGAACGGGCACCACGAGGCCCACACCTCGACGATCAGCGGCTTGCCGGCGAGCGATGCGGCGCTGACGGTGCGGCCATCGAGCGTCTGCACATCGGGCAGCCGCACGGTGTCGCCGATCTCCAGCGCGCCCGCGCTGCCGGCGCCTGCCACCAGGCCAACGGCCAGCAGCCACGCGATGAAGGCGGTGCGAGCGCGCAGCATGCCCGTGCCCTTACTGGTTGACCGGCGAAGCCGGGTCCAGCAGCAGCGCCATCACGTCGCGGATCTGCGTTTCGGTCAGGATGCCCTTGTGGCCGAAGCGCGGCATGTTGGAGCAGGCCGCATAGGCGCTGGAGTCCCAGATCTTGCCCCAGGTGTACTTGACCACGTCCTCGGAATTGCCGCGCAGCTTGCCGTACTGGTACAGCGACGGGCCGATATTGCCGAACGAGATCTCCGCCTTGGTCATCTGGTGGCAGGCATAGCAATTGCCGCCGTTGGTGCCCCCGACCTGGTCCGTGAACTGCATGCCACGGCCGTTCTGCGCAACCTTCTCGCCTTCCTTCCAGTCCCCGAGCCACTTGCCGTCGGCCGGATACCTGACCTGCTTCAGCTCCGCGGCTTCGATCTTCTTGGCCGTCGCCGCCGGCACCTTGGAGCGGTCCGGGTACTGGCTGCAGGCCTGCTGCATGGCGTCCTGGTTGAGCACGCCCTCGACCGTGGCCGGCCCCTTCGAAGTGAACGAGCCTTCGATCAGGTGCTTCATGTCGGCGCTGCTGACGGCGGCGACCTTTGCCTTCGCCGCCGGCTTGGTCCTGGCGCTGTCCTGCGCGCTCGCGCCGGTGCTCGCGGCCAGCGCCAGCGCGGCAGCCGCCCACACCCCGTGTTGCTTGGTGAATCGTTGCATGTCTGTCTCCCGTGCTGGTCAGCGCTTCATGGCGGGGCCATCGTAGGTGCCGCCGTTGGCGTTCCTGGCCAGGAACATGGTGAGGGCGGTGATCACGTCCGAGCCGTAGGCCGGCTCGGGAAAGCGCTGCTGGCGCAGGCAGTCGTACAGGCGGTGCTGCATGGTGCGTACCTCGCCCTGCGAGACACGGTAGGCCGGCCACGTCGTGTAGGCGGCCTGCGCGCCCTTCTCGGTCAGCAGGTTGGGCAGGTCCTGCAGGCGGATGCGCTGGCCGTCCACCGCGTGGCAGGTGGCGCAGGCAAAGTCATAGGCGCCGCCGCGGTAGAAGAACATCTTCTGGCCGAGCGCGTAGGTACGCTGCTCTTCCGGGTGGCTCAGCTGCACGTTCATCTTCACGCCGCGCGATTCGGCGGTCAGGTACGAAACCAGGCGCTCGATGTCCGACGGCTTGCCCGACGACGAGAACGGATTGGCCATCGCCTGTTCCTGGGTCAGGCCCTGCAGCGTCACGCGGCAATAAGCCAGGCGCTGCTCCAGGTCCATCACCTTGCCGGTGTCCTTGAAGTAGCGCGGCAGTTCGGCGTAGGCGCCCTTGGTCACGCCCGGGCCCTTGCCCAGGTCGCACTGTTCGAGCGAGACGTTCTTCGGGCCGGCGGGCTTTTTCCACAGCTCTTCGCCGGCGGCTTCCCACAGCTCGGCGGGATTGCCTTCGGCCAGCATCTGGCGGTACTTGGCGATTTCGTCGGCGGTGCTGCCCTGCGCGTGCACGGCGGCCGCCAGGGTCAGCGCAGTCGCACCGGCCGCGGCCAGCGCGGCGCCCGTGGCAAGGCGTCGGATCTTGGTCATTGGGGGCTTCTCCTCCCGGCCGCTCGTGCGCCGGGTCATTCTTCTGTTGCCGGGCCGTCCCTTGCCCGGGCCATCCTCAAGGCTTGATGTAGGCGTAGCCTTCGTCAAACTGCAGGCGGGCGATTTCCACCACGCCGGCCGGTACGATCTTCGACTCCATCAGCAGGCTCGACTCGGAGATCTTGCGTGCGTTCAGCGTATTGCGGCAGACGCGGAATTCCACGCCGGCCGAAGCCAGCGCGCCCACCGGGCCGTCAAACGTATTGCCGCGCGAATCCTTGGCGCCCTCCACCAGGAAATCGACGCCGTAGCCGAAGGCGACCACGACGAGCTTGGTGTCGGGCGCGCCGTTCAGGTGGTTGCGCAGGTTGCCCATCGCGCGCACCGCCTGGTCGATGCCTTCCGAAAGCTGGTACACCACCTTGACGCGCCCGCGCTTGCCTGCCGGCGCGGCCGGCGCCGTCTGCGCCGCCGCCCTGGCCGCCAGTCCGATGGCGGCCAGTGCCGCCGATGCCCGAATAAATGCTCGCCGCATGATTGTTCCCGAGGTCAGTTTCCGACCAGAACCATAGCAGACGACAGCCGCGCGCGCCGGGCCGCCTATGCGTCGCTGATCAGGCGATGGTCGCTTCGTCGGTGCGCTTGTCGCCGTGGTTGTCGACCCAGGTCACGGTGACCTTGTCGCCCTTGGCGCCGCCCTTGAACTTGAAGTTCAGGAACGGGTCCTTGGACACCGCCGGGCCGAACTGGGCGCGGAACACTTCCTTGCCCTTGCACTGGGCGATCACGGTCTGGATATGCCACGCCGGAATGGTCTTGCCGGCGCTGTCCTTGCGCTGGCCGGTTTCCATGTCGTGCTTCATCAGAATCTTGACGTCTGTCACGCCGCCGTTTTCGGTGGCGCGTACGCGCATCGGGTCTGCCATGGTTCTCTCCTGTTGCAGATGTTCGTGGTGTCGCGGGGCGCGGGGCTCAGCCGCCGCAGCCGCCCAAGGTGACCTTGATTTCCTTGGATGCCACGTACCACTTGCCGCCGGCCTTGACCGCGGCATGCACCACGGAGGTCTGGCCCATCTTCACGCGCGTGGAGACGAACGGTTCGGTGCCCGCCGGGATCACGAAATCCGCGGCCAGCGTGTTCGGGTTCTTCTCGACCAGGATGGCGATCTGCTCGGTATCCGGGATCGTGCTGGTCACGGCCACCGGCACCACGGCGCCGTTTTCGGCGATATCCGGGGCGTTGAAGGTGATGGCGGTGCTCTTTTCCGTGCCACTGCCGCCGAGGGCCTTGATGACATCGGCCACGCTCTTGCCGTCAAAAGCGGTCTTGTTCCACTCGGCTGCCTGCGCTTCGGTGATCAGGCCCGTTGCGGCCATCAGCGACAGGACAGCGGTGACCCGCAGTACTTCTCTTCGTTTGGAATTCATTGTGCTTTGCTCTCCGGCTACTCCGTTCCCAGTCGTGGTCGACCGCCAGGGCGGTGCTTGCTGCATGCGGCCGGTGCTTGGCCGGCCGCTGTGCTCTGTGTCCAGGCCCGCGCGGCGCATGCCGGCCGGCCTGTTGCATCGGTGCGCTGGCCCTTGCGGGCCGGTGCTTACTTGGCCGGCGCGCCAGCCAGGACCCACTCGACCACGGTCTTCGCCTCGGCGTCGCTCAGACCGGTGTTGGCGGGCATCGGCACAGGACCCCACACGCCCGAACCACCGGTCTTGACCTTCTTGACCAGGGTCGCAAGGGCGTTCTTGTCGCCCTTGTACTTGGCGGCCACGTCCTTGTAGGCGGGACCAACCAGCTTCTTGTCGACCTGGTGGCAACCCATGCAGGCGTTCTTGTTGGCAATCTCCTGTGCCTTGGCGGCATCGACCGCGTGGGCCGATGCGGCGGCGCCAAGCATCAGCGCTGCGATGACAAACTGCTTCATTATTAAGCTCCAAGCTTTGTATAGCCGTGGGGACGGCAAAGGCAACGCCACAACCGGACTGCGCTGCGGCGCAACACACGCTGGCCGCCGCCTGGGGGCACTCCAGCGGCCAGCCCGCTATTTTGCCTCAAGAATCCACCCCACCATGGCGCGGATGTCCGAATCGGGAATCTGAGGCTGCGGCGGCATCGGCACGCTGCCCCACGCGCCCTGCCCGCCCGCCTTGACCTTGCGCTCCAGCGCGGCGTGGGCATCACCCTGCCCGCGATATTTCCCGGCGATCTCCGAAAATGACGGTCCCACCACTTTGCGGTCGAGCGCATGGCAGGCCATGCATTGGTACTGGCCGGTCAGTCTGGCCCCAGGCGCCACTGGCGCCGCAGCAACCGGTACGGCTTGCGCGGAAGCCAGCGCCGCAACGCCGCGCGTCGGCCCGAACGCGCGCTGCTGCTGCGACAGGTCACCGTGCGAATCGCGCGCGTAGTCCGGCATGGCCGAGACTACCTTCACCGTCGCTTCGCAGTCCTTCATGCACGCCGTGTTGTGCGTATCCGGCCTTCCGCGCCCTGGCCACATGCCGTGGTCCGTGGTCGTGCCGTTGCGGTTCGGCATCTTGCGCTGCACCTCGGCGATGTTCGCGTCCGACAGCGTGAAGTCGGCCGGCACAATCTCGCCCAGATTGAGCAGGTACGCCGTGACGGCATAGACGTCGTCGGCGCTCAGGCTGCGCGGCGCATTCCACGGCATGGCGCGGTGGATGTAGTCCCATAGCGTGCTGACCGTGCTGACCTTCATCAGCGTGGTGCGGTACGGCTGGTTGCCGGTCATCGCCGCGACGCGGCCGCTGCGGATATCGTCGGCCGTGGTGCCGCCGACGATCGGCGAGAAGACTTCATTCGATTCGCCGAAATCGCCGTGGCACGACGCGCACTTGCCGTCCCAGATCTTCTGCCCCTGCGCCACCGTGCCGCTGCCCTTGGGCAGCCCCTTGAAATCGGGGCGTACGTCGATATCCCACGCCGCGACTTCGGCCGCGGTCGCGGTGCGGCCCAATGCCGCGCGTGCCGCGGCGGTGTCGGCCGTGCCCGCCCAGGCCGCCGAAGCCATGCAGCCGGTCGCCAGCGCCAGCGCGCGCGCCGTGTCAGCCCACGTGGACATTGGACACCTCCCCGCTCTGGGCCACCTGCCAGCTCTGGATGGCGTTGTTGTGATAGATCGAGCGCGTGCCGCGCACCGCGCGCAGCTGCGCCATCTTCGGCTGCACGTAGCCGGTCTCGTCGATCGCGCGGCTTTGCAGGATGGCCGGCCCGCCGTCCCAGTCCCAGTCGAGGTTGAAGCGCGTCAGGCACTTCGACAGCACCGGCGTTTCCAGCCGTGCCGTGCGCCAGTTGCGCCCGCCGTCGGTCGAGACATCCACGCGGCGCACGCGCCCGCGTCCGGACCACGCCAGCCCGCTGATGTTGTAGAAACCCTTGCCGACCATCTGCTGCCCGCCCGATGGCGAGGTGATGACCGACTTGCATTCCTGGATCGACGAATACTGGCGCAGCTTGCCGTCCGGCATCATGTCCACGTAATGGATGGTCTCGTCCTTGGCGTTCCAGGGCTGGTCGCCCAGTTCCAGCCGGCGCAGCCACTTCACCCACGACACGCCCTGCACGCCCGGCACCACCAGCCGCAGCGGGTAGCCGTTCTCGGGGCGCAGCATCTCGCCGTTCATGCCCCAGGCGACGATGATCTCGTCGGCCAGCTCCATCGGGATGGTGCGCGTCATGCCGGAGCCGTCGCCGCCCTCGGCCAGCAGGTACTTGCCGCGGCGCAGGTCCGCGCCGGCGTCGTCCAGCAGCACCTTGAGCGGCACGCCGGTGAATTCGCAGCACGACAGCATGCCGTGGGTGTACTGCACCGTCGGCACCGCCACGTTGCCCCACTCCATGCCGGTATTCGCGCCGCATTCGATGAAATGCATGCGCGACACCGACGGCAGGCGCATCAGGTCGTCCATCGTATAGACGCGCGGCGCCTTGACCAGTCCGTTGATCATCAGGAGGTGGCGGGCGGGGTCGATGTCCTGCCAGCCCTGGTGGTGCCGCTCGAAATGCAGGCCGCTGGGCGTGATGATGCCGAACAGCCCCTGCAGCGGCGCGAATGCGACCGAGGCCGCCGAGACGCGCGTCAGGCCCGGCGACTCGCGCCGCACGAGGTTCTTCTCATGGACCGAAGGCTGTCCGTATGGACGCGCCGCCACTGGCTGGCCCAGTGTCGTGGCCCACGGCTGTGGCTCCAGGATGGCGGGATCGCCATCGACGGCCAGCGCGCGCCGGCCCAGTCCGGCCGCGGCGAGGCCGGCGGCTGCGCCAAGGAAGCTCTTGCGCAGGAAGTCACGGCGCGGGCTGTCCAGGCCGTGCCGGTCGATGTCCTGCTGCAGCGTGGGGCTGACGAAGTGTTCGGGCGCTGGCACGATGCGCCCGCGCGGATTCCGTTCCTGCAATGCCGTCTCCTCCGGCGAGCTCGCTACGGCGGCGCGCCTGTTCTGATGCGGTCTGCAGGAAGAGCCAGGCTACTGCGCGGCCTTGCGCCGCCGGGCCGGTGGCGGTTCGGGCTGGGCCATGAAGCGGTCCACCGCGCCGGAGGCCAGGGCATTGTCCTCCAGCCGGCTGGCCACCTGCACGCAGACCGTGCGGCACAGCTCCACCACGCTTTCGTCCGCAATGGCGTAGTACACCAGGTTCGCCTCCTTGCGGCGCGACAGCACGCCCGAGCGGTACATCGCGTTGAGATGCCGCGACACGTTGGTCTGGGACGAACCCACCGTCTCCACCACCGTGTTCACCGGCTTCTCGCCGTCGCACAGGGCGTGCAGGATCTTCAGCCGCGTAGGCTCCGCCAGCAGGCTGAAATAACCCGACACCTTTTCGAACACGCGATCCAGCTCTTCCATGGCTTCCAATATATTCGTATATGCGTGATTGCGCATATAGTGTTTACCCATTGATGCGGAACAGCATGATTGTGCCGCCAGTGGCGCGGCGGCACCAGAACTCACGTGTCTTCAGCGGCGTGCGAAGCGCCGGCCGACCCACAACCGGCCGCCGAAGACATTGAGCAGCAGCCCCGCCATGACCACGGCGGCGCCGGCCCACTGTGCCAGCGACAGGTCTTCGCCCAGCAGCCCGTGCGCGGCAACGAGCCCGACCACCGGCACCAGCAGCGTGAGTGGCGCCACCTGGCTGGCCGGGTAGCGGGTCAGCAGCCGGCCCCACATGGTGTAGCCGAAGATGGTCGCGGCGAAGGCCAGATACAGTACCGCGAACACTGCTGCGCCGGAGACATGGGCAAGGCTTGCCGCGATGCGCGCCGGTCCTTCGAACCACAGCGACAGCAGCGCGAACGGCACGATCGGGATCAGCGCCGCCCACACCACCAGGCCCAGCAGATCGACCGGACCGATCTTCTTGCTGACGATATTGCCGCTCGCCCAGCAGGCCGCGCCGCACAGCGTCAGCAGGAATCCGGCGACGCTCATGCCCCCAGTGACCGTACCCGTTGCAGCGCCCGAACCGATCAGCACCAGTCCGCAGGCGGCTACCAGCATGCCGGCCAGGTTATGCCAGCGCACCGGCTCGCCCAGCCACAGCGCGGCGATCCCCACCGTGAAGAAGACCTGCGACTGCAGCACCAGCGACGCCAGCCCGGCGGGCATGCCGACTGCCATCGCATAGAACAGGAACGCGAACTGCCCGAGGCTGATGGTCGTGCCATAGGCCAGCAGCATGCGCAGCGGCACGCGCGGGCGCGGCACGAAGAAGATGGCCGGGAAGACCACCAGGCAGAAGCGCAGCGCGCCCAGCAGCATCGGCGGAACCCCCGCCAGGCCGACCTTGATGACAACGAAGTTGATGCCCCAGACGCAGACGATGGCTAGGGCAAGGAGGCGGTCTTTAGGTTGCATTGGGGGCCGGGGCAGCGTGTTCTGGAAACCCCCAAGCGTATCAGTGAGTGGGATGGGAGCGTTGCATGTCCTTGCGGTTTTCGGGCTTGCCCGGCTACTCGATCTGCCTTCGCTCCCGTCACGGGTATGCAAGCCATCGTGAAGACGGCTACCAGCGGTGCTGGTACATCGCGGTCAGCGTAATGCCGGCTGCCGGAAGATGGCTGGTGTTGTTGCTGTTGCGCAGGAGCTGGCTATAGAGCGGGTAGTAGTAGCGGTTCAGCAGGTTCTGGATGCCGACCGTGACGGTGTCCCTTTTCGTGACCTGGTAGCTGCTGACCAGGTCGAGCGTGGTGTAGCTGCCCACGTCGCGCCGGCCGAAGCTTTCGGCGCCGCTCAGGCGGTAGTCGTGCCCGGCGAAGAAGGTGGCCTGCAGGCGGTTGTTCCATTGCGGCACTGGACGAAACTGCAGGTAGCCGGTCAGCTTGAGCGGCGGGATGCGGTAGCCGGTCATCTGCTGGCTGTCGCGGCCTTGCGGCGTTTCGCGGCCCTGCATCCAGGTGAAGGTGCCGCCGGCCCCCCAACGTTCGTCGGTCGACAGGTAGTCCGCCGAGGCTTCGACGCCGAAGATCTTTTCGGCAGTGCGCGTCAGGATCAGGCCGTTGTTGAAGCTCTGCACATCGCCGAGGTCCGAGGTGGTGTAGAAGACCGCCAGCGAGCCGAGCGTATTGCCGAACGCGCCGCGCCAGCCCAGTTCGTAGTTGTTGGTCTTGACGGGCTGCAGGTCGGACGAGCCGATATTGAAGCCGGTGCGCGCGTTGCGCACCTGCAGGCCGATGTCGGGCAGGTTGAAGCCCTGGCTGAAGGCGGCATAGAACTCGTGGTCCTTCACGGGCTTGTAGGCCACGCCGATATTGCCCAGCACGGCGCTGTAGTCGACCGAGCCGCCGCTGACGGCGACCGGATTGGCCGCACGCGACTGCGACAGCGGCACGAAGTCGCTGAAGCTCGCCCGCGCGTACTGGTAGCGCAGGCCACCCTCGGTGGACCACTGCTCGTTGAACTTGTGCTGCAGCTGCGCGAACCCGCCAAGGCTGCGCGTGGTGATCGGCGGCATGTAGGTCAGCGTGCCGGTCTTGTTGAAGACCCGGCCGCCACTGGCGTCGTAGGCGCGGGGATCGAAGATATCGATGGGCATGTCGCTGGTTTCCTGCTCGAAGTCCATGCCCCAGATCACGCGGGTGCGCTTGTCCGCGCCCAGCGGGGTCTTGATCGTCAGGCGGCTGCCGAACACTTCGGAATTCTGCATCGCCTGGTCGACATTGCTGCCGCGCGTGGCCACGGCGCGCGCGTCGAACGGCGTGAAGCGGCTGTAGTAGTCGCGGTAGTAGAACTGCGCCGCCACCAGGCTGCCCAGCAGGTCCCGGTGCTCGTATTCCAGGTTGACCAGCGTATTGCGGATCTGGTTCTGGTCGGCCAGCTGCAGCCCGTCGAGCGCGCGCGCCTGCACGCTGCCCGGCGGCAATTTGGCGACGCTCGGGTCGGAGGCGTAGCGCGTGTCCTGGCTGGCATCGAAATGGCTGACGGCCAGCTGGACGCGCTGGTCGGGGGCAAAGCGCAGGCCGAGCTTGCCGCCGACGTTGTAGTTGTTCGAATCGAACAGGTCGCCCTGGCTGGGTTCCGGCGCAATGCGCTGCCCCTTGGCGTCATACGAATTGCCGATATGGCGCGCGCCGAGGTCGAACGCGTAGTCCAGCATGCCGCTGCTGCCCGAGAAGTGCTGCTGCACGTTGGCGCTGAGGCCATCCGCACGCAGGCGGGTGAGCGGCGTGGACATCGAGACCGTGGTGTCGGCCTTGGATTCGCCGCCGGCCGGCCGGGTGGTGATCGAAACGATGCCGCCCGTGGCGCCGCCGCCATAGATCGCGCTGCTGCCGCGCAGCACCTCGACGCGTTCCACCAGCGCCGGGTCGATATTGGCCAGGTTGCGCGCCGAGTCGCGATTGGTGTTCAGCGGGATCCCATCCAGCAGCACCAGCATGCCGCGCCCCCGCAGCGTCTGGCCGAAGTCGGTCACCGTGTGGCTGGAGTCGGCCATGCCCGGGATGACCTTGGCCAGCACCGTGGCGAGGCTGTCCGAGCCCGTCTTCAGCTCGTCGAGTTCGGCGCGCTCCAGCACCGTCGATTGCCGCGTGGGACGCACCAGGTCGCTCGATGTCCGCGACGCAGTGACTTCCACGGGCGCCAGCATCGCGGTGGCCTGGGCAGGCGTGTCTGGCCCCGCAACGGGTGCGGCAGCGGGCGTCAGCGGGGCTGGCTGCAGGACAAAGCCTTGGCTGCCGCTGCGCTGGTACTGGATGCCGCTGCCCTTGAGCAGCGATTCCAGCACGGCTTCGGGCCGCATATTGCCGTGCACGGCTGGTGCGCGTTTGCCGGCCACCAGCGCGGGAGGGAAGTAGAGCTGCAGCGAGGTCTGGCGGCCCAGTTGCAGCAAGGCGTCGGCCAGCGGCTGGGCATCGATGTGGACGGGCATGTCGGCGCCGCGCGCCGTCTGGGCGGCGGCGGGTGCCGCGGCAATGCTCATCAGGACGGCGGCCGCCAGCGCAGCCATGGACCCGCGCCGTCCGCCATGCCCGGCGGCTGCGCCGGCCCCGTTACCCGTGTTTTGAAAATATCGTGTCACGTCAGGTTTTCTTGGATCGCTTCAGAACACGACA
Source organism: Cupriavidus sp. 21MJTG02-4 (assembly GCF_057798975.1). Taxonomy (NCBI): domain Bacteria; kingdom Pseudomonadati; phylum Pseudomonadota; class Betaproteobacteria; order Burkholderiales; family Burkholderiaceae; genus Cupriavidus; species Cupriavidus sp. 21MJTG02-4. Next base: position 110,068 of record NZ_JBYOJP010000015.1, on the reverse strand, counting down.
GCCGCAAGATCGCTGGCTATCGGGGTGAAGACGAAATCCGGAAGGAAAACCTGACTGCCTAGTGCGAAAAAATTTCGCTGCTGCCGTCCGGCAGGGTGCGGACTCCCACCGGCAGCAACTGGGGCAGCGCCGCCAGCAGGCCCGCCGTGTCGTCAGCGCTGAAGACGCTGCTGACGCGCAGGCGGCCGGTTTCGGCATCCGCCACGCGCACCGGTTGCTGCCGATAGCGGGAGACTTCCGTTGCCACGGCGGAGAGCGGTGCGTCGTTGAAGACGAGCTTGCCTTCGCGCCAGGCCAGCACGCCGGGCAGGTCGACCGAAGCCGCGGCGGTGACCGTGCCGTCGGTGGCGATGCGTGCGCCGAGGCCGGCCGACAAGCGCGTATCGGCTTCCTGCCTGGCGCCGCCCCGGACTTTCACCGACCCGGATTCGACGCTGACATCGACGCCCGACGTTTCCCGGCGCATGTCGAAGCGGGTACCGGTCACGGTGACCGTGCCGACGCCGGCATCGACCACGAATGGCCGGGCGGCGTCGTGCGCCACTTCGAACATGGCTTCGCCCTCGCCCAGGACCACGCCGCGCTGGCCGGCGCCGTAGCGAACCGTTACCCGCGTGCGGGTATTGAGTTCGATGCGCGTGCCATCTTCGAGCGTCAGGGTCCTGCGCTCGCCCGGGGCGGTCTGGTATTCGCCGTTGGTGGCGATCCGCGTGCCAGCGGCGTGATCCGCTGGACCATGCTGCCAACCTGTCCAGCCCATCCAGCCGATACCGAGCGCGATCGCCACGGACAGGCAGGCCATGGCCGGGCGCCAGCGATGCGATCCTTGCCAGGCCGGCGGTGCCATGCCAGTGCCCGCGTTGTCATCCGGCATATCCCCGGCCAGCTTGCGCAGCGCGGCGGGATCGACGGTCCCCGCGACCTGCCAGACACGTTCAAGCGCCGCGTACTCGGCGCGATGCTCGGCGCTGGCCGCCAGCCAGGCGGTGAAAGCCGCTTGCTGTGCCGCGCTAAGCGTCGGAGCCCGGTTGCGCGAAAACCAGCTCGCCGCGGCGTCGCGAACATCATTGGGATGGCTCATCGGATTCCCGGCCAGGGCGCAAGCCGGCCGCATGGGGAGGAGCAGACGCTGCCAGGCAGATGTGGGGCAGGCATCGAGAAGATCGTTCTAGTGAGGTGAGAGTTGGGCCAGTCGGTCGCGCAGGTGCCGCATGGCGCGGATCATGTGCTTCTCGACCATGTTCTTCGAGATTTGCAGGCGTTCGGCGATCTCCTGCTGGGAGCAACCCTCCAGCCGCTGCCAGATAAAGACCTGCCGGCATTTCAGGGGCAGTTCGGCCAGCGCGCCTTCCAGTCCCGCAGCCAGCTGCACGGCGTGCATGTCCGCCTCGGGACTCCCGGAGGGTGCGTGAAACCCGTCGATGCTGTCAAGCGCCAGGTGTTCGTGCCCGTCCCGCTTCCGGAATGCATCGACGGCAAGGTTGCGCGCGGTCTGGTGCAGATAGGCGCGCGGATGCTCCGGTGCCACCCTCGCTTCCAGCATGCGCAGCACGGCTTCCTGGGACAGATCCTCGGCCTCATGCCGGTTGCTGAGCTTGCGCGTCCAGGTACTGACCAGCTCCTGGTAGTGCACGTACAGGCCGAGGGCACGCAGGCGCGTCGAGGCCATGGGTGGATTGCCTGTGAGAGGTAAATCAACAAATGCAAATGCGATGCATTATCATTTGCATTTGATGCAGGTGTCAACCCGGGCGCGGCCAAGCACCACCCTACCCCAACATATCCGCCCAGATACCCTTTGCCCATGCCAAGGCAAAATCCCCCTCCGGCACATTCGGCGCCGCCGACAGTCCGCCAGAACCAGGCACCGTCACCATCGTCTTCTGCGCAGCATCGTATCGATGCACGCTGGCCACATGCACCGCTTCGCGGTCCGACGTGAAGCTGTAGCAGGTGTTGTTATAGAGCGGCTCGGCGTCAGGCGTACCGCCGGAGAGCAGCGCGACGATGGCGGCGGCGGCGACCTTGCCGTGCTGGTTGGCCATGTGCCCGGACTTGGGCATCAGCGGCGCGATCTGGATGGCGTCGCCGAGCACGTGGATATTCGGCACCGCCAGCGATTCGAAGGTCAGGAAATCCACCTCGCACCAGCGGCCATTGGCCGTGGCCAGCCCGGCCGATACGGCGATCGCGCCAGCCCGCTGCGGCGGCAGCACGTTGAGCACGTCGGCCCGTTCGTCATCCTGCACGTCGAACTTGAGCGTGCGCGTGGCGGCGTCGACATCGACGGCGTTGTACTGCGGCCGGTACTCGACCATGCCCTGGTACTGCGTGCCCCAGACCTGACGGAACAGCGCCGCCTTCGAGGTGATGTCCGGATTGGCATCGAGGATGAGCACCTTGCTGCGCGGCTTGTGCCGGCTGAAATAGTGCGCCACCTGGCAGGCCCGCTCGTAGGGGCCCGGCGGGCAGCGGTAAGGCGCCAGCGGGATGCTGATGGCGAAGGTGCCGCCGTCCGGCATGGCTTCGAGCTGGCGGCGCAGCGCCAGCGTCTGCGGGCCCGCTTTCCAGGCATGCAGGATCTGGTCGCCGCCCGGCTGCTGCAATCCGGGCAATGCGTCGCTGAGCATGTCGACGCCGGGCGACAGCACCAGGCGGTCATAGGGCAGCGTGGCGCCGCCGGCCAGGCGCACCGTGCGACGCCTGGCATCGATGGCCACGGCGCTGTCGCGCACGAGCTTCACGCCATGACGGCGCACCAGCGCATCGTAGGACACGGTGATGTCCTCCATGCGCCGGCTGCCGCCGATCACAAGATTGGACAGCGGACACGAGACGAAGGCCGCATTGGGCTCCACCAGCGTGACGTCGATCGTGTGGCCGCTCCACTCGCGCAGGTAGCGCGCCGCGGTGGCGCCGCCATAGCCGCCGCCGACCACTACCACCTTCGCCGGCGCAGCCGCGTGCGCGCGCAGCGTACCCAGTGCAGCGGCGCCGGCCGCTGCCTTCAGGAAGTTGCGTCGTTGCATGGCGCCTCCTTACCTGACGGCGGCGAACCAGCCCGCAATCGCGGTGATCTGGTCGTCGCTGTAGCCCCTGGCAATCTGGTGCATGACGGTCGCCGGTCGCTTGCCGGCCTTGAAGGCCTGCATCTGGGAGACGAGTTCGGACTGCGGGCGGCCGGCCAGCGCGGGAATGGGGCTGCCGGCGGGCGGGCGGCCCTGCGGGCCATGGCAGTTGGTGCAGGCCGCGGCATGGTTGCGGGCGCGCAGCGCCGATGCATCCGTGTCGGCCGCGGAGGCGGTGCCGCACGCGATCGGCAAGGCCAGCGCGGCCAGCGCCGCGGGCAAGGGGATCCTGGTCATGGTCTCGCTCCGGGGTCCGCCCGGCGGGCGGCGCGTGGCTACCGTATCACATTGCGCGCGGGCGGGCGGAACGAAATCCGCATGATGTCAGGCAGGCGTTGCGGCCTGACGGCGAGGCAGGGTCCTGCTCAGGGCAGGCTACGGCCCGGCGGCAGCGCCACCGGGGAAGCCACGGGCGACGTCACCGGCGTTGCAACAGCGCCATTGGCGGCAGAGGAGTCGGCCGGCGCATTGACGGGGCCACCCACGCCCGGCACCGATTGCACGGGCGCCGGCGTACCGACGGTGCCATCCAGCTGCGGGTTCTGCGAGGTGGAGGCCTGGTCCAGGCGCGCGCGCTCGGCTTCGTTCACGTAGTCGAATGCCTTGACGACCTTGGTGACACCGCTGGTGTTGCGGGCCACTTCGGTGGCGCGGTCGCCTTCGGGCGTGGTGACGATGCCCAGCAGGTAGACCACGCCCTTGTCGGTGGTGACCTTGATGGAGTTGGACGGCACGCCCTCGGCGGTCATCAGCTGGGTCTTGACCTTGCTGGTCAGGTAGGTGTCCTCGCTCGTCGTCATGAACGACGGCGACGACGCGATCTCGAGCTCGTTGATCACCACGCGCGCATTGGGGAGGCCGCGCACGTACTGGTCGACCTGCTGCTTCACGCTGTCGTTGGCGGCTTCGCCGGTCAGCAGCACCTTGCGGTTGAATACGGTGACGCTGACGCGCGCCTGGCCGTTGTAGCGCGAGCTGAGCGTGCTGTCGGCCTCCATCTGCAGGCCGCGGTCGACGGTTTGCGTGGCGGTCGGGCGGCGGTCGGTGGCAACCGCCACGCCGCTGGCCACGGCGCCGGCCATAACCGGCAGGCAGCCGGCGAGCTGGGTGGTGCCGGCGGCGAGCACGGCTGCGGTGAGCGCGATGCGGGTCAGCCGGGAGGCTTGGAAAGGCAGTTTCTTCATGCTGTCCTTGCTGTAGCTTGGGGTAAGTGGATCAGGCTTCGCCGAGCAATGCCTCGTCGATGCCATCGCACAGGCAATGCAGGGTGAGCAGGTGTACTTCCTGGACGCGCGCCGTTCGCTCGCTCGGCACGCACAGGTGGATGTCGAACTCGTCAAGCATGGCGCCGATCTGGCCGCCGCCCTTGCCGGTCAACGCGATCACGCTCATGTCGCGCTGGCGCGCGGCTTCGATCGCGGCGATCACATTGGCGGAATTGCCCGATGTGGACAGCGCCAGCAGGATGTCGCCGGGCTGGCCCAGCGCCTCGACCTGCTTGGAGAACACCATGCTGAAGTCATAGTCGTTGCCGATGGCGGTCAGGATCGAGCTGTCCGTGGTCAGCGCGATCGCCGCCAGGCCGGGCCGCTCGCGTTCGAAGCGGCCGACCAGTTCGGCGGCGAAATGCTGGGCGTCGGCGGCCGAACCGCCATTGCCGCAGGCCAGGATCTTGTTGCCGCTGGTCAGCGCGCCGACCATGCGTTCGATGGCGGCGTCGATGTGCGGCGCCATCACGTCCGCGGCCTCGCGCTTGGTGTCGGCGCTGTCCAGGAATTGCTGCTGAATGCTTTCGATGCTCATCGCTCGATGGGGGCCTTGTTGTTGCTGTCGCGGCACGTGCCGCGCAATATCGCGCATTATGAACCAGGGCGGCCGCCAGCCGCGCTCAGTAAAGGTCGCCCGCGGCATCCAGGTCGAAGGCGTGCGGCAGCCATTCGAGCCGGCCCGGCGCCAGGGCCACCACGTCGAACCGGCAGGGCGGCTGCTGCGCCAGCGTGCCAAGGTAGTGCAGCGCCGCCAGCACCAGGCGCCGCTGCTTGGCCGGCGTCACGCTGGCCGCCGCGCCGCCAAACGCGGCCGCGCTGCGCTGGCGCACCTCGACAAACACCAGCGTGTCGTCCGGCGCGCGCATCACCAGGTCGATCTCCCCGCCTTTGCAGCGATAATTGCGCACCACGGGCTGCAAGCCGTGCCGCTGCAGGTGGGCAAGCGCGCGGTCTTCGGCCAGCGCACCACGCGCCTGCGTCGTGCTTTTGAATGCTCGAATCAACGGAAGTTCTCATGAGTGACTGGATCTCGCTGGCGGCCGGCCAGTCGTACCCGGCCGGCACGCTGTATGTCGTGGCGACCCCTATCGGCAATGTGGCGGACCTGTCGCTGCGCGCGCTGCATGTGCTCGGCCTGGCCGATGCCATTGCCTGCGAAGACACGCGCAATACCGGGCAGCTGCTGTCGCGCGTCGGCCTGCAGCGCCCGCTGGTGGCCGTGCACGAACACAACGAGCGCGAGGCCGCCGGCCGCATCGTGCAGCGCCTGGCCGCCGGCGAGCGCATTGCCTATGTGTCGGACGCCGGCACGCCGGGAATTTCCGATCCCGGCGCGCGGCTGGTCGAGGCGGCGCGCGCCGCCGGCCTGCCCGTAGTGCCGCTGCCCGGCCCCAGTGCCGCCGTGGCGGCGCTGTCGGTCGCCGGCGAAATGCTCGATACCGGCGCGGGCCGTTTCACCTTTGTCGGCTTCCTGCCGAGCAAGGCCAAGGCGCGCGCCGAGGCGATCGCCACGCTCGCTGCGCTTGACCACGCCTGGGTCCTGTACGAAGCGCCGCACCGCATTGCCGAAACGCTGGCCGCGCTCGCCGCCGGCCTGCCGGGCACGCGCCGGCTGCTGATCGGGCGCGAGCTGACCAAGCTGTTCGAGGAAACCCCGGTGATGACCGTCGGCGAGGCGCCCGCATGGCTGGCGGCCGAGGCCACGCGCGCCAAGGGCGAATTCGTTCTGGTCGTGGAAGGCGCGGCGGGGACCGCGGACGATGGCGCGCCCGACGCCGAAGCGCAGCGCGTCCTGTCGTTGCTGCTGGCGGAGCTGCCCGCGAAGCGCGCGGCCAAGCTGGCCGCCGCGATCACCGGCGCGGATACCGATGCGCTCTACAAGCTGGCCCTGGCGCAGCGCGGCGGGGACTGAGGAAAAGCGGGGAAAGGGAAGAAAGCAGAGACAGGCGGAAGGGAGGACCGGCGCGCGCGGCGGCATGCTCGGCCCGCGCCGCTCAGTGGCGCTTGCGCTTGGCCGTCGACCGGCCCTTCGCGGACGCCTTGTGCGATTTGCTGGGCGCGAGCGAGTTGGCCAGTTCGGGCACCGCGACATCGTCATCGCCGGCGCCGTCGCCGGCTTCATTGCCGCCGGCGTCGAACTGCGGGCCCAGCGCGGCCACTTCGGTGCGCGACAGGCGGCGGATTTCCACCTGCGTGGCGCCGTGGTCGACAAAGCCCAGGCGGCGCGCGGCGCCGTAGGACACGTCCAGCACGCGGTTGCCGTGGTAAGGGCCGCGGTCGTTGATGCGCAGCACGGCCACCTTGTTGTTGCGCAGGTTGCGCACCAGCACCCAGCTATCGAGCGGCAGCGATGGATGGGCCGCGGTCATCGCGCGCATGTCGAAGCGTTCGCCATTGGCGGTCTTGCGGCCATGGAAGCCCTTGCCATACCAGGAAGCCATGCCGCGCTGCTCGAACGAGCCCATGTCGGCGCGCAGGCCGTCCAGCGACCGGCCGCTCAGGCTGCTGTCTTCCTGCTCGACACCGAACAGGTTCCAGCTGCCGGTACCCGGCTTGTCGGCCTGGGCCGTTTTCGGGGTGCGGGCAGCCTTGGTCGGCACGGCGCCGGAAGTGCCGGCGCTCGAAGAATCGCCGCCTTCGGGCGGCGTTGCACAGGCGGCCAGCACTACGGCGCATGCCGTGCATGTGCCCAGTTTTGCCAGCCGCTGCCAGCCGGAGGAGATCGGCAGAATCCAATTCATCGCGGGAGTCTAACATCGTACCGCTGCAGCTATACCATTGATTTTGTTACGAATTATGTGCGATCTCGCACGAACGGCCCTTCAATTCCCCGGAATCCACCGCCTGGCAAGGGATTGCGGGCGATGGCGAGGTGCATGAGGCGGGTAACTCAATCAGCACATTCATGGCGATGAACGAGGCTCGATGTCGGCCGGCGCTACAATGCCGGCACAACCCACCGCATGCGACCGAGCCCCGACGCGGCCTACGAAAAGACACTCATGAAAGTCCTGCTGATCCCCGTCACGCCCTTCCAGCAAAACTGTTCGCTGCTGATCGACGAGCACACCGGCAAGGCGGCCGTATGTGATCCCGGCGGCGACCTGGATCGCATCCTGGAGGCGGTGAAGGAACAGGGCGTGACGCTGGAAAAGATCTTCCTGACCCATGGCCACGTGGACCACTGCGCCGGTGCTGCGGCACTGTCGCGCCAGCTCGGCATCCCGATCGAAGGCCCCCAGGAGGATGAACGCTTCTGGATCGAACAGTTGCCGGAACAGACCCGCCGCTTCGGCTTTGGCCAGGCCGAGGTGTTCGAGCCCGATCGCTGGCTGCAGGACGGCGATACCGTCCAGTTCGGCGGCGAAACGCTGGAGGTCTACCACTGCCCCGGCCACACACCCGGCCACGTGGTGTTCTTTTCGCGCGGGAACCGGCTCGCGGTGGTGGGCGACGTGCTGTTCGCGGGCTCGATCGGCCGCACCGATTTTCCGCGCGGCAACCATGCCGACCTGGTCCGCTCGATCCGCACGCGGCTGTGGCCGCTGGGCGAGGACGTGACCTTCATCCCCGGCCACGGCCCGGTATCGACGTTCGGCGAAGAGCGCCGCAACAACCCGTACGTCGCCGATCACCTCATCGACGCGGCCTGACCGGCAGGCCAGTCCGCAAGCGCAAGCGCCATGGCCAAACGACAAGCCTCCGATACCCGCCCGGAAATCTACGTCAGCACCGACATCGAGGCCGATGGGCCGATTCCCGGCCCCCACTCGATGCTGTCGTTCGCCTCGGCCGCCATGCTGGCCGACAAGACCGTGGTGGGCACGTTCTCGGCGAACCTTGAAACCCTGCCGGGCGCGGTGGGCCATCCGGTCCAGATGCAATGGTGGGAGACCCAGCCCGAAGCCTGGACCGCCTGCCGGCGCGACCTTCAGCGGCCCGAGGAGGCCCTGGTGCGCTACGTCGAATGGGTCGAGAGACTGCCCGGCAAGCCGGTCTTCGTGGCCTTCCCGGCCGGCTTCGATTTCACGTGGATGTTCTGGTACATGATGCGCTTCGCGGGCCGTTCGCCTTTCGGCTGGGCCGCGCTCGACGTCAAGACGCTGGGCTTCGCGCTGACCGGGCTGCCGTACCGCAAGACCATCAAGCCTGCCTTCCCGGACGCCTGGAAGGACCCGCTGCCCCATACCCACGTAGCGCTGGACGACGCGCTGGAGCAAGGCGCCTTGTTCTGCAATATGCTCGCTGAAGTCCGTGCGCGAGAAGCCAGATTGGCCTCTGGCGCGGCTTCTGAAGCAAGCGATCCCTCACCTCCGCCGCTCGCCCCATAGGTCACGGGCCCCTGTGCATGTGCGCGGACTGGCATCTGCGCCCAGCCCGCCTATAGTAAAGATGCAGGTGGCGACACCGGGTGAAACCAGACGACTAGCGATGCGCGGACCCAGCGCAATCAACGCCATCTGCCAGCCTGATCCTGTCACCCGGCCTGCGCGGCTCCCGTCGAGGAGGAGTTGATCATGCGTATTCCAACCGACCTGCACTTCAGGGAACTGGCCGGCCGGATCCATTGGCCGCATCCGGCGCGCCATGACACGCAGATCCAGCACCACCACAGCCTGGACGAGGACGCCGAAGTCGCCAGGGCCACGCTGTACGTGAGCACGGTCGTGCTGGTCGTGCTGCTCGTGGTGATGGCGGCCATCTCTTTCGGTCAGGAAGCCGCGCACTGGCTGGGTGTTTATTAGACGACCCGCCTGAAGCGATTCCGCTTGACTGACCGGGCCGGCCTTCACGTTCGTGAAGGCCGGTTTTATTTGCGGGCTACGAACCTCTCAAAGCCTCAGGCCAGCAACGACACCACGTTCTCCGGGGGCCTGCCGATCACGGCCCGGCGATTCCGTACCACCACGGGCCGCTGCAGCAGGACAGGATTGTCAGCCACCGCGGCCAGCAACTCCGCCTCGGTCAGGCCCGGGTCCGCCAGGTCCAGTTCCGCATAAGGCGCCTCGTTGTCACGCATCATCTCGCGCGCGGACACGCCCAGCATGGTCTGGAGCTGGCGCAGCGTCGTCAGGGAGGGTGGCGCCTTCAGGTACTCCACGATCTCCAGCGGTTCGCCCAGGCGTTCGGCGGCGGCTTCCACCATGACCAGCGTTTCGCGCGATTTTGAGCAGCGGGGGTTGTGATAGATCGTGATCATGGCAGCTGTCCTTCTTATCGAATAATGACGCACTATATACGTGCACCAGCGTAGTGCAAGTGCGCGTGTGTGCTCCGGCATGCAATGTGCTGGTCCCATGCACATCTACCCTTCCGCGGAGCGCGGTGTGCGCCCTTCCATCATGACGCATCCACCCATGCCGGCCACTAGAGGCCCGCTACGCCCGCCCTTCACGCTGCGTGACGCCAGTCCGGCCGACGTCCCGGCTATCCAGGCCATCTACGCCCATCATGTGCTCCATGGCCGGGCTTCGTTCGAGGAAACGCCGCCGAACGCCGACGACATGGAGCTGCGCATGGCCGAAGTCCTGCGCAAGGGCCTGCCCTACCTGGTCGCGGAACGCGATGGCGAGGTGCTCGGCTACGCCTACGCGTCTTCGTACCGTGCGCGCACCGCCTACCGCTTTGCCATCGAGGATTCGATCTACATCGATCATCGATGTGTGGGGGAAGGCCTGGGACGGACGCTGCTGGAAGCGCTGATCGCGCGCTGCGAGACCGGGCCCTGGCGGCAGATGGTGGCCGTCGTCGCCTGCACGGCCAACGGGGAAGGTGCGGGATCGCTCGCTGTGCATGAACGGCTGGGCTTCCGAACGGTCGGCCGGCTGGAAGCGGTCGGCTTCAAGCATGGGCAGTGGATCGATACGGTGCTGATGCAGCGCGAGCTTGGGAACGGGCGCGGTAGTTTGCCAGACGCAGCCCGTTAGCATGGTGGGATACCAGTTTGGTGCATGGCGATCCTCAATCGGCGCGTACCCATTGCTGCAATGGCGTCGATTCCATCGACTGAATGAATAATGTTGGCAATAAATTGGATAACATTATTCATGAGGAGACGATATCGGTTTGCGTCACGCGACACAAATGAAAACAGCCCGCATCGCTGCGGGCTGTCGCCATGAGTGATGCGGCTTTGACTTACTTCATCAGGTCCGACAGCGCCAGTGCCACCACCTTGGTCGCGCGGTTCAGGTCGTTCAGGCGCAGGTTCTCGTCCGAGTTGTGGCCGCGCGCTTCCATCAGCGTGCGCGGGCCGGCGCCGTACAGCACGGTCGGGATGCCGCGCTTGGTGTAGTGGCGCGCGTCGGTGTAGAGCGGCACGCCCTGCACCGGGATCTCCACGCCGAACACGGACTCGGCACGGCCCTTGAGCGCGCCGATCAGCTTTTCCACGCCCGGCAGTTCCGACAGCGGCTCGGCCAGGATGATGCGCTCGACCTTCACCTCGATGCCCGGACGATCCTTGGCGGCCTTTTCCACCACGGCGCGCAGCTCACCCTCGGCGTCGAAGCCGATTTCCTCGGGGATCATGCGACGGTCGACGCGGAAGGTCACCAGGTCCGGCACCACGTTGGTATTGATGCCGCCCTTGATCAGGCCGACGTTCAGCGTGGCGGTGTCGATGCCCGGCACCTTCGACTTGCGCGTGGCCAGCTCGGCGCGCAGGCCGTAGATGGCTTGCAGGATATGCGTGGCGGCTTCGATCGCGTCCACGCCGGTGTGCGGCATGGCGGCGTGGCCCTGCTTGCCCTTGACCGTCACTTCGACGTGCAGGCAGCCGTTGTGCGACGACGTGATGCCATACGAGAAGCCGGCCGAGATGGCGTAGTCGGCCTTGCTCAGGTTGTTGTCGAGCAGGAACTTGGGACCGATGTCGCCGCCGGTTTCCTCGTCATAGGTGAACTGCAGCTCGACCGCGCCGTTGATCTTGGCGCCCTGCTTTTCGGCTTCCATCAGCGCCAGCACGGCGTAGGTGTAGGTGGCGAAGTCCGACTTGGACACGGCCACGCCGCGGCCGTACATGACCGGGCCGTGCTCGCTGTCGGCGATCTCGCCGCCGTACGGGTCCTTGGTCCAGCCCAGGCCCGGAGGCACCACGTCGCCGTGGGCGTTCATGGCGATGACCGGGCCGCCCGTGCCGAACTGCTTGCGCACGATCAGGTTGGTGGCGCTGATCATGCCGGCGGCCTTGACCTGTTCGTCAGGCACCTTGTGCGCTTCCACGGTGAAGCCCAGGCCTTCGAGCAGTTCCTTGGCGCGCTTGCCATGGGCGTCGCAGTCGCCGGCCGGGTTGTCGGAGGGCACCTTGACCAGCTCGGCCAGGAAGGCTTCCTGCTGCGGGCGGTGCTGGTCGATGAACGTCGTCAGCGTGGTTTCGGTCGGGTTCATATTGTCTCGTGCAGTCATGTCTTGTTCTCAGGGATTGTGCTGTAGCTTCAGGAAGCGTTCCAGGCGGGCGCGGCTTATTGCTGCCGCCGGAATTGCTCGACGAAATCGCTGAACACGCGCGCGGACAGCTGGGCGTCCTCGGCGGTCATGATTTCGGTGGGGTGGTGGCTGATGCCGCCGTTGCCGCAGCGCACAAACAGCATGGCGACGTCGGCAATCGCGGCAATGGCCATGGCGTCATGGCCGGCGCCGGAGGGAAGATGGCGCACCGGCACGCCCTGGCGGGCGATGGCGGCGGCCCATTGCTCCTGCAGCCACGGGGCGCAGGGAACACTCTTGGCTTCGTGCGTCTTGCGTACCTGCGCACGCACGTTGCGGCGCGCGCACACGCGCTCGATCTCGGCCAGCACGTCATTGACGGCGGCCTCGCGCTCGGCGTCCTCGCCGCAGCGAATGTCGATGGAGAACACCGCGCGGCCCGGCACCACGTTGGTCGCGCCATTGGGCACGTTGAACTGGCCGACGGTGCCGACCAGGCCCGGCTTGCCGCCGCAGCGCTTTTCGATGTACAGGCCGATCTCGGCACCGGCCATGGCCGCGTCGCGGCGCATGTCCATCGGCACGGTGCCGGCGTGGCCGGCCAGGCCTTCGAGTTCGACGAGAAAGCGGCTGGCGCCCGAGATCGCGGTCACCACGCCGACCGGCAGGCCTTCATTCAGCAGGACGGGTCCCTGCTCGATATGGACTTCGATGAAGGCCAGCACCTTTTTCGGGTCATGCGCGGCAGCGGGCAGGCCGGCCGCATCGAAGCCGGCTGCGGCCATGACTTCACGCATGGTCTTGCCGCTGTCGTCGACGTTGTCCAGCACGTTGTTGTCGAAGGTGCCGGCAATCGCGCGGCTGCCCAGCAGCGTGGCCTTGAAGCGCACGCCCTCTTCCTCCGCGAACCCGACCACTTCGATGGCAAACGGGAAGCGCTTGCCCTGGCGGTTCCATTCGGCCACGCAGGCGACCGGCAGGATCACGCCGAGGTTGCCGTCATAGCGGCCGCCGTCGCGCACGCTGTCGAAGTGCGAACCGGTCAGCAGCGCCGGGGCGCCCGGCTCGGTACCTTCATAGCGGCCGATCACGTTGCCGGCGGCATCGCGGCGCACCGTCATGCCGGCGGCCGTCATCCACTCGGTCAGCTGCGCGGCGGCACCGTGGTGGGCCTCGGTCAGGTAGGTGCGGGTGAGCATGCCGGGCTGCTCGGTGTGGACGGCCAGGGCGTCGTGCCAGGCCATGATGCGCGTGCCGATGTCTGCGGCCGGCGACAGGTTTGTTGCCATGCGTTGTCTCCTGCTGGAAGGACTCGAAGCGGCGGCACGCGGGCTGGCGGGGGGCGCCAGTCGGGGCGGAAAGCCCCAGGGCCGAAGCTCTATTCTGTGCGATTCATGGTAGCACAGTGAATTCAAAAATTGCATACAAAAATGATATGCACTATATTCGGTCCAACGTTCAGACAATCCGCTGCGGACAATCCGGTCCGAACAATGGATTGCGTGGATTCCGCCCCAACAGGGGGGCATTCCGCGGGGTGATGCTTCCGAGACTCGACGGTGCGTCCTGAACGGCAGGCCGGCAGCCCAGGCAGTGAATCAGTACGGGCAGCCAGGCATTCCTGGAATCAGATAACGGGCGGCCAGCGAACGGCGCAGGCGACGACCCGGTACGGAGACACAACCATGCAGCACGCAGTCCAGTCGCGCCCCGCCCCTGGTGGCCGCCTCCACACCCGCTTTACCCGCTCATTGTTCGGCCAGGTGCTGATCGCCCTGGTGATCGGCACGGTGCTCGGCATGCTGTTCCCCGAATTCGCCGCCAAGCTAAAGCCGCTGGGCGACGCCTTCATCAAGCTGGTCAAGATGCTGATCGGCCCCATCGTGTTCTGCGTGGTCGTGGCCGGCATCTGCGGCGCGGGCGAACTCAAGAAGGTCGGCCGCGTGGGCATCAAGGCGGTGCTCTATTTCGAGATCGTCACCACCATTGCGCTGGGGCTCGGCATCCTGCTGGCCTATGTGTTCCATCCGGGCACCGGCATGAACGTGGATCCGCGTTCGCTCGACGCTTCCGCCATCGCCGGCTACATCGAGAACGCCACCAAGGTGAAGAGCGAGGGCACGGCCGACTTCCTGCTCAAGCTGATCCCGAACACGATCATGGGCGCCTTCTCCAGCGGCGACGTGCTGCAGGTGCTGCTGGTCTCGGTGCTGTTCGGCTGCGCGCTGTCGCTGGTCGGTGAAAAGGCCAGGCCGCTGGTCAGCCTGATCGACACCTTCTCGCACACGCTGTTCAAGATGATGGGCTTCATCATCAAGCTCGCGCCGCTGGGCGTGCTGGGCGCGGTGGCGTTCACGGTGGGCAAGTACGGCATCGGCTCGCTCAAGCAGCTTGGCTTCCTGGTGGTGCTGTTCTACGGCGCGGTGACCCTCTTCGTGCTGGTGGTGCTGGGCACGATCATGCGTCTGTGCGGCTTCTCGGTGATCAAGCTGATCCGCTACCTGCGCGCCGAACTGCTGGTGGTGCTCGGCACCGCTTCGTCCGACAGCGTGCTGCCGCAGGTGATGAAGAAGCTCGAATTCATGGGCATCAAGAAGTCCGTGGTCGGCCTGGTGATCCCGACCGGCTACTCGTTCAACCTCGACGCCTTCTCGATCTACCTGACGCTGGCCGCCGTGTTTATCGCGCAGGCCACCAATACGCCGCTGGCCATGGGCGACCTGCTCGGCATCCTGGCGGTGGCGCTGATTACCTCGAAGGGCGCGCATGGCATCCCGGGCTCGGCCATCGTGATCCTGGCAGCGACGCTGTCCGCGCATCCGGCCATCCCTGCCATCGGCCTGGTGCTGGTGCTTTCCGTCGACTGGTTTATCGGCATTGCCCGGGCCCTGGGCAACCTGATCGGCAACTGCGTGGCGACCGTGGTGGTGGCGGCCTGGGAGAAGGATATCGACCGCGGCCGTGCGCATGACGTGCTCAACGGCGTGGTGCCGGCCACCGAGCTGGACGAGGGCCTGCCGATGGCCGATGCGGCCGAAGTGGTGGCGCCTGTGCCGTCGCCCGCGGCGGGACGCTAGAATCTCGGCATTTCCTCAACGCGCAACCCCCGCGCCCAAGAGAAGCCATGCCCGAGCATATCGATCCCGACATGACCGCCGAAGCGATCGCCGACGACATCGTCGCCGCGATCGTCTCGCACCGGCTGCCCCCGGGCACCAAGCTGCGGGAGGAAGCCCTGGCCAGCGTCTACCGCGTGAGCCGCACCAAGGTGCGCGCGGCGCTGCTGATGCTGTCCAAGGACAAGGTCATCCAGATCGTGCCGGACAAGGGCGCCTTCGTCGCCAAGCCGAGCGCCGAAGAGGCGCGCGAGGTCTTTGCGGTGCGCCGCATCCTGGAAGCCGCGCTCGCGCGCGAGTTCGTCGCCAAGGCGCGGCCGGCGGACTACAAGCGCATCGACAAGCACCTGGCGTCCGAGCGCAAGTCGATTGAAGGCATCGACGCCCAGACCCGCACCCGCCTGCTTGGCGATTTCCACATCGTGCTGGCGGAAGTGGTCGGCAACAGCGTGCTGACCGAGATGATGCGCGAGCTGTCCGCGCGCAGCGCGGTCATCACCATGCTCTACCAGTCGCGGCGCGACGCGGCCTGCTCGTCCGACGAGCACCGCGAATTCATCGAAGCGGCCCGCGCGGGCGACGTGGAGCGCGCCGTGGCGTTGATGGTCGACCACCTGAGCCATGTCGAAGCCGCCCTGCATTTCGAGGAAAGCGCGCCCGCGGCGCGCGGCAAGGACCTGGTTGCGGCGCTGCTCGCCTGAGTGGTTGACCCCGGTCAAAGCGCTTCCGGGTGCGACGATGCAATATTGACCCCGCTCGTGAAGACGCGGGGGCGCACTTCACGGGCACTGCGCCTACCTGATACATCTCTGATTCATCCGGCAGGCCCGCCCGCACACCGCAACGGTGTGCGGGCTTTTTCTTTTTGGAAGCCTGTCTTTGCTGGTTGCCGCGCCGCCGCGTGGCGCCACATAATTTCCGGTGCTGCGGCGCGGTATTGCGCAGGGCGTGCATGAATCGAATCCGTCTTCGGGTTAGCATGTCGCAGGCCGAGCCAGCCAAAACTACAGACAGGAGACACCCATGCACGTTTGCGCCTACGCCGATTCCTGCCGCAATACTTGCAGCAACGCCTGGCCGACCCAGCGCGCATCGCGCTGAAACTGGCCGCTTTTCTCCTGCTTCCCCTGCTTCCCCTGCTCCCTTTACGTGAACCGCCGGCATGCCGTCCGCACGCCGGCGCCTTGCTTCGCTCACCCATTCAACAGAGGGAATCCCCATGTCCAGTGCATTTCGTCCTGACGCGCTCGCCGGCAAGACCGTGTTCGTGGCCGGCGGCTCGTCCGGCATCAACCTTGGCATCGCACAGAGCTTTGCCCGCGCCGGCGCAAAGCTCGCGCTGATCAGCCGCGACCCGGAGCGCGTTGCAGCCGCCGCGGCTACGATCACCGAGGCCGGCGGCACTGCCATCGGCATGGCCGCCGACGTGCGCGACTACGCCGCCGTGGAAGCCGCGCTGAAACAGGCACGCGACACGCTCGGCCCCATCGACATCGTCATCTCGGGCGCGGCCGGCAACTTCCTGGCGCCGGTCGTTGGCATGTCGGCCAACGGCTTCAAGACCGTCGTGGATATCGACCTGATCGGCACGTTCAATGTGTTCCGCGCGTCGTTCGACTACCTGAACAAGCCGGGTGCCTCGCTGATCGCCATCACCGCGCCGCAGGGTGTGAACGCGATGATGTTCCAGGCCCACGCGTGCGCGGCCAAGGCCGGCATCAACATGCTGGTGAAATGCCTGGCGATGGAATGGGGTCCGGCCGGCGTGCGCGTGAACGGCATCTCTCCCGGCCCGATCGCCGATACGGAAGGCATGGCCCGCCTGGCGCCCACGCCCGAGATGGAGGCGCGCTACAAGGGCCGCCTGCCGCTGCGCGACTACGGCAGCAAGCAGGACATTGCCGATGCCGCGCTGTACCTGAGCTGCGACAACGCGCGCTACGTCACCGGCACCATCCTCGACTGCGATGGCGGCAGCAAGCTCGGCGACGCCTCGGCCGATGCCCTCAAGACCAACTGACCCAACACGATCACCCGAAGGAAAACACCGCGATGACCTCCCCCGTGCTCTACCACGCCAGCGAAGGCGTAGCCACCATCACCCTGAACCGCCCTGAAGTCCTGAACGCCCTCAACGCCGACCTGCTGCGCGAACTGCGCGCTGCCGTCGAGCGCGCCGCCGACGATGACTCGGTGCGCGCCGTTGTGCTGACCGGTGCCGGCCGCGGCTTCTCGTCGGGCGCGGACCTGGCCGCGCGCCAGAATGCCGGCGGCGAGATGGCCGACTCCGGCGCGCTGCTGCGCGAGCGTTATCACCCGCTCATCCTCAAGCTGCGCGAGATGCCCAAGCCCGTGATCAGCGCCGTGAACGGCGTGGCCGCCGGCGCAGGCATGAGCATCGCGCTGGCCGCCGACGTGGTGCTGGCCGGGAAGTCGGCCTCGTTCCTGCAGGCGTTCTCGAAGATCGGACTGGTGCCCGATGCCGGTAGCACCTACTTCGTGCCGCGCTACGCGGGCGAAATGCGCGCCCGTGCGCTGGCCATCCTGGCCGAGAAGATCGATGCCGAGGAAGCCCAGCGCATTGGCCTGGTGTGGAAGGTCCACGCCGACGACGCGCTGCAGGCCGAAGCCAGCAAGATGGCCCACCACCTCGCCAATATGCCGACCCTCGCCTACGGCCTGATCAAGGCGTCGCTCAACGCCAGCCTGGGGAATGACCTGGCGGCGCAGCTCGAGCTGGAGGCGTCGCAGCAGTCGGTGGCCTGCCGCAGCGAGGACTTCCGCGAAGGCGTTGCCGCGTTCACGGGCAAGCGCCCGCCGCAGTTCAAGGGCCGCTGATCCACCTGTTGTCGCCGTATGCAGTACCCCCGGGATGACTATCCCGGGGCATCACGAAAACAACACAAGGAGACGCATCATGCTGGGCCTCATGCAAGACCGTCCGTTGTTGATTTCATCGCTGATCGAGTACGCGGCGGCGTACCACCCGCAACAGGAGATCATCTCGCGCACCGTGGAAGGCGGCACGGTGCGCAGCAACTACGACAAGGTGCATCGCCGCGCCAAGCGGCTCGCCAACGCGCTGGCCAAGCTGGGCCTGAGCGAAGGGGACCGCATCGGCACGCTGGCGTGGAACACGCACCGGCACCTGGAGATGTATTTCGGCGTGTCAGGCTCCGGCGCCGTGCTGCATACGGTCAACCCGCGGCTCTTCCCCGAGCAGATCGAATACATCGTCAACCACGCCGAAGACAGCGTGCTGTGCTTCGACAGCTGCTTCGCGCCGCTGGTCGCGAAGCTCGCGCCGCAGCTCAAGACCGTCAGGCACTACGTGGCCATGACCGATCCCGAACACATGGCGGTGCTGGCCGACGCGGGCATTCCCAACCTGCTCTGCTACGAAGACCTGCTCGCCGGCAGCAGCGAGGACTACGAGTGGCCCCAGTTCGACGAGCGCACCGCATCGTCGCTGTGCTACACGTCCGGCACCACGGGCAATCCCAAGGGCGTGCTGTATTCGCACCGCTCCACCGTGCTGCACAGCCTCAAGGCGAGCGGCTCCGACACCTTCGGCGTCAGCCCGGCCAGCAGCATCCTGATGATCGTGCCGCTGTTCCATGCCAATGCCTGGGGCCTGCCCTACGCGTGCGCGATGAATGGCGCAAAGATGGTGCTGCCGGCCCAGCATCTCGACGGCGAAAGCGTGTACCGGCTGCTGCGCGACGAGCGCGTGAACTATTCCACCGCCGTGCCCACGGTGTGGCTGATGCTGTTCCAGTACCTGGACGCCCACCCTGAGATCGATCCGCGCGAGCTGGCATTGCGCGTGGCTGGCGTGGGCGGATCGGCCGCGCCCGCGGCGATGATCGAGCGCTTCGAGAAGCAGTTCGGCGCGTCGCTGGTGCAGGGCTGGGGCATGACCGAGACCAGCCCGATCGGCGTGATCAACACGCTGCTGCCACAGCATGCCGGCCTCAGCGAGGCCGAGCAGCTCAAGATCAAGCTCAAGCAAGGCCGCGCGCTGTGGGGCGTCGAACTGCGCATCGAGGACGACGAAGGCCGCGCGCTGCCGCACGACGGCAAGGCCTTCGGCCGCCTCAAGGTGCGCGGGCCGTGGATCGCGTCGGGCTATTTCAAGGCCGAGCACGACGCGCTCGACAACGATGGCTGGTTCGATACCGGCGATGTGGCCAATATCGATCCCGAAGGCTATGTGCAGCTCGTGGACCGCGCCAAGGACGTGATCAAGTCCGGCGGCGAGTGGATTTCTTCGATCGACCTGGAAAACGCCACCATGAGTCACCCAGCCGTAGCCGAGGCCGCGGTGATTGGCGTGCCGCATCCGAAGTGGCAGGAACGGCCGCTGCTGATCGTGGTGAAGCGGCCCGATCAGGAAGTCACTGCGGCCGAACTGCTTGTCTTCCTGGCCGGCAAGGTCGTGCGCTGGTGGGTGCCCGACGACGTAGTGTTCGTCGATGCGCTGCCGCATACGGCCACCGGCAAGCTGCTCAAGCTGAAGCTGCGCGAGCAATACCGCAACTACGTGCTGCCGACCACGCGCGACGAGCGCACGGCGTAAGCCGCGCTGCCCGTGCCGTCGTAGCGGGCAGCCACCCCAACACTAAACCTGGACCGAAGGAGCCGCGCATGAGCGCCAGCAGCACCGACCGCATCATTGTGACCATCGAGGACGGCGTCGCCGATGTGCGCCTGAACCGCGCCGACAAGATGAACGCGCTCGATCCCGCCATGTTCGACGCGCTGATCGCCACCGGCGAACAACTTCGCGAGACCCCGGACCTGCGCGCGGTGGTGCTGTCAGGCGAAGGCCGCGCGTTCTGCGCGGGCCTGGACATGGAAAGCATGGCCGGCATGCTCGGCAATGGCGCGGGCGGTGACCCCGGCATTCGCCCGGGGCGTCTTGCCGCGCGCGCGCATGGCATCTCCAATCGACCGCAGTACGCGTGCATGGTGTGGCGTGAATTACCTGTGCCGGTGTTTGCTGCGGTTCACGGCGTGGCGTTCGGCGGCGGCCTGCAGGTGGCACTCGGCGCGGACGTGCGCTTCGTAACTGCCGACACGAAACTCTCGATCATGGAGATCAAGTGGGGCCTGGTGCCCGATATGGCAGGCATGGTGCTGACGCGTGGGCTGGTGCGCGCGGACGTGCTGCGCGAGCTGGTCTACACGGGCCGCGTGCTCACCGGCGTGGAAGCGTGCGAGTTGGGCCTGGCCACGCGCGTCGTGGAAGATCCGCGCGCTGCGGCGCTGGAAGCCGCGCGCCAGGTCGCGCAGAAGAATCCGCACGCGATTCGGGCCGCCAAGCGGCTGATGGAAGTGGTCGAGGGCGGCGACAACGCTGCCATCCTGATGGCCGAGTCGGTGGAGCAGGACAAGCTGGTCGGATCTCCGAATCAGCGTGAGGCGGTGCGGGCGAACCTGGAGAAACGTGCGCCGCGATTTGAGGCGGCGCAGAGCTAGGGTCGCCGGCGGCGCCACCATCCCGCGTAGATCACCAGATTGAGCACCAGCACAAACACGCCCAGCCATAGCTGTATGGCTGGGGTCAGCCCCGCCGGATAAATCACCGGCAACAAATACCGCTCGACAAACCCGCCGCCATATCCAGCCTCCCCCGCCGCGCGGCGCAACGCGTTCTCCAGCGGCGTCAGCGGACAAACCCGCCCCGACCACTCCACGAACACACCCCATGCTGCCGCCGGCAGATGTACCCACGCCACGCGAGGCCAGCGAAACAGCAGCAGCGCGCCACCCACCACGAACGCAATGAACAGGAAGTGGATCACGACCACCAGGTCCGCCAGCCACCCCGCCATCGCGTGCTCCCGTCTAACAGTCAGCCGCTGCGCCCGGTCCAGTAACCCGGCAGCGCGAACTGCGTCTTCAGGTGCTCGATGAAGAAGCGGATCTTGGCCGGCACCGGACGCTGCTGCGGGTACACGGCAAGGATGTCGTAGTCCGGCAACGCGTACTCGTCGAGCACCGTGACCAGCTCGCCGCTTTCCAGTTGCGGCAGGATCTCCCACGTCGAGCGCCAGCCCAGGCCCAGGTGCTCGCCAGTCCAGCGGTGCAGCAGCTCGCCGTCGTTGCAGTCGAGGTTGCCGTTGACACGCACCGTCACGGTCTTGCCGTTTTGCTGGAAGTACCAGCCGCGCTGCTGGCCGCCCTGCAGGTTGAAGGCCAGGCAGTTGTGGTGTTGCAGGTCGTCGAGCGTGAGCGGGACGCCATGTTTCGCGAAATAGCCGGGCGTACCGCATACCACGCGCTTGTTCGTGGCGAGCTTGATCGCGACGAAGTTCGGGTCGATGGCGCCGCCGATGCGGATGCCCACGTCATACCCTTCGCGCACCAGGTCCACCACGCGGTCGGTCAGGTTGAAGGAAATCTGCACTTCCGGGTTCGACGCCAGGAAGGCCGGCGCATGCGGCGCCACGTGCTTGCGCCCGAACGCGGCCGGGGCCGACACGATCAGGTGGCCGGTGGCCTTGTGCTTGCCCTCGGCGATCAGCATCTCGGCGCGGTCCAGGTCGGCCAGTGCCTTCTTGCACTGCTCCATGAACACGGCGCCCTGCTCGGTCACCACGATCCGGCGCGTCGAGCGGTGCAGCAGCTTGACGCCGATGCGCGCTTCCAGCGCGTTGATGCGGCGCCCGATCATCACGGGCGTGACGTCCTGGGTCAGCGCGGCGGCCGCCATGCTGCCGTGTTCGACCACGGCGATGAAGGCTTCTATCTGTTTGAGTTTGTCCATAGGGTATTGCGTCTCCTGCCCGCCATTGTGCGGCATCGGCGCGGCACTGGCACCTTGCCGGCACTTATGAAGCGGATCGGGACTTGCGCATGGTGGCCTGCGGCGCCTCCATCTGGCGAGCACAATGACGCACCTCGCGCACGAATTCCGCGCAAACGTGTGTCATCAGGTCCACCGAGCGGTAGACCAGGAACACGCGGAAATCAGGCAGCTCGTCCTGGATTGGCAGCGGCGTGAGCGCATCACGTACCAGTTGCAGCGGGCCGCCCGTGCCGAAGAAGACGAAGTCCGACCACATGCTGACCAGGTCGGTCTTGGTCGCCAGCTGCAGGCCGAGCAGGTTGGATGCGCTCTGCACCACGCGCTGCGGCATCTCCAGCCGGTGCAGGCGCATCAGGCTGGCCAGGGGGCTGCCGGCGTCGTCAACCGGATCCAGCACGAGCCAGTCCGCATCGAGCAACGGCCGCAGGCGTCGCGCGCGCCGCAGCGGGTGGCCGGTGCGCACGGCCAGCTTCATGCCGACCGAGAACAGCGGCTCCCATTGGAATGACGCCGATCCCGGTCCGCTGTTGGTGGAGATCAGCCCCAGGTCCAGGCGGCCTTCGCGCAAGCCTTCCTGGATCTGCTGCGGACGCAGTTCGAAGGCGCGCAGCGCCACGTTCGGAAAGCGCTGGCGGAATGCCGCCATCGCATCCGGCAGCGGCCCGCTCGACGCCACCGCCGTGAAGCCGATATTGAGTTCGGCCTCGGCATGGCCGCGGATCGACTCGATGTCTTCCAGCGCATGCCGCAGTTCCTGCTCCACCACGCTCGCGCGCTTGACCAGCGCCGCGCCATAGGCGGTCAGGCTCACGCCGCGTACCGAACGGGACATCAGCGTGACGCCCAGTTCGCGTTCCAGCTCCGCGATCGCCTTGGACAGCGCCGGCTGCGAGATATGCAGCGCGCGCGAGGCCTCGTGGATGCTCCCATGCTCGGCCACGGCCAGCAGGATGCGCAGTTGTTGCAGCTTCATCGGTCTCCTTGTTCTCGTGCGGCGTCCCGCGTGCCGTCCGGTGCGCCTTCATCGCGCGCACGTTGCTTTCCCGCCATCCCGCGCCGGCGCGGGGATCCGCCACCAGTTGGTAGTTGTCCCGATATCCGCGCGCCACCGGTTATGACGGTGATTCAATTTGGTTATCAGGATGAAAATATATGATTTTTTGTCCCGCCGCGTTTGCCTGAATACTTCGTCGCAGCCCTGGCCCACCCCACAGGCAGCGCGGCCCCCTCATCAGCCGGCACAGACCGGCCCCGCGCGCCTCCCACCGAACAGTTTGTGGAGACCGCATGAACGACACCACCCTCGCCGCGCGCACCGGCACGCTTGCCAAGCCGGCGCGCACGCAGAGCCAGTTCCGCCTGATTGCCGCCTGTTCCCTTGGCAATGCCCTGGAGATGTTCGACTTCACCGTCTACAGCTTCTTCTCGCTGCTGATCGGCAAGCTGTTTTTCCCGTCGGACAACCCCTACGGTTCGCTGCTGCTGGCCGTGGCGACCTTCGGCATCGGCTTCGTGATGCGACCGCTTGGCGGCGTCGTGATCGGCAGCTACGCCGACCGCCGTGGCCGCAAGAATGCCATGACGCTGACCATCGGCCTGATGGTGGCCGGCACGCTATGCATCGCACTGGCACCGCCATATGCGTCGGCAGGCGTATTCGGCTCGCTGATGATCCTGGCCGGCCGCCTGCTGCAGGGCTTTTCGCTCGGCGGCGAGATCGGTGCGTCGACCGCCATGCTGATGGAATCCGGCGGCGTGCGCGGCCGCGGCTGGCGCGTGAGCTGGCAGCTCGGCAGCCAGGGCATCTCGGCGCTGCTGGGCGCGCTGACCGGTGCGGCCCTTTACACGCTGCTGCCGACCGAATCGCTCGAAAGCTGGGGCTGGCGCCTGCCGTTCCTGGTGGGCCTGCTGATCGCGCCCGTGGGCCTCTACATCCGCGCCAACCTCGATGAAACGCACCAGGCCGACGCCCACGCGCCGAGCCCGCTCGGCGAGCTGTTCCGCCACCACTGGGCCACGGTGGTGAAGGGCATCCTGGCCACCACGGCCGGCACCGCAACGATGTACCTGGTGGTGTTCTTCATGCCGACGTACATGATCCGCGTGCTGAAGATGCCGCCGTCGCTGTCGTTCCTGTCGGGCTGCGTAACCGGGATCACCCTGACGGTGGTGTCGCTGATTGCGGGGCGCCTGGCCGACCGGCTAACGCATCGCAAGCCGCTGGTGGTGGCGTCGCTGGTGTTCAGCATGCTCGCCGTCTATCCCGCCTTCTGGCTGATCAACGCCTATCCGAGCGTGCCGCTGGTGCTGGGCCTGTCGGCGCTGCTGACCGCCGGCATCAACCTGGGCACCACGCCGATGTTCCTGATGATGCTGGAGATGCTGCCGGCCAGTGTGCGTGCCAGCGGGCTGTCGGTGATCTACAGCGTCGGCGTGACCGTCTTCGGCGGCTCGTCGCAATTCATCGTCACGTGGCTGCTCTCGCGCACCGGCAACCCGTTGTCGCCGGCCTGGTACATGCTGGTCTGCAGCGTCATTACCCTGATTGCCGTGCTGAGCATCCGCGAACGCCGCGCGCACTGATTCCCAACCTTCTCCCGGAGACCCATTCCATGACCCGCGCACCCACGCTCAAGCCGTTCCAGTACCTGCCGCACCTGCTGCCGAACATCCATATCGACGCGGAGACCTTCGTCGGCATCCGCCGCCAGATCCATGCGCAACCCGAGCTCGGCTTCGAAGTCGGCGTGACGAGCAAGCTGGTCGCCACAATGCTGGCCGCGTGGGGCTATGAGGTCCACACCGGCATCGGCAAGAGCGGCGTGGTGGGGCAGCTCAGGCGCGGCAGCGGCAAGCGCCGCCTTGGCATCCGCGCGGACATGGACGCGCTGCCGGTGGTCGAAGCCACCGGCCTGCCCTACGCCAGCCAGTTGCACGGCAAGATGCATGCATGCGGCCACGACGGCCACACGGCGATCCTGCTGGCTGCGGCCAAGGCGCTGGCCGACCACCCCGATTTCGACGGCACGCTGAACCTGATTTTCCAGCCCGACGAGGAAAACCTGTGCGGCGCGCGCGCGATGATCGGGGACGGGTTGTTCGAGCGCTTTCCGTGCGACGCGGTATTCGCGCTGCACAACATGCCGGGCGTGCCGGCCGGCACCTTCCGCGTGCTGCCGGGTCCGGTCAGTCTGTCGTCCGATGTAGCGGACGTCACCATCAAGGGCGTCGGCGGCCACGGGGCGATGCCACACCGTGCGCGCGACCCGATCGCGGCGTCGGCGGCGGTCGTCACCGCATTGCAGACCGTGGTCGCGCGCAATGTCGCGCCCGACGACACCGCCGTCGTGTCGGTCGGCTTTATCCGCGGCGGCGCTACGCACAATGTCATCCCCGAGTCCGTGACGATCGGGCTGAACGTGCGCGCGGCGCGTCCTGAAACGCGCGCGCTGGTGGAGCAGCGCATCCGCGAGATCGTGTCGCTCACCGCGCAGGCGCATGGCGTGGAAGCGCAGATCGACTATCGCCAGCTCACGCCGCCGATGGTCAATACCGAAGCGGAAACGCAGCTGGCGCAGCGTGTTTGCGCGGAACTGGTTGGGGCGGAGAACGTCGTCACGCAGGCGCCCAAGGGGCTGAACGGCAGCGAGGATTTCGCGTGGATGCTCAATGCGGTGCCGGGGTGTTATCTGATCCTTGGCAACGGTGAAGGAGAATTTGGGGGATGCATGGTGCATAACCCGGGGTACGACTTCAATGATGCGGTGTTGCCGCTGGGTGCGGCGGCGTGGGTGAGACTGGCGCAGACGTACCTGGTGGCGGACTGAACGGGCTTTTACTGCGCGGGAGCCGGCTCGCCTGAAGGCGCCGGCGCCGGCACCGCGCGCTGCGCCCCCACCCGCGCATTGATCTCCGCCGCCTCCCCCAGCACATGCGACAGCCGCCGCAGCGGCCGGCTGCATTGCACATGCACGTAGAGATAAAACGCCGCGCCAACCACCACCATCACGGCGTAAAGCCAGAGCAGCGATCCTTTCATCTCGGCCTGGTGCGGCAGCGGATGCAGTCCGCTGACCAGCACCAGCGCCGCGGGCGCCAGCGCAAGCAGCAGCCCCACGGTACGCGCCATCCCTTCCCATAGTCGCAGTTGCAGGGCGACGCGCCGTTGCCGCGCCTGAAGCTGCAGCGGATGAATCCGCCCCAGCCGGCGCAGCAGCGCGTTTTCGATGGCGCTGTCCAGGTCCATCTGGCCGGCCTGCCAGCGCAGCGGATTGCGCAGGATTGCCAGCACGCCCGGCAGGCGCATCAGGCCTGCCCCGGCATAGCACGCGGCACACAGCACCAGCAAGACCTCGGCCAGCCGGACCGACCAGGGCGCCAGCGGATGCTTCAGCACCAGGCGCCAGACAGCCAGCCCGCCGGCCACCAGCAGCGTTGCCACCAGCGTGACCACGAAACCCCTCCACAGACCCCGGGCGATCCGCGGCGTCCACGGCGCCGACCCGGCAGCGCTGACGGAGGCCGGCACGGGTGCAGGCGCGGGCGCGGTCGCCAGGGCCTCGAGCAGTTCGTAGGTGGACGGTAGCCGGGAGTACATGGCGCTGGGAAGGTGGTGTTCGAGTCGACGCGGCGGGGCGAATGCGCCATTGTCGCCGCAGCCGCGTAGCGCGGATAGCACTTCGCGTATCCAAATCATCACACGGCATCTCGAATCCCGGCACCGGCGGAGCCGGCGCCGACCGTCCGTCAGGCCTTCCAAGGCCACATTGCAAACTACAGGTATCGAATCAACTGATCTCGCTTCCCTTTATCCCACACCGGCTGCGGGAATAGGATCAACTCCAACGGAAAACCCACCCCAACTGGAGACAAAGATCATGGCAAAGATGAGAGCAATCGACGCGGCCATCGCGGTGCTGGAGAAGGAAGGCGTGACCACGGCGTTCGGCGTGCCGGGCGCGGCGATCAACCCGTTCTACTCGGCGATGCGCAAGTCGGGCAACATCAACCACGTGCTGGCCCGCCACGTCGAAGGCGCCTCGCACATGGCCGAGGGCTACACCCGCGCCGAGCCGGGCAATATCGGCGTCTGCGTCGGCACCTCGGGTCCCGCCGGCACCGACATGATCACCGGCCTGTACTCGGCCTGGGCCGATTCGATCCCCATCCTCTGCATTACCGGCCAGGCCCCGCGCGCCCGCCTGTACAAGGAAGACTTCCAGGCCGTCGACATCGAGTCGATCGCCAAGCCCGTGACCAAGTGGGCCGTGACCGTGCGCGAGCCGGCACTGGTGCCGCAAGTGTTCCAGCAAGCGTTCCACATCATGCGCTCGGGCCGTCCGGGTCCGGTGCTGGTCGACCTGCCGTTCGACGTGCAGGTGGCCGAGATCGAATTCGACATCGAGACCTACCAGTCGCTGCAGCCGTACAAGCCGGCCGCCTCGCGCGCCCAGATCGAGAAGGCCATCGCCATGCTCAACGCGGCCGAGCGCCCGCTGCTCGTGTGCGGTGGCGGCGTGATCAACGCTGACGCGGCCGACCTGATGGTCCAGTTCGCCGAGCTGGTCAACGTGCCGGTGGTGCCGACGCTGATGGGCTGGGGCGTGCTGGCCGACGACCACCCGCTGCAAGCCGGGATGGTCGGCCTGCAGACCTCGCACCGCTACGGCAACGCCACGCTGCTGGCTTCGGACTTCGTGATGGGCATCGGCAACCGCTGGGCCAACCGCCACACCGGCAGCGTCGACGTCTACACCAAGGGCCGCAAGTTCGTGCACGTCGATATCGAACCGACCCAGATCGGCCGCGTGTTCGGTCCGGACCTGGGCATCGTGTCGGACGCCAAGGCCGCGCTCGAACTGTTCGTTGAAGTCGCCCGCGAAATGAAGATGGCCGGCCGCCTGCCGTGCCGCAAGTCGTGGGTGGCCGACGTGCAGAAGCGCCGCCGCACCATGCAGCGCAAGAGCGATTTCGACAACGTGCCGGTCAAGCCGCAGCGCGTGTACCGCGAGATGAACCAGTACTTCCCGCGCGACGTGCGCTACGTCAGCACGATCGGCCTGTCGCAGATCGCCGCGGCGCAGTTCCTGTCGGTCAACGAGCCGCGCCACTGGATCAACTGCGGCCAGGCCGGCCCGCTGGGCTGGACCATCCCGGCCGCGATCGGCGTGAAGACTGCCTCGCCGGATTCGGACGTGGTGGCGATCTCGGGCGACTACGACTTCCAGTTCATGATCGAAGAGCTGGCCGTGGCCGCGCAGTTCAAGGTGCCGTACATCCACGTGGTGGTGAACAACTCTTACCTCGGCCTGATCCGCCAGGCGCAGCGCGGTTTCGAGATGGACTACTGCGTGCAGCTCGCGTTCGACAACGTCAACTCGCCCGAGCTGAACGGCTACGGCGTGGACCACGTCAAGGTGGTCGAAGGCCTGGGCTGCAAGGCGATCCGCGTGTTCAAGCCGGAAGACATCGCCCCGGCATTTGCCGAAGCGCGCGACCTGATGGCCGAGTTCTCCGTGCCGGTGGTCGTGGAAGTGATCCTGGAACGCGTAACCAATATCGCGATGGGCACCGAGATCGACAACATCAACGAATTCGAGCCGATCGAGGACCTCGAAGACATCGAAGAAGCGATCCTGAAGGAAGAAGTGGAAACGGCGTAAGCAAGCCTCCACACGCGGCGCGGGCAACTGGCCCGCGCCGTCGTCAGCGCCCCCTGTTTTGCAGCATCAAAGACAGCAGTAACGGCTCCGCACCGGCGGAGCGACAACCACAATTAAACCGGAGAGATTCATGACCAAACTTGCGGCAAACCTCACCATGCTGTTCAACGAAGTCGGTTTCCTCGACCGCTTCGAAGCCGCTGCGCGCGCGGGCTTCCGTGGCGTGGAATTCCTGTTTCCGTATGCGTTCCACGCGGACCAGATTGCGGACCGCCTGAACCGCTTCCAGCTCGACCTGGTGCTGCACAACCTGCCGGCCGGCAAGTGGGATGCGGGCGAGCGCGGCATTGCCTGCCACCCGGACCGCGTCGGCGAGTTCCAGGACGGCGTGGGCGAGGCCATCAAGTACGCCAAGGTGCTGGGCGTGCGCCAGCTCAACTGCCTGGTCGGCATCCAGCCGCAGAACGTGAAGCGCGAGCAGGCCCAGGAAACGCTGGTGGAAAACCTGCGCTTCGCCGCCAACGCGCTGGCCGCCGAGCATATCGACCTGCTGATCGAGCCGATCAATACCTTCGATATCCCGGGCTTCTTCCTGTCGCGCACGCAGCAGGCCGTGGACCTGATCAGCCAGGTCAACGCGCCCAACCTCTACGTGCAGTACGACATCTATCACATGCAGCGCATGGAAGGCGAGATCGCCAACACCATCAAGGCCAACCTGCCGAAGATCAAGCATGTGCAGCTGGCCGACAACCCGGGCCGCAACGAGCCGGGCACCGGCGAGCTGAATTACCAGTTCCTGTTCAAGTACCTGGACGAGATCGGCTACACCGGCTGGATCGGCTGCGAGTACAAGCCGAAGACCACGACCGAAGCCGGCCTGGGCTGGCGCGCCGCCCATGGCGTGCAGTAACGACGTGCAGTAACGGGTTACCGCACACGCTATCCATCACAGACTTAACATCCAATCGGAGACTAAAAACATGGCAAACCAACGCAATATCGGCTTTATCGGCCTGGGCATCATGGGCGCACCGATGGCGGGCCACCTGCGCGCCGCCGGCCACACGCTGTTCGTGCATGACGTCAACCCGGCGCCGCAATTCCTGGTCGATGCCGGCGTGACTGTTTGCACGAGCGCAGAGGAAGTCGCCAAGCGCGCCGACGTGATCGTCATCATGGTGCCGGACACGCCGCACGTCGAAGCGGTGCTGTTCAGCGAGAAGGGCGTTGCCGCCGCATTCAAGGCCGCCGGCAAGGAAGCCAGCTACAGCAAGATCGTGGTCGACATGAGCTCGATCTCGCCGATCGCGACCAAGGACTTCGCCGCGCGCATCAACAAGCTGGGCGCTTCGTACCTGGACGCTCCGGTGTCGGGCGGCGAAGTGGGTGCCAAGGCCGCGTCGCTGACGATCATGGTGGGTGGTCCGGAAGAGGCGTTCGACCAGGTCAAGCCGCTGTTCGAGCTGATGGGCAAGAACATCACGCTGGTGGGCGGCAACGGCGACGGCCAGACCACCAAGGTGGCCAACCAGATCATCGTCGCGCTGAACATCCAGGCCGTGTCCGAAGCGCTGCTGTTCGCGTCGAAGGCCGGTGCCGATCCGGCACGCGTGCGCCAGGCGCTGATGGGCGGCTTCGCCGCATCGCGCATCCTGGAAGTGCACGGCGAGCGCATGGTCAAGCGCACCTTCGACCCGGGCTTCCGCATCGAACTGCATCAGAAGGACCTGAACCTGGCGCTGCAGGGCGCCAAGGCGCTGGGCGTGGCACTGCCGAACACCGCGACCGCGCAAGAGCTGTTCAACACCTGCGCCGCGAACGGCTTCGGCAAGTCCGACCACTCGGCCCTGTGCCGCGCGATCGAGATCATGTCGAACCACGAGATCGCCAAAGCCAAGTAAGCGCTTCGCAGTACCTGCAGTACCTGTAGTTGCAGCAAACGCCGTCCCCTTCGCCCGGGGACGGCCTCAGTTTCAGTTCCCAGGATTCCCCATGCTCGACACCGAAACCAGCGCCGCCCTGCTGACCCCACAGCGTCCCAGCCTCCAGCCGCGCGCCCTGCTGCGCGACCTGTTCGATACCGCCGTGGCATCGGTCAGCGCCAGCCACTGCCTGCCCCCGCACCTGCCGCAGCCGCCGAAGGGCCGCACGGTGGTGATCGGCGCCGGCAAGGCCGCCGCCGCGATGGCGCAGGCGGTCGAGGGCCACTGGCAAGGCGAGCTGAGCGGACTGGTGGTGACGCGCTATGGCCACGGTGCCGACTGCAAGCGCATCGAAGTCGTCGAGGCCGCGCATCCGGTGCCCGATGAAGCGGGCGCCCGCGCCGCGCAGCGCATGGTCGAACTCGTGCAGGGCCTGACCGCCGACGACCTCGTGCTGTGCCTGATCTCCGGCGGCGGCTCCGCGCTGCTGGCCGCGCCCGCGCCCGGCATCTCGCTGGCCGACAAGCAGGCCATCAACAAGGCGCTGCTGCGCAGCGGCGCGAGCATCGGCGAGATGAACTGCGTGCGCAAGCACCTGTCCGCGCTCAAGGGCGGCCGCCTGGCGCTGCACTGCGCGCCGGCCCGCGTCGAGACCCTGCTGATTTCCGATATTCCAGGCGATGACCCGACGCTGATCGCCAGCGGCCCGACGCTGCCCGATGCGACCACGTGCGCCGACGCGCTCGCCGTCATCGCCAAGTACGGCATCGATGTGCCGGCCAATGTGCGCGCGCATCTCGAAAGCGGCGCGGGCGAAACGCCCAAGCCCGGCGATGCCCGCTTTGAAGGCCACCGCAGCGTGACGCTGGCCACCGCGCAGCAATCGCTCGAAGCCGCGGCGGCACGTGCGCGCGAACTCGGTTTCGAGGCGCACATCCTGTCCGATTGCATCGAAGGCGAGGCCCGCGACGTGGCCGTCGTGCATGCCGCGATCGCACGACAGATCGCGCAGCATGGCCAGCCGTTCAGCAAGCCTTGCGTGCTGTTGTCGGGCGGAGAAACTACGGTGACCGTGCGCGGCAAGGGCCGTGGCGGCCGCAATGCCGAATTTCTGCTGTCGCTGGCGGTCGCGCTCGACGGACTGCCCGGCGTGCATGCGATTGCGTGCGACACCGACGGCATCGATGGCTCCGAGGACAACGCCGGCGCCCTGCTCGCGCCCGACACGCTGACGCGTGCCGCGGCCCGCGGCCTGTCTGCCCGCGCACATCTGGAAAACAACGACGGCTACGGCTTCTTTGCCGGCGTGGACGACCTGATCGTCACCGAGCCGACCCGCACCAACGTGAACGACTTCCGCGCGATCCTCATCGTCTGAGCATCGCCACCAACCGAACCGCATTACCGGCGCGCCAACCATGGCGCGCCGTTCCGAGAATGGAAGAGGAGACATCATGAGACGCCAGCGCAAAGCCAAGATCGTTGCCACGCTCGGACCCGCGAGCACCGATATCGCGGTGATCCGACAACTGTTCGAAGCCGGGGCCGACGTGTTCCGCCTGAACTTCAGCCACGGCACGCATGAAGACCACCGCGCGCGTTACGACGCTGTGCGCCAGATCGAAGCCGAGACCGGCCGCCCGATCGCGATCCTCGCCGACCTGCAGGGCCCCAAGCTGCGCATCGGCGTGTTCGCCGCGGGCAAGGTGGCAGTGCGTGCCGGCGATCCCTTCGTGCTCGACAGCGATCCCACGCCGGGCGACGGCACGCGCGTGCATCTGCCGCACCCGGAACTGTTCCGCGCGGCGCAGCCCGGGCAGTCGCTGCTGATCGATGATGGCAAGGTGCGCCTGGCGATCGAAGCCGTGGCCAGCGGCAGCATCACCACGCGCGTGGTGAACAACGGCACGCTGTCGGACCGCAAGGGCGTGAACGTGCCCGACGCGGTCATCCCCATCCCGGCGCTGACCGAGAAGGACCGCAAAGACCTGGACTTCGCGTTGTCGCTTGGCGCCGACTGGATCGGCCTGTCGTTCGTGCAGCGCCCGTCCGACATCGTCGAAGCGCGCGAGATCGTCGGCACGCGGGCCGGCATCCTGTCGAAGATCGAAAAGCCGGCCGCGCTGCAGCAGCTTGAAGAGATCGTGCGCGTGTCGGACTCGGTGATGGTCGCACGCGGCGACCTCGGCGTGGAACTGCCGCCCGAGCGCGTGCCCGGCGTGCAGAAGCGCATCCTGCGCGTGTGCCGCCAGCTCGGCAAGCCCGTGGTGATCGCCACGCAGATGCTGGAGTCGATGATCGATTCGCCGGTGCCGACGCGCGCCGAAGCCTCCGATGTGGCAAGCGCGATCTACGAAGGCGCCGATGCGGTGATGCTGTCGGCCGAGTCGGCCAACGGCCGCTACCCGGTGCCGGCCGTGTCGATGATGAACCGCATCGTCACGGAAGTGGAACGCGACCCGCTCTATCGCAACCTGCTCGACGCCCAGCACGAAACGCCGCTGAACACGCGCCAGGACGCCATCTGCGCGGCGCTGCGCGAAGTCACGCAGATCATACGTGCCGCGGCGACCGTGACCTACACGTCGTCGGGCGCCACGGCGCTGCGCGCCGCGCGCGAGCGTCCGTGCGCGCCGATCGTCAGCATCACGCCGAACCTGGAGATCGCGCGCCGGCTGGCCATTGCATGGGGCATCCACTCGACCGTGAGCCCGGACGTGAAGAGCGTCGACGAGATGGTCGAAGCGGCCACGCGCGCCGCGCTGGTCGAAGGCTATGCCGCGCCCGGCGACCAGATCACAATTGCCGCCGGCATGCCGTTTGGCCAGGGCGGGACGACCAACCTGCTGCGTGTGGCCGAAGTCGGTGGCAATGCAGTGGCCCCGGTGGACGCCGCCCGGGAGGCCGCCACGGTCTGATCCGCTTTTTTGTAGTGGCCGGGGCACTTGCCGTGCCCTGGCGTTGCCAGTTGCCGCCCGCCACCCGCGAAGGCCTTCTCCAAGGCTGCGCGGGTGGCGTTTTTTTGGGTCTTCGGCGAATTGCGGAGCGTCGTTCTTGGCTGGCGCCGCTGTTTCGCCGGGGTAGCATCGACCGGGTTGTCGTGAACCGGACGGATGATGCGTCGTGGCTGCCATCCTGCACCCGAAAAACCGTCCCAACCGCATTGCTATACTTCAACGCAAAACCCTTCACCCAATCCCCGGAGCACCCCCCATGCGTCTCGATGACGAATCCGAAAGCCAGAACGTGGAAGACCGCCGCGGCGGCTTTGGCGGCGGCGGGTTCGGTGGTCCGAAGACGATTGGCATCGGCACGGTCATCATCGCCCTTGCCGCCTCTTACTTCTTTGGCATCGATCCCTCGGTCATCATGCAGGGCGCGTCGGTGCTGCAAGGCCAGCAGCCCCCCCAGCAGCATCAGCAGGCCAACCGCCCTCCGGCCAATGACCAGATGACGGTGTTCACGCGCAAGGTGCTGGGCAATACCGAGCGGACATGGGAGCACATCTTCGAGACCGAGCTGAACCGGCGCTACGATCCGCCCAAGCTCGTGCTGTTCTCGGGCGCGACGCCGACCGCGTGCGGCACGGGTCAATCGGCCATGGGTCCGTTCTACTGCCCCGGCGATCACAAGGTCTATATCGACCTGGCTTTCTATGACGAGCTGCGCCGGCGCTTTGGCGCGGGCGGCGATTTTGCGCAGGCGTATGTGATCGCGCATGAAATCGGCCACCACGTGCAGAACCTGCTGGGCGTCTCCGACAAGGTCGATGCCGCGCGCCGGCGCATGGGCGAGGCGCAGGCCAACCAGCTGTCGGTGCGCATGGAGTTGCAGGCCGACTGCCTGGCCGGCGTCTGGGCCGCCAATGCGCAGCGCGCCAACCAGCAACTGCTCGAACCCGGTGATATCGAGGAAGGCCTGAAGGCCGCCGCCGCCATCGGCGATGACCGACTGCAGAAGCAGTCGCAAGGCTATGTCGTGCCGGAAGCCTTTACCCACGGCACCAGCGAGCAGCGCGTGCGCTGGTTGCGCCAGGGCCTGACCACGGGCGATATCCGCAAGTGCGATACCTTCGCCGCGCGCCAGCCTTGACCCGGCCAGTGTGATGCGAACTTTGTTCGCCACGTAATGCTTGTCCGTTCCCGAGACACGGCGCGACGAATCGGACGCACGGACGCACGACCGCCACCGGATCGGATGCCGGAGTCAGCTTGTCATCATCAGGGGAAAAATCGCCTGCCCGGCGCAGAGAGAAGGAGGAGGAGGTCTGCCGGGCAGGCGGGAGAGAAAACTTGCGGCCACCGAAGGTGGCCGCTGCAGGTCCTGAAAGAACCCTGGCTAGTGCGTCAGACGCGATACCCGTAGAGCGAACCGTCGCCGGTGCGCGAGTTGTCGGTCGAGCTCGCGGAGATCTCGCCGCTAAATACCGCTCCGTCCGTATAAGGATTGAAGCGGTCCGTGCGCGCCCCGTCGGTGTACGGGTCGTAGCGGTCCTTGCGCGCGCCGTCGGTGTAGACGTCGTACTTGCCTTGCTTGGCGCCGTCCACATACGGGTCAAACTTGCCGGTGACACTGCGCAGTGCATCCGCGTAGACATCGAACTTGCCGGCCTTGCTGGTCGCGGCGGGGGCAGCCATCGCCGCGGCGGATGCAACCAACGCCGCTACCACGAACGCGCCACCAAGAATGCGTTTGGCGATCATTTCGGACTCCTTCAACTGATTTCGTCTTGCTTTGTGTGACCAGCTAATGTCTTGCCGCCACGCAATCTTTGTTGCGGTGCGAGCACGGACTGAAGCTTAGTCACTGGCCACGTCATCGGAAATGACGCTGCGACGAATGGTGAGTTGCTAGTCGTGAAACGACGGACTTGGTGACGAACGGCGTGTGTGGACCGCCATCCGCATGGTGCGCGCCCATGGGCACCGGGGGCCGTGCGGCCCCCGTTCCACAGGATCAAAGCGTGTACTGGCCGCTGGCCTCCGGCTGGAACGTGATCTCGGTGACCGTCACGTGCTGTTCGCGGCCATCGGGCATGCGGTAGCTGACGGTCTGCCCGGCGCGTGCGCCCAGCAAGGCGTGACCCACCGGCGACAGCACCGAGAGCCGGCCGGCATCGAAGTCGGCTTCGTCGGGGTAGACCAG
This sequence comes from Cupriavidus sp. 21MJTG02-4, assembly GCF_057798975.1. Classification (NCBI taxonomy): domain Bacteria; kingdom Pseudomonadati; phylum Pseudomonadota; class Betaproteobacteria; order Burkholderiales; family Burkholderiaceae; genus Cupriavidus; species Cupriavidus sp. 21MJTG02-4. The sequence continues at coordinate 74,582 of NZ_JBYOJP010000015.1, read as the reverse complement.
CGTCCACTGGCGCGGCGCGGCGTCGCCTTGCAGCGCGCAGACCAGGCGCGAGTTCATGGTGACCACGTCGGTCGGGATCTCCTGCGGCGTCACGATGGCCGCGCGCGCGAGCAGTTCGTCGAGCATGTCGGCCATGTGGGCCGCGCCGGGGCGGCTGGCCATGCGCTCCAGGCGCGTGACGTCGAGTTCGGTCAGGTAGAGGGTCGTTGCGGTCGGGTTGGTGGCCGTCATGGCTAATCCTCCGTCAGGTGTCGGTGGCGGTCAGGTTAAGTCCGGCACGGCGACCGGACGGCATTTGCCGACGGACCATGCGGGAACATCAGGGAACAGTGAACGGTGAAGCGGTGAATCAGTGCCGGCGTTGCGGCGTCACGCGGCGCCGGCAAGGCGCATCGCAGTCACGCGGCAGACGTGAGACTCGGGCCCGGTTCGGCCCGGGCCCCTGGTAGTGGGACTGTCAGGCTGGGAACCGGGCGGGATCAGGCGGAGCGCTGACCCGGCGGCGGGGCGTCATGCGCGTGGCCAGTGCGGGGGCGCCGGCGCGCGCGCGTACCTGTCGCGCGGGGCGGGCAGGTACGGTGGGCAGCGAACGGCGGGCTGGCATGGCGGTCACGCGGATAACAGGAATCAGGATCAGGAAAGGGAACCCGGAACGGATCGCGGCAACGGCAAAACGTTGATCCGAAAATCCGGCAACAGGGCTTCGTTTGTCTCCGCACCGGCCTGGTGCAGGAACGGCCATCGTAGCACAGGCCACCGGCCGGCGCGGCGCGCCCGGTTCAGTGGGCGTGGCCAGTGGCGGGCGCGTGGCATTCGCACGGCGCGCCGGCCGCGGCCTGCTGCAGATTCTGCAGGATGCCGCATTCGCTGGCGGCCTGGTGCTGGTGATGACAGGTCTCGCGCAAGGCGCGCAGCTGGCTTTCCAGCGCTTCCAGCGCCACGCGCTGGGCGTGGATCTGTTCGATCTGGCGGTCCAGCAAGGCGTTGACATCGTCACAGTCCTGCGACGGATTGCGTTCGAAATCGCGCAGCCGGCGCACGTCCGACAGGCTCATGCCCAGCGAACGGCAGTGCCGCACGAAATTGAGCTGCATCAGGTGGGTGTCGCCGTAGCGTCGATAGCCGTTGGCCTCGCGCTGCGGGGCGTCGAGCACGCCTTCGCGTTCGTAGTAGCGGATGGTTTCAATATCGCAACCGCTATGCCGGGAAAGTTCGCCGATGCGCATGGAGCCGGAATCTCTGTAGTGACTACGGGGTTTTGCGTAGTCTAGCGCAGACCCGGCGAGCTTGCCGAAGCGTCCTTAGCGGCACCCGCAATGCCCCGCGCCTCGTCGCGCAGCGTCGTGGCGCGCGGCGCCAGCGCGGCGCGGATATGTTCGGCGGCCAGTTCGGGCCTGGCCGTGCCGCACATGAAGATATCCACAGCCGCGAAGCCGTATTCGGGCCACGTATGGATGCTGATGTGCGACTCCTTGAGCAGCAGCACGCCGGTCACGCCAAGTCCCGGCCCGAAGTGCTGGAAGCGCGCATCCACGGGCGTTGCGCCGGCCGCCCGTGCCGACGCGTACAGCACGCGCTCGACCAGCGCCGCGTCGGTCAGCAATGCCGGCGCGACGCCCTGCAGGTCGAGCAGCAGGTGGCGGCCGAGCACGGCCGGGCAAGGCAGTTGCGGTGCGTTCACGATGCGCGTCTCACTTGTGCCCGCCACCCGACGACCAGCTGCCGCCGCCGCTGCTGCCGCCCCATACGCGGCCCGAACCGCCCGAGCCGCCGGACTTGTAGTCGCTGCCCGACCCGAGGTTGTAGAACGTCGCACCGAACAGCACGATCAGGCCGTAGATCAGATAGAGAAGTCGCACGTCATCAGTCCTTGGCTGACCAGCGGCCCACCAGCCATAGCGGTACCCACAGCAGCAGCAATCCGAACACCAGCGTGATCCAGCCGCCGTCCTTCACCAGCGCCACCGGCACATTCAGGATGGCCAGCACAATCGCGTACCACTTCGCCGCCTTGCGGCAGAACGCCAGGTCGGCGTTGTCCGGCTTCTTGCGCAGGGCCACGCCCGGCTGCGCCGCTGCGGCGATCAGCGCCTTGTTTCGCGGGAACCACTGCGCCACCTGCATACGCGTGACCGGGTTCGAGCGTGTCCAGACGATCTCGGTCGCGGACGTTTCACGCGTGAGCCGCAGCGCCGGTTCGCCGAATTCCGTGAGCTGCGTGCTGTCGCCCACGCGCACGCGCCAGTTGAACGTGCCCGCGGCATAAAGGACCTCGCTGCGGTAGTCGAAGCCCTTGCGAAAGTCCTTGCCCTGCAACGTGGCCACGTCCGCCGAGGCCATGCGCGGCCAGGTGTCGAGCACGTCGACCTTGTCCCAGCCGCTGTCCTGCTCGACCAGCCAGAACAGGCCGCGCTCCTCGTTGAAGAGCAGGTATTCGACCCATGTCGACGCTTCGTCCTCGTCGTTGTCCGTGCATTGCATCAGGCCGAGGACGGCATAGGGCTTGCCGCCGATCTGGCCGATATCGCCCGGCGCCAGGCTGGTCTTCAGCGCCTCCAGCTCCTTGTGCCTTTCGAGCACGATAGCGGTGGAGGTGGTGCAATCGACCTCGCTGTGGCAGCTGCCGCAGACGACGAAGCTCGCCATGCCGGCGCGATAGGCAATCGGGCTGCCGCAGTTCGGGCACGCCAGCGATACCGCCTTGCCGCGATAGCGGTCCGCCGTGCGGCCGACCTCATCGGCGCCACGCAGCAGCTGGGCCTTGAGCTGGTCCAGCGTGACCAGCTGGCCCGTGTAGACGGCCGGCGGATAGCCGTCGGCATAGTCGAGCGTCAGGAAGCGGCCTTCGTCGCGGAAGTCGGCCACCTGCGCGGTCCAGCCCGTGCCGACGACGAATGGCAACTCGCCTTCGCCGCCCGTGCAGCGCGCAGTGCGCACATCGCCCGCGAGCCAGCGGCGCTTGTCGTAAAACAGGCTGTCGCCGGGGCGCAGCGACTCGAACTTCGGTGGCTTGTCGAATTGTTCGGCCGCGGCCAGTTCCGGCGATACGCGGCGCGTGAGCATGTATTGGCCCGATGCATCGGCCAGCCAGCCGTCGCTGCCATCGTCGAACAGCAGGTACCACTCGTTCCACAACCCGGCTTCATAACGCAGCTGGATGCGCCCGACCAGCGTGAAGCCCTGCCCCTGCCACTGGCCCGACGCGTGGAGCTGCAGCGGCGTGTAGTCTTCGAGCACGGCCGACATCTTGCCGACGTCCTTGACGGAGTCGGCGTCCTTGACCAGCGTGCTGTGGCAGTACTCGCATACCGCCATGACGGCGGCGGAGGAACGGAACGCGACCTCCGCGCCGCAACCGGGACAGTTGACCTGTTGCATGCAGCCCCGTCAGCCGACCAGCTTCTTCAGGATCTCCGCCTTGGCGCTGTCGAACTCGGCCTGGGTGATCAGCGTCTTGTCGAGCAGTTCCTTGAGCTTCTGCAGGCGCACGGCCGGATCTTCCGCAGCGGCAGCCGCGGCGGCGGGCGGTACCGCAGGGGCGGGTACGCCCGGCGCGCCCGCCGTGCCGGCCAGACCGCCGGCCATGGCCTGCCCCATCACCGCGCCCGCGGCCAGGCTGGCGCCCAGGCCGGCGACGCCGCCTTCATTCTGCGCAGCCAGCGGGATCGAACTGGCGACCTGGTACTGCGTGTACTTCGCCATGTCCCCCATCATGCCCATCGAGATGCGGGTGTCGATGGCTTTCTGCAGTTCTTCCGGCAGCGAGACGTTGGTGACCGCGAAATTGTCCAGCGCCACGCCGTAGCGCTCGAACTCCGGCGCCAGCCGCTCGCGGATCGTCTGCGACATCAGCGCCTGGTTGGCGGCCATGTCGAGGAACGGGAGCGACGACGCGCCGAGCGCGTTGGTCATGGTCGCGATCAGCAGGTTGCGCAGCTGCTCTTCCACTTCATCGCGCGTGTATTCGGCGCGCGTGCCGCTGATCTCGCTGTAGAACTTCGCCGGGTCCGCGACCTTGTACGAATACAGGCCGAACGCGCGCAGCCGCACCATGCCGAAGTCCGCGTCGCGGATGGTGATGGCTTGCGGCGTGCCCCACTTGCGGCCGATCTGCAGGCGCGTGCTGAAGAAGTAGACGTCGGACTTGAAGGGCGACTCGAACAGCTTGTCCCAGTTCTTCAGGTAGGTCAGCACCGGCAGCGTCTGCGTGGTGAGCTTGTACATGCCGGGCCCGAACACGTCGGCGATCTTGCCTTCGTTGACGAACACCGCCATCTGCGACTCGCGCACGGTCAGGCTGCCGCCGTACTGGATCTCCATGTCCTCCATCGGGTAGCGCCAGGCGAGCACGCCGTCGGTGTCCTCCGTCCACTGGAGGATGTCGATGAACTGCTTCTTGATGAAAGAACCGATGCTCATGTCAGGTCTCCTTGCGGCGTGGATGCGCGCGAAGCGCGGTTCAGGACAGGCAGGCCGCGTTGATCGCGCCCACGGTGACCGAGATGGTGCCCATCAGGGCGCCCATGCCGATATTGTCGGATTCGATGGCGGCGTCCATGTCGGGCAGCGCGCGCGTGAGGCCCGCGTAGACCAGCGCCTGGACCACCATGGCGCCGACCGCCCACATCAGGAACGTCGGAAAGGTGTCGTTATGCTGGATCGACGACGACAGCGTGAAGCAGAAACCCAGGATCGCGCCGCCGAGCGATAGCGCCGCTGCGATGTTGCCCTGGCGGATCAGCGCGAACTCGTGGAACGGCGTGATCCTGGTGTAGACTCCGACGAAAACGGCAAGCAGTACCAGGCTTGCCAGCAGGTGCAGGGCGTAGGCGTAGATCGGTTGCATGCTGTTTCCGTGGCGGTTGTCGACAGCGCCGGTGTCCGGTGACATGGAACCCTTGCCGGGCATGTCATGGGACATTTGACTACGATTGCGCCGGCAGCGCGCGAATGCGCCGCAAGTATATCCGCAGTCTCATCCGCTCGATCTCCCGATCCTCGCAAATTCCCCAGACCGCCGCCTGATGCGCGACCGTACCCTTGTCATTTCGGTGTTGATCGTGGCCTCCTGCGGGCTGGGCTACGAACTGATCGCCGGCGCCTTGTCCAGCTACCTGCTGGGCGATTCCATCCTCCAGTTCTCGTCGATCATCGGCTGCTACCTGTTCGCCATGGGTGTGGGCTCGTGGCTGTCGCGCTATGTGAAGGACGAGGACGTGCTCGCGCGCTTCATCGACATCGAGGTGCTGGTGGGCCTGCTCGGCGGCATCTCGGCGGCGCTGCTGTTCGTCGTATTCGCGTGGCTGTCGGCGCCGTTCCGCACGGCGCTGTATGCGCTGGTGTTCCTGACCGGCGTGCTGGTGGGCATGGAGATCCCGCTGGTCATGCGCATCCTGAACGCGCGCCGTGCCGAATTCAGTGACCTGGTGAGCCGCGTGCTGACGTTCGACTACCTGGGCGCGCTGGCGGTGTCGCTGGTATTCCCGCTGGTGCTGGCGCCGCGGCTGGGCCTGTCGCGCACGGGCTTCCTGTTCGGCATGCTCAACGCGGCGGTGGCACTCTACACCACGCGCCTGTTCCGCGACGAGCTGCCGCAGGTGCCGCTGCGCACGATGCGCGCGCTGGTCGTGATTGCGCTGCTCGGCGCGGGCTTTGCCGGCTCGGACCGGCTGACGCACTGGGCCGAGCGCGGGCTGTTCGGCGACGAGATCATCCATAGCGAATCGACGCCCTACCAGCGCCTGGTGATCACGCGCTGGAAAGACGACCTGCGTCTCTACATCAACGGCAACCTGCAGTTTTCCTCGCGCGATGAGCACCGCTACCACGAGGCGCTGGTGCATCCCGTGCTGCAGGCGCTGCCGTGGGCGCGCACGGTGCTGGTGATCGGCGGCGGCGACGGCCTGGCGCTGCGCGAGATCCTGCGTCATCGCAATATCGAACACGTGACGCTGGTCGACCTGGACCCGGCCATGACTACGTTGTTCTCGCACAGCGCACCGCTGCGCGCGCTCAACCGGGACTCGCTGCGCGACGCGCGGGTGACGGTGGTGAACGCCGATGCCGCGCAATGGATGGAGCAGAACGCGGACGTGTTCGACGCGATCATCGTCGACCTGCCCGACCCTTCCAACTTCGGCCTCGGCAAGCTGTACTCGGTGCCGATGTACCGGCTGCTGTCGCGGCATCTCGCGGAGAAAGGCTATGCCGTGGTGCAGTCCACCTCGCCTTATTATGCGCCGCGCTCGTTCTGGGGCATCGACGCGACGCTGCACGAGGCCGGCCTGCGCACCTGGCCTTACCACGCCTATGTGCCGTCATTCGGCGAATGGGGCTTCATCCTCGCCGGCAAGCGCGGCGACTACACGCCGCCTACGCACTACGACATGCCGATGCGCTTCCTGGATGCAGACAGCACCGCGCTGATGTTCCGCTTCCCGCCGGACATGGCGCCGCGCGCGGGCCACCCCAACCGGCTTAACGAGCAGTCGCTGGTGCATGACTTCGAGCGGGACTGGGGCAATGTCATCCGCTGATACGTCGGTGCGCGCACGGTGATGGATCGCCGCACGTTCCTGATCGGCGCGTCGGCCGCGCTGGCCGGCTGCGACAAGCTGGGCGATGCGTCGCGCCGCTTCCTGTCCGGTGTCGGCATGTACGAGCCCACGCCGGTCGTGCTGCGGCCCGGCATGGCACAAGGGCACGCCTTGCGCGACGCCGCGCAGTGGCCCAAGCCTGACGGCGAGCTACGCACGGATGTCGCGATTCTCGGCAGCGGTGCCGCGGGCCTTTCCGCTGCGTGGCAGCTCGCGCGCGCGGGCCTGCGCGATTTCATCGTCATCGATGGACCCGAGTTCGGCGGTAATACGGCGGCCGGGCAGTTTGGCGACCTCGGTTTTCCACGCGGCGCGCACTACCTGCCTCTGCCGTCGGCGGAATCGACCCATATGCGCGAGATGCTCGCCGACGTCGGCGTGATCGAGCAGGATCCGTTCAGCATGCGCCCGCGCTTCGATGAACGCGTGATCGTGCATGCGCCCGAAGAGCGCCACTTCCGCAATGGCCAGTGGCATGACGGCCTGCTGCCGACCGATGCCCTCGGTGCCGGCGAGAGCGAGCAGCATGCACGCTTCTTCGCGCGTATCGGCGAACTTCGCGACGCGCACGGCGATGACGGCCGCAAGGTCTTTGCGATCCCGCTCGCACTCGCTTCGCGCGACCCGAAGTGGACGGCGCTCGATGCACGCACCTTCCGCCAGTGGCTGCTGGACGAAGGCTTCACGTCGTCCACGTTGCACACGTATGCCGACTACTGCTGCCGCGACGACTACGGCGCGGGCCATGGTGCCGTGTCGGCCTGGGCGGGGCTGCACTATTTCGCCAGCCGCGGCGGCCATGCGCGGAACGCTGCGGATGGCGCCGTGCTGACCTGGCCGGACGGCTTGCACGGATTGGTGTCGAAGCTGACTGCACGCATCGACGCATTGACGGAGCGCGCGGACTGGCATCGTGCAGGCATGGCACTCAGGCTCGACGAATCGCGCGAGGGCGTGGACATACTCTGCACCGGCATGACGGATCGCGACGGCACCCCGCGCACCGTGCGCCTGCGCGCGCGCCGCGTGATCTGCGCGATGCCGCTGCACGTCGCCGCGCACCTGACGCCGCTCGCGCGCTTCGGCTTCGATCCGGCGCGCCATTTGCCGCCGCACGCGGCGTGGCTGGTGTCGAGCTTTTACCTGCGCGGCTTTCCCGGCGAGGCACCGGGCGTGCCGCTGGCCTGGGACAACGTCGTGCACGGCTCGCGTGCGCTGGGCTATGTGGTCGCGACGCACCAGCTGATCCGGCAGGCGCCGCCGGCGCGCACGGTCTTCACCGCCTATTGCCCGCTCGATGCCGCCGCGCTGGGCCGCCCGCTCCAGCCGGCCGAGGTGCGGCGCTGGCTGGCCGACGCAAGCGCAGCCGAACTGATGGACCATGCCGTGACCGACCTGCGCGAAGTGTACGGGCGTGGCTTCTGGCGCCACGCCGACCGGGTGGAGATCACGGCACGCGGCCATGCCATGGCGTCGCCGCTGCCTGGCTTCCTGGCCAACGCCGGCACGAACGCACTGCGTGCCGTGGAGGGTCCGATCCAGTTCGCGCACGCGGATCTGTCGGGCCTGTCGGTGTTCGAAGAGGCGGCCTGGTGGGGCACTCGCGCGGCCGCGCGCATCGTGGGCTAGCGCTCATTACGTCACCGCGCGCGCCATGACCATCCTGTAGAATTCCGGACACCTCCATTTGATTTTCCGCTGTCGCGTGCGCAATATCCGGCTCTTCCTGCTGGTTCTGATGCTGGCCTTCCTGCCGTTCCAGGCATGGGCCGGTACAGTCGCGCCCGTCATGGAGGTCGCCCACCCCGCCCTGCACACGGACAGCCATCCGGCCGGACTGTGCAAGGCGGCGGAAAATGCCGCGCCTTGCAGCACGGCTCCGGCCGACGCGCCCGACACGTCGCCGGCCGGCATCGACCTTGCGGAGCAGCTTCTGCCCGCGCCAGAACTCCGTCTTGCCGCCGGCCCCGCCCAATCCCGGCCGCCGCGCTACGCGGGGACTGCCCTGCCCGACCCCGACCTTCCGCTCCTGCCGCGTCCTCCGCGCGGCTGACACCCAACTGCGCGGCATTCGCCGCGCATGACCGTTCCTGCGCGCCGTGCCATCCAGGCGCCGCGCGCGCCTGCGGCTCGTCCGCGCCTATCCGTAGTCCAGTTCCACTCTCATGAAACGCGTCCTGCTTTTCCTGGCGACCAACCTCGCCGTCATGCTTGTCCTCAGTATCACCGCCAGCGTCCTTGGCGTGAACCGCTTCCTGACCGCCAACGGTCTCAACTTCGGCATGCTGCTCGCCTTTGCCGCGCTGATGGGCTTCGGCGGCTCGTTCATCTCGCTGCTGATGTCCAAGACCATCGCCAAGTGGTCCACCGGCGCGCAGGTCATCACGCATCCGAGCACCAGCACCGAACTGTGGCTCGTGCAGACCGTGCAGAAGCTGTCGCAGAAGGCGGGCCTGCCCATGCCCGAAGTGGCGATCTACGAGGGCGAGCCCAACGCGTTCGCGACCGGCGCGACGAAGAACAGCTCGCTGGTGGCCGTTTCCACCGGCCTGCTGCAGTCGATGTCGCATGACGAGGTGGAAGCCGTGCTCGCGCATGAAGTGGCGCACGTGGCCAATGGCGACATGGTGACGCTCACGCTGATCCAGGGCGTGGTGAACACGTTCGTGATCTTCCTTGCGCGCGTGGTCGGCTACTTCGTCGACTCGATGCTGCGCAAGAACGATGAGGAGTCGAGCGGGCCCGGCATCGGCTACATGGTCACCGTGATCGTCTGCGAGATCGTCTTCGGCATCCTGGCCAGCATCATCGTCGCTACCTTTTCGCGTCGCCGCGAGTTCCGCGCCGACGCGGGCGCGGCGGGCCTGATGGGCTCGCCGACGCCGATGGTCGCCGCGCTGCGCCGCCTCGGCGGCCTGGAGCCGGACGGCCTGCCGCAGAACATGCAGGCCATGGGCATTGCCGGAGGGAAATCATGGATGGCGCTGTTCTCGAGCCATCCGCCGATCGAGCAGCGCATCGCGGCGCTGCAGTCGGCACGCTGAAATCCGATCCATCGCTGCGATCTGTCCGGGAGCGCCACGACGGCACCCGGGCGGACACCGCAGGCATCCTGTCAGGGGGCAAGAGATGCAAGCGAAGCTGTTGGACACGACCAGTACCGCGTGGCGCGCCGCCCTGGAGCGCTGCAGCCATGATTGCTACCACACGCCGGCGTGGATGAAGACGGCGCAGAACAGCGAGCGCGGCCTGGCATTCGCCGTGCATGCGACGGATGGCGACCATGAATTGCTGGTTCCGTACATCCGTCGCCCCATCATCGGGGACCTGTGGGATGCCACCTCGGCCTACGGCTATGGCGGCCCGCTGGTGAGCACCGGGGCGCCGGCGAATTTCGCGGATGCGGCATTCTGCGCCGCCGTAGCGATGCTGCGCGAAGCCGGCTGCGTGTCCTGGTTCCTGCGGCTGCACCCGCTGCTCAACACGCATTGGAAAAGTTCGCTGGGGCTTGTGCTCGAGCAGGGCCAGACGGTGTCGATCGACCTGACCAAGGCGCCGGAGAAGCACTGGCAAGAGACCCAGTCACGCCACAAGCTCGGCATCAACCGCGCCCGGCGCGCAGGCGTGACGGTGCGGCTGGACCGCGACTTTGACGCGCTGTCACGCTTCATCGACCTCTACAACGAGACCATGACGCGCCGCAGTGCGGCGGAGTACTACTTTTTCGACGTGCAGTACTACCGTTCGCTGGTCGAAGAGCTTGGCGAGAACCTGCTGTTGATGGTGGCCGAGGAAGCGGGCGAAGTCATCGGCGGCGCCCTGTTCACGCTGTCGCGGCGCTCGGGCATCATGCAGTACCACCTGTCCGGGTCCGACTGGGACTACCGCCACCGCCAGCCGACCAAGATCATCATCCACACCGCCCGCGAATGGGGCCGCATGCATGGCTTCTCGCGGCTGCATCTTGGTGGTGGCCTTGGCTCCGCTGTGGACTCGTTGCACGAATTCAAGCGCGGATTTTCGCCGGACACGCATGTGTTCCGCACGCAGCGCGTGGTCGTCAACCGGCAGGCCTACCAGTCGCTATCGGCCGGGCGCATCGCTTCGGCCGGCGATCTCCATGGCTATTTCCCGGCCTATCGGCGGCCCGTCGCTGCCATGGCGCACGCGAACAGCGAACTGCCCGAGCTTACTCCGTGACGCGTCCGCGCAGCGCTTTCACCTGGCTGCGCTGGCTCTTGCCTTCCAGGCGACGTTTGCGCGAAGCAAACGTCGGGCGGGTCGGGCGGCGCGTGCGCGGCGGTGTCGCCACGCTGGCCACCAGTTCGTGCAGCCGCCGGATGGCATCGTCGCGGTTCAGTTCAAGGCTGCGATGCTGCTGCGCCTTGATGACCACCACGCCATCACGCGTGATGCGGTGGTCATGCAGCTGCAGCAGGCGTGCCTTGTGGTCCGGCGCGAGCGAGGACGCGTTCACGTCGTAGCGCAGGTGCACCGCGTTGGACACCTTGTTGATGTTCTGCCCCCCCGCGCCCTGCGCGCGGATCGCGGTGATGTCGTACTCGTGGTGGGGGATGAGGAATTCGCCGGACATGCGCGCATCATAACAAGGCGCATGTCCGGACAATGCGGCTAGGCAGCCGGCGCGATGTTCTGGTTCACGCGGAACAGGTTGCCCGGGTCGTACTTCTGCTTGATGCGCGCCAGGCGCTCGAAATTGGGCCCATAGGCCGCGCCGATGCGGCCCGCTTCATCCTCGGTCAGGAAGTTCACGTACACGCCGCCGGTCGCATAGGGCTCGGTGGCGCGGAAGAAGTCGCGCGCCCAGGCCACGCAGGCTGCGTCCTCGGCGGGACTTTCCCATCGCGTATGGACGTTCATGACAAAGCGCGCATCCCGGTGGTGGTAGGCCGTGGCATCCGCGGCAACGCCGTTGGCCCGCCCGCCGACCTGCCCGATGAAGATCTCGGAGTGCGGCGACGGCAGGCGGCCGGAGTAATCGATCATGGCATCGATGGCTTCGTCCGGCAGCTGCGTGAAGTTGTGCGATTTCCAGTAGTTGCGCGCGCCCGGCGCCAGCAGCGGGTCGAATGCCTGCTGCCAGGCTACGTAGGGCATGGCGCCCGCGTGCTCGCCGAGCACGGTGCCAAAGCTGCGCAACGGCGCCAGCAGCGGCTCGCCCTGCGCCGGATCGCCCGCGTAGAACACGGCCAGCACCACCACGTCGGTGCCGTGGACGGTGGTCGGCAGGAACGGCAGCGGCGGCGCCTTGCGCAGCACGACCCAGATATTGAGGTCTTCCGGCATGGCTTCGGTGAACACGCGGTACTGGCTGAGCACCGCACGACCCTCCGCGGCGGGAAACACCAGCAGCCCGGCCAGGATCTGCGGTCCGACAGCGTGCAGCCGGAATTCGAACAGCGTCACCACGCCGAAGTTGCCGCCGCCGCCGCGCAGGGCCCAGAACAGGTCGGAGTGGGCCTGCTCGCTCGCGTGAAGGCGCTGGCCATCGGCGGTCACGACTTGCGCCGACAGCAGGTTATCCACAGTCATGCCGTACTTGCGCGTGAGCCAGCCGAAGCCGCCGCCAAGCGTCAGCCCGGCCACGCCCGTGGTCGAGTTGATGCCCAGCGGCGTCGCCAGCCCACAAGCCTGGGCCTCGTGGTCGAAGTCGGCCAGCAGCGCGCCAGGCTCCACCCAGGCGCGCCGTGTGCCGGTGTCGATATGGACGGCGCGCATGGCGGACAGGTCGATGACGACGCCGTCATCGCAGAGCGCCTTGCCGGCAATATTGTGGCCACCGCCGCGCACTGCGAGCAGCAGGCCGTTGTCCCGCGCAAAGGCCACGGCTGCCGCGATGTCGGCAACCCCGGCGCACTGCACCACCACGGCGGGGCGCTTGTCCACCATGGCATTCCAGATCGCGCGCGATTCGTCGTAGCCGGGCTCGCCGGACAGCAGTACCTTGCCGCGCACGGCCGTGCGCAGTGACGCAAGCAGGTCTTTCGACAGTGCAGGCATGGCGAACCTCCGCATCGACATCACGGGGCCGCCATGCACAAGGGAGAGCGGGCGATGGCGGCCCGTCCAGGGCTTCAGCGACGCAAATTGCGCGCCATGTGTGCCAGCGCACCGACTGGAGACGTATTGCGATGCGTGACCGCAAAGGCATCCCCTCAATCAGGCAGAAGTGTTTCAACCGTGATGCACGGCGCGTGTTGGGGCAGCCGCGCCAGCGCGCCAAAAGGATGCCGGGTGTGACGCCCCGTCGTCTCGGCAAGGATGGACAATCTGTTGCAGGGGCGACACGTGTCCGGCGCTAGCGCCACGTGTAACCCAGGCCCACGCCGTAGGTGATCTGGTTGCGCGTGCCGCGCTGGGTAACGATGGGACTGTTGGCCGCGTCGCCGGTCAGCCGCTGCGCATAAACCATGGCCCCGGCATACCAGTTCCTGTCGATCTGGTAGAGCAGCGCGAGCCAGCCGGTGTACTGCTCCAGCCCGCCCCTCGGGTTGTAGGCCGGCAGCCCGCTGGCCGCCGCATCACCGTCGGTCACGCCGAAATAGGTACGGTTGAAGCTGTCGCTGACCCAGCTCGCACCCAGGCCGGCGCCGGCATAGACGCGTCGGTGCATCGGCACCCACGCCGAGGCGTTGGCGCTGACGCGCGCGCCGCCGTAGACGATGCCCGCATTCGTCATCACGTTGATGCCGCCGCGCAGGCGAAACGGGATCGAGCCTTCGTGCAGGTACTCGTAGCCGAACCATCCGCCGGCCTCGACGGTCGTGTCGATCTCGTGGATGCGCGACACCACCGGGTCGTCGACACCGGTGCGCCCCAGGCGCAGCGACACCGCGGGCCCCCACTGCCAGCCGGTCAGCCCGCCGAAGTTGAATTGCGCGTAGGGACCGTACCATTCGAGCAGCCGGCCGCCCGGGGTCACGTAGCGCACGCCGGGCACGACGCCGATGGTGCGGTCCTTGCCACCGGCGAACTCGGTGGTCGAGCCCACGCCGATGCCAACCATATTGGGCAGCGACCCGGGCAGGTCCAGCGGCGACGCAGCGCTGCCGCTTGCGGACAGCGCCAAAGCGAGGGCCGCCAGGCCCGGGCCTGCGATACGCCGGATCCGTGCCGGCAGTGCTGTCCGCGCAGTACGTGCCATGTCTCGCCCTCCCCGATCGAATACGTCGAATCAGGCCAATCTATCAGCACATAGGCGACGCGGACGCAGTCGGTGATATGAAAGTTTTCAGCTGCCGGCGTTGCCGGGCGCGGGTGCACGGCGGCGTAGCGATCACTGGAATAGCGACTAATATGAAAGCGCGCCAACCGGCACCCGCTGCCCGGAACCAGGCGCGACGGTAAGGCGGACCGCCGCGCACCTGGTCCGCACGGGAGTGTGCAATGACAACCAGGCAGAAGCTGCACGCATGGACCGCCGCCGCGTGCATGGCGCTGGCCATGGCATCCGGCGTGGCCAGCGCAGACGAGGTTCCGCTCGTGACGGGCAAGCAATGGACCGAGTCGACGGAGCAGATGAAGAAGGCCTATCTGGTCGGCATCGCCAATGTGGTGCAGGTCGATGTCGCTTACCACGCCGGCAATGTCCCGCCGGACTCGCAGACCATCGTGCCGCGCCTCGCGCGGGGCCTGAAAGGCCATACGCTGGACTCGGTTCGCGACGGCCTGGACCGCTGGTATGCCGCCCACCCCGACCGCCTGCAGCGGCCGGTGCTCGAAACCATCTGGTTCGAGATGGTGGTGCCTGGACTGCAGGGCAAGAAATAAGGCGAGGCCATGAAACGACTTCAATGGATCGGCGCGGCGCTGGCGGTGGCCAGCGTGACCGCCTGCACGGGCATGACGCCGCAGCAGCAAGGGACGGTTTCGGGGGCTGCCATCGGTGCCGCCGCCGGCGCGGGCATTGCCGCCATCGCAGGCGGGAGCGGCTGGACCGGTGCGGCCATCGGCGCGGTGGCGGGCGGTGTGGCGGGCAATATCAAGGGACGCAACGACCAGCAGCGGTACTGACCGCCGGAGGTTCCACCGTCCAGCCGCGGCACGGTCGGTCGCTGCGGCGTTTCGTCCTGGCCGCGCACCGCGCGTCGGGTCCTGGTCCTGTCGCTGCTCAGCGGTAGCCGATCCGTGCCCACAGCCGGATGCTCTCGGTCACCAGCCGCTCACTGCGCTCGACAACCCGGCGATTGGAGGCGCGCACCCACTGCATCCGCTCCAGCAGATCGTCGTTCTCGATCCACGCCGCACCGGCAATTCCTGCACAGGGGCCGGCGGCGACACCCCTCCGCACAGGCAAGAGACAAAAAAGAAGCGCGGACATGCCGCGCTTTCCAAATGTCCTGTCAGAAACGGGGAGCGTTCTGCAGGGAGAGGCCTCAGTGGCACTCTAAGTCCGTCCCCCTGTGAAGACAATTGAAACATCCTTAGGACGGAATTAAGCATCTTGCGGAAAGTGTCACAAACGGGGGCGCTTCGATTCGGTTCTTGCCAAGGCGCTGTCGGCCTGGAGGCGGAATGCCAGCCGGAACGCAGGGAATCATTTCGGGAAATTTGGCGCGCCCGGCTGGGATCGAACCAGCAACCCCTGCCTTCGGAGGGCAGTACTCTATCCATTGAGCTACGGGCGCGCGGAAAGTGGTCTGGCACAGGCGGCAAGGATCTGCCACGGCGTGCAACCGGTGCGGCGGGCGAATGCCGCCGCTGGGAAGTCGCATAGGATACCGTGTTTGCGCCGAGGCGTCCATGCGCGCGAATCCGGGCGCATCGCCCAACGTCTCGGAACCGTCTCTTTTGGCCCAGCCATGAGGCCTTTGGGGCTATAATCGCGAGCTATTTCCGTCAAGACGCAGCGGCACCGCGTTGGCAAACGGGGGACAGTACTGAACCACGCAATCAGAAGGACCCAGACGTTCAAGGGCCCGATAAATCAAGCCGAGCGTGAGCGGCTGAAGGTTTCCTGCAAAACTGAGAGTTCTGTATGAGCGACGTCCAACACCAACACGACGAACACGAGTCTCCCATCAAGACGCCGAAGCAGCTGATCGCAGTGGTGATCGCTGCGTTCCTGGTCCCGATCATCGTGATCATCCTGCTGGTCAATTTTGTCGGCCACGGCTCCAAGGAAGGTGCCGGTTCGGTCACCACGGCGGAAGCCATCAATGACCGCATCAAGCCGGTCGCTTCGCTCGAGATCAAGGACGCCAACGCACCGCGCGTCTTCAAGACCGGCGAGCAGGTCTACAAGGAAGTCTGCGCCGCGTGCCACGCTACGGGCGCCGTGGGCGCGCCGAAGTACAGCAACGCGGGCGACTGGGCCAGCCGCATCGGCCAGGGCTTCGATGGCCTGCTGAGCTCGGTGCTGCACGGCAAGGGCGCCATGCAGCCGCGCGCCGGCACCACGCCGGACGACTATTCCGACTACGAACTGGGCCGCGCCGTGGTCTACATGGCTGACGCCGGTGGCGCCAAGTTCCCCGAGCCTGCGGCCCCTGCCGCCGCTGCCCCGGCCACCGCCGCGGCATCGGACGCCGGTGCCGCACCGGCTGCCGCCGCTGCTCCGGCTCCTGCAGCGGCGCCCGCGCCCGCTGCCGCTGCGCCGGCTCCGGCCGCAGCACCTGCCGCGGCTTCCGCCGAAGTGGGCAAGAAGGTCTATGACCAGGTCTGCGCCGCCTGCCACGCCGCCGGCGTTGCCGGGGCTCCCAAGTTCGGCGACAAGGCCGCCTGGGCGCCACGCCTGAAGGAAGGCATGGACGCCGTCCACAACTACGCGCTGAAGGGCAAGGGCGTGATGCCGCCGAAGGGCGGCTATGCCGGCCCGGACGCCGATGTGCTCGCCGCCGCCGACTACATGGCCAGCGCCGCCAAGTAACACCGGCCGCACAGACAGAAAAGCCCGCGATTGGATCGCGGGCTTTTTTTCGCCTGTTGGTTGCGCGCCGGGACCGGCGCCTGCGGATCAGACCACGCGGGAATATCGCGGCACGAACCGCACCGGCTGGGCGCCGTCATTGGCTGCCGGCGGGGCAGCGGGCGGCCTGGCAGCGTCTTCGCGCAGGTAACGGTCGAACACCATGGCAACGCGGCGCACGAGCAGGCGGCCCAGCATGGTGACCTCGATGCGGCCCGGCTCGCGACGAACCAGGCCATCTGCGCCGAGCCGGTCAAGATCCACAAGTTCGGCGGCAAACGTGCTTGCGAAATCGATGCCATGGCGTGCCTCGATCTGCGCCATGTCGAGCACGCCATTGCACATCAGCGCCCCGATGATCTCGCGGCGCAGGTGATCGTCGGCTTCCATCGTGAAGCCCCGCATGACCGGCAGCCGCCCGGCGTCGATTGCGGCGTAGTAATCGTCGAGCGTGCGCGCGCTCTGCACGTAGCGCCCCGCCACGGCACCGATCGCGGAAATGCCGAAGCCGAGCTGGTCATAGCCGGCATGCGTCGAATAGCCCTGGAAATTGCGCTGCAGCCGGCCCTCGCGCTGGGCCACGGCGAGGTCGTCTTCGGGCAGCGCGAAGTGGTCCATGCCGATGTAGACGTAGCCGGCGGCAGTCAGGCGTTCGATCGTGGAGACCAGGATATCGAGCTTCTCGCCCGCGCTCGGCAGCGCGTTTTCGTCGATGCGCCGCTGTGGCTTGAAGACATGCGGCAGGTGCGCGTAGCTATAGACGGAGAGCCGGTCGGGCCGCAGTGTCAACACCCGCTCCACGGTCGCGTTGAAGCGCGCCGTGGTCTGGTACGGCAGCCCGTAGATCAGGTCCAGGCTGACCGACCGGAACCCCAGTTTGCGCGAGGCGTCGACCACCGCGCGGGTTTCCTCGAACGGCTGGATGCGGTGGATGGCCTGCTGGACTTCCGGGTCGAAATCCTGCACCCCCAGGCTGACGCGGTTGAAGCCGAGTTCGGCGAGCAACGCCATGCGTTCGTAGTCGACGCGGCGCGGATCGATCTCGATCGAGTGCTCGCCGTCGGCAGGCAGGTCGAAATGCTCGTGCAGCGATGCCATTACGCGTCGCATCTCGGCCGGGTTCAGGAAGGTCGGCGTGCCGCCGCCCCAGTGTGATTGCAGCACCTGCCGGCGGCCGCCGAGGTGGGCCGCGGTCAGCGCCATCTCGCGGCCGAGGTAGCTCACGTACTTGGCGCTACGCCCGTGGTCGTGCGTGATGACCTTGTTGCAGCCGCAGTAGTAGCAGATGTTCTCGCAGAACGGGATGTGCAGATACAGCGACAACGGCGCCGGCGCGGCGGAGCGGCAGTCCGCCAGCGCGGCGTGGTAGGCCGATTCATCGAGGCCGCCATGGAAGCGGTCGGCCGTCGGGTAGGACGTGTAGCGCGGGCCGTTGCCGTCGATGCGGCCGGCCAGCGCGCGGAAATCGGAGAGGGCGCGGCGATCGATGGCCGCGGATGGCGTGGTGAGCGTGTGCATGGGGGCGGACTGATCGGGGAGTTTGACGATCCATGCTAGTTCCCCGACGCCGGTAAGGAATTGACGCGCGTCAAGCCCGACGGTCGCATGGCACGGCGAACCCCCTCGTCGGCGGGGGTATTTCGTCACAGTTCTGTCACACGTGCCGGATACGCTGCGCCCCGCATCTCCGGCAGCCACCGCCCGGATCAGCCAGCCATCCCCTTTCCATGCCCTCGATCCTGCCTTGTTTGTCGTACCCATCGCTGCGCGGCGAAGCGCCGCCGCCCTCCCCGCGCCGCCGCCAGCTGATGACCGCACTTGGCGGACTGGCCGCCGCGCCGCTGGCCCTGGCCCAGGCGCCGACGCGGCGCACCGTCGTGGTCGGCCATCTGCTCGACCGAAGCGGGGCCCAGGCCGACCTGGCGCGTGACTACCTGGCCGGCGCCAAGGTCATGTTCGACGCGGCCAACGCCGCCGGTGGTCCGGTGCGGATTGCGCATGTCGTGCGCGACGCCGATGCCGATCCGCGCGCGGCGCTCGCGCAGGCACTATCGCTTGCCGATGGCGAGCATGCCGAACTGCTGTTCGGCCCCGGCGACCGGCTGTTGCCGGCCCTTGCGGCCTCGCCCGAACTGCACCGGCGCGGCGTGCAGATCGTGGCGCCGCTCTCGGGCCTGGCCCTGAACGCGGACAACGTCTGGTTCACGCGCGCCGACTACCAGGCCGAACTCGACACCGCCGTGAAGCAACTGCGCGACTACGGGCTGACGCGCGTGGCGCTGGCGGTCTCGGCGGAGTTCGCCGCCTCCGCTACCGGCAACGGCGCCGCGTGGCTGGGGGCGCTTGAATCCACGATGGGCACCCGCGCGGTGCCGCTGGGCGGCAACGCGGACGCCGCCGCGCGCACCATCGCGGCGCAACGGCCCGGTGCCGTGATCGTGGCGGGTGACACGCTGGCCTATGCGAGCCTGGGCCGGGCCCTGGCCGCGCAAGGCTGGTACGGATTCCTGGTCGGCCTGTCGGCGGTCAGCCCCACGGTGGCGCGCGAAGTGCTCGGCGCGGGCTATCCGGGCGGCATGGTGCTGACGCAGGTTGCGCCCGGACCGCAGGCCGCCACACTGCGCGTGGTCAAGGAGCACGTGGCCCGCATGAAGCAATACCTTGACGAGCCGCCCTCGCCCGCGACCATCGCCGGCTATATCGGCGCCGCCTGGCTGGTGCGCGCACTGGGTGCGTGGCGCGGCAATGGCGCTGTGGAATTGCGGCGCGCGCTGCAGGCTCGCGTCGATGTGGGCGACTTCACGCTCGATTTCACGCAGGGGCAGCGCGGCTCGCGCTACGTGCAGCTTGCTGCTTCAGGCACACGGTAGGTCCAGGCGCACGCGCAGGCCGCCGGTTTCACGCCGCGGCGTGCATCGTCCACGGCCTCACGCAGCGCTCAACCGGGCGCCGTCTTGCCGCCATTGCCGAGCAAGGCCTTCAGCGCGCCAAGCCGGTCCTTGGGACTCATCGCCGGCATCTCGTCCTTCGGCGGCGGCGCTTCTTCCAGCTTCATCTCGCCGATAAAGCGCGACGGTTCGCAGGAATAGGTCTCTCGCGCGCGCTTGCGCTTCTTGCACCAGCTGATATGCAGGCTGCGCTGCGCGCGCGTGATGCCCACGTACATCAGGCGGCGCTCCTCTTCAATTTTCTCGTCGGCCATGTCCTCGTCTTCGCGGCAGTGGGGCAGGATGCCCTCTTCCACGCCGACCAGGAATACGTGCGGATACTCCAGGCCTTTCGAGGCATGCAGCGTCGAAAGCCGCACTGCGTCGGGGTCTTCCTCGCGCCCCTCCAGCATGCTCATCAGCGCCACGGTCTGCGTCAGTTCAAGCAGGTTCTTGCCTTCACTGCCGAAGCCGTCCGCATTGTCGAAGCCGGTGGCTTCGCCCTCGCCCTCCGGCTCGGGCCGCGTGCCCTTGCGCTTGAGCCATTCCAGGAACTCGAGCGTATTGGTCCAGCGCGACTGGGCCTGGCGCTCATCGAACGAGTCATACAGGTAGGCCTCGTAGTGGATGCCTTCCATCATGTCGTCCAGCACTACGCTGGCCGGATCCTTGGTCGCGCGATCGGCCAGGCGCACCATCGATTCGCAGAACACGCGCAGCGGCTCGAGCTGGCGCGGCTGCAGCCTGGCTTCGATGCCGCCCATCATGGCCGCCTCGAACAGTGACACCTTGGCCTGCCCCGCGAACGTGCCCAGCACTTCCAGCGTGGTGTTGCCGATGCCGCGGCGCGGCGTGGTGATGGCGCGGATGAAGGCGGGATCATCGTCCGGATTCGCGATCAAGCGCAGATAAGCGCAGATGTCCTTGATCTCCGCCTTGTCGAAGAAGCTCTGGCCGCCCGACAGCACATACGGAATGCGCTCGCGCCGCAGGATCTGCTCGAACAGCCGCGCCTGGTGGTTGCCGCGGTACAGGATGGCGTAGTCGCGGAACTGCGCGCGGCGCTCGAACTTGTGGGCGGACAGGCGGAACACCACGGACTCGGCCTCGTGCTCCTCGTCGTTCATCGGGTGGATGGCGATCGGGTCGCCCATGCCGTGCTCGCTCCACAGCTTCTTGTCGAACAGCTTCGGGTTGTTGGCGATGACCGCGTTGGCCGCCTCCAGGATGCGCACCGTGGAGCGGTAGTTCTGCTCCAGCTTGACGACCTTGAGATCGGGGAAATCGGTCTGCAGCAGGCGCAGGTTGTCCAGCGTGGCGCCGCGCCAGCCGTAGATGGCCTGGTCGTCGTCGCCCACCGCCGTGAACGCCGGCGCGCGCAGGTGCGAGCCGCCCGCCAGCAGCTTGAGCAGCTGGTACTGGCACGCGTTGGTGTCCTGGTATTCGTCGACCAGGAAGTAGCGCAGGCGGTTCTGCCACTTGAGCTGCACCGTCTCATTGCGCGCGAAGAGCTCGGCAGGCAGGCGGATCAGGTCGTCGAAGTCCACCGCCTGATAGGCATTCAGCGTAGCCACGTAATTGCGGTAGACCAGCGCGGCCTGGTGTTCGTCGGCGTTGGCGGCCTGGGCGATGGCCGCTTCGGGATCGACCATGCCGTTCTTCCACAGCGAGATGGTGCCCTGCAGGCCGCGGATCAGCTTCTTGTCGGTGGTGCCGAGCTGCTCCTGGATCAGGCCGAAGCAATCGTCCGAATCCATGATCGAGAATTGCGGCTTCAAGCCCACGTGCTCGGCCTCGAGGCGCAGGATCTGCACCCCGAGCGAGTGAAACGTGCACACCGTCAGCTGCTTGAGCGGCAGGCGCTTGCCCTCGCGCGAGGTCTTGCCCTCCATCAGCTTGCCGATGCGCTCCTGCATCTCCTTGGCCGCCTTGTTCGTAAACGTGACGGCGGCGATATGGCGCGGCTCGAAGCCCTTGTCTTCGATCAGGTGCGCGATCTTCTGCGTGATCACGCGGGTCTTGCCCGAACCCGCTCCGGCAAGGACGAGGCAGGGCCCGTCCAGATAGCGGACGGCTTCGGATTGGGCAGCGTTCAGGCCGTGGGTCATACGCGGGATGTCTGGCGTGGAAGGTGCGTCGGGGGGAGGTGGAGGCGCCTGGTGCGCAACATGCCGCAGCATGCCGGGGGCGCGGCGCGAAGCCGCGCCATGTTAACACGCCAGGCAGTGGGCGTTCTGTCAGCGGAAGTCGCTATTTTCTTGCCGCCGATGTTACGGAAGTAACGCTTGGTAAGTCCCAAAACCTGCGGCATATCTCGGCTTCTAATCAGTATGGCGGGATGGATTCCGATCTGCCCCGAGCCCATTGAAGTCACTTCCGGAGCCAATCATGAGAACTCTACGAGCCCTTGGCAAGGCGACACTGGTAGGCGTTGCGGTAGCTGCCCTGGCGGGCGGCTGTTCCGATATGACGCCCAAGCAACGCAATACCGCAATCGGCGCCGCGGCCGGTGGCGTCGGCGGTGCCGTGCTCACCAACGGTAGTGCGGTCGGTACGCTCGGCGGTGCCGCGCTTGGCGGCGTGGTCGGTAACGTCGTGACGGACGATAATCACCATCGCCGCTGATCGCCGCTGACGGCAATCGCTTACGGCAATAACGGGCGGGCCTGCCGCGTTGACAAAGGCAGGGCCCTCCCGTACATTGCGCGCATCCGACCGGGAGAGCGCGCACAGTATTGCGCCGCCGAAGGGGTATCACCCGAAAACTCTCAGGCACCACGGACCGTTCGGATCGGCATGCAACATGCACACGATGCATGCCGCACTCTGGAGAGCGGCACCCGCCAGTCATGGCGAGCGTGCCCACCGAAGGGGCGCGCGAGGATCGGACCTGCCAGGCGGGGCCACCTCGTAATCTCTCAGGTATCGAGGACAGAGGGGTCATCCGCCGCAGCGGATTGCGACGCTATTCGAGCGAAGCAAGCGCTGCGGCGGATGACCCTTTTTTCGTTTTCGAAACCGAGATTGCCCCCGAGGATTCCCATGACGCTCCAGGCCACGCCCCTCAACGCCATCCACCGCGCCCTCGGCGCCCGCATGGTCGATTTCGGCGGCTGGGACATGCCGGTCAACTACGGCTCCCAGATCGAGGAACACCACGCCGTGCGCACCGACGCGGGCATGTTCGACGTATCGCATATGTGCGTCGTCGACCTCGCCGGTCCGAACACCCGCACCTTCCTGCGCGGCCTGCTGGCCAACAACGTCGACAAGCTGCAGACGCCCGGCAAGGCGCTGTACTCCTGCATGCTCGACGAGAAAGGCGGCGTGATCGATGACCTGATCGTCTATTTCTTCGCCGAGGACCGCTTCCGCCTGGTGGTCAACGCCAGCACCGCGCTGAGCGATATCGAATGGATCCGCGCGCGCAATGACGCCACCGGCAGCGGCGTGACGATCACCCCGCGCCGTGACGACGTAGCGCCCGCCGGCACGCTGCCGCTGGCCATCGTCGCCGTGCAGGGCCCGAATGCCCGCGCCAAGGTGTGGAGCGCCTTCCCGTCCACCCAGCCGTCCGACGCCCTCAAGCCCTTCAACGCCATCGTGGTCCAGGACCCGGCCATCGGCGAGATCATGGTTGCGCGCACCGGCTACACCGGTGAGGACGGCTTCGAACTCGTGGTGCCGGCCGAGAACGTTGCCGCGATGTGGGAGAAGCTCGACGCCGCCGGCGTGCGCCCCGCCGGTCTCGGCGCACGCGACACGCTGCGCCTGGAAGCCGGCATGAACCTGTACGGCCAGGACATGGATATCAATACCTCGCCGCTGGACGCGGGCCTGGCCTGGACCGTGGACCTGCTGAGCGAGCGCGATTTCACCGGCAAGGCGGCGCTCGCCGCCGCCGGCCAGCGCCAGCAGTTCGTCGGCCTGATCCTGCGCGACAAAGGCGGCGTGCTGCGCGCGCACCAGAAGGTCCTCACCGCTGCCGGTGATGGCGAAATCACCAGCGGCACCTTCAGCCCGTCCCTGTCGCAGTCGATCGCTTTCGCACGCCTGCCGATGGGCGTGGCGGTGGGCGACACCGTGCAGGTGGAGATTCGCGACCGCAAACTCGCGGCGACTGTGGTTAAACTGCCGTTTGTGCGTAATGGCAAGGCACTCGTGAGCTGAGGCGGTAACGCCCCGGCCCACCCCAACGGTCGCCCATCGCGCCTGGCCCATCGACCGATGGCAGGCGCCTGAACCAAGAACAAATCTGAATCCGGAGAACCCTCATGAATTTCCCCGCTGACCTGAAATACACCGAGTCGCACGAGTGGGTGCGCGTCGAAGCCGACGGCACCCTGACCATCGGCATCACCGACCACGCGCAGGACGCGCTGGGCGATATCGTCTTCCTGGAACTGCCCGAAGTGGGCAAGTCGGTCGGCGCCGGCGACGCGCTCGCCGTGGTGGAATCGGTGAAGGCCGCTTCCGACATCTACGCCCCGGTGGCCGGTGAAATCATCGCCGTCAACGAGGCCGCCACGGCCGCGCCGGAAAGCGTGAACGCCAACGCCTTCGACGCGTGGCTGTTCAAGATCAAGCCGGCCAACAGCGACGACGTCAACGGCCTGATGTCGGCCGACGCCTACAAGGCCAGCGTCGGCGCCTGACGCCGCGCCCGCCGGCCCTGCACCCAGCACGGGCCGGCCACTGTATTGATGCGCGGCGGCATGGCTGACCACCTGCCACCGCGCCCCCAACGAGGTTCTTGCCATGAACGCCCCGCTTCCCATGACCGCCGCCCAAGGTAACCGGCCCACGCTGGCCGCACTGGAGGCGCGCGACGCCTTCGCCTCCCGCCATATCGGCCCCGATACGCCCGAACAGCAGCACATGCTCAAGGTGCTCGGCTACGACAGCCGCGCCGCGCTGATCGACGCCGTGATTCCCGAAGCCATCCGCCGCCGCGACGGCATGCCGATGGGCGAATTCACCGAGCCGCTGGCCGAGGAAGCCGCACTGGCGAAGCTGCGCAAGCTGGCCGGCAAGAACAAGGTCCTGAAGAGCTTTATCGGCCAGGGCTACCACAACACGCTGACCCCGGCCGTCATTCTGCGCAATATCTTCGAGAACCCGGCCTGGTACACCGCGTATACGCCCTACCAGCCCGAGATCTCGCAAGGCCGCCTGGAAGCCATGCTGAACTTCCAGCAAATGGTCACGGACCTGACCGGCCTCGATATCGCCAACGCGTCGATGCTGGACGAGGGCACCGCCGCGGCCGAAGCCATGACGCTGCTGCAGCGCGTGAACAAGCACGCGTCGAACACCTTCTACGTGGCCGACGACGTCCTGCCGCAGACGCTGGAAGTGGTACGCACGCGCGCTAAGCCGCTGGGCATCGAAGTAAAGGTCGGCCCGGCTGCCGACGCGGCTTCGGCCCACGCATTCGGCGTGCTGCTGCAGTACCCGGGCGTCAACGGTGACGTCAACGACTACCGTGCCATTGCCGATGCCGTGCACGCCGCAGGCGGCCTGGTGGTGGCTGCCGCCGACCTGCTGGCGCTGACGCTGATCGCCGCGCCGGGCGAATGGGGCGCCGACGTGGCCGTGGGCAACTCGCAGCGCTTTGGCGTGCCGCTCGGCTTCGGCGGCCCGCACGCGGGCTATATGGCGGTGAAGGATGCGTTCAAGCGCTCGATGCCGGGCCGCCTGGTCGGCGTGACCATCGACGCGCAGGGCAACAAGGCCTATCGCCTGGCCCTGCAGACGCGCGAGCAGCATATCCGCCGCGAAAAGGCGACCTCCAACATTTGTACCGCGCAGGTGCTGCTGGCCGTGATGGCGTCGATGTACGCCGTGTACCACGGCCCGCAAGGCCTCAAGCGCATTGCGCGGCGCGTGCATCGCCTGACGGCCACGCTGGCCGCCGGCCTGCAGACGCTCGGTTTCACGCGCACCAACGCCACGTTCTTCGACACGCTGACGTTCGAGACCGGCTTCAACACTGAAGCGATCCACGCCGCCGCGACTGCACGCGGCATCAACCTGCGCCATGCCGGCGCGACGCGCATCGGCGTGTCGCTCGACGAGACCGCCACGCGCGACGACGTCGTGGCGCTGTGGGAAATCTTCTCGTTCGGCAAGCCGCTGCCGGCATCGCTGACGTTCGACGCGATCGAAGCCGCCGCCGACGACGCCTTCCCGGCCGGCCTCGCGCGCACCAGCGAATACCTGACGCACCCGGTGTTCAACACGCACCACGCCGAGCACGAGATGCTGCGCTACCTGCGCATGCTGGCCGACAAGGACCTGGCACTGGACCGCACCATGATCCCGCTGGGCTCGTGCACGATGAAGCTGAACGCCACCAGCGAGATGATTCCGGTGACCTGGCCCGAATTCAGCCAGATCCACCCGTTCGCGCCGCTGGACCAGACCGTGGGCTACCGCGAGATGATCGACCAGCTCGAGGCCATGCTGTGCGCGGCCACGGGCTACGCCGCCGTGAGCCTGCAGCCGAACGCCGGCTCGCAAGGCGAGTACGCGGGCCTGCTGATCATCCACGCTTACCACGCCAGCCGCGGCGAAAGCCATCGCGACATCTGCCTGATCCCGTCGTCCGCGCACGGCACCAACCCGGCGTCGGCCCAGATGGCCGGCATGAAGGTGGTGGTGGTGGCCTGCGACGAGAACGGCAACGTCGACCTGGAAGACCTGGCGAAGAAGGCCGAGCAGCACAGCAAGAACCTGGCGGCCATCATGATCACCTACCCGTCCACGCACGGCGTGTTCGAGCAGGGCGTGCAGCAGATCTGCGAGATCGTGCACCAGCACGGCGGACAGGTCTATGTCGACGGCGCCAACATGAACGCGATGGTCGGCACCGCCGCGCCGGGCCAGTTCGGCGGCGACGTGTCGCACCTGAACCTGCACAAGACCTTCTGCATCCCGCACGGCGGCGGCGGCCCCGGCGTGGGTCCCGTGGCGGTCGGCGCGCACCTGGCCGACTTCCTGCCGAACCAGGACAGCGTGGGCTATCGCCGCGACGACAACGGCATCGGCGGCGTATCGGCCGCGCCGTTCGGCTCGGCCAGCATCCTGCCGATCTCGTGGATGTACATCGCCATGATGGGTTCGGCCGGCCTCACCGCCGCCACCGAGAACGCCATCCTGACCGCCAACTATGTCGCCAAGCGCCTGTCGCCGTACTACCCGGTGCTGTACACGGGCCAGCACGACCTGGTGGCGCACGAATGCATCCTGGACCTGCGCCCGCTGCAGAAGGACACCGGCATCAGCAACGAAGACGTGGCCAAGCGCCTGATGGACTACGGCTTCCACGCCCCGACCATGAGCTTCCCGGTGCCGGGCACGCTGATGATCGAGCCGACCGAAAGCGAGGCCCTGCACGAGCTGGACCGCTTTATCGACGCGATGATCGCCATCCGCCAGGAAATCGGCCGCGTCGCCGACGGCACCTTCGACCGCGACGACAACCCGCTCAAGCACGCCCCGCACACGGCGGCCGTGGTCACGGCCAACGAGTGGACGCACCAGTACACGCGCGAAGAGGCCGCCTACCCGGTGGCGTCGCTGCGCACGCAGAAGTACTGGCCGCCGGTCGGCCGCGCCGACAACGTCTACGGCGACCGCAATCTGTTCTGCAGCTGCGTGCCGATGAGCGCGTACGCCGAGGACTGAGCCGTCGACTGACGCCGTCCCGCGCCTGGCGCCCGGTTCCGGTCGGCCGCCAGGCGCGCTATGCTGAACTTGGAGGCGCCGCGCGTCGGGGCGCCATCAGTACAGCGGAGGCTTCATGTGGAATCTCAGTGCGCCCTGGTGGGAGTTCGTACTGCGCGGGTTGATCGTGTATGGCTCGGTGCTGGCGTTGCTGCGGATGTCCGGCAAGCGCCAGATCGGCCAGCTCACGCCGTTCGACCTGGTGTTGCTGCTGGTGCTGTCCAACGCCGTGCAGAACGCCATGAACGCCGGGGACAACTCCGTGACCGCCGGGCTGATCCTGGCCGTCACGCTGGTGGGCGCCAATGCCGGGCTGGCTTACCTGACCTGGCGCAGCCGCAAGCTTGAGAATCTCGTGGAAGGCCGGCCGCAGTTCCTGATCCATGACGGAAAATTGCTGAAAGACGTGATGCGCGAACAGCGCATCAGCGTGGACGACCTCAACAAGGTGCTGCGCCATGCCGGCAGCAGCACCTTGGCCGACGTCCATTTCGCCATCCTGGAAACGGACGGCACGGTATCGGTCAAGCTGCGCCAGCCGCCGGCCGAGGCCGCGCCGCCCAAGCCAGAGGCGTCGGTCTGGAGCCAGGTCGGCAAGGACGACGCCGTTTGAACCCGCAACGCGTGCTTGCCCCGTGCAGGCAGCAGTGACTTCAGGAGTGCTCCGTGGCAGTCAGCGTCTTCGATCTGTTCAAGGTGGGGATCGGCCCGTCGAGTTCGCACACCGTGGGCCCGATGCGCGCCGCCCTGATGTTCGCGCAGGGCCTGGAGCGCGACGGCCTGCTGCCGCAAGTCGCGAGCGTGCGCGTGGAGCTGTATGGCTCGCTCGGCGCGACTGGCAAGGGCCATGGCACCGACAAGGGCGTGATGCTTGGCCTGATGGGCGAGGCGCCCGACACCATCGATCCCGATACCATCGACGGCCGGCTGAAGGCGCTGCGCGCGAGCCGCACGCTGTCGCTGCTGGGCCGCCACCCGATCCCGTTCGTCGAGAAGGAGCACATTGCCTTCTACCGGCGCGAGGCCATGGCCGAGCATCCGAACGGCATGAAGTTCCACGCCTTCGACGCACAAGGCGAGTCGCTGCGCGAGGCGCGATATCTGTCGGTCGGCGGCGGCTTCGTCGTCACCGCCGGCGCTCCCAACACGCAGGTGCTCAACGCTGCGCAGCAGTTGCCCCATCCGTTCCGCAGCGGCAAGGACATGCTCGAAATGGCCAGCGAAAGCGGCAAGAGCATCGCGCGCCTGATGATGGAAAACGAACTCACGTGGCGCGGCGAGGGAGACGTCACTGCGGGGCTATTGCATATCTGGGATGTGATGCAGGCCTGCGTGGTGCGCGGCTGCCGCACCGATGGCGAGCTGCCCGGCCCGTTCAAGGTCCGCCGCCGCGCGCCGGAGCTGTTCCGCAGCCTGACCGAGCGCGCCGAGCGCACGCTGTCCGACCCGCTGTCCGTGATGGACTGGGTCAACCTCTACGCCATGGCCGTCAACGAGGAAAACGCCGCCGGCGGCCGCGTGGTGACCGCGCCCACCAATGGCGCGGCCGGCATCATCCCTGCGGTGCTGCATTACTACGATCGCTTCGTGCCCGGCGCCAACGCGCAGGGCGTGGTGGACTTCCTGCTCACCGCCGGCGCGATCGGCCTGCTCTACAAGCTCAATGCGTCGATCTCGGGCGCCGAAGTCGGCTGCCAGGGCGAAGTCGGCGTGGCCTGCTCGATGGCGGCCGGTGCGCTGGCGGCAGTGCTGGGCGGCACGCCCGAACAGGTCGAGAATGCCGCCGAGATCGGCATGGAGCACAACCTGGGCCTGACCTGCGATCCGGTCGGCGGGCTGGTGCAGATTCCGTGCATCGAGCGCAACGCCATGGCCTCGGTCAAGGCCGTGAACGCCGCGCGCATGGCGTTGCGCGGCGACGGCACGCACTATGTATCGCTCGATTCGGTCATCAAGACCATGCGCGAAACCGGCGCCGACATGAAGACCAAATACAAGGAAACGGCGCGGGGCGGACTGGCGGTGAATATCGTGGAATGCTGAGCCCGCTGCGGCGTATCATGGCGCCAGTCTCCCCATGGCGCCACCGCGGGCGCCTGCCAGAACCAGAGCAAAAAGCGAGGCGGCCATGCAAACCTTCTTCCAGTTGTTCGACGACACCTCGTCGACCTTCACCTACCTGCTGATTGACGCCGCCACGCGCGATGCCGTGCTGATCGACCCGGTCGACCACCAGCTCGACCGCGACATGGCCGTGCTGCGCGACGCCGGCGCAAGCCTTGCGTGGGTGGTGGAAACGCATGCCCATGCCGACCACATCACCTCGGCGGGGCACGTGGCCATGCAGACCGGTGCGCATACCGCTGCGCCGTCCGGATGCGACATCCGGTCGGCGCAGAAGCAGCTGATCGATGGCGATACGTTGACCTTCGGTACGCAGGTGCTGCGTGCGATCCACACGCCGGGCCACACCGCCGGCAGCATGAGCTACTTGTGGGAAGAGACTACGCCGGACGGCACGGTGCGTCGCGTCTTCACCGGCGACGCGCTGCTGATCGACGGCTGCGGGCGCACCGATTTCCAGTCGGGCGATGCCGGCACGCTGTACGACAGCCTGACGCGCAAACTGTTTGCGCTGCCCGGCGACACGCTGGTCTACCCGGCGCATGACTACAAGGGCCGCAGCTCGTCGACGATCGCGCAGGAACGCGCAAGCAACAGCCGCGTGGCGGGACGCACGCGCGATGAGTTCATCGAGATGATGCGGGGCCTGAATCTGCCGCGGCCCAAGTTGATTGACGTTGCCGTGCCGGCAAATAAGCGGCTTGGGCTGCGGGATGGGGAAAGCGTGCCGCATGGTGCGTGAGGGGGGTGTGCGGGGATTGGGACTTGGCTCTGGCTCTGGCTCTGGTTCTGTTCTTGGCAGGCGCGGCTGTTTCGCAGGCGCAGCCTGCGAGTCACTTTTTGTCCGAGCGACAAAAAGTAACCAAAAAACGCGTTGACTTGCCCTAACGGGCGAATATTGATCGTAGCGTGCGAAGAATTTCGTACGGGTATTCGCTTCAGAGTCTGCCCCGCTGCCTGCCGCGTGGAGCGCGTCCGTATGCAGGCTCTCCCGCAATGATTGAACCAGCCCCGAAACTGTCCGTGGCTCGACACTGCCCGCGTTATCGCATCATCGCCTTCGGCTGCTGCGCGGCTCAGTAGTCGGTTGGTCGGGGGCATCAACGGCGCCGGTGCCGGTGCTTCCGTTTCTTCTCTTCTCTTCCCTTCCCTCGGTTTTCACCGAGCGCAGCTGTAGGCGTCCTGCCGATGGCGTGGTCAGGAAGAGCCACCAAGTAATCCGGGTTGGCTCGTCTGGCGAAAAACCTGAACCGTCAGGCCGCCCAGCGCTCGCAGGCCTGGCGCACGGTTTCGCGCTGGCTGCGGGCGTCTGCGTCGACCTGGCGCAGCCATTCGGCATCACCGTCGCGGCGCTCGGCCAGCGCGCGGATATTGGCCAGCGCCTGCAACGATCCCAGCGCCTCGGCATGCGGCACCAGCGCGTCGCAGATCGACAGGATGTGCTCGGCGATCGGCTGGCGCGTCAGTTCGTTGGGATGCACGTATTCACCCTCCAGCCCGAAGCGGCAGGCCTGGAAACGGTTGAAGGTGTAGACCAGGTAGTCGTCTTCCTGCGGCATGAACGGGCGCGACAGCAACAAGTAGCGCGCCAGCATCTGAATATACGCGGCGATATCGCAGGCCCGGCCGACCGTCAACGGCGTATCCATCACGCGCACTTCGATCGTGCCGAATTCAGGCTTGGGCCGGATATCCCAGTAGAAGTCCTTCATGCTCTCGATCACGCCCGTATTGCGCATCTTCTCGAAATACGCGGTGAACGCGTCCCAGGTGAGCAGGAACGGCGCCCGCCCGCTCATCGGGAAGGCCGCGACCGAATTCAGCCGCGCCGAGGCGAAACCGGTATCGACACCCTGCACATAAGGCGATGACGCCGCCAGCGCGACAAAGTGCGGCACGTAGCGGCCGATGGCATGCAGCAGGAACAGCGACTCGTCCGCGCTCGGGCAGCCGATATGGACATGCTGGCCGAATACCGTGAACTGCTTGGCCAGGTAGCCATACAGTTCCGAGATGTACTGGTAGCGCGGCGAATCGGAAATGATGCGGTCGGCCCACTGCTGGAACGGGTGCGTGCCGCCCCCGCTGATGCCGATGTTGAGCGAGCGCGAGGCCGCCGACATCAGGTCTCGCATGGTGGTCAGCTCTTCCACCGCCTGGTCATACGTGTGGCAGATGCCCGTGCTGATCTCGATCATCGACGGGCTGATCTCCGGCTTGATGTCGCCGGCATGCTGGGCACCCTTCAATGCACGCAGCAGGTCGGGCGCGAACGGCGCCAGGTCGTAGTCGTGCCGGTTGACGAGCTGCAGCTCCAGCTCGACGCCGAAGGTCAGCGCCTCGGAATGCTTGAACGGTTCGAGCGACATCAGCGCCCTCCTCCATTGCTGCGCAGGTCGGCACGGACTTCGCCGGCAAACCGCAGTGCCCAGGCCGCCAGCACCGGGCCCAGCAGTTGCTCGATGGCCAGCGCGCACAGGATGATGGCGGCCAACGGTTCGCCGGTACCCGGATACAGGCGCGCGACATCGTTCATCAACAGGTATGCCAGGCCCGACATGGGCGCCAGCGCGAGCCCGAGCGCCACGCACTGGCGCAGGCTCAGCCCTGAGAACGATCCCAGCGACACCACGCCCGCCAGCTTGGCCAGATGGCGCAGCAACACCAGCACTACAGCATAGACGCCGCCGACCACCCAGTCATGCGCCGTGAGCGGCAGGCCCAGCGACACCACCATGACGATGATCAGCAGGCTGCCGGCACTGCCGAAATGCGTCGGCCACACATGCGGCTGACTGTCCTCGTGCTTGAACACCACGCCGGCCAGCAACAGCGTGATCGGCATCGACAATTTTAGTACCCGGGTCAGCGCCAGCGTGAACAGCACCAGGCCCACCAGCACCAGGAAGCTGTAGTGATCGTCCACCGACATCCGGCCATAGATGGCGTGGCCGACCTTGCCCACCACCCAGGCCAGCAGGCAGGAGCCGACCAGCAGGTAGAGCGGATGCAGCAGCGCGGCGCCGAGGTTGCCGTACTCGGAATGCAGCCAGCCGGTGGCCACCTGCACGATCACGGCGGCATAGATGCTGTTGAGCGCGGCCATGGCCATCAGGCGCTCGGTCACCTGGCCCTCGGCGCGCAATTCGTTCTTGAGCTGCAGCACGATGGTCGGCGAGGTGCTGACCGCAATGCCACCGGCCAGGATCGCAATGCCCGGCGAGGCGCCGATCCACTGCAGCACCGCGGCGACCAGGCCCCAGGTCAGCACGCTTTCGAACGCGCTCGTCAGCAGCAGCCAGCGGTTGGCGCGCAGCCAGGTCAGCGACAGACGGTGCCCCAGCTCGAACAAGGCCAGTGCCAGCGCCATATCGATCAAGATACGGGTCTGGGCGATCATGTTGTCGTCGACGATGCTGCGCCCGAGCATGCCGGCGCACAGGCCCGCGGCGGCATAGCCGACAATGCGCGGGCAACGCAGCCAGCGACGGCTTACCTCGCCGGCCAGGCCGGCGCCGATCAGCGCCAGGCCGACCCAGAACAGGCCGCCGGGCGCGAGCGGAAGTGACGGGAAAAGTTGGCTCAGTCCATTCATGCGTGACATGGTAATGGAAGCACATGACATTCCTTGTCGGTGATTGTCTGACACCGCACGGAATGCGCCAACTTCTGACTCTAACTTTCAATAAAAAACGCCATCTTGTTCGATGGCGTTTCTCAATGCGGGATTTTCCGCAATGTGGTGGCGGTTTGTCGGTGTCAGACGCCCCAGAGCTTCCACTTGGGGCGGGTGGTTCGCAGGGCTGCCTCGACCTTCGCATTCAGGCTGCGTGTGCGGCCTTCGCCGGCCCCGGCGGCACGTGCCTTGTCGAAATAGCCCAGCGCCGTCTCGCGCTGCCCGAGGCCGACCGCCGATTCCACGGCATGCAGCCAGGTTTCGGCATCCCAGTCGTCACGGACCGCAAAGGCGGCGACGAAGTCCACCAGCGCGGCGTCGTGGCGTGCGGCGGCGTTGTGGATCAACGCGCGCTGGACCCGCGGCGCGGCCTGGTCCCAGGCATCGCCCTCGGTCATTTCGATGGCTTGCTCGAACAGCGGCAGCGCACGCTCGTGGTCGCCCAGATCGCGCCAGACCTGGGCAAAGCGGTTGAACAGCCACGCATCCTCCACGAGCAGCGCACGGCGCTGCAGGGCGTCGATCTCGGCCAGGGCGTCGGTGCGGTCGTGCTGGTCCATGCCATCCATGCGGGCTTGCACCAGCGCGGCGTAGTGGGCCCGCGCATGGGCCATCGGATGCGCGGCTTCGCTGCGCGCCTCGACCGGCAACGCGTCAAGCCGGGCGTCCATATGCGACATGGCCGCGCCGGCCGCCTCGCCGGCCTCGGCGCCGCCAATGGCCTTCCACGCGGCGATCAGGCGGCTGAACGCCCAGGTGACGTCGGCAGGATTGCGCTCCAGCGGATAGCGGTTCAGGACCTCACCGGCCAGTTCCACCACCTTCTGGTGCTGGTTCGCGCCGGCGTGGCAGTCGAGCAGGTCGATCCAGTGATCGATGAATTCGCTCGCCGCCATGCCCTTGTGGTGCAGGGCGATGCGCGTCTCCAGGTTGCCCGCTTCAGCCGGCAGGCTGCGCGCTAGCAGGCGGCACAGCAGCGAATACACGTGCGGGTCGGCGTTGCCGCCATGGCCGTCCTGATCGCCTTCGCCGGTCGCAAAATACGCTTCGAATCGCGCCACGCCAAGCTGGCAGGCTTCCACCAGGCGCGGGCGCAGCGCGGCTTCGGACTGCGGCACCTGGTCGATGAACTCGCCCAGCGCCGTGGCGGCACGGTAGTAGCCAGCGCCGTCGTCGGACTGCGTGGTCAGGCTGAATTTGAGCCAGGGCTGGGCATCGGCCCCCTGCTTGCCGGCCTGCGCGGCCTGGTGGCGCCACGCCATGGCGCGTACCTGGGTCTGCGGGTCCGGGCACTGGCGCAGGTACACGGCCAGGTCATCCTGGGCGCCCTCTGTGTCGCCCGTGCCGAAGCGCAACGGTGCGCGCAGGCGGCGAGCCTGCGGATGGTCGGGCGCCTGCGCCAGCACCATGCCGGCCTGCTCGCCCGCGAGCGCGTCGGCGGCTTCCGGTTCGAGTTCCAGCAGGTCGGGGTTGTCCAGCGCGATGCGGCCGAGGCAGACACGCATCATGGGCTCGACCGGCTGGCCGTCTGCCTCGGCGCGTGCGATCGCGTCGTGTACGAGCGCAAGGATGTCTTCGGCGCCGAGGTCCGGGGCCCGGTACAGCAGGTCGTGCCAGAAACGGCCAGCGCCAGCCAGGTCGCCAAGCCGGTAGCACGCCAGGCCCGCATGGAAATGGGCGGCCCATTCGCCTGAGAGCAGGCCGTTGCGCCGCGCGGCCTCATGCAGCCAGGGCAACGCCTCGCGGTCGCGGCCAAGGCTCATCAGCATGGCGCCGTAGCGATGCGCGATCACCCCGCGCGAGGCCCAGCGGTGCGGCGCCGCCAGCCCCAGCGAGTCCAGCCGCGCCAGCGCGTCGTCGAGCACGGCGAAGGCCGCTTGCGCGTCGCCCCTGTCGAAGTGCAACCGTGCACGCAGCGTAATGAAATCGACCACTTCGGGCCGGGCCTCCGACAACTGGCCGGCGATGTCCAGCGCCTCGTCGAACCGGCCGACACCGGCCAGTTCGATTGCGCGGTCGTAGCTGACTTCCTGCACGGACACGTACTGCTCCTTCTGGAATGGATAGGCGAGAGATGCGAAAGCGGGATTATGCGCCAATGGCCGGGTTCCTACGCGGCAAGGACGTGCACATCGCCCGCTTCCTTGCGCAGCCCGCCATCGCGCCAGAACTCAGTTAACGGGTTCCGCGCGCTGAATCTTCACTCGCACGTGCGGAATTTCCTGCCACCAAGTGCGGATATCGCCGCCACTTCGGCGGCCTTTCTCGCGGCTATTGTCGAAGTGCTCGTTTGCCATCAACAGCGAGGAAACCATGCGCCGAATCATCTTTGTCTTGTTGGCATTGGGCATCGTTCTCGCGTATTTCCGCTGGCCCGATCGAAACCGGAGTCCCGGCAGCGACGCATCGGAATTGACATCCCCGGATATAGGCAAGGCGGTTCAGGTGCGAGCTCTCCCGGGAACGGAGGAATCCGTCAAGCCGTACGTACTCGCCGAGTCAGGCATACCACTCAATGGAGACGATCTCTTCCAGGAGGTGAGGACCCTGATGGATAGTCCCGAACTGTCCGCCAATGAAAAGTTCACCCGGCTGTGGGGCAAATATGAGCGTCATGCCAAGGATCCGGTTATCGCCTGCTTCTTGCTCGACACGATGCGATTCATCAAGCTTCGAGACAAGAATCAGGTTGTCGGGCTCCTGGAAGCAAGCCTGGCTCGCAATGCTTATGACGATGCCGTGAAACGTTCGCTGATCGGCCTTCTGGCAGCACAGTTCCAGCGGGACCAGTCCATCAGCCGGGACGCCGAATTACGCATTCCCGATAACCAGCGTGTGATTGCCTCTCTGCGCAAGGCAGCAGGCTCGCCGGACCCGGCAATAGCGCGTCACGCCACTCTGGAGTACTCACGGATCGGCGAACCGTGGGAAGGCGTTGCGCTGCTGAGAACGGCGAGACAGAAGGCCTTGATTGATACCACTGAATATGTCAGGGGGCTTGCTTTTGATATTCCATCGTTCACAGATCCTGCCAAACAGCGCGAACTGTTAACGGCGATCGAAGAGGCCGGCCTGCCCAAACAGGAACTGGCCGATATCATGGCAACCATGGCACAGCTCCCGCTTGCGCTAGATTCGCTGTCGCCCGATACGCTGCTTTCCGTGCGCCGGATGCTGGAGGCCGCGCCACCGCAATTCCCCAAAAACCTCGGCAGTCTCGATGTACTGGCGCAGGTGCACTACAACATGTGGGCCGAGGCCCACAGCATGATTACAAGCTTGCTCGATGGCAAACCGGTACCCGGATTGCTGGTGGACCTTGCGATGGCGCCTGATACGGATCCGCACGCCCTGGTTGCGGTCGTGACCTCGTCAAGGTCGGAGGCCGTGCTCGATATCCTGGCCGAACGCGGGCTCGCCGATGATGTCCGATCAAAACTCGAAAAGTTTCGGCTCGCCCATCCGAACAACGCCGAAGCCAGTGGCGTGGCATCAGGGATCCAGGTTCTTCTGGCGCAACGGGCCCATGCAAATACTCGCCGGCCAAGTGGCAACTGAACTGCGCGGCCCGCAAACAAAAACGCCATCCGAAGCGGATGGCGTTCCTGCCTTCAGTCAGGCAAACGGGCATGGCCGAATTACTTGCCGCCAACCGTCTCCAGCACCGTCCACTTGCCGCCCACGACCTTGTAGACGGTAATGCCGCCGTCCTTCAGGTCGCCGCGGGCGTCGTACGCCAGCGTCTTGGTGGTGACGCCTTGCATATTGGTGGCCGCCAGCACCGGCAGGTAACGCGCCGGGTCGGCCGAGCCTGCCTTGATCATGGCCATCATCATCGCGGTGGCGCCGTCATAGGCGTACGGCGAGTAGGTCTGCACCTTGGTGCCGAAGCGCTTCTCGTACTTCTTCTCGTACGCGGCGCCGCCCGGCATCTGGTCCAGCGGCAGGCCGGCCAGCGACACCACGGTGCCATCGGCAGCCGGGCCGGCCAGCTTCAGGAAGTTGTCGGTCTTGGACATTTCGCCCGACACCAGCGGGGCCTTCATGCCCAGTTCCTTGACCTGCTTGGCCATCGGGGCCGACTGGGTCTCGGCGCCGCCGTAGAAGATCACGTCCGGGTTGCTGCGCTTGATGTTGGTCAGCACGGCCTTGAAGTCCACCGCCTTGTCGTTGGTGAACTCGCGGCGCACGATCTTGCCGCCGGCGGCCTTGGCGGCCTTCTCGAATTCGTCGGCCAGGCCCTGGCCGTAGGCGGTGCGGTCATCGACGATCGCGATGTTCTTCGCGCCCAGCTTCTTCACCACGAAGGCGCCGATCACCGAACCCTGCTGGGTGTCGGAAGTCATCATGCGGAAGGTGGTCTTGAAGCCCTGGCGCGTGTATTCCGGCGCGGTCGCCATGGCGATCTGCGGAATGCCGGCGCGGTTGTAGACCATCGACGCCGGGATGCTGGTGCCCGAGTTGAAGTGGCCGAGCATGCCCTGGATGCCGTTGTCCACCAGCTTCTGCGCCACCACGGAACCGGTCTTCGGATCGGCCTGGTCGTCTTCCGACACCAGCACGAACTTGACGTCCTTGCCGCCGATCTTCGGCTTGGTGGCGTTCATGTCCTCGATGGCGAGGACCACGCCGTTCTGCATGTCCTTGCCGTACTGGGCCTGGCCGCCGGTCATCGGCGCGGCGAAGCCCAGCTTGATTTCCTGCGCCTGCGCGAAGGCTGCCGTGGCACCGGTCAGGCCGGCGAAAGTCAGGGCAACGGTCAGGGCCGTCTTGTGGAATGTCGAGGTCATCAGTTCTCCTTGGTGGCTGGTTCAGCCTGTGTGCTGCGTTTTTTCTACGCTTCGGGAACGCCGGCTGGGCGTCCCTCCCCTATGGCTGCATATGGCGGCAGGATCGCCACCGCGCATACGCACGTCAAACTCTGTCCGCCCGGCTCAACCGATTGTCATCAGGCTGGCATTGCCGCCTGCAGCCGCGGTGTTGACCGACAGCGAGCGCTCGATCAGCAAACGTTCCAGCGCGATATTCGGTTCACCGTGCGCCAGCCCCTGCACGCCGATGATCGCGCCAGGCCGCGCCGCGACCTGTTCGCAAACGGTTCGCAACTGGTCCGAATCGCCGTGGTGGATCACCGCGTCGAACCCAACGTCGGGCGACGTCCAGTCGGCCACGAGGCGGACGCGCGATTGTACGCCCTTAGGCAGGCGCGAAAACAGCCCGCGCGCGACAGGGTTTTCCGCCATCACGGCCTGGCTGCCGACGGCCAGGACAGCCGCGAGCTGCATCGCCAGGTCCGATTCCTGCGCCGCCAGGCACAGCACGTGGTGGCGCGGCAGCAGCGAGTAGGTATTGCGCTCGCCAGTCGGCCCGGGCAGCGTCACTGAGACGCCCGCCGCCGAGGCTTCCGCAAAACGGTCGCAGGCGGCGACCAGCGCGGGCATCTCGGCTTTGGCCCAGTCTTTCAGGGCCTGCGCTGCGACCGGGCGGTCCAGCGTGGCCGGCGTGGCGCCCGAGGCTTCCGCATGGCGCACGCTGCGTACCACTGCGTCCTGCGGGCACACCGACAGCAGGCGATGCAGGTACAGCGGGCCGCCAGCCTTCGGGCCGGTGCCGGACAGGGCCTCGCCGCCGAACGGCTGCACGCCCACCACGGCACCGACGATATTGCGGTTCACGTACAGGTTGCCGACCTCGGCGTGCTGCACGATCTGCGCAATGGTTTCGTCGATGCGGGTGTGGATGCCCATCGTCAGGCCATAACCGGTGCCGTTGATCTGGCCGATCAGGGTGTCGAGCGCAACGCGCGGGTAGCGCACCACGTGCAGCACCGGGCCGAACACTTCGCGCTTGAGTTCTTCCACGCTGTCGAGTTCGATCAGCGTCGGCGGCACGAAGGTGCCGTGGCGGCAGCTCGCGCCCTGTGCGGCGTTCGGGTCGGCCTGGTGCACGCGGCGGCCCTTGGCGCGCATGGCGTCGATGTGGCGCACGATATTGCCGCGCGCCTCGTCGTCGATGACCGGGCCCACGTCGGTCGACAGCCGGTCCGGGTTGGCCATGGTCAGTTCGTTCATGGCGCCCTTGAGCATGTCCAGCACGCGGTCAGCCACGTCCTCCTGCAGGCACAGCAGGCGCAGCGCCGAGCAGCGCTGGCCGGCCGAGTCGAACGCGGAATTCACCACGTCGCCCACCACCTGTTCGGCCAGCGCCGAGGAGTCGACGATCATCGCGTTCTGGCCGCCGGTTTCGGCGATCAGCGGGATCGGGCGGCCGGCGGCATCGAGGCGGCCGGCGACATTGCGCTGCAGGATGCGCGCCACTTCGGTCGAGCCCGTGAACATCACGCCCTTGACGCGGGCGTCGCCCACCAGCGCCGCACCGACGGTCTCGCCGCGGCCCGGCAGCAGCTGCACCGCGCCGGCCGGCACGCCGGCCTCGCGCAGCAGGCGCACGGCGGCGGCGGCGATCAGCGGGGTCTGCTCGGCAGGCTTGGCCAGCACGGTATTGCCGGCGGCCAGCGCCGCGGCCACCTGGCCGGTGAAGATCGCCAGCGGGAAGTTCCACGGGCTGATGCAGACCACCGGCCCCAGCGGGCGATGCGTCTCGTTGTCGAAGCTGCGGCGGACTTCGGCGGCGTAGTAGCGCAGGAAATCGACCGCCTCGCGCACTTCGGCGATGGCGTTGGAGAAGGTCTTGCCGGCCTCGCGCATGATGATACCCATCAGCTGCTGCATCTGCGCTTCCATCAGGTCGGCGGCGCGGTCCAGCGCGGCGGCACGCACGTCGGGCGGCGTGGCCTGCCAGATCGGCGCGGTATTGGCGGCGGCCTGCAGCGCGGCATCGACCTCGGCCTGGCTGGCCTCGGCCACATGGCCCACCACGTCGCGGTGGTCGGCCGGGTTCAGCACCGGCGCGGCGACGGCATCGGCCGGGCGCGCTACGTCGGCGCCCAGCATCGGCTCGGCCACCACGCGGTCGCTGGTGCCGGCCAGCAGTGCCGAAGACAGCGACGCCAGGCGGTGTTCGTTGGCCAGGTCGATACCGGCCGAGTTCGGGCGCGACTTGCCATAAAGGCCACGCGGCGACGGGATCTTCGGATGCGGCAGGCCCAGCGTGCCCTCGTCGCGATGCATGGTCTCGACCACGGCGACCGGATCGGCCACCAGCTCATCGAGCGAAATGGTGTCGTCCGCAATGCGGTTGACGAATGAGGTGTTGGCGCCGTTTTCGAGCAGCCGGCGCACCAGGTAGGCCAGCAGCGTTTCGTGCGTGCCGACCGGCGCGTAGATGCGGCACGGGCGGTTGAACTTGCCATCGGCGATCGGGCCGACGACCTGGTCGTACAGCGGCTCGCCCATGCCGTGCAGGCACTGGAATTCGTACTGGCCCGGGTAATAGCTGTGGCCGGCGATCTGGTAGATGGCCGACAGCGTGTGCGCATTGTGCGTGGCGAACTGTGGATAAATCGCGTCCGGCACCGACAGCAGCTTGCGCGCGCAGGCCACGTAGGACACGTCGGTGTAGACCTTGCGCGTGTAGACCGGATAGCCCTCCAGGCCTTCGACCTGGGCGCGCTTGATCTCGCTGTCCCAGTAGGCGCCCTTGACCAGGCGGATCATCAGGCGATGGCGGCTACGGCGGGCCAGGTCGATCAGGAAGTCGATCACGAACGGGCAGCGCTTCTGGTAGCCCTGCACCACGAAGCCGATGCCGTTCCAGCCGGCCAGCTCGGGCTCGAAGCACAGGCGTTCCAGCAGATCGAGCGAGATTTCGAGCCGGTCAGCCTCTTCGGCGTCGATATTGATGCCAATGTCGTACTGGCGCGCCAGCAGCGTCAGCGACTTCAGGCGCTCGTACAGCTCTGTGACCACGCGCTCGTGTTGAGCGCGGCTATAGCGCGGATGCAGTGCCGACAGCTTGATCGAGATGCCCGGACCTTCATAGATGCCACGCCCGCGCGAGGCCTGGCCGATCGCGTTGATGGCCTGCTCGTAGGACGCGAGATAACGCTGGGCGTCTTCCTCCGTCATCGCGGCTTCGCCAAGCATGTCGTAGGAATAGCGGAAGCCCTGCGCCTCGTACTTGCGCGCGTTGGCGAGCGCTTCGGAAATGGTTTCGCCGGTGACGAACTGCTCGCCCATCAGGCGCATGGCCATGTCCACGCCCTTGCGGATCAGCGGCTCGCCGCCCTTGCCGATGATGCGCGTGAGCGCCTTGCTCAGGCCCGACTCGGTATGCGTGGCCACCAGCTTGCCGGTCAGCAGCAGGCCCCAGGTAGCGGCATTGACGAACAGCGACGGGCTCTGGCCCAGGTGGGACTGCCAGTTGGCGCCACTGATCTTGTCGCGGATCAGCGCGTCGCGCGTGGGCTTGTCGGGAATGCGCAGCAGCGCCTCGGCCAGGCACATCAGCGCCACGCCTTCCTGCGACGACAGCGAGAACTCCTGGATCAGGCCCTGCACCAGGCCCTCGCGGCCAGTACCGACCTTCTGCTCGCGCAGGTTGGTGGCCAGCTTCTTGGCCATCTTGATGGCGGACTCGGCCTGCTGCTGCGGCAGTCGGGCCTGCTCCAGCAGCACCGGCACACAATCGGCCTCCGGGCGGCGATAGGCCGAAGTAATCGCTGCGCGCAGTACGGACTGGGGCTGGATGCTTTGGGCAAACTCCAGGAAAGGCTGGGGCGCGCCATCGGCATGGCCCAGGTCACCCGCATCGGCGCCGTCGGCATCGGTCGCACCGCTGGCCGTCGCCTCGTGCGGCAGGTGGCCGCGCTCGATCTGCTCCAGGTAGGTGAAGATCGCCTGCTTGATCAGCCAGTGCGGGGTGCGGTCGATGGATTGGGCGACACGCTTGAGGCGGTCGCGCGAGGCGTCGTCGAGCTTGACGCCGAGGGTGGTGGTGGCCATGCGAGCTGTTCTCCGTAAGACACAAGGCTGCGGGGCCGATGCCGCCAGGAGCAGCCTGGACGGCATAGGGCCCGACCTGCGCAACCTCTGGGCTGGCGCGATCTTACTCCCGAAAAACGCAAAGGTGCAACCTAGTGCAACCACTACCTCGAAAGCCGGTTGTGGCGGTTGCACCAACCGCGCACCGCAATCCAGCCTTCAAATCCTCAGCGGGTCGATCTCCAACTGCCAGCGCACACCGCGTGCCTCCGCTCCCACTTCGGAGAAAGTCTGCACCCACTCGCCCACAAACCGTTGCAATACGGGGCGGGCAGTGGCCTCGACCAGCATCTGCGCACGCTCCCGGCCGGCAATGCGGACCATCGACATCGGCACCGGGTCATGCAGTTGCACCTCTGGCGCCACGGCATTGCCGTCAGCCAGGCGGCGGACTGCCTGCAAGAACTGCAAGGCACGCTCCAGTTCGCCATGCTCGGCGGTCAGCAACACCTGGTAGCAGAACGGGGGCAATCCGGCCTGGCGCCGCTCGCGCAACTGTCCGGCGGCGAATCCATCATAGTCATGGCGCTGCAGGGCCTGCAATGCCGCTGCGTCCGGATAGCGGGTCTGGATGATGACTTCGCCGGGCAGCCCGGCCCGGCCTGCCCGGCCGGCGACCTGCATCAGCGACGCAAAAAGATGTTCGGCGGCGCGGAAATCGTGGCTGAACATGGCGGCGTCGGGATGGACCACGCCGACCAGCGTGACCCGCTGGAAGTCGTGCCCCTTGGCCACCATCTGAGTGCCGACCAGGATATCGACCTCGCCGGCATGGACGTCGTCGAACATCGCCTGGGCGCTGCCCTTGCGGCGCGTAGAGTCGGCGTCAATACGGGCGATGCGCGCCTGGGGAAAACGCGCCGCCAGCGCCTCCTCGATGCGCTGGGTGCCCCGGCCTAGCGGAGCGATATCCATGTTGCCGCAATCGGGGCAATGGTGCGGGATCGGGGCTTCCAGGCCGCAGTGGTGGCAGCGCAGCCGCCGCTCGGGCCGGTGCAGCACAAGGTACGCCGAACAGCGTGGACAGCCGGAGAGCCAGCCGCAGCTGTCGCAAGCCAGGACCGGCGCATAGCCGCGGCGGTTCAGGAACAGCAGGCTCTGCTCGCCACGCGCCAGGCGCGCCTCGATGGCTTCCAGCAGCGGCACCGACAGGCCCTCGAACAGCGCGCGCTGGCGCTGCCGCTCATGGTTGAGGTCGACCAGCCGCACGGCGGGCAGCGCGGCCTCGGCCTGCGCGCGTTCGCGTAGGACCAGCTTGCGGTAAGCACCCTGCTCGGCGCGCCACCAGGTCTCCATCGACGGCGTGGCGGAGCCGAGCACCACCGGGATCTCGAGCCGCTTGGCGCGCCACACCGCCAGGTCGCGCGCGGAGTAGCGCAGGCCCTCCTGCTGCTTGTAGGACGTGTCGTGCTCTTCGTCCACGACAATCAGCGCGAGGTGCGGCATGGACGCCAGGATCGCCATCCGTGTGCCAAGCACGATACGCGCCTCGCCACGATGGGCCGCCAGCCACTGCAGGCTGCGCTCCTGGTCGGCCAGGCCGCTATGCAGCACGGCCAGCGGCAGGTGCGGGAACCGGGCGGCGATACGCGACTGGAGCTGCGGCGTCAGGTTGATTTCGGGCACCAGCATCAACACCTGCGCGTGCGGATCGCGTACCAACACCTGCGCCATGGCGTGCAGATAGACCTCGGTCTTGCCGCTGCCGGTCACGCCGTGAAGCAGGAACGGCGCGAACGACGTGGCCGCGCCAATGGCCTCGACCGCCGCGAGTTGTTCCTCGTGCAGCGGCGGCGCCACCGATGGCGCCTGAGAGGGCGCCGTGGCCAGCAAGGTGCGCTCGGCGGTCAGGACCTCGACCCATCCTGCGGCGACCCATTCCGCCAGCCTGGCCGGCGTCGCGGCGCACAGCTCGCGGGCCTCGGACAGGCTCATCGGCGCCTGTGCGGGGCCGTCCGCGCGATCGGCAAGCGCCTGCGCCAGCGCGCGGACCGATCTTGCGCGCACGGGCACGGCTTCCAGCATCATGGGAATGTGCGCCGGCACCGCGCGATACGCCTCGGTGCGGGCACGCAGCGCAAGGCGCGGCCAACCTTCGGGCTCGCGCAACGACGGCGGTAGCGCCGGCAGCATCACTTCACCGAGACAACGCTGGTAATAGCGCGCGGCGAATGCCGCCAGGTCGCGCCACTCCTCCGCCAGAGGCGTCAACCAATCCAGCCGCGCGGATACCGGCTTGAGGCGCTCCGCCGGTACGGGGGATTCGTCAGCGCGCGCCACGACCACCCCCACCAGCTTGCGGCGCCCGAATGGCACCACGACGAGTTCACCCGGCGACACGTCGGGACCGGCAAGATAGTCGAAGCAGTCGTCCGCGGGCGTATCGAGCGCGACGCGGACAATGCCGGCCGGGCGCGGTTCGGTATCGGCTGGCAGCGTCATCGGAGGCGATTGTGGTGCAAGGCGGGTGCACAAAGACTGTGCGGGATGCGACGCAAAGCGGCCACGTCGAGGCGCTGTGTGCGGCGCAACATCAACTTAAAGTAAAACTTCAAATGTGGCCCTAAGTCGATGATAGATGACTGCTTTTCCACTAATTCCATCGACCCTGTGGATAACTTTGTTGAAAAGTCGCACCAAGATGCCGCCAAAGCCCGAAAAACAAGGGAATCACTGGCCTGCGCATCGGCGTTGAAAAACTTCCAATGCCTTAAAAATCAAGACCTTGCAAACATCCCCCAGATGAGTTAAGGAGTAACCCGTTCTTGCACTGCGGCAAACCAATCGGTGTGCATAAGTCAAGCCTCCACAATCAACCCGTCGCATCTTTTTGGCGAATCTGGATGAAATTGTTTACTTGACAGCAGCAGCGGCGCGCCTCTCGCGACACCGACGAGCCATCGCACTGAAATCGCTG
Organism: Cupriavidus sp. 21MJTG02-4; assembly: GCF_057798975.1. Classification (NCBI taxonomy): domain Bacteria; kingdom Pseudomonadati; phylum Pseudomonadota; class Betaproteobacteria; order Burkholderiales; family Burkholderiaceae; genus Cupriavidus; species Cupriavidus sp. 21MJTG02-4. The sequence continues at coordinate 29,744 of NZ_JBYOJP010000015.1, read as the reverse complement.
CACCGCGAGGAAAGAAGGGCCGGCACGCCAGGCGCCGACCTTTGGAGCAACGGTGGTCAGCCGCGCGCCGCACGCAGCTGCTTGCTGTAGCGATGCACTTCATCGACCAGCACGGTCACGCTTTCCGGCGGCGTGAACTGCGAAATGCCGTGGCCCAGGTTGAATACGTGCCCATCGCTGCCGCCCGCGGCGGCGTAGCTGTCCAGCACGCCGCGCACCTGCTCGCGGATGGCGGCCTCCGGCGCGAACAGCACCGTGGGATCGATGTTGCCTTGCAGCGCCACGCGGCCGCCGGTGCGGCGACGGGCGTCGGCCAGGTTGACAGTCCAGTCCAGGCCGATGGCATCGGCGCCGGTCTCGGCAAGGCTTTCCAGCCACAAGCCACCACCCTTGGTGAACACGATGGCCGGGATCTGCTGCCCGTCATGCTCGCGCTTCAGGCCGGCCAGCACCTTGCGCATATAGGCCAGCGAGAACGCCTGGTACATGCCATCGGCCAGTGCGCCGCCCCAGGTGTCGAAGATCATCACGGCCTGGGCACCGGCCTCGATCTGGGCGTTCAGGTACTGGCTGACCGCCTGGGCGTTGATTTCCAGGATGCGGTGCATCAGGTCCGGGCGACCGTACATCATGGCCTTGACCGTGCGGAAGTCGTCCGAGCCACCGCCTTCGACCATGTAACAGGCGAGCGTCCAGGGGCTTCCCGAGAAACCGATCAGCGGCACGCGCTGGCGGCCGTCCTGGACCAATGCTCGGCGAATCTCGGCCACGGCGTCGAACACGTACTGCAGCGACGACATATCGGGCACCGCCAGCTTCTGGACATCGGCTTCGGTGCGCAGCGGCCGGGCAAAGCGCGGGCCCTCGCCCTGGGCGAACGACAGGCCAAGGCCCATCGCATCGGGGACGGTGAGGATGTCGGAGAACAGGATGGCCGCGTCCAGCGGATAACGGTCCAGCGGTTGCAGCGTCACCTCGGTGGCGTAGGCGGGATTCTTGGCCAGCCCCAGGAAACTGCCGGCCCGCGCGCGCGTGGCGTTGTACTCGGGCAGGTAGCGGCCCGCCTGGCGCATCAGCCACAGCGGCGTGTATTCAGTCGGCTGCCGGCGCAATGCGCGCAGGAAAGTGTCGTTCTGCAGTGCGGTCATGGTCATCCTCGTAAGACCGCCATTCTAAGGGATGGCCACGGCGCAACGGCACTTTGCGACCGGTGCCGGAGCACCGCGGCGCTATGCCTCGTCGAACAGGCTGGCAAAGGCTTGCGCGGCTCGCTGCATCCATTCGCGGGCACGCGGCGCTTCAGACTGCAGGCGCCCGAAACCGTGCGTCATGCCGCTGGCTTCGATGGTGACCACCGCGGCGTCGTGACGGACGAGGAAATCGGCATAGGCCAGGCCGCCATCGCGCAACACGTCGTTGGCCGCCACGATCAGGGCCGTGGCCGGCGGCTGTATCGCGGGCGCCTGCGCCATCAGATGGATGCGCGGATCGGGATGCTGCGCGCCCTGCGCGAGCGCGTCGGCACCGATGAACTGAGTCCAGTACCAGGCCATTTCGTCGCGCGTCAGGCCGGGGCCATTGGCAAAGGCGCGGTAGCTTTCGGTGCTGAGCACTGGCGCGGTGACCGGGTAGATCAGCAATTGCGCCGCCACGACCTGCCGTCCGGCTTCGGCATTGACCTGCTGCGCCGCGAGCGCCGCCAGATGCCCGCCGGCGCTGTCTCCGGCCACGGCCAGGAAGCCCGTGTCGAAGCCCAATGATGCCCGTTGCGCGGCAAACCACTGCACTGCCTGCACCGCGTCATCGCATGGCGCCGGGAACGGGTGCTCGGGCGCGAGCCGGTAGTCCACGCTGGCGACCGCACAGCCAGTATCGGCGGCAAGCATCGCGGCAATGGTGCGGTGCGTCTGGTGTGAGCCGATCACCCAGCCTCCGCCGTGGAAATAGACGATCAGCCGAGCGGCACCAGTGCCCGCCGGCCTGAACAAGCACGCCGTGAGTGTGCGGCCGTCCAACGGCAGCTCGATGGCCGTCGAGGTGACACCGTCGGGATCCGGCACCATCGACGAAGCCGCCACTTCGTCGAAGCGCACGCGCCGCGCGGGCGCATCAACGGGTACGGGCAGGCCGGCGTACTGCTCGGTCTGGCGGCGGTAATAGGCGAGGAGTTGCGGATCGATGGCCATCGGTGGGGCGGAAGGGATTCAGGGGAATGAAGTGCGGCTCAGGACAGCTCGAGCTGGCGCGCCAGCTCGACCTTGCTGCAGCAGTCCTGCACCGCAAGCAGACCCGCTGCCAGCGCACGCGCGACAGCATCGTCGTTCACGATGCCGAGCTGCAGCCAGACGCCGCGGGCGCCAATGGCAATGGCGTCGGCGACGACCGGCGGGGTATCTTCGGCACGACGGAAGATATCGACCCAGTCGATGCGGCCGCCTTGCGCATGGATCGCGGCAGCGGCGGCCTCGAGCGACGCGTGGCAAGTCTCGCCCAGAATGCGCTCGCCCGCGTGGCGCGGGTTCACCGGGACGATGCGGAAACCATGCTGCTGCAGGAATTCGGCGACTTCATGGCTCGGGCGGTCGGCACGGTCCGACAAGCCGACAATGGCAACGGTTTTCATGCCAAGCATCTTCCGAATCGCGTCCTGCATACCTGTCATCATGGGCTCCGTGGTATTGCCGCGGCGAACACCGGGCTCAAAACAGGAGCAATCGTAACCGCGAACGACCTGGAACGCCGGAAACGTCCCTTGGTTCGCTATCGCACGTGGTGATCCGCGCAAAAAGACGACAGACAGACACTTGGCTTACGAAAAAGTGAGGCAAAAGCTTGTCAATGTGCCCATTGCGCGCCATTTATGCAGCCCAGGCTTTCAACTTCTTGCAAAAGGATACATTTTGTTACTGCCATTGCGGGGACTTTCCCCCACAATGCATTGACACACCGACGTTTGGTGGCGTCCCACCAAGAATCGAGAAGTCAGAACATGGGACGCTGAAGAAAGCCTTTGGCAGTGATCCCCGATTTTCCGAGCCAGCAGGCGATGCCTGCTGGCCGGATACCAGGAAGACCCGATGGCGCGTGGCCTTGTTGGCCGATTTTGCGAACGTGATTCGCTGCGCCTTAGCTTGGTAGTTCTGGACCGAACCCGTTCCTTCGAATTGACCCCTCGAAGGGATTTTCCCGTCCGCGCGGAGCCTCCCCGGCCCGCGCGCTTTTTTTTGTCCAGAACGGACCAAGCATATCTCCAGCCCAATAAAAAAGGCAGCCGCGTGGCTGCCTTTTTTTGGCTGTCGCACCGAAAAAACAACAGTGCGCCAGGTACTGCTTGTTGCTTACTTCTTACGACGCAGACGGGCGATGGCAGCCAGCTGCGCGGCGGCCATGGCGAGTTCGCTCTGAGCGCGTGCAATGTCCAGATCGCTGCTCTGGTTCTGCATCAGCTCTTCGGCGGCACGCTTGGCTTCCTGCGCCTTGGCTTCGTCCAGGTCGGTACCGCGGATGGCGGTATCGGCCAGCACGGTGACATGCTTCGGCTGCACTTCGAGAATGCCGCCGGCCACGAACACGAACTCTTCGCTGCCGTCTTCCTTCTCAATGCGCACGGCGCCCGGCTGGATGCGCGTAATCAGCGGCGTGTGGCCCGGCAGAATGCCCAGCTCACCCGACTCGCCCGGCAGCGCCACGAACTTCGCCTGACCGGAGAAGATCGACGCTTCCGCGCTGACGACGTCTACAAGAATGGTTGCCATATGAATTCCTTTGTCCGTTCGCTTCACTTCTGACAGCACGCGGCGCGAAGCCGCATGCCGCCACTCCCGCGCCGGAGCGCGGGAGCGTCAAAGCGAGGCTTACTGGAGCTTCTTGGCCTTCTCGAAGGCTTCGTCGATCGAGCCGACCATGTAGAACGCCTGCTCGGGCAGGTGGTCGCACTCGCCATCCACCAGCATCTTGAAACCACGGATGGTTTCCTTCAGCGGCACGTACTTGCCCGGCGAACCCGTGAACACTTCGGCCACGTGGAACGGCTGCGACAGGAAACGCTGGATCTTACGCGCGCGGTTCACGGCCATCTTGTCTTCCGGCGACAGTTCGTCCATGCCCAGAATCGCGATGATGTCGCGCAGTTCCTTGTAACGCTGCAGCGTCTGCTGCACGGCACGCGCGACGGCGTAGTGCTCCTGACCAACCACTTGCGGGTCCATCTGGCGCGAGGTCGAGTCAAGCGGATCCACTGCGGGGTAGATACCCAGAGCGGCGATGTCACGCGACAGCACCAGGGTCGAGTCCAGGTGCAGGAAGGTGGTAGCCGGCGACGGGTCGGTCAAGTCATCCGCAGGCACGTACACGGCCTGGATCGACGTGATCGAGCCAGTCTTGGTCGACGTAATACGCTCCTGCAGCTTGCCCATTTCTTCAGCCAGCGTCGGCTGGTAGCCCACGGCGGAAGGCATACGGCCCAGCAGTGCCGACACTTCGGTACCGGCCAGCGTGTAGCGGTAGATGTTGTCGACGAAGAACAGGATGTCACGGCCTTCGTCGCGGAACTTCTCGGCCATGGTCAGGCCGGAAAGTGCCACGCGCAGACGGTTGCCCGGCGGCTCGTTCATCTGGCCGAACACCATGGCCACCTTGTCGAGAACGTTCGAGTCCTTCATTTCGTGGTAGAAGTCGTTCCCTTCACGGGTACGCTCGCCCACGCCGGCGAACACCGACAGACCGCTGTGCTGCTTGGCGATATTGTTGATGAGCTCCATCATGTTGACGGTCTTGCCCACGCCAGCACCACCGAACAGGCCAACCTTGCCGCCCTTTGCGAACGGGCAGATCAGGTCGATCACCTTGATGCCGGTTTCCAGCAGGTCGGTCGAAGGCGACAGCTCGTCGAACTTCGGTGCCTTCTGGTGAATCGCGCGGCGCTCGTTCGAATCGATCGGGCCAGCTTCGTCGATGGGGCGACCCAGCACGTCCATGATGCGGCCCAGGGTGCCCTGACCCACCGGCACCGAGATCGGCGCGCCGGTGTTCTTCACCGGCATGCCGCGGCGCAGGCCGTCCGACGAACCGAGCGCAATGGTACGCACCACGCCGTCACCCAGCTGCTGCTGGACTTCGAACGTCAGGCCCTTCTCGGCGAACGACGTTTCGCCGCTGTCTTCCAGCACCAGCGCGTCGTACACCTTCGGCATTGCGTCGCGCGGGAACTCGATGTCCACCACGGCGCCAATGCACTGCACAATATTTCCGATACTCATTTCGTATCTCCGATAGCTTGAATTCTTGACGCCTCAGACCGCTGCTGCACCGCTGACGATCTCTGACAATTCCTTGGTGATCGCTGCCTGCCGGGTCTTGTTGTAGTCCAGCTGCAGTTCGCCGATCACGTTCTTGGCATTGTCGGATGCCGCCTTCATGGCCACCATGCGCGCCGATTGCTCGGACGCCATGTTCTCGGCCACGGCCTGGTACACCAGCGCTTCCACGTAGCGGACCAACAGCTCTTCCACCACGGTCTGCGCGTCAGGTTCGTAGATGTAGTCCCACGAGTAGGCGCGCTTCTCTTCTTCGGTCTGCGACAGCTTGTCGGCGGCGAGCGGCAACAGCTGCTCGACCATCGGCTCCTGCTTCATCGTATTGATGAACTTGGTGTACGCGATGTACACCGCATCGACTTCACCATTGGTGAATGCGTCGAGCTGGACCTTGATCGCGCCGATCAGCTTTTCCAGGTGCGGGGTGTCGCCGAGCTGCACCACATTCGAGGCCACCTTGGCGCCGATGCGGCTCAGGAACTGCATGCCCTTGCCACCGATGGCAGTTGCTTGCACATCCACGCCGCGGCCTTGCAGGCTCTTCAGCTCGTTGGTCACCGCGCGCAGCACGTTCGTGTTCAGACCGCCGCACAGCCCCTTGTCGGTCGTGACCACGATCATGCCGACGCGCTTGACTTCGCGCTCCTGCATGAACGGGTGCTTGAACTCGGGGTTGGCCGAAGCCAGGTGCGCCGCGATGTTGCGCACTTTCTCGGCATAGGGACGGGCATTGCGCATCCGTTCCTGCGCCTTGCGCATCTTGGACGCGGCGACCATCTCCATCGCCTTGGTGATCTTGCGCGTGTTCTGCACGCTCTTGATCTTGGTTCGAATTTCTTTCGTTCCGGCCATATCTTCCTCTCCGTCCGAACCAGCGCCGCGCCGGCGTTAGCCAGGCGCGGCGGCGGTATCGGAGAATTGCGCGGTTAGAACGCGGCGGACTTCTTGAAATCCTCGATCGCGGCACGCAGAGCGGGCTCATCTTCCTTCGAGAGCACCTTGGTGTCTTCGATACGGTTGATGAGGTCGGCGTACTTGGTCTTCAGATGGTCGTGCAGGCCCTTCTCGAACGCGAGAATGTCCTTCACTTCCACGTTGTCGAGGAAGCCGTTGTTGGCGGCGAACAGCGAAGCGGCCAGTTGCCACACTTGCTGCGGCTGGTATTGCGCCTGCTTCAGCAGTTCGGTCACGCGGCGGCCGCGCTCCAGCTGCTTGCGGGTGGCGTCGTCCAGGTCCGAAGCGAACTGCGCGAACGCAGCCAGTTCACGGTACTGGGCCAGGTCGGTACGGATACCGCCGGACAGGTTCTTCACCACCTTGGTCTGTGCAGCACCACCCACGCGCGACACCGAGATACCGGCGTTAATGGCGGGACGGACACCGGCGTTGAACAGGTCGGTTTCCAGGAAGATCTGACCGTCGGTAATCGAGATCACGTTGGTCGGCACGAACGCGGACACGTCGCCGGCCTGCGTTTCGATGATCGGCAGTGCGGTCAGCGAACCGGTCTTGCCCTTGACAGCGCCGTTGGTGAACTTCTCGACGTAGTCTTCGTTCACGCGTGCGGCACGCTCCAGCAGGCGCGAGTGCAGGTAGAACACGTCGCCCGGGTAGGCTTCGCGGCCCGGCGGACGGCGCAGCAGCAGCGACACCTGGCGGTAGGCCCAGGCTTGCTTGGTCAGGTCGTCATAAACGATCAGCGCGTCTTCGCCGCGGTCGCGGAAGTACTCGCCCATCGTGCAACCGGCGTAGGCAGCCAGGTACTGCATGGCGGCCGAATCCGAAGCGGCGGCGGCCACGACGACGGTGTATTCCATCGCGCCGTGCTCTTCCAGCTTGCGCACCACGTTGGCGATCGTCGAAGCCTTCTGGCCGATTGCCACGTACACGCAGAAGACGCCCTTGCCCTTCTGGTTGATGATGGCGTCGACAGCCACGGCGGTCTTGCCGGTCTGGCGGTCGCCAATGATCAGCTCGCGCTGGCCACGGCCGATCGGCACCATCGCGTCGATCGACTTCAGGCCGGTCTGCACCGGCTGGCTCACCGACTGACGCGCGATCACGCCCGGCGCGACCTTTTCGATCACGTCGGTTTCCTTCGCGTTGATCGGGCCCTTGCCATCGATCGGCTGGCCCAGCGTGTTGACCACGCGGCCCAGCAGTTCCTTGCCAACGGGCACTTCCAGAATGCGGCCGGTGCACTTGACCGTATCGCCTTCCGAAATGTGTTCGTAGTCGCCCAGCACCACGGCGCCGACCGAGTCGCGCTCGAGGTTCAGCGCGAGGCCGAAGGTGTTGCCCGGGAATTCCAGCATCTCGCCCTGCATCACGCCAGACAGGCCGTGCACGCGGCAGATACCATCGGTCACGGAAATTACCGTGCCGGTGTTGCGCACTTCAGCGTCAGCGCCAAGACCCGAGATGCGGGACTTGATCAGCTCGCTGATTTCTGAGGGGTTCAGTTGCATCACAATGCTCCTAATTCTTCAATCCGACGGACGGCCGATCAGACGGCGGTCAGCGCGGTTTGCATGGCAGCCAGGCGCGCACGCACGGAGGTGTCGAGCACTTCGTCGCCGACCTTGACGCTCACGCCGCCGATCAGGGACGGGTCTACCGCCACCTTTGCGTGCAGCTTGCGGCCGAACTTGCGTTCGAGCGCAGCGATCAGGTCGTTCAGTGGTTGACCATCCAGCGGGAATGCACTGGTGATCTCGACGTCCGACGAGCCTTCGCGGGCGTTCTTGAGCGCATGGAACTGCTCGGCGATTTCCGGCATCACCGTCAGGCGGTTGTTGTCCACCAGCAGCTTGACGAAGCGTCGTGCTTCGTCATTCACCGGGGACTTCACCACCGACAGGAACAGTTCGGCCAGCTTGTCGCCGGGAACGTTCGGATCGTCGGCGAGCGCCTTCATGTCGGGGTTGGCGGCGATATGCCCCATCTCCGACACCAGCTCGGACCATGCACCCAGATTGCCGGCTTCGCTGGCGACGCGGAACAGCGCCTCAGCGTAGGGACGGGCAATGGTTGCGGTTTCGGCCATGATTAGAGCTCAGCTTTGAGTTGATTGAGCAGGTCGGTATGGACCTGCGCGTTCACTTCGCGCTTGAGGATCTGCTCGGCACCCTTGACTGCCAGCACGGCAACCTGGTCGCGCAGGTCTTCACGTGCGCGGGTCACTTGCTGCTCTGCCTCGGCCTTGGCCTGGGCGATGATGCGTGCGGCTTCCGCCTGGGCGTTTTGCTTGATCTCGTCCGCCGTCAGCTGGGCGCGCTTCTCGGCGTCAGCGACGCGTTGAGCACCCTCGGTGCGGGCTTCGGCCATAGCCTGGTCCACACGCTTGTTGGCGAGTTCAAGCTCGGCCTTGCCCTTCTCGGCAGCGGCGAGGCCATCGGCGATCTTCTTTGCGCGTTCGTCGAGCGCCTTCACCAGCGGCGGCCAAATGAATTTGGCAACAACCCACCACAGGATGAAGAACACGACCATCTGCGCAAAAAACGTTGCGTTCAGATTCATGGTGTGTTCCTTTCGGTAATCAAACTACAGATAAATGCACAAAAGGCGGCGAGGCTGATGGCCTGCGCCGCCCGTCAGCATCATGCAGACCGAAAAGAAATTACTGAATGACAGCCAGCAGCGGGTTGGCGAAGGCGAACAGCATTGCAACACCCACGCCGATCAGGAATGCCGCGTCGATCAGGCCAGCCAGCAGGAACATCTTGGTTTGCAGCGGGTTCATCAGTTCAGGCTGACGTGCGCACGCTTCGATGTACTTGCCACCCATCAGGGCGATACCCAGGCAGGCGCCGATAGCGCCCAGACCGATGATGATGCCGATACCGATGGCGGTCAGACCCTGGATGTTGGCGAGAAATGCTTGCATGATGACTCCTTTAATTTAGAGAGACTTAGAACCAAAAAACCAAAAAACCAAAAACCTAAAATCTTTGCCGATCAGTGGTGATCGTGAGCCTGGCCGATGTACACCAGCGTCAGCATCATGAAAATGAATGCCTGGAGCAGAACGATCAGGATGTGGAAGATCGCCCAGACCGTGCCGGCAACGACGTGGCCGACGAAGCCCAGCGCCGACAGGTCGGCACTGAACGTCCAGATGGAACCCAGCAGCGCGATCAGCAGGAACACCAGTTCGCCGGCGTACATGTTGCCGAACAACCGCATGCCCAGCGACACGGCCTTGGCCAGGAATTCGATGATGTTCAGGATCAGGTTGAACGGAGCCAGGTACCACTTGGCGCCGAACGGGGCCGAGAACAGTTCGTGCATGAAGCCGCCTGTGCCCTTGATCTTGAAGCTGTAATAGATCATCAGCACCAGCACCGAGCACGACATGCCCAGCGTACCGTTCAGGTCAGCCGTGGCCACTGCGCGGTGGTGCGGAAGGTGGATGTGGAAAATGCCCAGGAAATTGTTCAGGCCGGTGACCCAGTCGACCGGAATCAGGTCGATCGCGTTCATCATGGTGATCCAGCAGAACACCATCAGCGCCAGCGGAGCAATCCACGAACGGTCGCCGTGAATGATGCCCTTGGCCTGGTCATCGACCATCTCGACGATCATCTCGACGAAGGCCTGGAAGCGTCCCGGCACGCCAGCGTGAACCCGACGCGCGGCGATCAGCAGGAAGATCACGGCGATGGCGCCGCACAGCACGGACCAGAACACCGTGTCATAGTTGAGCACGGAGAAATCGACCACCGACGCCTGCTTGCCGCCGACCGAATTCAAGTTCTGCAAGTGTTCGGCGATATAGCCGGAGGGTGTCAGCGCGTGTTCGGCGCCTTGGATAGCTTCTGACATGTCGAAACGAACGGTATATTGCGAAATCGTTGAGCCGGCACCCTCGCATTGGCGGGCAGCCGGTACGCGTCTTGCATTGCCTTCGGCCATCGTGGCCGGTCACCGCCATGCAAGCGGGTCAAACTTTGTCGGTGCAGGGTTTCACCACTATGAAACCCTGCACCGAGGATCTTGATATTCCGTTTTGGTGCCCCACTTCTGCGTGAAGCACACACTTCGTGCGGCTGGCCTGCTGTTACTGCTTACCGAAGCGCCATCGCCACCACCCAATACGTCTTGAGCGCAAGCAGGAACGTGACAAGCAGCGGCACCCAGCGCAGATCGCGGTACAGCACCACCACCAGCACCAGCAGCGCGACGGTGGCGAACACCTTGATCGCCTCGCCCATCACCAGCCCGCCGACCGAGGCCCGCTCGCGCGACATCCACAGCCGCAACGCAAAGAACCCGCTCGGGATGAAACACACGGCGCCACCAAACAACGCAGACCAGCCATACGGCCCTGCCTGCTTGCCGAACAGCGCCCAGCACAATGCCGACAGCAGGGTCACAATCACCTGCGCCAGCACGATCCTGCCGGGTGTCATGCGCGAGGGGCGCAACGCGCGTTCGCCGAACAGCGTTACCGCGTCGTCGTGTGACAGCGGATCGACAGCTTCTTCTTCCCGTTCTGCGTCAAAATCCCAATCATCACTGCGGGGGTTTACCTGACGCGAATCGTTTTGCTGCTGTCGGTCTCTTACCACTACCTGCCTGCCTCATCCGGGCCGGAACTTTTCGGCCCGACCAGAATTCAAACCGCGCAATTTTAAGGGGAAATACTGAGTCGCGTCAATGTGCTTACAGTTCGCTTGCAGTGGCAAACTGCACAACGGTTGCTATCACGATTGCATGATGGCTTCGTTGAAATTGCGCAGCAACGACGCTTGACGTAATTGGATTGCGCAACTCGCGTGACGCATGATGGAGGATTCACGACTGTCCGGCGCATTGACCGAACATCGGATAGTTAACTGCTGCGTGAATGCAACAGTGACTCTTTAATTGGCCGTTTATCGCGCAGCTTTTCAGGCTACGCGTTTGCTTTCGTCTGCATCACGCAGGCGCGCGAGCACGCCATCCAGCGCTTCGTTGTTGGTGAAGTGAATGGTGAGCTGGCCCTTGCCCCGCACGCCGAGCTTGATCTGCACCGCCAGTCCCAGCGCATCAGACAATTCCTCTTCAAGCCGCGCCACATCGCGCATGCCGTTGCCGGTCTTGTGCTTGAGCGACTTCAGTTCGAACGGCTTGAGCGTGGATGCCACCAGCTTCTCGGTCTCGCGCACCGACAGCCGCTTGTTGATGATCTGGTTGGCCAGCGTGATCTGGTTCGCGCCATCGACGGCCAGCAGCGCGCGTGCGTGTCCCATGTCGAGATCGCCCGCCATCAGCATGGTCTGTACCGGCGCGGCCAGGTTCAGCAGGCGCAGCAGATTGGAAACCGCGCTGCGCGAGCGCCCTACCGACTCCGCTGCCTGTTCATGCGTAAAGCGGAATTCGCGGATCAAGCGCATGATGCCTTGCGCTTCTTCCAGCGGATTCAAATCTTCCCGCTGGATGTTCTCGATCAGCGCCATCGCCGCGGCGGCTTCGTCGGCGACGTCCTTCACCAGCACCGGCACCTTGTCGAGTCCCGCGATGCGCGACGCCCGGAAGCGGCGCTCGCCCGCAATAATCTCGTAGCGATCCGGCTCGGCCACGCGTCGCACCAGGATCGGCTGCATCAGCCCTTGCGCGCGGATGCTGGCAGCCAACTCCTGCAATGCGCCCTCATCCATGCGCGTGCGCGGCTGGTACTTGCCCGGTTGAAGCTGGTCCAGGCGCAGCACGGAGGGCGCGCCCTCCTGCTTCGCGGTCTCGACGATCTCGGCCGGACCTCCCAGCAGCGCTTCGAGGCCGCGGCCCAGTCCCTTCTTCTTCACGGTGCTCATGGTCACTGTCCTTGCATGGCGGTGGCAGCTTCCGGCGCCGACAGCTGCCTGACACGGGCGATCATCTCGGCGCCGAAGTCGAGATAAGCCTTGGCACCCTTCGACGACGGGTCGAAGGCAACGCCCGGCATGCCATAAGACGGCGCTTCGGCCAGGCGTACATTGCGCGGGATCAGGGTCTTGAAGACCTTGTCGCCAAAATGCGATTCCAGCTGTGCCGACACTTGCTGCTGCAGCGTCACGCGCGGATCGAACATGACGCGCAGCAGGCCAATCACCTTCAGCTCCCGGTTCAGGTTCGCATGCACCTGCTTGATGGTGTTGACCAGGTCGGACAAGCCTTCGAGCGCGAAGTACTCGCACTGCATCGGCACGATGACCCCATGCGCCGCGCACAGGCCGTTCAGCGTCAGCAGCGACAACGACGGCGGGCAGTCGATCAGCACGAAGTCATATTCATCGTCGACCTCGGCAATGGCCTGCTTGAGCCGGCGCTCGCGCTGGTCCAGCTCGACAAGTTCGACTTCCGCGCCGGCCAGCTCGCGATTGGCCGGCAGCACGTCGTACTTGCCGGTTTCCGAACGCTGGCGCGCCTGCGCTACGGAAGCCAGTCCGACCAACACCTGGTACACGCTGTGTTCCAGCGACTGCTTGTCGATGCCCGAGCCCATCGAGGCATTGCCCTGCGGATCCAGGTCGACCAGCAGCACGCGCTGGCCCTGCGCAGCCAGTCCCGCGGCAAGGTTCACCGTCGTGGTGGTCTTGCCCACCCCGCCCTTCTGGTTCGCGATCACGAATACCTTGGCCATATGCTTCTGAGGTTCCCGATTGAATTCTTCATCCGTCCGCGCCCGCTGGCCCGTCCGGTTCGCGGCGCGAACGCCGTCAATATCATTTGCGCGACAACAGCACCAGGTGGCGCTCGGCATCCAGCCCGGGCACTGCCAGTCTTCGCACTTCCTCCACCTGCCACGCCGCCATCAGGCCAGCCGCTTCCATGCGGTCCAGTTCAGCCTGTGGATACACGCCCTTCATCGCGATCATCCGGCCTTCCGGCGCCAGCAGATGGCCGGACAGGGTGACAAAGTCCGTCAGCTCGGCGAATGCGCGTGATGTAATCACCGCAAATTTATCCGCATCTTCCAGCTTCTCGACCGGGCCCCAGTGTGCCGCCGCATTCGGCAGGCTCAGCTGGGCGCGGCATTGTGTCAGGAAGGCGGTTTTCTTCTGCACGATGTCGACCATCAGCACCGAGACATCCGGGCAGGAAATCGCCAGCGGCAGGCCAGGCATGCCGCCGCCCGAACCCACGTCGAGCACCCTGCCCCGCGCAGCCCCTGCTACCGCCGGCGCGCGTGCGGCATCCGCCAGCGCCGGGATAGCCGCGAGCGAATCCAGCAGATGATGCGTCAGCATTTCATCGGGATGGCGGATCGCGGTGAGGTTGTAGACGCCGTTCCACTTGCGCAGCAGGGCGAGGTAGGCGAACAGCGTCTCGATGCGATCCGGCGGCAGGTCCAGGCCGATCTCGTTCAAGCCGGCCTCCAGGCGACGACGCTGGGCCGCGTCGTCGATCACGGTGTGTCGTTGGCCCGCCACTCAGGCTGCCTCTTGCGAGTTGCTGGAACGGGTACGCCCCAGCCCCTTCTTCTTCAGGTGTACCAACAGCAGCGAGATGGCTGCCGGGGTCACACCCGAAATACGCGAGGCCTGCCCCAGCGTTTCGGGCCGGTGCTGGTTCAGCTTCTGGCTGACCTCGAAGCCCAGTCCGCGCACTTCGGTGTAGTCGAGCCCCTCCGGCAAACGTGTCGACTCATTGGCTTCGAGCTTGTCCACTTCCGCCGCCTGGCGGGTGATATAGCCGTGGTACTTGATGCCAATCTCGATCTGTTCGCGGATCTGGTCCACCAGCAGCGGATCCTCGTCGAGCGGCGCCTCGGGTGCGTGGCGACCGCCCTGCAGGGCCATCAGGCCGTCGTAGCGGACTTCCGGGCGGCGCAGCAGATCGGCCAGGCTGTACTCGCGCTCGATGGGCTTGCCCAGCAGTGGCACGGCTTCTTCCGCCGGGAGGATGGTTGGATTGACCCACGTGCTCTTCAGTCGCTCTGTTTCACGTGAAACAGCATCGCGCTTGCGATTGAACGCGTCCCAGCGGACGTCATCGACCACGCCGAGTTCGCGGCCGACCTCGGTCAGGCGCATATCGGCGTTGTCTTCACGCAGGCTCAGGCGGAATTCGGCACGGCTGGTAAACATCCGGTAAGGCTCGGTCACGCCGCGCGTGATCAGGTCATCGACGAGCACCCCAAGGTAGGCTTGGTCGCGGCGCGGCGTCCAGGCATCGCGCTCGCGCACGTAGCAGCCGGCGTTGATGCCGGCGAGCAGGCCCTGCGCGGCAGCCTCTTCATAGCCGGTCGTCCCATTGATCTGGCCGGCAAAGAACAGCCCTCCGATCGCCTTGCTTTCCAGCGAAGCTTTGAGCGCACGCGGATCGAAGTAGTCGTATTCGATGGCATAGCCGGGACGCATGATGTGCGCATTCTCCAGGCCACGGATCGAATGCACCAACTCCAGCTGTACGTCGAATGGCAGGCTCGTGGAGATGCCGTTCGGGTAGAACTCGTTGGTGGTCAGCCCTTCCGGTTCCAGAAAGATCTGGTGGCTGTCCTTGCTGGCAAACCGATGGATCTTGTCCTCGATGCTCGGGCAGTAACGCGGCCCTACCCCTTCGATCACGCCGGTGTACATCGGCGAGCGGTCGAGCCCACCACGGATGATGTCGTGGGTACGGCTGTTGGTATGGCTGATCCAGCACGGGAGTTGCTGCGGGTGGTGCTCCGGGCGGCCAAGGAACGAGAACACCGGCACCGGGTCAAGATCGCCCGGCTGCTCCTCCATCACCGAAAAGTCGATGGTCCGCCCATCGATACGCGGCGGCGTACCGGTCTTCAGGCGGCCCTGCGGCAGCTTAAGCTCCTTGAGCCGCGCCGAGAGCGACACCGAGGCGGGATCGCCCGCGCGGCCACCCGTGTAGTTATCCAGGCCAACGTGGATCTTGCCGTCCAGGAAGGTGCCAGCCGTCAGCACCACCGCACGGGCGTGGAAAGCGATGCCAACTTGCGTTACCGCGCCGACCACCCGATCCCCCTCCACCAGCAGGTCATCCACGGCCTGCTGGAACAGCATCAGGTTCGGCTGGTTCTCCAGCCGGGTGCGGATCGCCTTGCGGTACAGCACGCGGTCGGCCTGCGCACGCGTCGCGCGCACAGCCGGGCCTTTGCTGGAATTGAGAATGCGGAACTGGATCCCCGACTCGTCCGTCGCGGCAGCCATGGCGCCGCCCATTGCGTCCACTTCCTTGACCAGATGCCCCTTGCCAATGCCGCCGATCGACGGATTGCAGCTCATCTGCCCAAGCGTTTCGATGTTATGGGTCAACAGGAGGGTCTGGCAGCCCATCCGGGCAGCTGCCAGGGCAGCTTCCGTGCCGGCGTGACCACCACCGACGACGATGACATCGAATTCTTTTGGGTAAAGCATGGGACACCTCCTCCGGGAGGCTGACGGGAACAATCGGGATGTCGAATTATAGCGGCAATCGCCTGACGGCTTTTTGAGGGTTACAGTGTTTCACGTGAAACATGGTGTGGAGATTACACGGGTGTTTCACGTGGAACACAGTGGGCGAAGGCTTGTGGTTGGCGCCCGACCATTTCCCCTCCTCCAAACAAAAAGGGCCGAACCCAAATTGGTCCGGCCCACGTGTTCCACGTGAAACACACTCAAACCTGCTGCCTCACATAAGCAGCAACCCGCTGCGTCAGCGAAGCGAGATTCCGCTGCAGCGTACCAAATCCCTCGTTCCGCTCCCGGGTCCGCTCATCCATATAAAGCGGACGCCGGATCTCGATCTGGAGGCTATTACGCCGTTCAGCGGGGCGCCCGATCTGGGCGATCAGCTGCACGCCCTTGTACGGGTCATTGCGCGCGACGGTGTACCCCATCTCCCGCAATTCCGCCTCCACCAGATCCACCAGCCCCGGCTCGCACGTGCTGCCGTCCCGATCCCCGAGCACGAAATCCGCCAACGGGTGCGGACTCTGGATCCGGAGCCGCTCATAGGCGTTGTTCGGCATGGAGTGCAGGTTCAGGTGCCAGACCGCACCGAAGCGCCGGTAGGCGTCCTCTACTGCCGCGGAAAGCGCCGTATGGTATGGCCGGTAATAGCCATCGATACGCGCCTGCACTTCGGCGACGGACAGCTTGCGGTCATAGATCGGCGTGGCCGCATCCATGTTTCGCCAGATCAGCCCGAATCCCAGCCGGGTCTTCTCCCCCGGCGCCAGCGGCGTAGGCCAGGGGCCATCCAGCAGCTCCGGATCGATGTCGTCCAGCATCCGGTTCGGATCGATGTAGACGCGGGGAAAGGTTGCTGCGAGCAGCGTGCCGCCGACGCCGGGCACGCTGTCCCATAGTGCATCGATGTGTGTATCTTCGCCGCCGCGCAAGCGCTCGGCCGGCACCGCGGCGCCGAAGTCCGTCGGATACACCGTGCCGCTATGCGGCGAATCGCACACCAGCGGCAAGGCATCCACTTCGGGAAGCGCCAGCGTAAACGGCGCACCGGCCATGGCTTTGACAGCTTCGCTCATACGTCAATCCAGCTTGATGTTTGCCGTCCTGGCCACGCGCGCATACCGGGCCATGGCCTGCTGGATCTGCACCTTGAACTGGTCAGGCGTGGTTGGCACCAGCGTGCCGCCCGACTCTTCCACCTTGCGCTTGAACTCGGGGTTCTGCATGGCCTTGTGGATGGCCTGGTTCAGGCGCATGACCACTGCCGACGGCGTACCCGCCGGGGCGACGATGCCAAACCAGCCGCCCTCCCCCATGTCCTTGTAGCCCAGCTCCGCATAAGTGGGTACGCCTGGCAGTTGCGGTGAGCGGTTCGCCCCCAGCACGGCCAGCGCACGCAGCCGGCCCGATTTCACGTGAGGCAGCGTGGACGACAGGTTGTCGGTAATGGCATTCACCTGTCCGGCCACGGCATCGTTGAGCGCCAGGCCGGCGCCCTTGTACGGCACATGGAGCAGCTCGATGTGGGCCAGCATCATGAAGTTCTCGATATTCACATGACCCAGCGAGCCTGCGCCCGGCGAGGCGAAGGTGTACTTGCCCGGGTTGGCCTTGGCCAGCGCGATGAACTCCTGCATGGTCTTGGCCGGCACGCTCGGGTGCACCGCGAAGACGCTGGGAATCGCCACCACGTTCGTGACCGGCGCAAAGTCCTTGATCGGGTCGTACTTCAGCTTCGGATAGACCGCCGGGTTGGAACCGTGCGTGCTGACCGTCGCCATGCCGATGGTGTAGCCATCCGGGTCCGACTTGGCGACCTGCTCCATGCCGACCGAGCCCCCTGCCCCGCCCTTGTTCTCGACCACGATGGGCTGGCCAAGCTCGCGCCCTGCGAACTCCGCAACCAGGCGCGCCGACAGGTCGGTCGATCCACCGGCCGCAAACGGCACGACCAGGCGGATGGGCCGGTTGGGATAGGCGGCCTGCGCGAACGCGCCGCCGGCAAAGGTCAGCGCTGCGGCAGCCGCGGTGCCTGACAGCAACAGCTGGCGGCGCGACATCCTGGCTCGGGTCATTGGGCTTTCTCCTGTTCTTTTGTGATGAATAGCCGCCGAGTGTCAGGCGTTTACCGACCCGAGGCAAACGACTATATTGCACCTTCGCATTACCAAAGATCATTCTCCACTGGCCTGCCCCATGCGGTTGCATTCCCCTTCGATGTCCGAGTTGCACGCCTTCGTCGCCGCCGCGCGCCTGGGCAGCTTCACGCGCGCCGCCGAGACGCTGTGCGTGACACAAGGGGCGGTGAGCCGGGCCATCGCCAGGCTGGAAGAACACTTCGGCCAGCCGCTGGTCCAGCGCAATGCACACCGGCTAATGCTCACGGGCGCCGGGCAACAATTGCTGGAGGCCGTTGCGGATCCGCTCGCCGCCATCGAAAGCGCGAGTGCGGCGCTGCGTGCTGGCGACCGCAGCCACCATCTCACCCTGTCGGCGGTTCCGACGCTTGCCAGTGTCTGGCTGGTACCCCGGCTGCCCGATTTCCACAAGCGGCATCCGGACATACGGCTCGATTTCGTACCGTACCGCCGCGACGAGGATTTCTCTGGTTCCGCGCCCGATGCAGCGCTGCTCGCCGGCGAGCCCGGGAAATGGCCCGGCTTGCAGGTGGACTACATAGTGGGGCGCGAAATGGTGCCGATCTGCCACCCCGACCGCGAGCGCCAGCGGCGCGCGGCCGGGCGGTGGCGCGAGCCGGCCGAACTCATGGAAGAGCCCCTGCTCTACCACACCACTGCCCCCGCCAACTGGGTGAACTGGCTAGAAGCCGCGGGCGTACCCAGTGCTGCGCCAAAGCTGTCGTCGGGCTTCGATCAGGTCTCGATCCTGATCCAGGCGGTGCGCGCCGACATGGGGGTCGCCGTGCTGCAGCGCTGCCTGCTGCACGATGAGCTGGCTGCCGGCCGAGTAGTAGCGCCCTTCGATCTTCCGATCCGCCTACAGCGCGGCTATTTCCTTTGCGCGCCAAGGGAACGACGCGATCATCCGGCCCTCCGGTGCTTTCGCGAATGGCTGCTCGAAACCGCTGCGCGGGCTGCGGCGGAGTATGTCAGCGATAATCATTCGCCAGATAAATAATTAGTCTCGCTCTAGATTATTAACAATTCTTCCTACGGATGAATTTCTGATGGTCCTCAGTCAATTATTATTTCGAGGAATTTTTAGCTGTACAAATACAAATACGACATCCATCCCACGCATACTCACGGGCAAAGCAGGCAGTTAGACGGCCCATATATCTACACGACAAATGAAAAGGCCCGCCGAAGCGGGCCTGACTATTCATCAATCCACTAAGCGCGCACTTCACGCCGCCTTCTTCGCCAGCCCCAGATAGGTTTCGATCACCTTTGGATTGCTGGCCAGCTCCGCCGCTGGTCCCTCCATCGCCATATCGCCTGTCTCGATGACATAGCCGTAGTCCGCAACCTGCAGCGCCGCGCGCGCGTTCTGTTCGATCAGCAGTGTCGCCACGCCGGTCTGGCGCAGGTTGCTGATGATGTGGAAGATCTCCTTCACGATCAGCGGCGCCAGACCGAGGCTCGGCTCATCGAGCATCAGCAGTTGCGGCTTGGCCATGAGCGCGCGGCCCACGGCGAGCATCTGGCGCTCGCCGCCGGACAGCGTGCCGGCGTCCTGCCGCGCGCGCTCGCGCAGGCGCGGAAACAGGTTGTAGACCACGTCCATCTGATCCAGGTAGTTTTTCTCGCCGGCGCGCTTGCGGCGGAAGGCGCCAAGCTGCAGGTTGTCCTCGACCGTCATCGACGCGAACAGCTCGCGCTTCTCCGGCACCAGGCACATGCCGCGCGCCACGCGTCCTTCCACCGGGATCCCGGCCATGTCGTGGCCGAGATAGCTGACCGTGCCGCTGGCCGAGCCACTGACCGGCAGCGCGCCCATGATCGCGTTCAGCGTGGTCGACTTGCCGGCGCCGTTGGGGCCGATCACGGTCACGATCTTGCCGGCCTCTACCTTCAGGCTCACGCCGTGCACCGCTTCCACCTTGCCGTAGCGGACGTGGAGGTCCTTCACTTCGAGGATCGGGCTCATCTTGCGTTCCTTGTCCACACCATCACTCCACCCATCACTCCACGCCACCGAGATAGGCCTCGAGCACGGCCGGGTTCTTCTGCACATCCTCGGGCACGCCCTCGGCAATGCGCGTGCCGAATTCCATCACGACCAGGCGGTCGGTCAGGTTCATGACGAAGTCCATGTCGTGCTCCACCAGCAGCACGCTCATGCCTTCCGCCCTGAGCTTGCGCAGCAATTCGGCCAGCGCCTGCTTCTCCTTGTAGCGCAGGCCCGCGGCGGGCTCGTCAAGCAGCAGCAGGGCCGGGTCGCAGCACAGCGCACGCGCGATCTCCAGGATGCGCTGCTGGCCCAGCGCGAGGCTGCCCGCCTCCATGTACATGCAGTCGGCCAGACCCACGCGCTCGAGCTGGCGCCGTGCCTCGAACAGCAGCTTGTCTTCCTCTGCGCGGTTCATGCGCAGCATCGCCGCGGATACACCGCCCTGCGCGTGGAAGTCGCCGCGCAGGTGCGCACCGATCGCCACGTTCTCGAGCACGGTCATGGTCGGCAGCAGGTGCACATGCTGGAACGTGCGGCCGATGCCGCGCTTCACGATCTCGCGCGAAGGCAGGCCCGATATCACTTCACCGCGATAGCGGACTTCGCCGCGCGTCACGGGCAGCACGCCTGTCACCAGGTTGAACGTCGTCGACTTGCCGGCACCATTCGGACCGATCAACCCAACGATCTCTCCGGCCCGCACCTGGAAGCTCACGTCGTTCACCGCCACCAGTCCGCCGAACTGCTTGCGCGCGGCACGCACGTCGAGGATCAGATCGCCGGCCTCTGGCTTCTGCCGGACCGGCAGCGCATCGGCGGCGTCGGGTGCCTGCACCGGCGGCCCCGACGGAAACAGCCGGCGCAAGAACGGCCACAGGCCATCGCGCGCATGTTGCAGCAGCAGCACGAGCAGCACGCCGAACACGATGATCTCGAAGTTGCCATTCGCGCCGAGCAGCTTCGGCAGCAGCCCCTGCAGCGTGTCCTTCAGGATCGTGAGCAGGCCCGCGCCAAGCACCGCGCCCCACACGTGGCCCACGCCACCGACCACGGCCATGAACAGGTACTCGATGCCGTAGTTCAGGCCGAACGGCGTCGGGTTCACCGCGCGCTGCAGGTGCGCATAGAGGAAGCCCGAGATGCACGCCAGCACTGCCGCCACGACGAACACCACGACTTTCATCCACGCGGTGTTGACGCCCATCGCCTCGGCCATCACGCCACCGCCCTTGAGCGCGCGCATCGCACGGCCCGGCCGCGAGTTCAGCAGGTTCTGCACGGCCAGCACGGCGAGCAGCACCACGATCCAGATCAGGTAGAACATCGAACGGCCCGACTGCAGTTCGACGCCGAACAACGACAGCACCGGAATGCCGTTGAGCCCGTCGTACTTGCCCAGGAACTCCAGGTTGCCGAACAGGAAAAACAGCGACAGGCACCACGCAATGGTGGCGAGCGGCAGGTAGTGGCCGGACATGCGCATCGTGATCAGGCCGATCACGTAGGCGCAGGCCATCGTGATCACCAGGCCCACCAGCAGCCCGAACCACGGCGACAACCCGAACTGCGTGGTCAGGTACGCCGTGCTGTAGGCCCCGAGCCCGACGAACGCCGCCTGCCCGAACGAGGTCATGCCGCCCACGCCCGTCAGCAGCACGAGGCCGATCGCCACGATGCTGTACAGCCCGATGTAATTGCCCAGCGTGATCCAGAACTCCGGCGTCGGCAGCACCGGCAGCAAGGCCAGCACCACGATGAACAGCAGCGTCAGCACGCGGTTGCGCTGCAGCCCGGCACGGTTGGCGCTGCGTTCGCCACCCACGGCGGCCTGCTTGTCAGTCAGCATCGTCATGGCTTACTCCTCTTCTTCGACGTGCTTGCTCGTCAGCGAGCGCCACAGCAACACCGGAATGATCAGCGTAAAGACAATGACCTCCTTGAACGCGCTGGCCCAGAAGGACGAATACGATTCCAGCAGCCCCACCAGCAGCGCACCCAGTGCTGCGATCGGGTAGCTCACCAGGCCGCCGACGATCGCGCCGACAAAACCCTTCAGGCCCACCAGGAAGCCCGACTCGTAGTACACGGTGGTCAGCGGCGCGATCAGGATGCCGCACAGCGCGCCCATGGCCGCGGCCAGCGTAAACGACAGCCGCCCCGCCTGCGTCGTGCCGATGCCGACCAGCCGCGCGCCGAGCCGGTTCACCGCCGTCGCGCGCAGCGCCTTGCCTTGCAGCGTGCGCTCGAAATAGAAATACAGCGCGCCGATCAGCAGCGCCGACATGCCCACGACCCACAGGCTCTGGCCGGAGACCGTGAGACTGCCCACTTCGAAGCGCGCATCGGAGAAGGCCTCGGTGCGCGAACCCTCGGCGCCGAACATCACCAGCCCGAGCCCGACCAGCGCAAAATGCACGCCGACCGAGACGATCAGCAGCACCAGCGTGCTGGCCTCGGCCAGCGGCTGGTAGGCCAGGCGATACAGCATCGGCCCCATCGGAATGATCACCAGCAGCGTCAGCGCAATCTGCGCCAGCATCGGCAATGGCTGCACACCGTATTGCTGCACCAGCAGGTGCACAGCCAACGGAAACACAAGATACTTCCCGGCCAGCACGCCGAGCCTGCGCCCAAGCGTGCGGCGCAGTTCCGCGCTGCGCAGCACGGTCACGGTCTCATACACGAAGGTCAGCACGCCCATGGCCAGCAGCAGCCAGCTCGTCTGCGGCGCGTGCCCGCCCTGCATGGCCGCCAGCGTCAGCGCGCCATAGGCCACGAACTCCCCTTGCGGGATGAAGATGACGCGGGTCACCGAAAACACCAGCACCAGTGCCAGCGCCAGCAGCGCGTAGATCGCGCCTGAGGTGATGCCGTCCTGCGCCAGGATGGCGGCAATCGAAAGGTCCATTGTCTCCCCGTGTTGTGGAATGACCTGCCTGCAAGCCAAGGGGCGGACAGGGCGCGAACAGTCGCTGGATTGCACTGTGTGCGCTGGGATTACGGAATAGTAAACGGGTTGCTTATTGCGGAAATACAGGGCAACCCTAAGACGATGGCGAGCGCGAAAAAAGAAAGCGCATGGGGTTCACCATGCGCCTTCCTGTTTTACACGTCCAGCCACCGCCAGCGGCTTATTTGGTCAGCAGCTTCCACTTGCCGTCGACGATCTGCACCATCACGCGCGAGCGCTGGTCGAAGCCGAGGTGGTCGGTCGGACTCATGTTCATGATGCCGTGCGATACCGGCAGGTTCCTGGTCTGCTCCATGGCGTCGCGCAGCGCCTTGCGGAATTCCTTCGTGCCCGGCTGGCCCTTCTTCAGCGCCTCCGGAATCGCATGCTGCAGGATCAGGCCCGCATCCCACGCATGGCCGCCGAAGGTCGACACCTGGCCGCCAAAAGCCTTCTCGTAGGCGGTCTTGTAGGTCATGGCCGGCTTCTTGACGGGGTTGCTGTCAGGCAGCTGGTCGGCCACCAGCAGCGGGCCGGCCGGCAGGAGGGTGCCTTCGCAGTCCTTGCCGCACACGCGCAGGAAGTCGGGGTTGGCCACGCCGTGGGTCTGGTAGATCTTGCCCTTGTAGCCGCGCTCCTTGAGCGCCTTTTGCGGCAACGCCGCGGGCGTACCCGAACCAGCGATCAGCACGGCGTCGGGATTGCTGCCCAGCATCTTCAGGACCTGGCCGGTCACCGAGGTATCGGTGCGCGCGAAGCGCTCGTTGGCGACGACCTTGATCTTGCGCATGTCGGCCACCTTGGCGAACTCCTGCGCCCAGCTGTCCCCATAGGCATCCGCGAAGCCGATGAAAGCCACCGTCTTCACGTTGTTGTTGGTCATGTGCTCGGCAATGGCCGTGGCCATGTGCGAGTCATTCTGAGGCGTCTTGAAGACCCAGGCGCGCTTGGCATCCATGGGCTCGATGATGCGGGCCGAGGCTGCCATCGTGATCATCGGCGTCTCGTTCTCGGCCACGATGTCGACCATCGCCAGCGAGTTCGGCGTGACGGTGGAACCCACCACCACGTCGACCTTGTCCTCGCTGATCAGCTTGCGCGTGTTCTTGACGGCCGTGGTGGTGTCGGAGGCGTCGTCCAGGACGATGTATTCGATCTTCTTGCCCGCGATTTCCTTGGGCATCAGCGTGAAGGTGTTCTTTTCCGGGATGCCCAGCGACGCCGCCGGCCCCGTCGCCGACACCGTGACCCCGACCTTGACCTGTGCGCTGGCCGTGCCGGCAACCAGGGCCGCGGCAGCGATGGCCAGCAGGCTGGCGCGCTTGAAGTTCATCTTGTCTCCTTCGGTTCCTGAAACGGAAAGGCATCCGAACGGCCCCGGCCGCCGGATGCCTCCAGTTCTTTTTCGACCGCTCGGGTCGCCACAGGCACATCGCTGGCACCTGCGTACTGCCAGGAAGGAGATGACTCCTTCCGTCTTTCCCGTCCGCACCACTTCCCCGGAAATGCCGCGGCCATTTCGCCACCATTCCCCGACCGTGCGGTCGGGAATGCGTATCGAGTCTAACACAGCGAGTTTTCGCGGCCAGCCGGATTAACCCGCATCACATGACGGCGGCGTCAGCGGAAAAACGCGTCCCAGGCCGTCTTCAGGATCAGCGCGCTCACCACCACGATGAACACCTTGCGCACGAAGCCGCTGCCGTGGCGCAGCGCCAGCCGGCTGCCCACCTGGCTGCCGGCGACATTCGCAACGGCCATGACCAGGCCGAGCTGCCACCAGATATGGCCCTTGCTGGCCAGCAGCAGCAGCGCCGCCAGGTTGGTGGCCATGTTCACGACCTT
Source organism: Cupriavidus sp. 21MJTG02-4 (assembly GCF_057798975.1). Lineage (NCBI taxonomy): Bacteria > Pseudomonadati > Pseudomonadota > Betaproteobacteria > Burkholderiales > Burkholderiaceae > Cupriavidus > Cupriavidus sp. 21MJTG02-4. The sequence goes on along the minus strand of NZ_JBYOJP010000015.1, from coordinate 5,130 downwards.
GGTCGACGCCGAGGCGTGCAGGAAGTCGTAGCCGAACACGCGCACGAACACGATCATCAGGAAGCTGCCGGTGCCCGGCCCGAACACGCCGTCATAGAAGCCGATTACCGCACCCGCCAGCAGCGCCGCCACGCGTTCGCGCGTGCCGCTGAGCGAAGGCGCGTGCTCGGTGCCCAGATCCTTCTTCGCCACGGTATAGACGAGCAGCGACACCAGCACGAACGGCAGCGCCTTGCGCAATGGCTCGGCGGGAATCATGGTCAGCGCCCAGGCGCCGGCCATCGAGAACAGGAAGGCCGCCACCACGGCTGGCGCCGTTGCGGCCCAGTAGATGCGCACGCTGCGCCCGTAGCGGATCGCCGCATTGGCCGTGCCGGCGACCGAGGCCACCTTGTTGGTGCCCAGCAGCGTAGCCGGCGCCATCCCGGGAAAGGCCGAAAACAGCGCCGGAATCTGGACCAGGCCACCGCCACCGGCCACCGCGTCGATCAGGCCGGCGAGAAAGGCGGCAAGCGCCAGTAATGCGAACTCCATGATTGCAGGAAGAAAGGAATAATAAGGAGGAGAGGATCGGAGGACAGCGAGCGGCGCGCCCGGCACTCAGCCGAGCGTCTTGGGCGCCGGCACTACCATGCGGTGCCAGAGCCCGCTGTGGTGCCGCGCGAATCCCGTTGGCACCTCCGCGGCCAGACCGGGGGCCAGCAGGAGATGCCGGATGCCATGGGCGCGGCACCAATCGGCCAGCGTGGCCAGACACGCCATAAGGCAGCCAGAACCGGACGCCGCCGCGTCCGATGGCCACCACTCCGTCGCGCACGCCACAAGGCCGCCGAACTCAAGGCTGGGAACCAGCGCTACGGGCAGACAGGCAGCGATGTCGTGTTCATGCATTGCCAGCAGGCATGCACCCTGCCCGGACTGTGCGAGGAGCCCTTCCAGCACCAGCCGCCGTGCGCGGGCGGCCGGCACCGGCAACGGCATGGCGGCCTGCAGCCAGGCGTCGAGCGCCGGCGCGTCGGCACCGACGCCAAGGCGTACCTGGTGCTGCGGGAAAGATTCGGAACTGGGGGGAAAGACGGGCTGGGACGGCATGGCGGCTCTGAAGCAAGCCCGCATTGTCGCATGTGACCCGGAGCGGAGTTATGCCAAGGCGGCATCAACGCTCCCAAACGGTGCGGGTGATGCGAAAGTCACCCTGAAATGAAAAAAGCGTTGCCGAGGATCACCCGGCAACGCCCTTTATTTATAACGCTGCTACCCGACACCGGGTGCGCGCCTGTCGTCTCCTCGCTTCCGCCTCCATCTAACCTGCGAAAACCGTGTGTGAAATGTAACGAAGCGGTGCAGATGGAACAAGCTAGAACAAACCCTAGCCCCAATTCCGGGCATGTCGACCGTTCATCACTCGTGCTTGCGGCTGAACAGGGCGTTGAGCTCGCCCATGATGCCGCGGCGGAAGGTCAGGACGCAGATGACGAAGATCGCGCCGATCACCATGGTCACCGACTCGCCCAGCGAGTTGAACCAGTCAATGCCCGTGACCGAGGCCAGGAAGGCGCCGATGTCGCCGAGCTTGTTCTCCAGCGCCACCACCACGAAGGCGCCGACAATCGGACCCGACAAGGTGCCCAGGCCGCCTACCAGCGTCATCAGGATCACCGAGCCCGACATCGACCAGTGCACGTCGGTCAGCGTCTCGAAGCCCAGCACCAGCGCCTTGATCGAACCGGCCAGTCCGGACAGTGCCGCTGACAGCACAAAGGCGGTCAGCTTGAAGCGGTCGACGTCATAGCCAAGCGAGATCGCGCGCGGCTCGTTCTCCTTGATCGCCTTCAGGATCTGCCCGAACGGCGAGTGCACGGTACGCACGATCAGCGCAAAGGCCGCAACGATGATCACCAGCGCCACGTAGTACAGCGTCAGGTCGTCCGCCAGCGACAACACGCCGAACAGCTTGCCGCGCGGGATGCCCTGCAGGCCATCCTCGCCACCCGTGAACGGCGCTTGCAGGCAGATAAAGAACAGCATCTGCGCGAGCGCCAGCGTGATCATCGAGAAGTAGATGCCCTGGCGGCGGATGGCCAGCGAGCCGACCACGTAGCCAATCAGTGCCCCGCCGGCGGTGCCCAGGAGCAGTCCGATCTCGGGCGTCACGCCCCACAGCTTCATGGCCTCGCCCGAGATATAGCCGGCGCCGCCGAAGAACGCCGCGTGGCCGAACGACAGCAGACCGGTATAGCCGATCAGCAGGTTGAACGCGCACGCGAACAGGGCAAAGCACAGCACCTTGAGCACGAACACCGGATAGGCCCCGGCCATCGGCGCCGCCACCAGTGCCAGCAGCAGCAATCCATACAACACTTTCTTCTGCACGCCCTGGCCCTCTCTGGCCTGTCCGGCCTTGATCGTCACGCTCGATTCTGCACGCATCACTTCTCCCTCCCGAACAGTCCGGCCGGACGCAGCAGCAGCACGATCACCATGATGAAGAACACCACGGTCGACGATGCTTCAGGATAGAACACCTTGGTCAGCCCTTCGATCACGCCCAGCCCCAGGCCGGTCAGGATCGAACCCATGATCGAACCCATGCCGCCGATCACCACCACGGCGAACACGATGATGATCAGGTTCTGCCCCATCAGCGGCGAGATCTGGATCACCGGCGCCGCCAGCACGCCCGCAAACGCGGCCAGCGCCACGCCGAAGCCGTAGGTCAGCGTCACCATCAGCGGCACGTTGACGCCGAAGGCCTCCACCATCTTGGGGTTTTCGGTGCCGGCGCGCAGGTAGGCGCCAAGCTTGGTCTTCTCGATCACGTACCAGGTGACGAAGCACACCGTCAACGAAGCCAGCACCACCCAGGCCCGGTAGTTGGGCAGGATCATGAAGCCGAGGTCCGTGGCACCCTGCAGGGCGTCGGGCGTCTGGTAAGGCAGCCCCGACACGCCGTAGATCGAACGGAAGATGCCTTCGATCACCAGCGTGATGCCCAGTGTCAGCAGCAGGCCGTAGATATGGTCCAGCTTGTAGATCCAGCGCAGCATGGTCTTTTCGATGACCACGCCCAGCACCGCGACCACCAGCGGGGACAGGACCAGCATGACCCAGTAGTTGAGCCCGGCATACTCCATGCCCATCCAGGCCAGCACCGCGCCGAGCATGAACAGCGCGCCGTGCGCGAAATTGATGACGTTGAGCAGGCCGAAGATTACCGCCAGGCCAAGGCTCAGCATCGCATAGAAGGCGCCATTGACCAGGCCCAGCAGGAGCTGGGACAGCATGGCGGGAAGGGGAATTCCGAAGATGTCCATAGGCATCCGTTGCTGGCTGTACCTCCCCTCCCCCGCGTGCGGCGGAGGGGAGCAAACCGGCAGGCTCTCGCTGGCTGCGGAAGCCCGCCAACCTTCTTACTTCTTAAGCAGCGCGCACTTCGACTCGGCCACCGTCGTGAAGGCCTGATCGCCCGGGATGGTCGTCACGATTTTCATGTAGTCCCACGGCTTCTTCGATTCGGCCGCTGTCTTCACCTGCATCAGGTACATGTCGTGGATATTGCGGCCATCGGCGCGGATATAGCTGCCCTTGGTGTAGAAGTCGCTGATCTTCATCTTCTTCAGCTCGGCCATGACCTTTTCCGGATCGTCGGTCTTGGCGGCTTCCACGGCCTTCAGGTACGTGCTGATCGCGGAGTAGTCGGCGGCCTGCAGGCTGCTCGGCATCTTCTTCATCTTGCCGAAGAAGCGGTTCGCGAACTTGCGCGTATCGTCGTTCATGTCCCAGTACCAGCTGTCGGTCATCAGCAGGCCTTCGGTGTTCTTCAGGCCCAGCGAATGGACGTCGTTGATGAACATCAGCAGGCCGGCGATCTTCATGGTCTTGGTGATGCCGAATTCCTTGGCCGCCTTGATCGCGTTGATGGTGTCGCCACCCGCATTGGCCAGGCCCAGGATGTCGGCCTTCGAGGCCTGCGCCTGCAGCAGGAACGACGAGAAGTCCGACGCCGACAGCGGATGGCGCACCGAACCCACCACCGTGCCGCCGTTGGCCTTCACCACCGCGGCGGTATCGTTCTCGAGCGAGTGGCCGAAGGCATAGTCGGCGGTCAGGAAGAACCACTTCTTGCCGCCCTGCTTGACCACCGCGCTGCCGGTGCCCTTGGCCAGCGCCACCGTGTCATAGGCGTAGTGCACCGTGTACGGCGTGCATTCCTCGTTGGTCAGGCGGGCCGTGCCCGCGCCCACGTTGAAATACACGCGCTTCTTTTCCTGCGCCACCTTGTTCATGGCCAGGCCGGTCGCGGAGTTGGTGCCGCCGAGCAGCATGTCCAGTCCCTGCTGGTCCATCCATTCACGCGCTTTCGACGCGGCGATGTCGGCCTTGTTCTGGTGATCGGCCGAGACCAGTTCGATCGGCTTCCCGAGCACCTTGCCACCATGGTCCTCGATGGCCATCTTGACCGCTTCGAGGCCGCCGGGGCCGTCGATGTCGGCATACAGGCCAGACATGTCGGTGATGTAGCCGATCTTGACGGTGTCGCCCGATACCTGCGCGGCGGCGTTGAACGAAACAGCACCCATGACGATTGCCGCCATCGCGGCAGCGAGCCGAGTCTTCCTCATTGCGTTGTCTCCTGTGTTTTGGCGCGGCGCGCGCCACCCGTTCCTGCAAACAGCCGATCCGGCAATCCGTGCAACGGACGCGCCGATCAGACCCCAAGCAATTCGTTCAGCACCGGCATCTTTGCCTGCAGTTCGCCGGCCACGAAGCGCTCGACGATGCTGCCGTGCTCCATCACATAGAAGCGGTCGGCCAGCGGCGCGGCGAAGCGGAAGTTCTGTTCCACCATCACCACCGTGTAGCCCTTCTTCTTGAGCATCAGAATCATGCGCGCGAGCGCCTGCACGATCACCGGCGCCAGGCCCTCCGAGATCTCGTCGAGCAGCAGCAGGTTCGCGCCGGTACGCAAGATACGCCCGACCGCCAGCATCTGCTGCTCGCCCCCCGACAGGCGCGTGCCCTGGCTCTGGCGGCGCTCCTTCAGGTTGGGGAACATGTCGTAGATCTCGGCCTCGCTCATGCCCTCGCCTTGGCCCTTCAATTGCGGGGGCAGCAGCAAGTTCTCCTCGC
>NZ_JBYOJP010000014.1:0-212620 GCF_057798975.1 Cupriavidus sp. 21MJTG02-4 | reverse complement strand
GCCACGGTGCTGGCAGCGAAGTTTGGCGGTGCCGCCAAGAAGTACGACGAAATCGACGCAGCGCCGGAAGAAAAGGCACGCGGTATTACCATCAATACCGCCCACGTCGAGTACGAAACGGCCAACCGCCACTACGCGCACGTTGACTGCCCGGGCCACGCCGACTACGTGAAGAACATGATCACGGGTGCTGCCCAGATGGACGGCGCGATCCTGGTTTGCTCGGCCGCTGACGGCCCGATGCCGCAAACGCGCGAGCACATCCTGCTGGCCCGCCAGGTTGGCGTGCCGTACATCATCGTGTTCCTGAACAAGTGCGACATGGTGGACGACGCTGAACTGCTCGAGCTGGTCGAGATGGAAGTTCGCGAGCTGCTGTCGAAGTACGAGTTCCCCGGCGACGACACCCCGATCATCAAGGGTTCGGCCAAGCTGGCGCTGGAAGGCGACAAGGGCGAGCTGGGCGAAGTGGCCATCATGAACCTGGCCGACGCGCTGGACACCTACATCCCGACGCCGGAGCGCGCCGTGGACGGTACGTTCCTGATGCCGGTGGAAGACGTGTTCTCGATCTCGGGTCGCGGCACCGTGGTGACCGGCCGTATCGAGCGTGGCGTGATCAAGGTCGGCGAAGAAATCGAAATCGTTGGTATCAAGCCGACGGTCAAGACCACCTGCACCGGCGTGGAAATGTTCCGCAAGCTGCTGGACCAGGGCCAGGCTGGCGACAACGTCGGTCTGCTGCTGCGCGGCACCAAGCGTGAAGACGTCGAGCGCGGCCAGGTGCTGTGCAAGCCGGGTTCGATCAAGCCGCACACCCACTTCACCGGCGAGGTGTACATTCTGTCGAAGGACGAAGGTGGCCGTCACACCCCGTTCTTCAACAACTACCGCCCGCAGTTCTACTTCCGTACCACCGACGTGACCGGCTCGATCGAGCTGCCGGCGGACAAGGAAATGGTGATGCCGGGTGACAACGTGTCGATCACCGTCAAGCTGATCGCCCCGATCGCCATGGAAGAAGGCCTGCGCTTCGCAATCCGCGAAGGTGGCCGTACCGTCGGCGCCGGCGTCGTGGCAAAGATCCTCGACTAAGCACGCAGTATCAGGCGAGCGCGACACCAACCGGTCGTGCTCGTTGCCAGAGGGGTTGGCTTCGCCGCTGACCCCACAGAAGTTTTAGGGGTATAGCTCAACTGGCAGAGCGTCGGTCTCCAAAACCGAAGGTTGGGGGTTCGATTCCCTCTGCCCCTGCCAAATCAATCAGCCGCGTCGCGAAAATCATTCGTGACGCGGCTTAGTCTCGTTTGCGAAACATGGCCAATCCCAATGTCGAAACCGTAAACGCCAATAGCGGCAAGTGGTTGCTTGGCGTCGCGGTCCTGCTTGTGGTTGCCGGCGTCATCGGTTTCTATGCACTGGCACAGCAACCGTCTTATGTGCGTGGCGCCGCGCTGTTCGCGGGCATCGCGCTGGGCGTTGTCGTGGCGCTGGTGTCGGTGCCGGGTAAGGATTTCATCGGCTTCGCCAAGGAATCGTACCGGGAAGTTCGCAAGGTCGTCTGGCCGACGCGCAAGGAAGCAGGGCAAATGACAGGCCTGGTGTTTGCCTTCGTCGTTGTCATGGCCTTGTTCCTGTGGTCGGCAGACAAGCTCATCGAGTGGGTCATCTTTTCGCTCGTACTGGGCTGGAAATAAGAGGTAGCGCATGACGGATAACGTCCAGCAGGAAACCACCGCCGCGGAATCGCCTTCGTCGAAGAAGCGCTGGTATGTCGTGCACGCATACTCCGGTATGGAGAAGAGCGTGCAGCGCGCGCTGCAGGAACGCATCGAGCGCGCCGAGATGCAGGACAAGTTTGGCCGCATCCTGGTGCCTTCGGAAGAAGTCGTGGAAATCAAGGGTGGCCATAAGTCGGTCACCGAGCGTCGTTTCTTCCCGGGCTACGTCCTGGTCGAGATGGAAATGACCGACGAAACCTGGCACCTGGTGAAGAACACCAGCAAGGTGACCGGTTTTGTGGGCGGTGCCCGCAACCGCCCGAGCCCGATCTCGCAGCGCGAAGTCGACAAGATCATGACCCAGATGCAGGAAGGGGTCGAGAAGCCGCGTCCCAAGACGCTGTTCGAAGTGGGCGAAATGGTGCGCGTCAAGGACGGCCCGTTCACCGACTTCAACGGCAACGTGGAAGAAGTGAACTACGAGAAATCGCGCCTGCGCGTCTCGGTCACGATCTTCGGGCGTGCCACGCCGGTCGAGCTGGAGTTCGGCCAGGTCGAGAAGGTGTAAGGAATTTGCCGGTTGCCCGCCGCAAGGCGAGCAACTGGCAAAGGCGCAGCCAAACGGCTGAGCCAAGAGGAGCGTGAGGCCGCGCGATAGTGCGGCGACAGCGCGTTACGACTCAACAGGATCATCTCCGTGAAACGGAGTGATCTGGATTGGAGTAGAAATGGCCAAGAAGATTATTGGCTTTATCAAGCTGCAAATTCCGGCTGGTAAGGCAAATCCCTCCCCGCCCGTTGGTCCCGCACTGGGTCAGCGTGGTCTGAACATCATGGAGTTCTGCAAGGCGTTCAACGCCCAGACCCAGGGTATGGAACCCGGTCTGCCGGTGCCGGTGGTGATTACCGCCTTCGCCGACAAGAGCTTCACCTTCGTGATGAAGTCGCCGCCCGCGACCGTGCTGATCAAGAAGGCCGCCGGCATCACCAAGGGTTCGCCGAAGCCGCACACCGACAAGGTTGGCAAGATCACCCGCGCCCAGGCTGAAGAAATCGCCAAGGCCAAGAACGCTGACCTGACCGCTGCCGATCTGGACGCCGCCGTGCGTACCATCGCCGGTTCGGCTCGCTCGATGGGCATCACCGTGGAGGGTCTGTAAATGGCTAAGGTTTCCAAGCGCGTCGCTGCCAACAAGGCAAAGATCGAGCGTACCAAGTTCTACCCGATCGACGAGGCCCTGGGCCTGGTAAAGGGCTGCGCCTCGGCGAAGTTCGACGAATCGATCGATGTGGCCGTGCAACTCGGCATCGACGCCAAGAAGTCGGACCAGGTTGTTCGTGGCTCCGTGGTGCTGCCTGCCGGTACCGGCAAGTCGGTGCGCGTGGCTGTGTTCGCCCAGGGCGACAAGGCCGAGGCCGCCAAGGCTGCTGGTGCTGACATCGTTGGCATGGAAGACCTGGCTGAGCAAGTCAAGGCCGGCAACCTGAACTTCGACGTCGTGATCGCTTCGCCGGACACGATGCGTATCGTCGGTACGCTGGGCCAGATCCTGGGCCCGCGCGGCCTGATGCCGAACCCGAAGGTTGGCACCGTGACCCCGGACGTCGCCCAGGCAGTGAAGAACGCCAAGGCTGGTCAGGTTCAGTTCCGCGTCGACAAGGCCGGTATCATCCACGCCACCATCGGTCGTCGTTCGTTTGAAGACACCGCCCTGAAGAGCAACCTGGCAGCACTGCTGGAAGCTCTGGTCAAGGCCAAGCCGGCTACGAGCAAGGGCGTGTACCTGCGCAAGATCGCCGTGTCGTCGACCATGGGCGTTGGCGTGCGTGTCGAGCAGGCTTCGCTGTCGGCCTGAGCTGACAGCACTCTGTTGATCGGAACCCGATAACGCCGGTCAGCAAAAGAATTGAAGGTTCCTGCCGACGGCAGGGACTGTCTCCGGACCGCAAGGAATGGAGCAAGGCTTTGGGCAGTGGTGCCCGTCGCAGGCGCAAGCCGCGGCAGGCATCGCTGGTTATCAAAGACCGCTGGTGTCCGCGTTGCTGCTGTCAGGGAGCGTAGGCTTAATCGGGCGGACCGTGCGCAATGGGGCAACCCGCTGCGACGACTTCCGTCCCGCCAGCGCAGATGGCGCACCCGAAGGGATTGATGAAGCCGGGCCAGACCCGGGTGATTCGGGCCAATCGGTCGCCGTTCGTATGGACTGATGCGCGTCGCAAGACAAGCATCGTTTTGGAGCTAAACCGTGCCACTCAATATTGAAGATAAGAAGGCCGTCGTTGCTGAGGTTTCGGCGCAAGTCGCCAAAGCCCAGACCATCGTCGTCGCCGAATATCGCGGCATCGCGGTTGGCGATCTGACCAAGCTGCGTGCGACCGCCCGCCAGCAAGGCGTCTACCTGCGCGTTCTGAAGAACACGCTGGCCCGCCGCGCTGTGGAAGGTACGCCGTTTGCTGGCCTCGCAGAGCAAATGACCGGTCCGCTGATCTACGGTATTTCCGAAGATGCAGTGGCTTCGGCCAAGGTTCTCAACGACTTTGCCAAGACCAACGACAAGCTGGTCCTGCGCGCTGGGTCGTATGACGGCCGTGTGCTCGATGCTGCCGCCGTCAAGGCGCTGGCCTCGATCCCGAGCCGCGACGAACTGATTGCTCAGTTGCTTGGCGTGATGCAGGCACCGGTGTCGGGCTTTGCCCGTCTGCTGGCCGCCCTGGCCGCCAAGAATAGCGAAGGCGCTCCCGCGGAAGCGGAAGCCCCGGCTGCTTAAGGCTGCGTACAGATCGGGCATACCGATCGCAATACCGATACCGAATCAAATTTAGGAGTAATCCAAATGGCAATCACTAAAGACGACATCCTGGAAGCCGTTGGCGCGATGTCCGTGATGGAACTGAACGACCTGGTCAAGGCGTTCGAAGAAAAGTTTGGCGTGTCCGCCGCTGCGATGGCCGTGGCTGCTGCCCCGGGCGCTGGCGGTGCTGCCGCTGCCGAAGAGCAGACCGAGTTCAACGTGATCCTGGCCGAAGTCGGCGCTAACAAGGTTGGCGTGATTAAGGCTGTTCGCGAAATCACCGGCCTGGGCCTGAAGGAAGCCAAGGACCTGGTCGATGGCGCACCGAAGGCCGTCAAGGAAGGCGTGGACAAGGCTGCTGCTGCCGAAGCCAAGAAGAAGCTGGAAGACGCTGGCGCGAAGGTCGACGTCAAGTAATGCATCGCTCGCGTGCCTTTTTGGCACGCGAATGGGGCTGGCAAAGGGAAACTCCCGGCGCCAGCCTTTTTGCGCTTGTGCGAGTGTGTTTGATTAGCCACTCGTGGCGGCGAAATGTGATGTGAAAGGTGCGTGAGGCGGGTTAAAACCCCGATGTCTCAGCAGACGCCAAACATCAGTGGCAAACTACCGTGTTGCTGCTGATGTTTGTCTTCTGAACCGACTGCAGAAGACAAGTTTGGTCGGGTGTCCCCCGGGCGAGTGCAGGCTTTGCGCTAATGGCATTGACCACACCGCCCGCAGCGTGCGGACACCGTCAGCCAGAGGTTGGTAGCGGCCAACCGCCAAATCCCCTCCCAGTCGCTGAACACCTCAGGCGCGGCCAGGTCCAGCTGCCCTGCGATGATTCGGAGATCCCATGGCGTACAGCTTCACCGAAAAGAAGCGCATTCGCAAATCCTTTGCGAAGCGCGCGACGGTTCATCAGGTTCCATTCCTGCTTGCAACCCAGATTGAATCCTACACCCAGTTCTTGCAAGCGGAAACGCCGACCGCGCGTCGCAAGACCGAAGGCCTGCAGGCCGCTTTCAACGCGATTTTCCCGATTGCCTCCCATAACGGGCTTGCCCGTATGGAGTTTGTCTCGTATCACCTGTCCAACCCGCCGTTCGACGTCAAGGAATGCCAGCAGCGTGGCCTGACGTTCCACTCGGCCCTGCGCGCCAAGGTTCGCCTGATCATCAACGATCGCGAGAACCCCGGCAAGGTGAAGGAAGTGAAGGAGCAGGAAGTCTACATGGGCGAAATTCCGCTCATGACTTCCACCGGTTCGTTTGTGATCAACGGCACCGAGCGTGTCATCGTGTCGCAGCTGCACCGCTCGCCGGGCGTGTTCTTCGAGCACGACAAGGGCAAGACCCACAGCTCGGGCAAGCTGCTGTTCTCGGCCCGTATCATTCCCTACCGCGGTTCGTGGCTGGACTTCGAGTTTGACCCGAAGGACATCCTGTACTTCCGCGTCGACCGCCGCCGCAAGATGCCGGTGACGATCCTGCTGAAGTCGATCGGCCTGACGCCGGAGCAGATCCTCGCGCACTTCTTCGTGTTCGACAACTTCACGCTGCAGTCGGAAGGCGCGCAGCTGGAGTTCGTGCCCGAGCGCCTGCGCGGTGAAGTCGCGCGCTTTGACATCGCCGACAAGAACGGCCGTGTCGTGGTCGAGAAGGACAAGCGGATCAACGCCAAGCATATCCGTGACCTGGATTCGGCTGGCACCAAGCTGATCAGCGTGCCCGAAGACTACCTGGTGGGCCGCGTGCTGGCGAAGAACATCATCGACCCGGATACCGGCGAGGTGATCGCCAACGCTAATGACGAGCTGACCGAGACGGTCCTCGAAAACCTGCGTGAAGCCGGCGTCAAGCAGATCCAGACGCTGTACACCAACGACCTGGACCAGGGCCCGTACATGTCGCAGACCCTGCGCGTGGACGAGACCGCCGACCAGACCGCTGCGCGTATCGCGATCTACCGCATGATGCGCCCGGGCGAGCCGCCGACCGAAGACGCCGTGGAAGCGCTGTTCCAGCGCCTGTTCTACAGCGAAGAGTCGTATGACCTGTCGCGCGTTGGCCGCATGAAGGTCAACAGCCGTCTGTCGCGCCCGACCGGCGAAGGTAGCATGGTGCTGCAGGACGAGGACATCCTCGAAACCATCAAGATCCTGGTCAATCTGCGCAACGGCAAGGGTGAGGTCGATGACATCGACCACCTGGGCAACCGCCGCGTGCGTTGCGTCGGCGAACTGGCGGAGAACCAGTTCCGTGCCGGCCTGTCGCGCGTGGAGCGCGCCGTCAAGGAACGTCTGGGCCAGGCCGAGACCGAGAACCTGATGCCGCACGACCTGATCAACTCGAAGCCGATTTCGTCGGCGATTCGCGAGTTCTTCGGTTCGTCGCAGCTGTCGCAGTTCATGGACCAGACCAATCCGCTGTCGGAAATCACCCACAAGCGCCGTGTTTCGGCTCTTGGTCCGGGCGGTCTGACGCGCGAGCGCGCCGGCTTTGAAGTCCGCGACGTGCACCCGACCCACTATGGCCGCGTGTGCCCGATCGAAACGCCGGAAGGTCCGAACATTGGCCTGATCAACTCGCTGGCACTGTACGCCCGCCTGAACGAGTACGGTTTCCTGGAAACCCCGTACCGCAAGGTCGAGAACAGCAAGCTGACCGACCAGGTCGACTACCTGTCGGCGATCGAGGAAGGCAAGTACGTGGTGGCCCAGGCCAACGCGACCGTGGACGGCGAAGGCAACCTGACCGACGAACTGGTGTCGGCGCGTGAAGGCTCCGAGCGTGAAACCCGTATGGTGACGCCGGACCGCGTGCAGTACATCGACGTGGCGCCGTCGCAGATCGTGTCGGCCGCGGCCTCGCTGGTGCCGTTCCTGGAACACGATGACGCGAACCGTGCACTGATGGGCGCGAACATGCAGCGTCAGGCCGTGCCTTGCCTGCGTCCGGACAAGCCCCTGGTCGGTACCGGCATCGAGCGCACCGTTGCGGTCGACTCGGGCACCGCCGTGCAGGCCATGCGCGGTGGCGTGGTCGACTACGTCGACGCGATGCGTATCGTGATCCGCGTGAACGACGACGAAGCCGTGGCCGGTGAAGTCGGCGTGGACATCTACAACCTGATCAAGTACACGCGTTCGAACCAGAACACGAACATCAACCAGCGTCCGATGGTCAAGGTGGGCGACCACGTGGCCCGCGGCGACGTCGTGGCCGATGGCGCCTCGACCGACCTGGGCGAGCTTGCGCTCGGCCAGAACATGCTGGTCGCGTTCATGCCCTGGAACGGCTACAACTTCGAGGATTCGATCCTGATCTCGGAGCGCGTGGTGGCCGAAGACCGCTACACCTCGATCCACATCGAGGAACTGTCGGTCGTTGCCCGCGACACCAAGCTCGGACCTGAAGAAATCACGCGCGACATCTCGAACCTGGCCGAAGCCCAGCTGGCTCGTCTGGACGAGTCGGGTATCACCTACATCGGCGCCGAAGTCGAAGCCGGCGACGTGCTGGTGGGCAAGGTCACGCCGAAGGGCGAGACCCAGCTGACGCCGGAAGAGAAGCTGCTGCGCGCGATCTTCGGCGAGAAGGCTTCGGACGTGAAGGACACCTCGCTGCGCGTGCCGTCGGGCATGAGCGGCATCGTGATCGACGTCCAGGTCTTCACCCGCGAAGGCGTGACCCGCGACAAGCGTGCCCAGTCGATCATCGACGATGAACTGAAGCGCTACCGCCTGGACCTGAACGACCAGCTGCGTATCGTGGAAGGCGACGCGTTCCAGCGTCTGGAGCGCCTGCTCGTCGACAAGACCGTCAATGGCGGTCCGAAGAAGCTGGCCAAGGGTGCGAAGCTGACCAAGGAATACCTGGCGGAAATCGACAAGTACCACTGGTTCGACATCCGTCCGGCCGACGAGGAAGTTGCTGCCCAGCTGGAAGCCGTCAAGGAAGCCATCGAGCAGAAGCGTCACGAGTTCGACCTGGCCTTCGAAGAGAAGCGCAAGAAGCTCACGCAGGGCGACGAACTGCCGCCGGGCGTGATCAAGATGGTCAAGGTGTACCTGGCCGTCAAGCGCCGCCTGCAGCCTGGCGACAAGATGGCAGGCCGTCACGGTAACAAGGGTGTCGTGTCCAAGATCACGCCGATCGAAGACATGCCTTACATGGCCGACGGTACGCCGGCCGACATCGTGCTGAACCCGCTGGGCGTGCCTTCGCGGATGAACGTGGGCCAGATTCTCGAGACCCACCTGGGCTGGGCCGCGCGCGGTCTGGGCGAGCGCATCGGCAACATGCTGAAGGCGCAAGCCAAGGCAGCCGAACTGCGCAAGCTGCTCACGCAGATCTACAACGAGAGCGGCAAGGTCGAAGACCTCGACAGCCTGTCGGATTCGGAAGTGCTGGAACTCGCCGAGAACCTGAAGAAGGGCGTGCCGTTCGCGACGCCGGTGTTCGACGGTGCGCATGAGGACGAAATCCGCCGCATGCTGGACCTCGCCTATCCGGAAGAGATCGCGAAGGAGAAGGGCCTGACCGCTTCCAAGCAGCAGGTCACGCTGTTCGACGGCCGCACCGGTGAAGCGTTCGAGCGTCCGGTCACGCTGGGTGTGATGCACATGCTGAAGCTGCACCACCTGGTCGACGACAAGATGCACGCGCGTTCGACCGGCCCGTACTCGCTCGTCACGCAGCAGCCGCTGGGTGGTAAGGCGCAGTTCGGTGGCCAGCGTTTCGGTGAGATGGAAGTGTGGGCGCTGGAAGCCTACGGCGCATCGTACGTGCTGCAGGAAATGCTGACGGTCAAGTCCGATGACGTGAACGGCCGTACCAAGGTGTACGAAAACATCGTCAAGGGCGAGCACTCGATCGATGCCGGCATGCCGGAATCGTTCAACGTGCTGGTGAAGGAAATCCGCTCGCTGGGTATCGACATCGACCTCGATCGCTATTGATCGAGACGATCGGGCGCCGGCCACGGCGGGCGCCCACCAGCGCAGGATTTCCCACAGGATTGAATGCCGCTACACCGGACAGACTCCGGTGCAGCGGCGAAACAAGGAGTTGCAATGAAAGCATTGCTCGATCTCTTTAAGCAGGTACAGCAGGAAGAGCAGTTCGACGCGATCAAGATCGGCCTGGCATCGCCCGACAAGATCCGTTCGTGGTCGTACGGCGAAGTGAAGAAGCCGGAAACGATCAACTACCGTACGTTCAAGCCGGAACGCGACGGCCTGTTCTGCGCCAAGATCTTTGGCCCGATCAAGGACTACGAGTGCCTGTGCGGCAAGTACAAGCGCCTGAAGCACCGCGGCGTGATCTGCGAGAAGTGCGGCGTTGAAGTGACGCTGGCCAAGGTGCGCCGCGAGCGCATGGGCCACATCGAACTGGCCGCGCCGACCGCGCACATCTGGTTCCTGAAGTCGCTGCCGTCGCGTCTGGGCATGGTCCTGGACATGACGCTGCGCGACATCGAGCGCGTGCTGTACTTCGAGGCTTTCGTGGTGCTCGAACCCGGCATGACCCCGCTCAAGAAGAGCCAGATCATGTCGGAAGACGACTACCTGGCGAAGTGCGACGAGTACGGCGAGGGCGAGTTCGTCGCCATGATGGGTGCCGAGGGCATCCGTGAACTGCTGCGCGGCATCGACATCGAGAAGCAGATCGAACAGATCCGCGCCGAGCTGCAGGCCACCGGCTCCGAAGCCAAGATCAAGAAGTTCGCCAAGCGCCTGAAGGTGCTCGAGGCCTTCCAGCGTTCGGGCATCAAGCCCGAGTGGATGATCCTCGAAGTGCTGCCGGTGCTGCCGCCCGAGCTGCGCCCGCTGGTGCCGCTGGACGGCGGCCGCTTCGCGACCTCGGACCTGAACGATCTGTATCGCCGCGTCATCAACCGTAACAACCGCCTGAAGCGCCTGCTGGAGCTGAAGGCCCCTGAAATCATCGTGCGCAACGAAAAGCGCATGCTGCAGGAAGCGGTTGACTCGCTGCTGGACAACGGCCGTCGCGGCAAGGCGATGACCGGTGCCAACAAGCGTCCGCTGAAGTCCCTGGCCGAAATGATCAAGGGCAAGGGCGGCCGTTTCCGTCAGAACCTGCTGGGCAAGCGCGTCGACTACTCGGGCCGTTCGGTCATCGTGGTGGGCCCGACGCTCAAGCTGCATCAGTGCGGCCTGCCCAAGCTGATGGCGCTCGAGCTGTTCAAGCCGTTCATCTTCCACAAGCTGGAAACGATGGGCATCGCCACCACCATCAAGGCGGCGAAGAAGGAAGTGGAAAGCCAGACGCCGGTGGTGTGGGACATCCTCGAAGAGGTGATCCGCGAGCACCCGGTGATGCTGAACCGCGCGCCGACGCTGCACCGCCTGGGCATTCAGGCGTTCGAGCCGGTGCTGATCGAAGGCAAGGCCATCCAGCTGCATCCGCTGGTCTGCGCAGCGTTCAACGCTGACTTCGACGGTGACCAGATGGCTGTTCACGTCCCGCTGTCGCTGGAAGCGCAAATGGAAGCCCGCACGCTGATGCTGGCCTCCAACAACGTGCTGTTCCCGGCCAACGGCGATCCGTCGATCGTGCCGTCGCAAGACGTGGTGCTGGGCCTGTACTACACGACCCGCGACAAGATCAACGGCAAGGGCGAGGGCATGACCTTCGCCGACATCAGCGAAGTGATCCGCGCCTACGAGAACAAGGAAGTCGAACTGGCTTCCCGCGTGAACGTGCGTATCACCGAGTATGAGCTGGTCGACAAGGACGCCGAGGGCGACGCGCGTTTCGCACCGAAGATCACGCTGCAGGCCACCACGGTCGGCCGCTCGATCCTGTCGGAGATCCTGCCGAAGGGCCTGCCGTTCTCGGTGCTGAACAAGCCGCTGAAGAAGAAGGAAATCTCGCGCCTGATCAACACCGCGTTCCGCAAGTGCGGCCTGCGCGAGACCGTGATCTTCGCCGACAAGCTGCTGCAGTCGGGCTTCCGCCTGGCTACGCGCGCCGGTATCTCGATCGCGATCGACGACATGCTGGTGCCGCCGCTGAAGGAGAAGATCATCTCCGAGGCTTCGGCCAAGGTGAAGGAATACGACAAGCAGTACATGTCGGGTCTGGTGACGGACCAGGAGCGTTACAACAACGTCGTGGACATCTGGGGCGCCGCCGGCGACCAGGTGGGCAAGGCGATGATGGAACAGCTCCAGCACGAAGACGTGGTCGACCGCAACGGCAACACCGTCAAGCAAGAGTCGTTCAACTCCATCTACATGATGGCCGACTCGGGCGCACGGGGTTCCGCCGCGCAGATCCGCCAGCTGGCCGGTATGCGTGGCCTGATGGCCAAGCCGGATGGCTCGATCATTGAAACGCCGATTACGGCGAACTTCCGTGAAGGCCTGAACGTTCTGCAGTACTTCATCTCGACCCACGGCGCTCGTAAGGGCTTGGCCGATACGGCACTGAAGACCGCGAACTCGGGTTACCTGACCCGTCGTCTGGTCGACGTGACGCAGGATCTGGTCGTGGTGGAAGATGATTGCGGCACCTCCAACGGCGTGGCCATGAAGGCCCTGGTCGAAGGCGGTGAAGTGATCGAAGCCCTGCGCGACCGTATTCTGGGCCGTGTGACCGTGGCCGACGTGGTGAATCCTGAAACCCAGGAAACCGCGATCGAGACCGGCACGCTGCTGGACGAAGACCTGGTCGACCTGATCGACGCGCTCGGCGTGGACGAAGTCAAGGTGCGCACGCCGCTGTCGTGCGATACGCGCTACGGCCTGTGCGGCAAGTGCTATGGCCGTGACCTGGGCCGCGGCGTACTGGTGAACTCCGGCGAAGCGGTTGGCGTGATTGCCGCCCAGTCGATCGGTGAGCCGGGCACGCAGCTGACCATGCGTACGTTCCACATCGGTGGTGCGGCATCGCGTGCGGCAGTGGCATCGAGCGTGGAAGCGAAGGCAACCGGTACCGTGCGTTTCACGGCGACCATGCGCTATGTGACCAATGCGAAGGGCGAGCTGATCGTCATCTCGCGTTCGGGCGAAGCGCTGATCACCGACGACCACGGCCGCGAGCGCGAGCGCCACAAGATCCCGTACGGCGCCACGCTGCTGGTGCAGGATGGCCAGGCCATCAAGGCTGGCACGCAGCTGGCCACGTGGGACGCACTGACTCGCCCGATCGTTTCGGAATACACCGGCACGACCAAGTTCGAGAACGTGGAAGAAGGCGTGACCGTCGCCAAGCAGATGGACGAAGTCACCGGCCTGTCGACCCTCGTGGTGATCGACGCCAAGCGCCGCACGGCTGCCACCAAGGGCATTCGCCCGCAGGTCAAGCTGCTCGACGCGAACGGCCAGGAAGTGAAGATCCCGGGCACGGACCACTCCGTGACCATCGGCTTCCAGGTTGGCGCGCTGATTACCGTGAAGGACGGCCAGCAGGTTCACGTCGGTGAAGTGCTCGCACGTATCCCGACCGAATCGCAGAAGACCCGTGACATTACCGGTGGTCTGCCGCGTGTGGCCGAGCTGTTCGAAGCGCGTTCGCCGAAGGACGCCGCCGTGCTGGCGGAAGTCACCGGCACGACCTCGTTCGGCAAGGACACCAAGGGCAAGCAGCGCCTGGTCATCACCGACCTGGACGGCAATGCCCACGAGTTCCTGATCGCGAAGGAAAAGCAGGTGCTGGTGCACGACGGCCAGGTGGTGAACAAGGGCGAAATGATCGTGGAAGGTCCGGCGGATCCGCACGACATCCTGCGCCTGAAGGGCATCGAAGAGCTGGCGCACTACATCGTGGACGAAGTCCAGGACGTGTACCGTCTGCAGGGCGTGAAGATCAACGACAAGCACATCGAAGTGATTGTTCGTCAGATGCTGCGCCGTGTGCAGGTGGCCGACGTGGGCGACACCAAGTTCATCCCGGGTGAACAGGTGGAGCGCTCGGAGCTGCTCGACGAGAACGATCGCGTGATCGCCGAAGGCAAGCGTCCGGCGACCTACGAGAACCTGCTGCTGGGTATTACCAAGGCGTCGCTGTCGACCGACAGCTTCATCTCGGCGGCATCGTTCCAGGAAACCACGCGCGTGCTGACCGAAGCCGCGATCATGGGCAAGACCGACGACCTGCGTGGTCTGAAGGAAAACGTGATCGTTGGCCGTCTGATCCCGGCCGGTACCGGCCTGGCTTACCACCGTGCCCGCAAGGCACGCGAGTCTGCCGAACGCGAACGCGCCCAGGCGATCTCCGAAGAAGAGCAGTCGCTCTTCATCGAGCCGCCGCCGGTGGTGCAGGCGACCGAGGGTGAAGGCGACAACGCCTGATCCATGCAGTAGCGCTCCGCCGCAAGGCGGAACAGAAGCCCGGCTGATCCAGCCGGGCTTTTTTTCGTCTGGATCCGGCGTGCCCCCCCTGGTAACAGGATCACGGAACGCTCCCCGCTACCGTGCGCATTGCGTTACGGCGTAAGGAAGCGGGCCTGGAGGAGGCGGCCTTCCATCGCAGTGTCGCGACAGACGTAAGAAACGTCCGACAGTTGGTCACGCCAGGGCGGTCCGCTGCGTTCTTAGTGTATGGTTACGGCTTTTCCGGCTACCGCTATTCCGTTGTCCATGTCGCAAGCACTGGCGATCCTCAAGGATGTCTTCGGCTACCACGCCTTCCGCGGACGCCAGGGCGAAATCATCGATCATGTTGCGTCGGGTGGCGATTGCCTCGTCCTGATGCCGACCGGCGGCGGCAAGTCGCTTTGCTACCAGATCCCGGCGCTGCTAAGGCAGCGCGCCGGCCAGGGCGTCGGTATCGTGGTATCGCCGCTGATCGCGCTGATGCAGGACCAGGTTGCCGCGCTGACCGAAGCCGGCGTGCGTGCCTCCGCACTCAATTCCACGCTGACCGGGTCAGAGGCTTCCGCGCTCGAGCGCGACCTGCTGGCGGGCCGCCTCGAAGTTCTCTACGTCGCGCCGGAACGCCTGATGACGCCGCGCTTTCTCGATCTGCTTGAACGTACGCGTGTCGGACTGTTCGCGATCGACGAGGCGCACTGCGTGTCGCAGTGGGGCCATGATTTCCGGCCCGAATATATCCAGCTGTCGGTGCTGCATGAGCGTTTCCCGCACGTGCCGCGCATCGCTCTGACCGCCACGGCCGACGCGGTTACACGCGACGAGATCATCGAACGCCTGGCGCTGGACGATGCGCGGGTCTTCGTCTCAAGCTTCGACCGCCCGAATATCCGCTACCGGATCGTCGAGAAGGACAATGCCCGGCAGCAGTTGCTGGGCTTCATCAAGGCCGAGCACACAGCAGGGGACGGCACGCACGACAGCGGCATCGTCTATTGCCTGTCGCGCAAGAAAGTCGAGGACACCGCCGAGTGGCTGAAGGGCCATGGCGTCAATGCGCTGCCGTATCACGCCGGCATGGACCCGGCCACGCGACAGCGTCACCAGTCGCGCTTTCGCGAAGAGGAAGGCGTGGTGATGGTCGCTACGATTGCCTTTGGCATGGGCATTGACAAGCCGGACGTACGCTTCGTCGCTCACCTGGACCTGCCCAAGAGCATGGAAGGCTACTACCAGGAAACCGGCCGCGCCGGTCGTGACGGGCTGCCGGCCAATGCCTGGATGGCCTACGGTCTCGGCGACGTGGTGCAGCAGAAGCGCATGATCGACGAATCCGAAGCCGACGACGCCTTCAAACGCGTGTCATCGGCGAAGCTCGATGCGCTACTGGGATTGTGCGAGACGGCGGGCTGCCGGCGCGTGCGCATCCTGGCCTACTTCGACGAGGCCAGCGAACCTTGCGGCAACTGCGATACCTGCCTGGAGCCGCCCGCTACCTGGGACGGCACGCGGGAGGCGCAGATGGCGCTGTCATGCGTCTACCGTACGGCGCAGGCCAGCCGGCTGCATTTCGGCGCTACCCACCTGATCGATGTGCTGCGCGGCAATGCCTCGGAAAAGATCAGGCAGTGGGGCCATGACAAGGTCTCGACCTTCGGCATCGGCAAGGACCGCTCGGTCCATGAATGGCACACCGTCTTCCGCCAGCTGATCGCCCAGGGTTTGCTGGTGATCGACCATGGCGGCCACGGCGCGCTGCTGCTGGGGGAGGGCGCGCGCGAAGTGCTCAAGGGCGGGCGGCAGATCATCCTGCGCCGGCAGGCTACGAAGCCTGGCAAATCCGGCGAGCGCGCCGCGCGTGGCACCCGCCCCGACCACACCGCGGACATGGACGCCGATACGCTGGCCAACTGGGAGGCGCTGCGTCGCTGGCGTACCGAGGCGGCGCGCGAGCATGGTGTGCCGGCCTACGTCATCTTCCATGACGCCACGCTGGCCGAGCTGGCCCGAACGGCGCCGGATTCCCTGTCGGCCATGGAGGGCATTCCGGGGATTGGTGCCTCCAAGCTCGAGCGCTACGGCCAGGCCATCGTCGATACGCTGAACCGGGTTTAGAGCAGCGGACAGCATCGGGTATACGGCTTGACCGTATACGATTCCGCTGGTACCATGCCAGATTCGAGTTTTTGGCTTTGGATTTCGCTCGCCCGTCGGCTATGTGGATATTGATCCGCTGCCCGGCAAGCCTTCCGGATGGCTCCATGCAGTCCGGCGGCGGTAGATGCGGGATCCGGGTGCAGGCTCGCGCTCTTTGGAATGCTGTTACCGCACAGTCCCCTCCCTTGAGCGCCCGCTCACCTCTCCCGCCCAAAACCCGTAGTTGCCTCTTTCCCCGGTCCTGCCGGCGTGAGAGGTGTTTTTCGTAAAACCAAGCTGGATTGAACAATGCCAACTATCAACCAACTGGTTCGCAAGCCGCGCGTCTCTGAAGTCATCAAGAGCAAGAGCCCGGCACTTGAGAACTGCCCGCAGCGTCGCGGCGTGTGCACCCGCGTGTACACCACGACGCCGAAGAAGCCGAACTCGGCACTGCGTAAGGTCGCAAAGGTGCGCCTGACCAACGGTTTCGAAGTCATTTCGTACATCGGCGGTGAAGGCCACAACCTGCAGGAACACTCGGTCGTGCTGATCCGCGGCGGCCGTGTGAAGGACTTGCCGGGTGTGCGTTACCACATCGTCCGTGGCTCGCTGGACTTGCAAGGCGTGAAGGACCGCAAGCAGGCCCGTTCGAAGTACGGTGCGAAGCGTCCGAAGGCTGCCTAAGCTTTTATCGCAAGCAACAAGCGACAGTCGGTGGCAAGTGTCACGGAACTGTCAAAAGGCGGCGGTACAACGGAGCGTTTTTGTGCGCCGTGCCGTCGAGTAAGTGGTCACCCGGCGAATTTGCTGTTCATGCATGCAAGCTAGTTGGTGGCCGGAGAGCGGAGACAACAAACCGCGCTCTCAACTGAATCTAAAGGAAAGAAGATGCCACGTCGTCGTGAAGTCCCCAAGCGGGACGTTCTGCCTGATCCGAAGTTCGGTAACGTTGAAGTTGCCAAGTTCATGAACGTGCTGATGCTGGACGGCAAGAAGTCGGTTGCCGAACGTATCGTGTACGGCGCGTTCGACCAGATCGAAAAGAAGGCAGGCAAGGCCCCCATCGAAGTGTTCTCCGTTGCGATCAACAACGTGAAGCCGGTGGTGGAAGTGAAGAGCCGTCGCGTGGGCGGCGCCAACTATCAGGTTCCGGTCGAAGTCCGTCCGTCGCGTCGTTTGGCATTGGCGATGCGTTGGCTGCGCGAGGCCGCGAAGAAACGCAGCGAGAAGTCGATGGCGCTGCGCCTGGCAGGTGAGCTGCTGGAAGCATCGGAAGGCCGTGGCGGCGCGATGAAGAAGCGCGACGAAGTGCACCGCATGGCCGAAGCCAACAAGGCGTTCTCGCACTTCCGCTTCTAAAGCGCGCGAAAACACTGTTGGTTGCCGGGCGGGCTGTGTTTTTACACATCTCGCCCGTTTGTGTTAAGGGCGCGCGGCATGAGATGCCGGCGCCTCACGAACGAATAGAGGATTAAAGTGGCTCGTAAGACTCCTATTGAGCGCTACCGCAATATCGGTATTTCCGCTCACATTGACGCGGGTAAAACCACCACGACCGAACGTATCCTGTTCTACACCGGTGTGAACCACAAGATCGGTGAAGTGCACGACGGCGCGGCCACCATGGACTGGATGGAGCAGGAGCAGGAGCGTGGCATCACGATCACCTCCGCTGCGACGACTGCCTTCTGGAAGGGCATGGCGGGTAACTACCCCGAACACCGCTTCAACATCATCGACACCCCGGGACACGTGGACTTCACCATCGAGGTGGAGCGTTCCATGCGCGTGCTGGACGGCGCTTGCATGGTGTACTGCGCAGTGGGTGGCGTGCAGCCGCAGTCGGAAACCGTGTGGCGTCAGGCCAACAAGTACAAGGTTCCGCGTCTGGCGTTCGTCAACAAGATGGACCGTACCGGCGCGAACTTCTTCAAGGTCTACGACCAGCTGAAGACCCGCCTGAAGGCCAACCCGGTGCCCGTCGTGGTGCCGATCGGCGCTGAAGACGGCTTCCAGGGCGTTGTCGATCTGCTGGAAATGAAGGCGATCGTCTGGGACGAAGCCAGCCAGGGCGTGAAGTTCGAATACCAGGACATCCCGGCCGAGCTGCAGGACACCGCTGCCGAATGGCGCGAGAAGATGGTCGAGTCCGCCGCCGAAGCCAGCGAAGAGCTGATGGAAAAGTACCTGGGCGGCGAAGAGCTGACCCGCGCCGAGATCGTCAAGGCGCTGCGTGACCGTACCATCGCCTGCGAAATCCAGCCGATGCTGTGCGGCACCGCGTTCAAGAACAAGGGCGTGCAGCGTATGCTCGACGCCGTCATCGACTTCCTGCCGTCGCCGGTCGACATTCCGCCGGTTACGGGCACGGACGAAGACGACAGCGAGAAGAAGCTCGAGCGCAAGGCTGACGACACCGAAAAGTTCTCGGCACTGGCGTTCAAGATCATGACCGACCCGTTCGTGGGTCAGCTGATCTTCTTCCGCGTCTATTCGGGCAAGATCAACTCGGGCGACACCGTCTACAACCCGGTCAAGGGCAAGAAGGAACGCCTGGGTCGTATTCTGCAGATGCACGCCAACCAGCGCGAAGAAATCAAGGAAGTGCTGGCCGGCGACATCGCCGCTGCAGTGGGTCTGAAGGACGCCACCACGGGCGACACGCTGTGCGATCCGGCTGCACCGATCGTGCTCGAGCGCATGGTGTTCCCGGAGCCGGTGATCTCGCAGGCTGTCGAGCCGAAGACCAAGGCTGACCAGGAAAAGATGGGCATCGCCCTGAACCGCCTGGCCGCTGAAGATCCGTCGTTCCGCGTGCGTACCGATGAAGAATCGGGCCAGACCATCATTTCGGGCATGGGCGAGCTCCACCTCGAAATTCTGGTCGACCGCATGAAGCGCGAATTCGGCGTGGAAGCCAACATCGGCGCGCCGCAAGTGGCCTACCGCGAAACCATTCGCAAGACGGCCGAAGGCGTCGAAGGCAAGTTCGTCAAGCAGTCGGGCGGCCGCGGCCAGTACGGTCACGCTGTCATCACGCTGGAACCGCAAGAGCCGGGCAAGGGCTTCGAGTTCATCGACGCCATCAAGGGCGGTGTGATTCCTCGCGAGTACATCCCGGCAGTCGAAAAGGGTATCGTCGACACGCTGCCGAACGGCATCCTGGCCGGCTTCCCGGTGGTGGACGTGAAGGTCACGCTGACGTTCGGTTCGTACCACGACGTGGACTCGAACGAAAACGCGTTCCGCATGGCCGGCTCGATGGCTTTCAAGGAAGCCATGCGCAAGGCCAGCCCGGTTCTGCTCGAGCCGATGATGGCCGTGGAAGTGGAAACGCCGGAAGACTACACCGGTACCGTGATGGGCGACCTGTCGTCCCGCCGCGGCATCGTGCAGGGCATGGACGACATGGTGGGCGGCGGCAAGATCATCAAGGCCGAAGTCCCGCTGTCGGAAATGTTCGGTTATTCCACGTCGCTGCGCTCGGCCACGCAAGGCCGCGCCACGTACACGATGGAATTCAAGCACTACGCTGAAGCACCGAAGAACATCGCCGAAGCCGTGATGACGGCCAAGGGCAAGTAATTGGAAGTTCGCCGCCGCGCCAGCCGGTGCGGCGGCGCGATGAAACAACAAGATTGCATTCCTATCAGGAGCTGAAAAATGGCAAAGGAAAAGTTCGAGCGGACCAAGCCGCACGTGAACGTTGGTACGATTGGTCACGTTGACCATGGCAAGACCACGCTGACCGCAGCGATTGCCACGGTGCTGGCAGCGAAGTTTGGCGGTGCCGCCAAGAAGTACGACGAAATCGACGCAGCGCCGGAAGAAAAGGCACGCGGTATTACCATCAATACCGCCCACGTCGAGTACGAAACGGCCAACCGCCACTACGCGCACGTTGACTGCCCGGGCCACGCCGACTACGTGAAGAACATGATCACGGGTGCTGCCCAGATGGACGGCGCGATCCTGGTTTGCTCGGCCGCTGACGGCCCGATGCCGCAAACGCGCGAGCACATCCTGCTGGCCCGCCAGGTTGGCGTGCCGTACATCATCGTGTTCCTGAACAAGTGCGACATGGTGGACGACGCTGAACTGCTCGAGCTGGTCGAGATGGAAGTTCGCGAGCTGCTGTCGAAGTACGAGTTCCCCGGCGACGACACCCCGATCATCAAGGGTTCGGCCAAGCTGGCGCTGGAAGGCGACAAGGGCGAGCTGGGCGAAGTGGCCATCATGAACCTGGCCGACGCGCTGGACACCTACATCCCGACGCCGGAGCGCGCCGTGGACGGTACGTTCCTGATGCCGGTGGAAGACGTGTTCTCGATCTCGGGTCGCGGCACCGTGGTGACCGGCCGTATCGAGCGTGGCGTGATCAAGGTCGGCGAAGAAATCGAAATCGTTGGTATCAAGCCGACGGTCAAGACCACCTGCACCGGCGTGGAAATGTTCCGCAAGCTGCTGGACCAGGGCCAGGCTGGCGACAACGTCGGTCTGCTGCTGCGCGGCACCAAGCGTGAAGACGTCGAGCGCGGCCAGGTGCTGTGCAAGCCGGGTTCGATCAAGCCGCACACCCACTTCACCGGCGAGGTGTACATTCTGTCGAAGGACGAAGGTGGCCGTCACACCCCGTTCTTCAACAACTACCGCCCGCAGTTCTACTTCCGTACCACCGACGTGACCGGCTCGATCGAGCTGCCGGCGGACAAGGAAATGGTGATGCCGGGTGACAACGTGTCGATCACCGTCAAGCTGATCGCCCCGATCGCCATGGAAGAAGGCCTGCGCTTCGCAATCCGCGAAGGTGGCCGTACCGTCGGCGCCGGCGTCGTGGCAAAGATCCTCGACTAAGCAACTTCCTGGGACATGCCCGCGGGCATGTCCCCTTTGATCCGGGCACATTGCCCATCGCTCTTTTAAGGAAATATCATGCAGAACCAGAAGATTCGTATCCGCCTGAAGGCTTTCGACTATCGCCTGATCGACCAGTCGGCAGCCGAAATCGTGGATACCGCCAAGCGTACCGGCGCGATCGTCAAGGGCCCGGTGCCCCTGCCGACCCGCATCCAGCGCTTTGACATCCTGCGTTCGCCGCACGTCAACAAGACCAGCCGTGATCAGTTCGAGATCCGCACTCACCAGCGCCTGATGGACATCGTCGACCCGACCGACAAGACCGTCGACGCGCTGATGAAGCTCGACCTGCCGGCAGGTGTGGACGTCGAGATCAAGGTGTAATGGCTTCGGGCCGCCCGCGGCCCGGTGCAGAAAGAAACGGCGAACTTCGGTTCGCCGTTTTTGTTTCTCGGGACGGCAGCGCCCCTTGCCTGAGAGCCGCCGGTGGACATCTGTCATCATGAAGGGCAGGGGTAGCCGCGCACGGCGACGCTGATGGCACGTTGGACCGAAAGCGAAGGCAAGTAAAGGCCCGCGCTTGCCCTGGTATCACTTGTTCCAGGGCGGAGATTTCGGCGCCCTCGCCGCCTGAACGGAGCGCTTCGGCGGCTATCGCGCCTTAGAAAGTCTGCTTCGCGACGCAATTTCCCCGGATACTGTGGTTGAAGCCGCAATTCCCGGCGGAATTCGGCAATTCATGTTGCCCTTTCCAAGGCAGTGGGATATAGTGTAAGGCTACCCGTTTATCCGGGTGGTGGGTTGGCCGTGTTGGCCTCGCGCAGTCTTCTTTAGCGCAGCCCTTTTTAAGCGCAAATGCAGCGCAACTGCGCAAACACAGTTTTCGTGTATCAATCAGCCCCGGCCAATCGCAGCTGGGAATGGAGCAAACCATGAGCCTAGGCCTTGTAGGTCGCAAGGTTGGCATGACCCGTATTTTCACGGACGACGGTGATTCGATTCCCGTTACCGTGGTCGAGGTCGGCGACAACCGCGTGACGCAAATCAAGACGGACGAGACCGACGGTTATACCGCCGTTCAAGTCACCTTCGGCGCCCGACGCGCAAGCCGCGTTACCAAGCCGCTGGCGGGTCACCTCGCCAAAGCCGGTGTGGAAGCTGGCGAAATCATCCGCGAATTCCGTATCGATGCAGCCAAGGCTGCCGAACTGCAAGCTGGCGGTTCGCTGTCGGTCGACCTGTTCGAAGTCGGTCAGAAGATCGACGTGCAGGGTGTGACGATCGGTAAGGGCTACGCCGGTACCATCAAGCGTCACCACTTCGCATCCGGCCGTGCCACCCACGGTAACTCGCGCTCGCACAACGTGCCGGGCTCGATCGGTATGGCGCAGGATCCGGGCCGCGTGTTCCCGGGTAAGCGCATGACCGGTCACCTGGGCGATGCCACCCGCACCGTGCAGAACCTGGAGATCGCCAAGATCGACGCAGAGCGCAAGCTGCTGCTGGTCAAGGGCGCGATCCCTGGCTCCAAGGGCGGCAAGGTCATCGTTACCCCGGCCGTCAAGGCCAAAGCCAAAGCTTAAGGAGCGGAAGCAATGGAACTCAAGCTCCTCCAGGACAATGGCCAGATCGGCGCGGGCGTAGACGCCTCTGCCGAAGTGTTCGGCCGTGACTACAACGAGGCCCTCGTTCACCAGATCGTCGTCGCTTACCAGGCCAACGCTCGCAGCGGTAACCGTAAGCAGAAGGATCGTGAAGAGGTCAAGCACACGACCAAGAAGCCGTGGCGCCAGAAGGGTACGGGCCGTGCTCGTGCCGGTATGTCGTCCTCGCCGCTGTGGCGTGGGGGTGGTCGTATCTTCCCGAATTCGCCGGAAGAGAACTTCACCCAGAAGGTCAACAAGAAGATGTTCCGTGCCGGTATGCGCTCGATTTACTCGCAGCTCGCACGTGAAGGCCGTATCAATGTGGTGGACGGTTTCACCGTCGACGCGCCCAAGACCAAGCTCTTGGCCGACAAGTTCAAGGCCATGGGCCTGGACTCGGTGCTGATCATCACCGACAGCCTCGACGAAAACCTCTACCTGGCTTCGCGCAACCTGCCGCACGTGGCAGTTGTCGAGCCGCGCCAGGCTGACCCGCTGTCGCTCGTGCACTACAAGAAAGTGCTGGTGACCAAGGCGGCCGTCGCGCAGATCGAGGAGTTGCTGAAATGACGCAAGTAGCCAAGAACGATCATCGTTTGATGCAGGTGCTGCTCGCGCCGGTGGTTTCCGAAAAGGCAACCCTGGTCGCCGACAAGAACGAACAAGTCGTGTTCGAAGTGGCTCGCGATGCCAACAAGGCAGAAGTGAAGGCCGCCGTCGAACTGCTGTTCAAGGTCGAGGTGCAGTCCGTTCAGATCCTGAACCAGAAGGGCAAGCAAAAGCGCTTTGGCCGTTTCATGGGGCGTCGCAACCACGTGAAGAAGGCCTACGTTTCGCTGAAGCCGGGTCAGGAAATCAATTTTGAAGCGGAGGCCAAGTAATCATGGCACTCGTCAAGACCAAGCCGACTTCCCCGGGTCGTCGCTCGATGGTGAAGGTGGTCAACAAAGACCTTCACAAGGGCGCACCCCACGCTCCGCTGCTGGAAAAGCAATTCCAGAAGTCGGGCCGTAACAACAACGGTCATATCACCACCCGCCACAAGGGCGGTGGTCATAAGCACCACTACCGCGTGGTCGACTTCAAGCGCAACGACAAGGACGGCATCGCCGCCAAGGTCGAGCGCCTGGAATACGATCCGAACCGCAGCGCGAACATTGCGCTGGTGCTGTTCGCCGACGGCGAGCGCCGCTACATCATCGCGACCAAGGGCATGATTGCCGGTCAGGCGCTGATGAACGGTGCAGAAGCCCCGATCAAGGCTGGCAACAACCTGCCGATCCGCAACATTCCGGTTGGTACCACGATCAACAACGTGGAAATCATGCCGGGCAAGGGCGCTCAGGTTGCCCGTGCCGCTGGCGGCTCCGCCGTGCTGCTGGCTCGTGAAGGTCTGTACGCCCAGGTGCGTCTGCGCTCCGGTGAAGTGCGTCGCGTGCATATCGAATGCCGCGCCACCATCGGTGAAGTGGGCAACGAAGAGCACAGCCTGCGCGTCATCGGCAAGGCCGGTGCGACCCGTTGGCGCGGTATCCGCCCGACGGTCCGCGGCGTTGTGATGAACCCGGTCGACCACCCGCACGGTGGTGGTGAGGGCAAGACCGCTGCTGGTCGCGATCCTGTGTCGCCGTGGGGTACCCCGGCCAAGGGCTACCGCACCCGCAGCAACAAGCGCACGGACAGCATGATCGTCCAGAAGCGCCACAAGCGCTAATCGGTAGGTAGGAGCTAAAGATATGACTCGTTCCGCTAAAAAGGGTCCGTTCTGCGACGCCCACCTGCTGAAGAAGGTGGAAGCGGCTGTAGGCGGCAAGGACAAGAAGCCCATTAAGACATGGTCGCGCCGCTCGACCATCATGCCGGATTTCATTGGCCTGACGATCGCCGTGCACAACGGCCGTCAACACGTGCCGGTGTATGTCACGGAAAACATGGTTGGCCACAAGCTCGGCGAATTTGCGCTCACCCGCACGTTCAAGGGCCACGCGGCTGACAAG
Source organism: Cupriavidus sp. 21MJTG02-4 (assembly GCF_057798975.1). Taxonomy (NCBI): domain Bacteria; kingdom Pseudomonadati; phylum Pseudomonadota; class Betaproteobacteria; order Burkholderiales; family Burkholderiaceae; genus Cupriavidus; species Cupriavidus sp. 21MJTG02-4. The sequence continues at coordinate 188,146 of NZ_JBYOJP010000014.1, read as the reverse complement.
AAAGCGAAGAGGTAAGGTGCCATCATGGAAGTGAAAGCGATTCATCGCGGTGCCCGCATCTCCGCCCAGAAGACGCGCCTGGTCGCTGACCAGATCCGTGGTCTGCCGATCGAGCGCGCGCTCAACGTCCTGGCCTTCAGCCCGAAAAAGGCTGCCGGGATCGTGAAGAAGGTGGTCGAATCGGCCATCGCCAACGCCGAGCACAACGAAGGCGCCGACATCGACGAACTCAAGGTCAAATCGATCTACGTCGACAAGGCAACCTCGCTCAAGCGCTTCACGGCACGGGCTAAGGGCCGCGGCAACCGCATCGAGAAACAAACTTGTCACATCACTGTGACGCTCGGCAACTAAGGAGTCACGATGGGACAGAAGATTCATCCGACTGGCTTCCGTCTGGCCGTCAGCCGTAACTGGGCTTCGCGTTGGTACGCCAACAACACGAAGTTCGCCGGCATGCTGAAGGAAGACATCGAAGTTCGGGACTTCCTGAAGAAGAAGCTGAAGAACGCATCGGTTGGCCGCGTGGTCATCGAGCGTCCGGCCCGCAATGCACGCATCACCATTTACAGCTCGCGTCCGGGCGTGGTGATCGGCAAGAAGGGCGAGGACATCGAACTGCTGAAGGCTGAACTGCAGCGTCGCATGGGCGTGCCCGTGCACGTGAACATCGAGGAAATCCGCAAGCCGGAAACCGATGCTCAGCTGATCGCTGACTCGATCACCCAGCAGCTCGAACGCCGCATCATGTTCCGCCGCGCCATGAAGCGCGCCATGCAGAACGCCATGCGTCTGGGCGCCCAGGGCATCAAGATCATGAGCGCCGGCCGTCTGAACGGTATCGAAATCGCACGTACCGAGTGGTACCGCGAAGGCCGTGTGCCCCTGCACACCCTGCGCGCCGACATCGACTACGGCTTCTCCGAAGCAGAAACCACCTACGGCATCATCGGTGTCAAGGTGTGGGTCTACAAGGGTGATCACCTCGGCCGCAATGACGCGCCGGTGGTGGAAGAGCCGCAAGACGACCGTCGTCGTCGTCCGGGTCGTCCGGAAGGCCGCCGCCGTGAAGGCGAAGGCCGCCCGGGTGGCAACCGTCGCGGTGGCGCCGGTGCCGGTCGCCGCGCTGCGCCTGGCGCAGATGCGAAGAGTGGAGAATAACGATGCTGCAACCTAAGCGCAGAAAGTACCGCAAGGAGCAGAAAGGCCGCAACACGGGTAAGGCTACCCGTGGCAACGCCGTGTCTTTCGGCGAATTCGGCCTGAAGGCCATGGGCCGTGGCCGCCTGACCGCTCGTCAGATCGAGTCGGCACGTCGTGCGATGACCCGTCACATCAAGCGTGGCGGCCGCATCTGGATCCGTATCTTCCCGGACAAGCCGATCTCGAAGAAGCCCGCCGAAGTCCGTATGGGTAACGGCAAGGGCAATCCGGAGTACTACGTGGCTGAAATCCAGCCGGGCAAGATGCTCTACGAGATGGATGGTGTGAGCGAAGATCTGGCACGTGAGGCGTTCCGCCTCGCCGCTGCCAAGCTGCCGATCGCCACCAATTTCGTGGTGCGCCAGGTCGGGACGTAAGGAGAGCAGGGATGAAAGCATCCGAACTTCGCGGCAAGGACGCCGCAGGCCTGAACCAGGAGCTCTCCGAGCTGCTGAAGGCCCAATTTAGCCTGCGCATGCAAAAGGCAACCCAACAGCTGCAGAATTCCAGCCAGCTGAAGAAGGTTCGCAAGGACATCGCGCGAGTGCAAACCGTGCTGACTGAAAAGGCGAACGCGAAATGACTGAAGCTGCAAAAACGGAAACGTCGCTTCGCCGCACCCTCGTCGGTCGTGTGGTAAGCGACAAGATGGACAAGACCGTCACGGTCTTGGTTGAAAACCGCGTCAAGCACCCCCTGTACGGCAAGTACGTGCTGCGTTCCAAGAAGTACCACGCACACGACGAAGCCAACCAGTACAAGGAAGGCGACAAGGTCGAAATCCAGGAAGGCCGTCCGCTGTCGCGGACCAAGTCCTGGGTGGTTTCCCGGCTGGTAGAGGCTGCACGCGTCATCTAAGAACCACACGTTCTTAGCTTGACTTGCAAGTCCAGGATTATGTAGCTATAATCCTGGACTTCCGCTTTATTGCGTTCGCCTTAGTTGTACCACCCGGGCGGACCTGTTGAGCGAGCCAGGGCCAGGTGGCCCGACGTCAGTCGGGAGTGCCAGGTTCCTACCGACTCAAAGTTGATCAACCCATACGGAGCTGGCGCAAAGCCGGAGCCTACGGGACCAAGACTGACCGGCAGGCGCTTTTGCACCTGGCGGATTAAGTTGGGAAGACAAACACCATGATTCAGACAGAAAGCCGGCTCGAAGTGGCCGATAACACTGGTGCGCGCGAAGTGCTGTGCATCAAAGTGCTGGGTGGGTCCAAGCGCCGCTACGCGAGCGTGGGCGACATCATCAAGGTGACCGTCAAGGACGCAGCGCCTCGCGGTCGCGTGAAGAAGGGCGACATCTACAACGCCGTTGTCGTGCGTACTGCCAAGGGCGTCCGCCGTGCAGACGGTTCGCTCGTCAAGTTCGACAGCAATGCCGCCGTCCTGCTGAACAACAAGCTCGAGCCGATCGGCACCCGTATCTTCGGGCCGGTGACTCGTGAACTCCGTACCGAGCGCTTCATGAAGATCGTGTCGCTCGCTCCGGAAGTGCTGTAAGGAGCCGACATGAACAAGATTCGCAAGGGCGACGAAGTCATCGTCCTGACCGGCAAAGACAAGGGCAAGCGCGGTACCGTGCAAGCCGTGCTCGGCGACAAGGTTGCAGTGGAAGGCGTGAACGTTGCGAAGAAGCACGCCCGCCCGAACCCGATGCTGGGCACCACCGGTGGCGTGGTCGACAAGGTCATGCCGCTGCATATTTCCAACGTTGCGCTCGTGGATGCCAATGGCAAGCCGTCGCGCGTCGGCATCAAGGTGGAAGACGGCAAGCGCGTGCGCGTGCTGAAGACCACCGGCGCCGTCGTGGCAGCTTGATTCTGGGCACGTTTAGGAGTTGAGCATGGCAGCACGTCTGCAAGAGTTCTACAAAGATAAGGTTGTGCCGAAGCTGATCGAGCAGTTCGGTTACAAGTCGGTCATGGAAGTGCCGCGCATCACCAAGATCACCCTGAACATGGGTCTTGGCGAAGCCATCAATGACAAGAAGATCATTGAAAACGCCGTTGGCGACCTGACCAAGATCGCTGGTCAGAAGCCCGTGGTGACGAAGGCCAAGAAGGCCATCGCCGGCTTCAAGATCCGCCAGGGCTACCCCATCGGTGCGATGGTGACCCTGCGTGGCGAGCGCATGTTCGAATTCCTCGATCGTTTCGTCACCGTGGCCCTGCCGCGCGTGCGTGACTTCCGTGGTGTGTCGGGCCGTTCGTTCGACGGTCGTGGCAACTACAACATCGGTGTGAAAGAGCAGATCATTTTCCCCGAAATCGAGTACGACAAGATCGACGCACTGCGTGGTCTGAACATCAGCATCACGACGACGGCAAAGAACGACGAGGAAGCCAAGGCACTCCTCGGTGCGTTCAAGTTCCCGTTCCGCAATTAAGGGGTAACCGTGGCTAAACTGGCTCTGATTGAACGTGAGAAGAAGCGCGCCAAGCTGGTGGCGAAGTATGCCGCCAAGCGCGCCAACCTCAAGGCCATTATTGACGACCAAGAAAAGTCGGAAGAAGAGCGTTATATGGCGCGCCTGGAGCTGCAACAGCTCCCGCGCAACGCGAACCCGACCCGCCAGCGTAACCGCTGCGCGATCACCGGTCGTCCCCGCGGTACCTTCCGCAAGTTTGGCCTGGCGCGTAACAAGATCCGCGAAATCGCCTTCAAGGGCGAAATCCCGGGTCTGACGAAAGCCAGCTGGTAATTACGCACAGGCTACAGGAGAAACAGTATGAGCATGAGCGATCCTATCGCCGATATGCTGACGCGCATCCGCAACGCCCAGGGCGTGCAGAAAGCGTCGGTTGTCATGCCGTCGTCGAAGCTGAAAGTGGCAATCGCCAAGGTCCTGAAGGACGAAGGCTACATCGACGACTACGCCGTCCAGGAAGATGGCGGCAAGGCACAACTGAGCATCGGCCTCAAGTACTACGCCGGCCGTCCGGTGATCGAGCGCATCGAACGCGTCTCGAAGCCCGGCCTGCGCGTGTACAAGGGCCGCAGCGACATCCCGCAAGTGATGAACGGCCTCGGTGTGGCGATCATCTCGACCCCGCAGGGTCTGATGACCGACCGCAAGGCTCGCGCCACTGGCGTGGGTGGCGAAGTTCTCTGCTACGTCGCTTAAGGAGAGAACATGTCCCGTGTAGGTAAGGCTCCCATCGCGCTGCCCAAAGGCGCGGAAGTGAATGTGGCAGCTGGCGTGCTCTCCGTGAAGGGTCCGCTGGGTACGCTGTCGCAACCGATTCACAGCCTGGTCAAGGTCAATGTCGAGAACGACACGCTGACCTTCGCACCGGCTGACGAGTCGCGTGAAGCAAACGCCCTGCAAGGCACCATGCGCGCCCTGGCGGCAAACATGGTCAAGGGTGTGACCACCGGTTTCGAGCGCAAGCTGAACCTCGTTGGCGTGGGCTACCGTGCCCAGCTGCAAGGCGCTGCGCTGAAGCTCCAGCTTGGTTTCTCGCACGACGTGATCCATGAGATGCCGGAAGGCGTAACGGCTACGACGCCGACGCAGACCGAGATCATCATCAAGGGTGCGGACAAGCAGAAAGTCGGTCAGGTTGCCGCGGAAGTTCGCGCGTACCGTCCGCCTGAGCCCTACAAGGGCAAGGGTGTTCGCTACAGCGACGAGCGCGTCATCCTGAAGGAAACCAAGAAGAAGTAAGGGGTGCAATGATGAACAAGAAAGACGCTCGTTTGCGCCGTGCACGTCAGACCCGCGCCAAGATCGCGGAGATGAAAGTCAATCGTCTGACCGTGTTCCGTACGAATTCGCATATTTACGCCCAGGTCTTCTCGGAGTGCGGCACCAAGGTGCTGGCTTCGGCTTCGACCGCAGAGGTGGAAGTGCGCAAGGAACTGGATGGCAAGGGCGCTACCGCCGCTGCCGCTACCGCAGTGGGCAAGCGCATCGCCGAGAAGGCGAAGGCTGCCGGCGTGGAAACCGTCGCGTTCGATCGCGCCGGCTTCCGTTTCCATGGCCGCGTGAAGGCCCTGGCAGACGCCGCCCGCGAAGCCGGCCTGAAGTTCTAAGCGCATAAAGAGAGATACGTCATGGCAAAGATGCAAGCAAAAGTCCAACAGGACGAACGCGACGACGGCCTCCGCGAGAAGATGATCTCGGTCAACCGTGTCACCAAGGTGGTGAAGGGTGGCCGGATTCTCGGTTTCGCAGCGCTGACCGTGGTTGGTGACGGCGATGGCCGCATCGGCATGGGCAAGGGCAAGGCCAAGGAAGTGCCGGTGGCAGTTCAGAAGGCAATGGACGAAGCCCGTCGCAAGATGGTCAAGGTCTCGCTGAAGAACGGCACGCTGCAACACGAAGTCGTTGGCAAGCATGGCGCCGCCAAGGTGCTGATGATGCCCGCGAAGGAAGGTACCGGCGTGATCGCCGGTGGCCCGATGCGCGCGATCTTCGAAGTGATGGGCGTCACCAACGTGGTGACCAAGTCGCACGGCTCCACCAACCCGTACAACATGGTTCGCGCCACGCTGGACGGCCTTCAGAAGATGAGCACGCCGGGCGAAATCGCCGCCAAGCGTGGCAAGTCGGTCGAAGACATCCTGGGTTAAGGTGAACGCAATGTCGCAGAAAACCGTAAAAGTGCAACTCGTGCGCAGCCTCATCGGCACGCGCGAGGATCATCGCGCCACCGTGCGTGGTCTGGGCCTGCGCCGCATCAACTCGGTGTCGGAGCTGCAGGACACGCCCGCCGTGCGCGGCATGATCAACAAGGTCTCGTACCTGGTCAAGGTTCTGGCCTGATACCGGGACTTCGGAGAGCAAGATGCAACTGAACAACCTGAAACCGGCCGCCGGTTCGAAGCACGCCAAGCGTCGCGTCGGCCGCGGTATCGGCTCCGGCCTGGGCAAGACTGCCGGTCGCGGTCACAAGGGTCAGAAGTCGCGTTCGGGCGGCTTCCACAAGGTGGGCTTCGAAGGCGGTCAAATGCCGCTGTATCGTCGTCTGCCGAAGCGCGGCTTCACGTCGCTGACCAAGGCCTTCACGGCCGAAGTCTCGCTGCGTGACATCGAGCGCCTGGAAGCGACCGAAGTCGACCTGCTGGTCCTGAAGCAAGCTGGCCTGGTAGGCGAGCTGGTCAAGAGCGCCAAGGTCATCAAGGCCGGTGAACTGACCCGCAAGGTGTCGATCAAGGGTCTGGGCGCCACCGCTGGCGCCAAGGCAGCGATCGAAGCCGCCGGCGGCCAGATCGCAGCCTGACAGGCATTTATCGCAGCATAGGCAGTCATAGTCGGAGCATCGTTTGGCCACGGCGAAACCCAATGCAAGCGCGCAAGCCCGGAACACGGCGAAGTACGGCGACCTCAAGCGCCGGCTGATGTTCCTGGTGATGGCCCTGATCGTTTACCGCATCGGTGCACATATTCCGGTGCCGGGAATCGATCCGGATCAGCTCGCGAGGCTTTTCCAGAGTCAGTCGGGTGGCATCCTCGGGATGTTCAACCTGTTCTCGGGCGGGGCGCTGTCGCGCTTTACCGTCTTCGCGCTCGGCATCATGCCGTACATCTCGGCGTCGATCATCATGCAATTGCTGACGATCGTGCTGCCGCAGCTGGAGTCGTTGAAGAAGGAAGGGCAGGCAGGGCAGCGCAAGATCACGCAATACACGCGTTACGGCACTGTGGTTCTGGCCACGTTCCAGGCGCTGTCGATTGCGGTCGCACTGGAGTCGCAGCCAGGGTTGGTGATCGATCCGGGCCTGATGTTCCGGGCTACGGCGGTGATCACGCTGGTGACCGGCACGATGTTCCTGATGTGGCTGGGCGAGCAGATCACTGAACGTGGTCTGGGCAACGGCATCTCGATCATCATTTTCGGCGGTATCGCGGCGGGCTTGCCCAATGCGATCGGCGGGCTGTTTGAACTGGTCCGCACAGGTTCCATGAGCATCATCGCGGCGATCTTCATCGTGGCGATCGTGATCGCTGTGACCTTCGCCGTGGTGTTTGTCGAGCGTGGCCAGCGCAAGATCCTGGTGAACTATGCCAAGCGTCAGGTCGGCAACAAGGTGTACGGCGGTCAGTCGTCGCACCTGCCGCTGAAGCTGAACATGGCAGGGGTGATTCCGCCGATCTTCGCATCGTCGATCATTCTGTTCCCGGCGACGATTGCGGGCTGGTTCACGTCCCAGTCGACCGGTGCGGTTGGCAGGTTCATCAAGGACCTGGCTGCCACGCTGTCGCCGGGCCAGCCGGTCTACATCCTGCTGTACGCTGCTGCGATTATATTTTTCTGCTTCTTCTATACGGCTCTGGTGTACAACAGTCGTGAAGTGGCGGACAACCTGAAGAAAAGCGGTGCCTTCATTCCGGGCATTCGTCCGGGCGAGCAGACGACGCGCTACATCGACAAGATTCTGGTGCGTCTGACGCTGGCTGGTGCGATCTACATCACACTGGTCTGCCTGTTGCCGGAATTCCTGGTGCTGCGCTGGAACGTTCCGTTCTATTTTGGCGGGACTTCGCTGCTGATCATCGTGGTCGTCACGATGGACTTCATGGCCCAGGTTCAGTCCTACGTCATGTCGCAGCAGTATGAATCGTTGCTGAAGAAAGCGAACTTTAAGGGCAACCTGACCCTGCGCTGATTCAGATCGGGACAGACAAGGTATGGCGCGCACGGATCGTCTTCCGGACGAAGTGAGCGAACAGGAATTGAAGGAAGAGGAAATATTATGAAAGTGCTGGCTTCTGTTAAGCGCATTTGCCGCAACTGCAAAATCATCAAGCGCAACGGTGTCGTGCGCGTGATCTGCTCGTCGGATCCCCGCCACAAGCAACGCCAAGGCTAATCGGAAAGAGGATTGACGAATGGCACGTATCGCAGGGGTTAACATCCCGAACCACAAGCACACCGAAATCGGCCTGACGGCTATTTATGGTGTCGGCCGCTCGCGCGCTCGCAAGATTTGCGAGGCCACCGGTGTACCGTTTGACAAGAAGGTCAAGGATCTGACCGACGCCGACCTGGAAAAGCTTCGTGACGAAGTGGGCAAGGTCACGGTCGAGGGTGACCTGCGTCGTGAAACCACGATGAACATCAAGCGTCTCATGGACCTTGGTTGCTATCGTGGCATGCGTCACCGCAAGGGCCTGCCCATGCGCGGTCAGCGTACCCGTACCAACGCACGTACCCGCAAGGGTCCGCGCAAGGCCGGCGTGGCTCTGAAGAAGTAAAGCCGAAGGCAGAGGAAGAAACTAATGGCAAAAGGTCCGAATAACGCCGCTCGCGCGCGTAAAAAGGTCAAGAAGAACGTTGCCGACGGCATTGCGCACGTCCACGCTTCGTTCAACAACACCATCATCACGATCACCGACCGCCAGGGCAACGCCCTGTCGTGGGCGACCGCCGGTGGCCAGGGCTTCAAGGGTTCGCGCAAGTCGACCCCGTTCGCTGCCCAGGTCGCTGCCGAAAACGCCGGCCGCGTGGCGCAAGACCAGGGTATCAAGAACCTGGAAGTGCGCATCAAGGGCCCCGGCCCGGGTCGTGAATCGGCTGTCCGCGCGCTGAACGCGCTGGGCATCAAGATCGCTATCATCGAAGACGTCACGCCGATTCCGCACAACGGCTGCCGTCCGCCGAAGCGCCGCCGCATCTAAGCGTTGGCGTGTCCGGGCCGGCGGGTTTACCTTCCGGTTTCGGATATGGTAGTATCGCGCGTTGACCTGCTGCATCTGATGCGGCAGGTTTTCGTTTTGCGCGGCTAGAATGTTGCATTCAGCGCATTCAGAATGCCTGCGCATTGGAAAATGCTTTTTGCGTCGTACCCGGCAACGGGGCGCGCGTCATAAGCCCACCGTCCGTCACGGTCTCCGGGATTCCCGGTAGCACAGCGTTGGCGGACTCGCGGCGCGTCAAGACAGGCGCCGTGATCGAACAAAGGAAGACAACGTGGCACGTTATACCGGCCCGAAGGCCAAACTTTCCCGCCGTGAAGGCACCGACCTGTTCCTGAAGAGCTCGCGCCGTTCGCTGGCCGACAAGTGCAAGCTGGACAGCAAGCCGGGCCAGCATGGCCGCACCTCGGGTGCCCGCACCTCCGACTACGGCAACCAGCTGCGCGAAAAGCAGAAGGTCAAGCGCATCTACGGTGTGCTCGAGCGCCAGTTCCGCCGCTACTTCGCTGAAGCCGACCGCCGCAAGGGCAACACCGGCGAAAAGCTGCTGCAACTGCTGGAATCGCGTCTGGACAACGTGGTGTACCGCATGGGCTTCGGCTCGACCCGCGCTGAAGCGCGTCAGCTGGTGTCGCACAAGGCGATCCTGGTGAACGGCCAGGCCCTGAACGTGCCGTCGGCCCAGGTCAAGTCGGGCGACGTGATCTCCATCCGCGAGCAGTCGAAGAAGCAAGTGCGTATCGCTGAAGCGCTGTCGCTGGCCGAGCAGTCGGGCTTCCCGACCTGGGTTGCCGTGGACGCCAAGAAGTTCGAAGGTACCTTCAAGCAGGCTCCGGATCGCGCCGACATCGCCGGCGACATCAACGAAAGCCTGATCGTCGAACTGTACTCGCGTTAATCCGCCGGACCGCCGAACAGAACGGTTCGAGCTTGCGATTCCCGCAAGGCCTCTCTTACAGCCCGCCGCGCTATACGCGCGGTCGGGCTTATTGCCCATCGCGCGATGGGTCTTTCAGGTTCCAAACGTCAGCCTTATCGGTGTAACGAGCCGAGGGTATTGAAAAGGACAACCTAATGCAAACAGCACTCCTCAAGCCAAAAATCATCGCCGTCGAGCCGTTGGGCGATCATCACGCCAAAGTCGTGATGGAGCCGTTCGAGCGCGGCTACGGCCATACGCTCGGTAACGCCCTGCGTCGCGTGCTGCTGTCATCGATGGTCGGCTATGCCCCGACCGAAGTGACGATCGCTGGGGTGGTCCATGAATATTCCACCATCGATGGTGTGCAGGAAGACGTCGTCAACCTGCTGCTCAACCTGAAGGGTGTCGTGTTCAAGCTGCACAACCGCGATGAAGTCACGGTTTCGCTGCGCAAGGACGGTGAAGGCATCGTAACGGCGGCCGATATCGAGCTGCCGCACGATGTCGAGATCATCAACCCGAACCACGTCATCGCCCACCTGTCTGCCGGCGGCAAGCTGGACATGCAGATCAAGGTCGAGCAAGGCCGCGGCTACGTGCCGGGCAACGTGCGCAAGTTCGGCGACGAGTCGAGCAAGGTGATCGGCCGTATCGTGCTGGACGCCTCGTTCTCGCCGGTGCGCCGCGTGTCGTACGCCGTCGAGTCCGCTCGCGTGGAGCAGCGTACCGACCTGGACAAGCTGGTGATGAACATCGAAACCGACGGCGTGATCTCGCCCGAGGAAGCGATTCGCCAGTCGGCCCGTATCCTGGTTGACCAGCTGTCGGTGTTCGCCGCGCTGGAAGGCACCGAGTCCGCCGCCGAGGCCGCTTCGAGCCGCGCACCGCAGATCGATCCGATCCTGCTGCGCCCGGTCGACGACCTGGAGCTGACGGTGCGTTCGGCCAACTGCCTGAAGGCCGAAAACATCTACTACATCGGCGACCTGATCCAGCGTACCGAAAACGAGCTGCTCAAGACCCCGAACCTGGGTCGCAAGTCGCTCAACGAGATCAAGGAAGTCCTCGCCTCGCGTGGCCTGACTCTGGGCATGAAGCTCGAGAACTGGCCGCCTGCAGGGCTGGACAAGTAATTGCGGCGCGAGGCCCTGGCCTCGCGTAGCGGTAACCGCTCCGGTTTCGGCCGGGGCATGTATGACTACCGGCCCGCGTCCCGAGGTTTGCGCCAGGGGGCGATAGAAGAGCTGGTCAAACACTTCATCTGAAAGGAATCATCATGCGTCACCGTCATGGTTTGCGGAAACTGAACCGCACCTCGTCGCACCGTCTCGCGATGCTGCGCAACATGTCCAACTCGCTGTTCCAGCACGAGCTGATCAAGACCACCCTGCCCAAGGCCAAGGAACTGCGCAAGGTTGTCGAGCCGCTCATCACGCTGGCCAAGAAGGACACCGTTGCCAATCGCCGTCTGGCTTTCGCCCGTCTGCGCGACCGCGACATGGTCACGAAGCTGTTCAACGAACTGGGCCCGCGCTACAACGCTCGTCCGGGCGGCTACACGCGTATCCTGAAGTTCGGCTTCCGTCAGGGCGACAACGCGCCGATGGCGCTGGTCGAACTGGTGGATCGTCCGGAAATCACCGAAGCTCCGGCCGAAGAAGCCGCTGAGTAAGGTTGAGTTCCAGCCCGTCTTCCGACGGGTTCGGACACACCGCTTACAATCGAGCCAGGCAATTTGCCTGGCTCTTTTGTTTTGTGCGCCAGGATTCGGAGGGGCCGCATGCAAGCCAGTGCCAGTTCACAACACGCCGCCGAGAGCGACGATGCGGCGGTCATCGCCGTGCTGACCAACCTGCCCGATGCGGACACCGCGACGCGGCTTTCACGGGCCTTGCTCGAGGCGCGTGCGTGCGCGTGCGTGAACCGTCTTGCGCCGGTGCAATCCGAGTACTGGTGGCAGGGCAAGCTGGAGCAGACGACGGAATGGCCGCTGCTGGCCAAGACGACGCGGGCGCGCTATGCGGCGCTTGAGGCGGTCATCCGGGCGAACCATCCCTATGATGTGCCCGAGATCATTGCGTGGCCCATCAGCCAGGGTTTCGGCCCTTATCTGGCGTGGGTGCGTGACGAAGTCGCCAGCGCCGTGGATGGTGCGGAATGAAAGCAGCGCCCCGCGTTACGGAAGCGACTGAAAGGATTCGGGACGGTCTATGAATATGGGTTTTGCTCTCTCCGAGCGATCAAACCGGTTGAGCTGGGCGCGGCATATTGCCGCAGTGCTGGCGATGATGGTGGCCTGGCTGTGCCTGGCTGCCGGTGCCAACGCGGCCACGGAAGAGGATTTCCTGCCGCCCGAGCAGGCCTTCCGCTTCGCCGCCCGGCAAGTGGACGCACGGACCATCGAAGTCCGCTTCGACGTGGCCAGCGGTTACTACCTGTACCGCGAGCGCTTCGCCTTTGCCGTCCAGCCCGAAGCCGTACGCCTGGGCCAGCCCGAATTTCCACCCGGCAAGGTCAAGTTCGATGAGACCTTCGGCAAGGAGATGGAAACCTATCGCGACACTGTCGTCATCCGCGTGCCGGTGCAGTCTGCGCCCGCCGATGGCAAGTGGTCGCTGGTCGTGACGTCTCAGGGCTGCGCCGACAAGGGGCTGTGCTATCCGCCGATGGAGAGCGTCTACAAAGTGGGCGCCGTGTCGCTGGGCAGCCTGTTCGGCGGCAGCCCGCGCAGCGAAGCGACGACCCCGCCGTCGTCGGTTGGTCCGGGTACCGCCGGTGCCGCGCCCGCCGCACGCCTTGACGAGAGCGACCGCATTGCCGGCGTGCTTGCCAGCCGCAACCTCGGCATCGTCGCAGCGCTCTTCTTCGGCCTGGGCCTGCTACTGACCTTCACGCCCTGCGTCCTGCCGATGGTACCGATCCTGTCGTCCATCGTTGTCGGCGAGCACGCCACGCGCAGCCGGGCACTGGTGGTATCGCTGGCTTATGTCCTCGGCATGGCCGTGGTCTACACGGCGATCGGCGTGGCCGCTGGCCTGCTGGGCGAAGGCCTGGCCGCCGCCCTGCAGACGCCCGCGGTGCTTGTCGCGTTTGCCGGGCTGATGGTGGCACTCTCGCTGTCGATGTTTGGCCTCTACGAACTCCAGCTGCCGCAGCGGTGGCAGAACCGCCTGACGGCTACGTCGAATCGCCGGCGCGGCGGCCAGGTGGTCGGAGCCGCGGCCATGGGCGCGATCTCCGCGCTGATCGTGGGCCCTTGCGTGACGGCGCCACTGGCTGGTGCGCTGGCCTATATCGCCCAGACGCGCGACGCGCTGACCGGCGGCAGCGCGCTGCTGGCCATGGCGCTGGGCATGGGGGTTCCGCTGGTACTGGTCGGGGTCGGCGCGGGCAACCTGCTGCCGCGCGCGGGGCGCTGGATGGAAGCCACCAAGCGCTTCTTCGGATTCCTGCTGCTGGGTGTGGCGATCTGGATGGTGACGCCCGTGCTGCCAGCATGGCTGATCATGGCGTTGTGGGCGGCGCTGTTGCTCGTGGCGGCGGTATTCCTTGGCGCGTTTGATGCACTGGGTGCCGAAGCGCGCGGCGTCGCACGGCTCGGAAAGGGGCTTGGCGTGTTGGCGGCGCTCGCTGGCGCCATCTTGCTACTGGGACTGGCCTCTGGCGGACGCGATCCGCTGCAGCCGCTGGCGCATCTGAACCTGGCGCGCGTGACCGGCGCCGCGGCCGAAGCGACGGCTGGTACTCAGGCGGTGCGTTTCGAGCGCGTCCGAAGCGTGGCGGAACTCGATGCGCGCGTGGCGCAGGCGGCGGCTGCCGGCAAGCCGGTGCTGCTCGATTTCTACGCGGACTGGTGTGTGAGCTGCAAGGAGATGGAGCGCATGACGTTCACCGATACCCGGGTGCGTTCGCGCATGTCGGAGATCGTGCTGCTGCAGGCCGATGTCACGGCCAACAACGCCGACGACAAGGCTCTGCTCAAGCGCTTCGGCCTGTTCGGGCCGCCTGGCATCATCCTGTTCGGTGCCGACGGCCGTGAACGACCGGTGCGCGTGATCGGCTACCAGTCCGCCGGCCGTTTCCTCGAAAGCCTGGAGCGCGCGCTTGGCACGCGCCCCAGCACCTGAGCACTAGCGCTCCAACTGCCGTCCGAGCGCCCACACGGCGCCCAGTACCACCACGACCGCGCCCATCAACCCAAGCGACCACCAGAAGCCGTCGGGCTCGCGCAGCCACGGCATGCGTTCGAAGTTCATGCCGAAGATGCCGGTGATAAGCGTCAGGGGCATGAACAGCGCCGTAATCAGCGTCAGCGTGCGCATGGTGCGGTTGGTCCGGTGGGCCACCGCCGAGAAATGGATCTGGACCGCGGACTCGATCGAATCCTCCAGCCGCCGCGCGTGCGCCAGCACGCGCTGGATGTGCTCCATCAGGTCGTTGATGCGTACCAGCAGCATCTCGTCGCGGCCTGGCGCCTTGTCGGCGGGATCGATCGGATCGCCGCTGTAGCGGTTGTCCAGCACGCTGTCGCGGAATTCCTGCAGGGCATCGCGCTGCTCTTCGCTGAGGTGCTCCAGCCTGCGCAGCTGGATGCGGGCATCGAGCAACCCTTCCCAGCTTGAAAAACTGCGGCGCGAGTTGAGCAGCGCGCGCTGCCAGCGGTCCAGTTGCCGAGTGAGCGGCGCGCGCAACTCCAGGTAACGGTCGACCATGGCGTTGAGCAGGCGAAGCATCAGGTCTTCGGGCCGGCTTGGCGGGCGCACGCCATGCAATAGCGGCGCCTGTCCGTTTGCCCTTGGCGCGGCTTGTGGCCTTGGCGCCTGGCAAAGCTCCAGCAAGCGCTGGCGTACCTGGTCGATCGTGCGCGACGGACCGGGCCGGACGGTGACCAGCACATTGTCGAACACGAAGAACGTGACCGGCTGCGTGTCGATCCGGGCCAGTGCCGGCAGGAAGCCGGGCGGATGGCGGCGCGGCTTTGGCGCAGCCCCGGCGGGAGTCGGTGCCGAGCCTTCCGCCTCGGCAATGGCGCGGCTGGTCTCGAAAGTCAGCTTGCGGAAGATCACCATGTCGTACGCATGCGTCGTGTCGAAGTACGACGGGTGCGCGGTGTTGGTGGCGTCCACCAGATGCAGGTCCAGGATGGGCGCGCCGGTGAGCTGCCGCACGCTGTCGCGCCAGCTTTCCGGGGCCGCCGCGACCTCTTCGATCGGGAAATCGGCCCAGACGAAGCGGGCCGACGCGCTACCGGCGAGGAACGTGCCCGCCTCGGCCAGCGAGGCGAGCGGGTGAACCTGGCTGGCCGAGAAGCCTAGCAGCTCCATGCGGGCGGCGTGGCCTCAGCCGGCAAGCAGGCGCGCGGCATCGCGCGCGAAATAGGTCAGGATGCCGTCGGCGCCGGCGCGGCGGAAGGCCAGCAGCGATTCCATCATGACCTTGTCGTGGTCCAGCCAGCCGTTCTGCGCGGCGGCCTTGAGCATCGCGTACTCGCCGCTGACCTGGTAGACGTAGGTCGGGAAGCGGAACTCGTCTTTCACCCGGCGCACGATATCCAGATAGGGCATGCCGGGCTTGACCATCACCATGTCGGCGCCTTCCATGATGTCCTGGGCGACTTCGCGCAGGGCCTCGTCGGTGTTGGCCGGGTCCATCTGGTAGGTCATCTTGTTGCCCTTGCCCAGGTTGGCGGCCGAGCCCACGGCGTCGCGGAACGGGCCGTAGAACGCCGACGCGTACTTGGCCGAGTAGGCCATGATGCGCGTGTGGATGTGGCCCGCGTCTTCCAGTGCCAGGCGCACGGCGCCGATGCGGCCGTCCATCATGTCGGACGGGGCGACGATATCCACGCCGGCTTCGGCCTGGACCAGCGCCTGGCGGACCAGGATCTCGACGGTCTGCTCGTTGATCACGTAGCCGTTCTCGTCAAGCACGCCGTCCTGGCCGTGGCTAGTGTACGGATCGAGCGCCACGTCGGTGAGCACGCCAAGTTCGGGGAAGCGGTCCTTCAGGGCGCGTACCGCGCGCGGAACGAGCCCTTCGGCGTTAGTCGCTTCAATGCCGTCGGGAGTCTTCAGCGAGGGATCGATGACCGGGAACAGCGCGATGACCGGAATGCCCAGCTTTACGCAGTCTTCCGCCACCGGCAGCAGCAGATCGATGGAAACACGCTCCACGCCCGGCATGGACGCCACGGACTGGCGCTGGTTCTGCCCGTCCAGGATGAAGACTGGGTAGATCAGGTTGTCCGGCGACAGGCGGTGCTCGCGCATCAGGCGCCGCGAGAAGTCATCGCGACGCATGCGGCGGGGACGGTACTCTGGAAAGGCAGACATGGCAGCTTGAAGGGGGAGTTCAGGGAGGAATTATGCGCAAAGCGGCTCGTCGCCGGCTGGCGGCGGACGCGACGGAGCGCGGAATGCAGAAAAACTAAACTTTTGAGTGTGCCCGCTATCATACTCGCGGACACCTTGCGTTGCGCCTCGCGCGGCGCGGTGTCCCCCGCTACTCCTCCCTGAGCGGGTACCCGCCCTGACCGGCGGGAAAGTTCGTCCCCGTTGCTTGCAACGGGGCTTTTTTTTGTCCGCGCGAAACGCTTGGGCTACTCGGAGGCGCCCGGCCCCGCAGAAGGCTGAGCCGGCGTCGGGGGTTGCGCTTCGGGCAGCGACAGCCAGCCTGCGATGACGCGCTGCGCTTCTTCGATGCCGCGGCGCTTCAGGCTGGAGAACAGCTGCGCGGTGAGCGGCACCGGCGTGCTCAATTGCTCCGTGTACCCGGCCAGGATCTGCCGTGTCTCGCGCAGGGCATTGGCGTTTTCGCTGTTGGTCAGCTTGTCGGCCTTGGTCAGCAGCACGTGAATCGGCTTTCCGGTGGGCAGGAACCACTCGACCATCTGGCAATCGAGATCGGTGAAGGGGCGGCGCGCATCCATCATCAGGATCAGGCCGGACAACTGGGTGCGGCTCTGCACGTAGTCGCTGAGCAGTCCTTGCCAGTGGTACTTGGCCGAGCCCGAGACTTCTGCGTAGCCATAACCCGGCAGGTCGACCAGGAAGGCCAGCGGATCCGGCGCCTTGACCGGGGCCACCGTGAAGTAGTTGATATGCTGCGTGCGGCCCGGTGTGCGCGACGAAAAGGCCAGGCGCTTCTGGTTGCACAGGATATTGATGGCCGTCGACTTGCCGGCGTTGGAGCGTCCGGCGAACGCGACCTCCGGCACCGCGGTGGCGGGCAGGTCGCGCAGGTGGTTGACGGTCGTGAAGAAACGGGCCTGGTGAAGGAGGGACATGCGTCGAAGCGGGTGGGGCGGGTAGTTGCGGCCGGCGCGAATCACGCGGGAGTGCAACGACGGTCACGCCGAGGTGGTAAGGCTGGCGGCACGGAATCGGCCAGGCCACCGGAGGTTGATCTTGCACAGGCACAGGGCGGCCATGGCATCAATCCGGCACATTATTTATTGTACAATACGCCGGTTTACGGTCTCCTGAACGGGTGACGAAGGGCATCCATGGCCGCGTTGCCGGTGACCCGATCCATCCGGACGGGAGCCGTGTTTGCCGTTTCATCGCGAGCGGCGCCAGGAAAGGCGGGGTCTGCTGCCTGGCGCACCGGTCAACCCGGGATTTCCGGTTGCCACGACCACGATGCCAGGCCTTGCAAGGGTGCGTCCTCACCGCCCGCAAAGCGCCTGCCGGCATGCACTACGGTATTCAAAAACAATTCAGACAAGGTGTGCGAATGAACCGCATTGCGAAGCTTCTGGGTGTCCTGGTGCTGGCCCTGCCTGCAACCGCCATGACCGGTCTGGCTTTTGCCTCCGAGCAAGCCGCCGCGAAGGCGGATCCGGCAAAGGGCGAAACGCTTTATACGCAGGGTGCGCCCGATCGCAATGTTCCCGCCTGCCTGAGCTGCCACGGCGCCAACGGCAACAGCGGCGCCGCCGCCAACCCGAAGCTGGCCGCGCAGCATCCTGAATACGTCCACAAGCAACTCGCCAACTTCAAGGACAAGTCGCGCAACAACGCGATCATGTCGCCGCTGGCAGGTTCGCTGAACGACCAGGAAATGAAGGACATCGGCGCCTATCTCGCCAAGCAGCCGATCAAGCCGGCCACGGCCAAGAACAAGGACACCATCGAGGCCGGCCAGAAGATTTATCGCGCTGGTATTGCCGCCAAGGGCGTGCCGGCCTGTGCCGCCTGCCATGGCCCGACCGGCGCCGGCATTCCGGCACAATACCCGCGCATTGGCGGCCAGTGGTCCGATTACACCGAAGCCCAGCTCGTGGCATTCCGCCAGGGCACCCGCAAGAACAATCCGGTGATGACGACGATCGCCGCCAAGATGTCGGACGCCGAGATCAAGGCCGTGGCGGACTACGTCGCCGGCGTTCGCTAAGTCGTTCCGCGCCGGACCAACGGTTGGCCTGCTGCTTCGCTAACGCGGGGCACGACGCAGGATGAAACCGATGGCCTTGGCAACAATCGAAGAGGGTGGCCTGCTTGCAAAGCATGTCCACCCTTTTTTATTTCAAAGCTTATTGCTGCACATCACATGTCGACCGCTTCCACTTCAGGCCTGCACCTGAAGACCCCACACCGCGTGTTGCGCGACGCGGTCGAATTGTTGTCCTCGATGCGCTTTGCGATCACCCTGCTGACGGTGATCGCCATTGCCAGCGTGGTCGGTACCGTACTCAAGCAGAACGAGCCGTACCCGAACTACGTGAACCAGTTCGGGCCGTTCTGGGCGGATGTCTTCCACGCATTGTCGCTGCAGAAGGTCTATGGATCGTGGTGGTTCCTGCTGATCCTCGCCTTCCTGGTGGTGTCGACGTCGCTGTGCCTGGTGCGCAACGCGCCCAAGATGATCGTCGACATGCGCTCCTGGAAGGATCATGTGCGCGAGCGCAGCCTGCGCGCCTTCCACCACCGTGGCGAATTCGAGGCGGCACGTCCGCGCACCGAAGCCGTCGCCCGGGTGAATGCGCTGCTGCAAAACCGCGGCTACCGCACCCGACAGGTCCAGCATGAGGGCGCGACGCTGCTGGCCGCCAAGGCCGGAGCGGCCAACAAGCTGGGCTATATCCTGGCGCACACCGCGATCGTGGTGATCTGCATCGGTGGCCTGCTCGACGGCGACATGCTGATCCGCGCCCAGATGTGGTTCGGCGGCAAGACGCCGATCCGCGGCAACGCAGTCATCAGCGAGATTCCGCCGGAGCATCGCCTGTCGGCGGCCAACCCTGGCTTCCGGGGCAATGCCTTCGTGCCCGAAGGCTCGACCGTATCCACGGCCATCCTGAACATCGCCGATGGTGCGCTGGTACAGGACCTGCCGTTCAACATCACGCTCAAGAAGTTCACGGTCGATTTCTATCCCACCGGCATGCCCAAGCTGTTCGCGTCGGATGTGATCGTGACCGACCGCGCCACCGGCAAGCAGACGCATGCGACGGTGAAGGTCAACGAGCCGCTGATCGTCGATGGCGTGGCGATCTACCAGTCGAGCTTCGAGGACGGCGGTTCGCAGTTGAAGTTCGTCGGCTATCCGATGCAAGGCAACAGCCACGGGACGTTCCCGTTCGCCGGTACCGTCGGTGGCAACACGCCGCTGAGCGTCACGGGCACGGCCGCCGACAAGGACGGCCTGACGGTGGAGTTCAGCGACTTCCGCCTGATGAATATCGAGAACGTCACCGATGCCTCGGGCAAGCCCGATGCACGCGGCGTGGCGCGCAAGTCGTTCAACGAGACGCTCGAGTCGCACCTGGGCGCCGCGGCGAACACGCAGAAGGAAAAGACGCTGCACAACGTCGGCCCGTCGGTGCAATACAAGCTGCGCGACCGCAATGGCCAGGCGCGCGAGTACAACAACTACATGGTGCCGGTGCAGCTCGACGGCCAGTCGGTGTTCCTCGCCGGCATGCGCGAGTCGCCGAACGAGCCGTTCCGTTACCTGCGCATCCCCGCTGACGACCAGGGCAGCGTGGCCGACTGGATGCGCCTGCGCGCCGCGCTGCAGGACCGCGGCCTGCGTGGCGAAGCCGCGCGGCGCTTCGCGCTGGCGTCGATGCCCGGCGCGGACAAGGCCGACCTTCGCGGCCAATTGGCGGAAAGCGCCCTGCGCGCGCTGGATCTCTTTGCCGGCGTCACCCGCCCCAGCCCGGACTCTCCGCCGGGCGGCTTCACGGCGATCGCCGCGTTCCTCGAGAAATCGGTCCCGGCGGCAGAGCAGCAAAAGGCTGCCGATGTCCTGCTGAAGATTCTCAACGGCTCGATGTGGGAACTGTGGCAACTCGCGCGTGCGCAGGACAAGCAGCCGGTGGTGCCCAACAGCGCCCAGAGCGGGGCGTTCCTGCAGCAGTCGATCAACGCCCTGTCGGACAGCTTCTTCTATGGCGCGCCGGTTTTCCTGCAGCTCGACGACTTCAAGGAAATCAAGGCCAGCGTGTTCCAGATGACCCGTGCGCCGGGCAAGAACATCGTGTATCTTGGCTGTCTGCTGCTGGTGCTGGGCGTGTTCTCGATGTTCTATATCCGCGAGCGCCGAGTGTGGGTCTGGATCAAGGATCCTGGACATCATGCGGATGCCACTGCACCGGCCGCGCCAACCGTGCCAACCGATGCGGCAGCGCCTGGCAGCCATGTGCTGATGGCCATGTCGACCCAGCGCCGCACCCTGGACTTCGAGAAGGAATTCGTCGCCTTGCGCGACGACATCGGCCTCGCGGCCGGGGCCGACCAGGACGCCTCGGCGCAGGCGCAGCATTGAACCCGTCGGGCCGGGCAGTGGCGATCCTCGCCAGCCGCCGCCCGGCCTTCGTTGCGCAGCCAAGGGCTGTGCGCAGATCGCAGGTAACGCTATGTCTTCAAACGTGAACCAGGCCGCCCGGCCGGCCATGCGGCCGGCAACCCCTGCCGCTTCCGGCGCCGCGGACGAGGCCTATCTTGAACCTTCCTTCCTGCGCCGCCTCACGTGGCTCGACTGGGCCTTTGCGGTGCTGCTTGCGATCGGTGCCGGCGTGGCGCTGTCGCGCTATGGCCAGTGGATGAACGGCTACGACAAGGCCGTGCTGATCGCGTCGGTGCCGACGTTCGCCCTGCTCGGCTGGCACTGGAAGCCGGTGCGAGCCCTGATGCCCGGGCTGGCCATCCTGTCGCTGTTTGCCGTGCAGCTCTATCAGGGCCAGCTTGTGCGGGCCGACCAGGCTTTCTTCCTGAAGTACTTCCTGTCGAGCCAGTCGGCCATCCTGTGGATGAGCGCGCTGGTGTTCCTGTCCACGCTGTTCTACTGGGTGGGCCTGGTGACGCGCTCGGCCACCGGCTACAGCATCGGCAGCAAGCTGTGCTGGGCGGCCGTGGTACTGGGCTTCACCGGTCTGCTCGTGCGCTGGTACGAGTCGTACCTGATCGGCACGGACATCGGGCATATCCCCATCTCGAACCTCTATGAAGTGTTCGTGCTGTTCACGCTGATCACGTCGCTGTTCTACCTCTACTACGAAGGGCGCTACGCCACGCGCGCGCTCGGCCCGTTCGTGATGCTCGTGGTATCGGCCGCGGTCGGTTTCCTGCTGTGGTACACGGTCAGCCGCAATGCGCAGGAGATCCAGCCGCTGGTGCCGGCGCTGCAAAGCTGGTGGATGAAGATCCACGTGCCGGCCAACTTCATCGGCTACGGCACGTTCGCGCTGGCGGCGATGGTCTCGGTGGCCTACTTGCTCAAGCAGCGCGGCATCCTGGCCGAGCGCCTGCCCTCGCTCGAAGTGCTGGACGACGTCATGTACAAGGCGATCGCGGTCGGCTTTGCCTTCTTCACCATCGCGACGATCCTCGGCGCGCTCTGGGCTGCCGAGGCCTGGGGCGGCTACTGGAGCTGGGATCCGAAGGAGACCTGGGCCCTGATCGTCTGGCTGAACTACGCGGCATGGCTGCACATGCGACTGATGAAGGGACTGCGCGGCACCGTGGCGGCATGGTGGGCGCTGACGGGCCTGCTGGTGACCACCTTTGCCTTCCTGGGCGTCAACATGTTCCTGTCGGGCCTGCATAGTTACGGCGAATTGTGATGATTACGCTGCTTCCATAGCAAAAAGAACCTGTCCGATGGGCAGGTTTTTTTTCGCCCCCATGGAATAAAGGCATCACATCCGGTGTTTACTTGAGGAACGGTGCCGGCTGGCGGCACTGGTCCGCATGGAGAAAAACATCATGGCAAGTCTGCGTCGTCCTATCGCTGCATCGCTCGTTCGTCCTGCCGCACTGGCCCTTGGCTGTGCATCCGTCCTGCTGGCCGCCTGTTCGGGCATGGGTGGCATGGGCGGCGCCGGAAGCATGCCTCCCACCGTCAAGGTGACCGACGGCGCGCTGACCGATCCGCAAGGCCTGACGCTGTACACGTTCGACCGCGATATGAAGGACAGCGGCAAGAGCGCCTGCAACGGCCCATGCGCGACCAACTGGCCGCCGCTGATGGCGGCACCCGGCAGCGCTGCTTCGGGCAGCTACACCATCATCACGCGTGACGATGGCGGCAAGCAGTGGGCCTACCGCGGCATGCCCCTGTATCGCTTTTCCAAGGACGCCAAGGCCGGTGACCGCGTGGGCGACAACGTCAACAACGTCTGGCACGTCGCCAAGCCCTGACGGTCAGCGACGAATTGAGTCCGGCACGGCATGGACGGGTTTGAAGGCCAGCTGGTCGCGCTGGCGCCGCGGCTGCGGCGCCACGCGCGTGGCCTGACCAGGGACGCGGCACTGGCTGACGACCTGGTGCAGGACACGCTGGAGCGCGCGTTGCGCTATCGCTGGCGTTTTCGCCTGCGCCCGGGAGCGTGGTGGGGCGATGGCGCCGATGGCCTGCTGCCCTGGCTACTCACGCTGATGCACCGCTTGCGCCTGAACACGGTGCGGCGCAAGGAGCTGGTGGTGAGCACCGAGACCCTGCCGGACGTCAGTGCCCCGGTTACCGACCCCGGCCTGCGGCGCGACTTGCTGCAGGCGCTCGCGGAACTGCCCGAGGCCCAGCGCGCGGTGTTGCTGCTCGTCAGCCTTGAGCAGTTCACCTATGCCGAGGCCGCACAGGTGCTGAACGTTCCGGTCGGCACCGTGATGTCCCGCCTGGCACGGGCGCGCGAACACATGCGCGCCCTGCTGGACGGCACGCGTCAGCCGGCACCGGCCGCGGAGGCTGGTACGACGCTGCAGCGAGTGAAATGATGTCCCCGATCCACGAAGCCGACCTGCATGCCTACGCCGACGGCCAACTGAGTGGCCGCCGCCGCGCGGCCGTGGAGGCGTATCTGGCCGAACGGCCCGAGATCGCGGCACGCGTCGCGGCGTGGCGCCGCCAGGCCGAGGCATTGCATGGCGCGCTCGATGGCGTGCTCAATGAGCCTGTGCCACTCGCGGCCTTGCCCGAACCGCTGCGCGATGGCACACGAAGACGAGATGGCGTAGGCAGTGGCTGGCGCACGGCATGGATCGCCGCGTGCGCCTCGGTTGCGTCGCTGGCCATGGGCGGCGCAGTTGGCTGGCTCGCGCACGACCGCATGGCTGACGGTGTCGCCGTGGCCATGACGCCGGGCGAGCGCTTCGCGCGCGACGCGTTGGTGTCACACGTGGTCTATGCGCCCGAAGTCCGCCATCCGGTGGAGGTGCCGGCCAGCGACGAAGCCCATCTGATCGCATGGCTGTCCAAGCGGCTCGGCGCTCCGCTTCAGGTGCCGGACCTGCGACCTCAGGGCTTTCACCTGATCGGCGGCCGCCTAGGCGTGGCCGAAGGCGGCCCATCCGCCATCCTGATGTACGAATCCGATGACGGTACGCGCCTGTCGCTGCAGCTGCGCCGCATGGCGCAAGGCACGCCAGATACCGGCTTCCGACTTGAGCGGATGCCCCAGGCTGCTCCCGCCAAGGGAGCCGGTGCCATGGCGTTCTACTGGATTGACCGCAGCCTGGGCTTCGCGCTGGCCGGTCAGGTCGATCGCGCGCGGCTCCTGACCGTGGCGCAGTCCGTGTACCAGCAATACCAGGGCCAGGGCCGATAGGCGTACCGGCCTCGAACCGACAGCAAAAAGACTGTCAGGAATGGCCTGCACTATCCGACCAAGGGAAAGTCCAATTCCCGGGCCGTTCGAAGCACAAGGAACAACCATGCTGATTCCCTCCCCGAAGTGGTTGCGCGGTGACGATATCGCCGCCTCTGATATCACGCCGCGCCACGTGTTCGCCGCACGCCGTCGGCTGCTGGCGCTCGCCGCTGCCGGTACCGCCGGTACGGCGCTGGGCCCGTGGTTTGCGCGTGAAGCGCGCGCCC
Organism: Cupriavidus sp. 21MJTG02-4; assembly: GCF_057798975.1. Lineage (NCBI taxonomy): Bacteria > Pseudomonadati > Pseudomonadota > Betaproteobacteria > Burkholderiales > Burkholderiaceae > Cupriavidus > Cupriavidus sp. 21MJTG02-4. The sequence continues at coordinate 164,061 of NZ_JBYOJP010000014.1, read as the reverse complement.
AGCAGGGGCAGCACGGGGCGAAGCTGGCTGCCACCGTCAACAAGGCCTACGTGGTGACGGAGAAGCGCACGCCCTACGAGGACGTGACGACCTACAACAATTTCTACGAATTCGGCACCGACAAGTCAGACCCGTCGCGCAACGCCGGCACGCTGCGGCCGCGCCCCTGGCAGGTGGCGGTGGAAGGGCTGGTGAAGAAGCCCAAGGTCTACGACCTCGATGAGCTGCTGAAACTCGCGCCGATGGAAGAGCGCGTCTACCGCCTGCGCTGCGTAGAGGGCTGGTCGATGGTGATCCCGTGGATCGGCTATCCGCTGGCCGAGTTGATCCGGCGCGTGGAGCCGCAGCCGGGTGCGAAGTACGTGCAGTTCATCACGCTGGCCGACAAGAAGCAGATGCCCGGCGTCAGCAGCTCGGTGCTGGACTGGCCCTACAGCGAAGGTCTTCGTATGGACGAGGCCATGCACCCGCTCGCGCTGCTGACGTTCGGTCTCTATGGCGAAGTCCTGCCGAACCAGAACGGCGCACCGGTGCGCATGGTGCTGCCGTGGAAGTATGGGTTCAAGAGCGCCAAGTCGATCGTGAAGATCCGCTTTGTCGACAAGCAGCCGCCCACGAGCTGGAACCTGGCGGCGCCGCAGGAGTACGGCTTCTACTCGAACGTGAACCCGGAAGTGGATCATCCACGCTGGAGCCAGGCCACCGAAAGGCGCATTGGCGAGGACAGTGGCGGGGGCGGCTTTGCCGCGTTGTTCGCGCCCAAGCGCAAGACGTTGCCGTTCAACGGCTACGGCCAGCAGGTGGCGTCGCTGTATCAGGGCATGGATCTGAGGAAGTTTTTCTGATGGGCCGCGCTGACATGACGGTCTCGCAATCGGCCGCGGCACCGGGCCGCAAATCCGGCGGCCTGGCTGCGCTGCCGCAGTCACAGGTGCGCATCGTCAAGATTGCCATCTGGCTGCTGGCGATGCTGCCTTTTGTGCGTCTGCTTTACCTCGGCGCGACCAGCCAGTTCGGCGCGAACCCGCTGGAGTTCGTCACGCGATCCACTGGCACCTGGACGCTGGTAATGCTGTGCGTGACGCTGGCGATCACGCCGCTGCGCCGCCTGACAGGCTGGAACTGGCTCGTGCGGATGCGGCGCATGCTGGGCTTGTTTGCTTTTTTCTATGGCCTGCAGCACTTCCTGCTGTGGATCGGCGTCGACCGTGGGTTTGACCTTGCCTACATGCTGAAAGACGTGGCCAAGCGGCCGTTCATCACGGTGGGCTTCACGGCCTTTGTGCTGATGATCCCGCTGGCGCTGACGTCGACCAACGGCATGGTGCGGCGCCTGGGCGGCAAGCGCTGGCAGGCGCTGCACAAGTCGGTCTATGCGATCGCGGTGCTGGCCATCCTGCACTACTGGTGGCACAAGGCCGGCAAGAACGACTTTGGCGAGGTGTCGATCTATGCCGCGGTGGTCTTCGTGCTGCTGGGGCTGCGCCTGTGGTGGCGCTGGAGGCCGGCCGCCCGCTGATGGGGCGGGCCGGGACCGCGGGCGGAATCAGTCCTGCAGCAGGCGTTCGTCGCGGAACAGGTCTTCCACCAGTTCGCGCTCGCGCACCACGCGGACCTTGTTGCCGTCGACCATGACTTCGGCCGCGCGCGGACGGGTGTTGTAGTTGGAGCTCATCGTGAAGCCGTAGGCACCCGCCGACATCACCGCCAGCAGATCGCCGGGCTGCACGGCCAGCGCGCGGTCGCGGCCAAGCCAGTCGCCCGATTCGCACACGGGGCCCACGATGTCGTAGGTCACCGCCGGCGCGCTGCTTGCCAGCACCGGCTCGATGCGATGGAAGGCCTCGTACATGGCCGGGCGCGCCAGGTCGTTCATGGCGGCATCCACGATGCAGAAGTTCTTGGCCTCGCCGGGCTTGAGGAATTCCACCTGGGTCAGCAGCACGCCGGCGTTGCCGACGAGCGAGCGGCCCGGCTCGAACAGCACTTCACGATGACCATGGCCGCGTGCCGCCACGCGATCGAGCAGCGTGGTGGCAAAGCTCGTGATGTCCGGCGGGGTCTCGTCGTCGTAGGTGATGCCAAGGCCGCCGCCGACGTCGATGTGCTCCAGGACGATGCCCTCGCGCTCCAGCGCTTCCACCACGTCGAGCACCTTGTCGAGGGCTTCCAGGTACGGCGCGACTTCGGTGATCTGCGAACCGATGTGGCAGTCGATGCCGGTGACTTCGATATGCGGCAGCGCCGCGGCCGCGCGGTACGTGGGCAGGACCTGCTCGAACGCGATGCCGAACTTGTTGCCCTTCAGGCCCGTGGAGATGTACGGGTGCGTCCTGGCATCGACGTCCGGGTTGATGCGCAGCGACACGCGCGCGCGCTTGCCAACCTGTCCGGCCACTGCATTGAGGCGGTCCAGCTCGGGGATCGATTCGACGTTGAAGCAGCGCACGTCATGCGCCAGCGCCAGTTCCATTTCCGCTGCGCTCTTGCCTACGCCCGAGAACACGACCTTGCGCGGATTGCCGCCGGCGGCCAGCACGCGCTTGAGTTCGCCGCCCGAGACGATGTCGAAGCCCGCGCCGAGCTTGGCGAAGACCTGCAGCACCGCCAGGTTCGAGTTGGCCTTCATGGCGTACTGCACCTGCGCCTTGCGGCCCTGGCAGGCGGCGGCGTAGGCCTGGTAGGCGGCCGTCAGCGCCGCGCGCGAGTACACGTAGGTCGGCGTGCCGAACTCTGCGGCGATCTGTGCCAGCGGCACCTGTTCGGCAACAAGGGCGCCGTCCTGGCGATGGAAAAATGCGGTCATGGTTACCTGGTGGTGGGGGCGTCGGACTCGGACTTGCCCGGGGGCGTGGCCGGGGCTGCCGGGACCGGCAGCGTCGCGTCGGCATGGCCGAGGCCCGGATCGGGCACGGCCGGAGCGGTCGGCTCAGGCGGCCGCTTGGGCATGGTCAGCGGCCCGCGAATGCCGCATCCGCCCAGCAGGGGCATCGCAAGGCCGGCGGCAAACGCCGATACAATCGCAACACGACGGAGCATCGGGTCGTCCTTGAAAGCGGTTGGGAAAGCTGTCGGACCGGCAGCCGGCGTGTCGTCCGCGGCCGCCGCCAGAGTTCCAGGGCATGGCCGGAATCCGGAAATCCTCAACAAAAAAGCCGGTCACTGCAAGTGCTTCATGCCATGCCCCATGTGGCATGGCAAGGCGGACAGCGCTGGCGCCGGCGGTCTTGGAGTTTAGCATGCCCCCCTTGAGCGAAAGCGAGTTCCTGGCCCTGGCGGTCAGGGAGCTGGACCGCATCGAAGCCACGGTGGAAGCCGCGGCGGACGCGGCCGACGCCGACATCGAAATCAGCCGGACCGGCAACGTGATGGAACTGGAATTCGAGAACGGCTCCAAGATCATCATCAACAGCCAGGCGCCGATGCAGGAGCTGTGGGTCGCGGCGCGTTCGGGCGGCTTCCATTTCCGCCGCGATGGCGAGCGCTGGGTCGATACGCGCAGCGGTAACGAGCTGTACGCCGCGCTGTCCAGCTACGTGAGCCAGCAGGCGGAAGCCACGCTCACGCTCGGCTGACACGCAGCGAAGCAAGTTGCCCAATGAAAAAGCCGGCCCAGTGTGGCCGGCTATTTCTTGCCTGGTTGGCCGCGCTCAGGCGCCGCCGAACATCTCCAGGATCTTCTTCTTCTCCGCCTCGACATCGGCCGGCGAGCGCGTGCTTTCCTCCGGCTTGCCCGGCCACGGATCGCCCAGGCCGACCGAAGCCACGCCAGCGCCGCTGGCGTTCTCCTCGAAGGTCCAGTCGCCGCCAGCCATCACGACGCCTTCCGGCGCCGGCCGTTCGGGACTTTCCGGCACGCCCTTGAGCATCTTGCCCATGTAGCCAACCCAGATCGGCAGGGCCAGGCCGCCACCGGTCTCGCGCACGCCCAGGCTCTTGGGCTGGTCGTAGCCCATCCAGGCGATCGCGACCAGGTTCGGCGTGTAGCCCGCGAACCAGGCATCCACGGCATCGTTCGTCGTACCGGTCTTGCCTGCCAGGTCGTTGCGGCCCAGGCGCTGCTTGGCGGCGTTGGCCGTGCCCATGCGCACCACGTCGCGCAGCATGGTGTCGGCGATAAAGGCGGTGCGTGCGTCGAGCACGCGCACCGCATCGCTGCCGGCGCGCTGCGGCTGCGTTTCGGAGAGCACCTTGCCACGCGCATCGACTACCTTCTGGATCAGGTACGGGTTGACGCGGTAGCCGCCGTTGGCGAATACCGAGTAGGCGCCCGCCATCTGCAGCGGCGTGACGCTGCCCGCGCCAAGCGCCATCGGCAGGTAGGCCGGGTGCTTGTCGGCCTCGAAGCCGAAGCGCGTAATGAAGTCCTGCGCGTATTGCGTGCCGATCGCACGCAGGATGCGCACCGACACCAGGTTCTTCGACTTGGCCAGCGCGCGGCGCATGGTCATGGGGCCTTCGAACTTGCCGTCATAGTTCTTCGGCTCCCACACCTGGCCGCCCGTGTCCGGGCCGATCGTCAGCGGTGCGTCATTGATGACGGTGGCCGGAGAGAAGCCCTTTTCCAGCGCGGCCGAATAGATGAACGGCTTGAAGCTGGAACCAGGCTGGCGCCAGGCTTGCGTCACATGGTTGAACTTGTTGCGGTTGAAGTCGAAGCCGCCGACCATCGAGCGGATCTCGCCATCCTGCGGATTGATCGAGACAAAGGCCGCCGACACTTCCGGCAGCTGCGTCACTGTCCACTGGCCTTTTTCGTCCTGCGTCACGCGGATGATGGCGCCGGGGCGGATCTTCGTCTTCGGCTGCGCGTTGGCCGACAGCGACGGCGCGATAAAGCGCAGCGCCGAGCCTTCGATGGTGGCCACCTCGCCCGACAGCAGCGTGGCTTGCACCTGGCGCGACGACACGCTCGTCACCACGGCGGAGCGCAGGTCGTCGCTGCCCGGATGCTCGACCAGCGCGTCGTCGATGGCCTGTTCGCGGTCAGCCTGGTCCGAGGGCAGGTCGATAAAGGCTTCCGGGCCGCGGTAACCGTGCTTGCGCTCGTAGTTCATGATGCCCGCGCGCACCGACTCGTACGCGGCGTCCTGGTCGGGCTTGGTCAGCGTGGTGTAGACCGTGAGTCCGCGCGTGTAGGTTTCCTCGCGGTATTGCGCGTACATCAGCTGGCGCACGATCTCGGCTACGTACTCGGCGTGCGTCGAGAACTCGTTGCCTTCCGTGCGGACCTTCGGCGCTTGGCGCAGGGCCTGGTCATACTGCTCGGGCGTGATGTAGCGCAGGTCGCGCATGCGCTGCAGGATGTACTCCTGGCGTACCTTTGCGCGCTTCGGGTTCACCACGGGGTTGTAGGCGGACGGCGCCTTCGGCAGGCCGGCCAGCATGGCCGCCTCGGCCGGCGTGACGTCGCGTACCGACTTGCCGAAATAGACGCGCGCGGCGCTGTCGAAACCGTAGGCACGCTGTCCCAGGTAGATCTGGTTCATGTACAACTCGAGGATCTGGTCCTTGGACAGGTTGGCCTCGATCTTGTACGCGAGCAGCATCTCGTAGATCTTGCGCGTGTAGGTCTTCTCGCTCGACAGGAAGAAGTTGCGCGCCACCTGCATGGTGATCGTCGAAGCGCCTTGCGACAGCCCGCCGCGCAGGTTGGCCAGGCCTGCCCGCATCACGCCAACGAAGTCCACGCCGCCGTGCTCGTAGAAGCGGTCGTCCTCGATCGCCAGCACGGCCTTCTTCATCACGTCGGGGATCTCGGCGATGGGCACGAAGTTGCGGCGCTCTTCGCCGAACTCGCCGATCAGGACGTTGTCCGCGGTGAAGATGCGCAGCGGAATCTTGGGCCGGTAGTCCGTGATGGTATCGAGCGACGGCAGGTTGGGCGCGGCCACCAGCAGCGCATAGCCCAGCAGCAGCGCGACCGCCACGATGCCGGCGACGATCAGACCGACCACCCAGAACGTGAGCCGCGCCCAGAGCGGGCGGCGGGCAGGGAGGGACGGCTTCTGTTGTGCTGTGGCCATAAGGGAAAAACCTAGTCAGGAGTGCGGGGGATTATATCTTCCGGGATAGCGGCGACTTCCCATGCAGTGGCGCCAGCGACGCTACTGCGCTGTTACAAGATGTAATGTCCTGGATAGCGGCAGTTTGCGCCGAACTACGAGCAGAAAAAAGGCTGGGATGGGAACCCGACGACCGTGGGGTTTTGGCAACGCTTTGTAGGAGCCGTCGCAAAAATAAAAGCGTGGCCAGACCGGCACATTGCCAGCACTGCCGCTTTTTGTGAGAATCGCCCAACATAAAAGAGCAAAAACGTTTCATCGAGAAACATGGCTCGCCCGATTAGAGCAGTCAAGCCAGGGGTGAGTTCAAAAGTCAGGGGGTCACCTTGCGACGGGGCATTTTGTCGGGGCTTCTGCGCCGGACTACGGTCGGCGTAGATATCGGGTCGTCCAGTGTCAAGGTAGTCGAGCTGTCCGTGGGGGGCAGCAAACAGGACTACCGCCTGGAGAAATGTGCCAGCGAACTGCTGGACCGCAATGCCGTTGCCGATGGCAACGTGGTCAATATCGAGGCAGTCGGCATTGCCCTCAAGCGTGCGCTTGGCAAGGCCGGCATTCGCACCAAGGACGTGGTGCTGGGCGTGCCTTCGATGCTGACCGAATCCCAGACGGTCAGTCTGCCGGACAACCTGTCCGAGGACGAACTCTATTCCCAGGTCGAATCCGAGGCGCACCGGCTTTATCCGCCGTCGCAGACGGTGAATTTCGACTTCGCCGTGATCGGCCCGAGCGAAACCGAGGGCGGTATCGGCGTGCGCGTGACCGCGGCCAACAGCGATCGCGTGCAGGAGCGCGTCACCGCCGCCGAGATGGCAGGCCTGCGCCCGCAGGTCATGGACGTCGAGGAATACGCGGTGCAGCGGACCATCGTGCAGATGCTCGGCGTGCCGAGCGACATGTCCGAAGCCGATGCACGCGCGCTGCCCGTGGTGGCCGTCGTCCACCTGGGCGGCAGCCGTTCCAAGGCCATCTTCTACCAGGGCTGGAAAGAGCTGTACGAGCAACCCCTGAACAGCTACGGCGACCAGCTCACGCAGAGCGCCGCGCGCATGTTCACGCTCGACGCGCTCAAGGCCGAGATCAAGAAGCGCAAGAACACGCTGCCGGAAGCCTGGCGTGCCCAGCTGCTCAAGCCGTCGCTCGATGCGCTGGCCATGGAAGTGCAGGCCGCGGTGGGCAACTTCATCGCGAGTTCGAGCCTCGGCCGGGTCGACGAGATCCTGCTGTCCGGCGGCCATGCGTCGCTGGTCGGCGTGCAGGCCGCCATCCAGCAGCAGACCCAGATCACCACCACGCTGGCGAACCCGTTCGCCAACATGGTCACCAACGGCAAGGTCAACGAGCGCTACCTGCAGCGTGACCTGCCGGCGTATATCGTCAGCGCCGGACTGGCATTGCGCGGCCTGCAATAACGCACCCCGGGGGAATCCGAATGTCAACGAACACGCTCCCATCGGTCAACCTGCTGCCTTACCACGAAGCCCGCAAGGCTGCCCGACGCAAGCGCGTCTACGGGATCCTTGGCGGCGCGGCCGCGGGTGGGGCGCTGGTGGTGTTGCTGGGCGGGCTGTATATCGACCGCCAGACCGAATCGGTGGTCGCGCTGAACCAGGTCCTGGCCACGGAAAACGCCCGGCTGGACGGCCAGATCCGCGAAGTCAACACACTCAAGAAAGACATCGAGGCGCTACTGCAACGCCAGCAGGCCGTGGAAAGCCTCCAGACCGAACGCAACCGCCCGGTGCAACTGCTTGAAGAACTGGTGCGCCAGGTGCCGGAAGGCGTTTACCTGACGAGCCTGAAGCAGACCGGCGAGACCTTCACGATTGCCGGCGTGGCGCAGTCCAACGAGCGCATTTCCGAGCTCTTGCGCAATGTTGGCGCGGTGCCCTGGCTCGACAAGGCCGAGCTGGTCGAGTCCAAGGCGGTGACGATGACCAACAACCTGCGCGAGCAGCGCCGCCTGTTCGATTTCTCCATGCGCTTCGCCTACCGCGCTCCCGAAACGCCGGCCGACAAGAAGAGTGGTCCGGCCCAACCGGCTAAGGCGCCGGCAGCCAACGGAAAGGCCTGACCATGGCGCTCAACTCCGAAATCAACCTGTCGGACCTGGCCGGCCAGTTCCGCGGGCTCAATATGAACGAGCCCGAGACCTGGCCGATGGCGCCGCGCGTGGTTTTCGCCATCGCGGCGGCGGCGGTGGTGCTGCTGCTCGGGTGGCAGTTTTACTGGAGCGGGAAGTCCGATGAGCTGGACCGCCAGCGCGCCGAACAGGAGACCCTCAAGCAGGCCTACCAGTCCAAGGTCGCGCAAGTGGCCAACCTCGAGGCGCTGCGTGCGCAGAAAAAGCAGGTCGAGCAGCGTGTCGCGCAGCTTGAACGCCAGCTTCCGAACAAGACCGAAATGGATGCCCTGCTGGCCGACGTCAACCACGCCGGCGTGGCGCGCGGCCTGCAGTTCGAACTGTTCAAGCCGCAAGCCGCCGTGCTCAAGCCTTACTTCGCCGAGATCCCGGTGAACCTGAAGGTGACGGGCCGCTACCACGATGTCGCACAGTTCAACGCCGATGTCGCCGCCCTGTCGCGGATCGTGTCGATGCAAAACCTGCAGCTCGCCAATACCAAGGATGGCGCGCTGACCATGGAGGCGGTCGCGATGGCCTACCGCACGCTGGACCCGGACGAGCAGGCCGCGCAACGCAAGGCTGCCGCCAACGCCGCCAAGCCGGCCGGAGGTGCCAAATGAGCCGCCGCGCGAGCCTTTCCCTGCATCGCGCCGGCGTGCTTGCCATGGCCGCGCTGGCTGCCGGCCTGCTGGGCGCATGTGGCTCCAGCGACGAACAGGCGCTGCACCAGTGGATGGACGCCACGCGCAATGCCAAGGCCCAGCCGCCCGCACCGCTGCCCGAGCCCAAGCCCTACGTGCCGCGCGAATACGCCGGACGCAGCGCGCCCGAGCCGTTCGCGCAGACCAAGATCGGCGAACTCAACAAGATGATGGCGGAGTCGCCCGAAGCCGGACGGCGTCGCGAGCCGCTGGAGGACTATCCGCTCGAAAACTTCAAGATGCTCGGCATGATGAAGAAGAACGGCGAGACCTTCGGCATCGTTCGAGTTGATAACAAGATCCACCACGTAAAGGTGGGTCAGTATCTCGGCCAGAGCTACGGCCGGGTGGTCCGCATCACCGATCAGGAGATCGTGTTGCGCGAATTGGTCCGGGAAGGGGTATCCGAGTGGAAAGAGAAAATGACCAGCCTGAAGCTGGAGGTGTCGGCATGACCCTGGGTCGCTGGTACCGGGCGCTTGCGGGCGCGGCAACAATGGCTCTGGTGCTGGCCTCTCCGGCCGCGCTGGCTCAGACAAACCAGGTGAAGGCGGTCGACTCCAGTGTCGTGGGCGAGCAGACCGTGTTCACCATCGACCTGCAGTCGCCACCGGCGCAAAAGCCGGTCGACTTCACGACGCAGAATCCGGCGCGCATCGCGATCGATTTCTTCGACACCGCCTTCGCTGCCGGACGCGCCCAGTATGACTATGGCGGCAAGCTGCTGCGCGGCGCCAACGTCATGCAGATCGGCAACCGTACGCGCGTGGTGCTGGACCTGTCGCGCACGGCGACCTACCGCACCGAAGTCCGCGGCAACCAGTTCGTGGTGCTGGTGGACAACGTCGCACCCGCGGCCAAGGCGGCCGCGCCCACCTTCGCGGCGCCTTCCGCACCGGCCGCGGCTGCGGTGGGGCGTGCCTCCGTGCGCAATATCGACTTCCGTCGCGGCGCGGACGGCGCAGGACGCGTGGTGGTTGACCTGTCCTCGCGCGAATCCGGCATCAATATCGCGCAGCAGGGCCAGAACGTGGTGGTCGACTTCCTCGGCACCTCGCTGCCCGATAACCTGCGCCGCCGCTTCGACGTCAGCGACTTCGGCACGCCGGTGCAGGGCATGCGCGCCACGGACACCAGCGGCAATACCCGCCTCACCATCGAGCCGCGCGGCAACTGGGAGTACAGCTCCTACCAGACCGACACCCAGTTCGTGGTTGAAGTGCGCCCCGTCAAGGAAGATCCGACCAAGCTGATCAGTGGTCCGGGCTACCGTGGCGAGCGCCTGTCGCTCAACTTCCAGAACATCGACATCCGCTCGCTGCTGCAGGTGTTTGCCGATTTCACCAACCTGAACATCATCACCAGCGACACCGTGCAGGGCAATATCACGCTGCGTCTCAAGGACGTGCCGTGGGACCAGGCCTTGCAGATCGTGATGGATGCCAAGGGGCTGGCGTCGCGCCGCAATGGCAATGTGCTGTGGGTGGCGCCGAAGGCAGAGCTGGCGACCAAGGAAAAGCTCGAGCTGGAGGCGCAGCAGCAGATCAATGACCTGGAGCCCATCCGCAGCCAGGTGTATCAGCTGAACTACCAGCGTGCCGAAGACGTGCGCAAGATGCTGCTGGGCCTGTCCACGGGGGCGCCCGGCGCGGCGGCGGCCCCGGCCATTGGCGTTGGCGGCGCTGCCGGCCTGGCGACGCGCATGCTGTCCAAGCGCGGTTCGCTGACGGCGGATGCCCGTACCAACCAGCTGTTCGTGTCGGATATTGCGAGCAAGCTCGAGGAGGTGCAGAACTTCCTCGGCAAGATCGACATTCCGGTACGCCAGGTCATCATCGAGGCGCGCATCGTCGAGGCGACCGATACGTTCAGCCGCAACCTTGGTGTCAAGCTCGGCTTCGCCGGCCAGTACAATAACGCCAAGGTTGGGAACACCTACGGCAACGTGCTGCCCGGCGCTACGTCTGACAACGGCCCGTTCCTGAGCCTGCCGGCGGCCGCCATCAACGGCGCGAATCCGGCGAACATCGCGGTCAGCATCTTCAACAGCGCGGCCACCAAGTTCCTGGCGCTCGAGCTTTCGGCGCTGGAAGCGGACGGCAAGGGCAAGATCATCTCCAGCCCGCGCGTGGTGACGGCCAATAACATCAAGGCCTTGATCGAGCAGGGCACGGAACTGCCTTACCAGGCGGCGACGTCCAGCGGCGCCACGTCGGTCCAGTTCCGCAAGGCCAACCTGAAGCTCGAGGTGACGCCGCAGATCACGCCGGAAGGCAATGTGCTGCTTGACGTGGACGTGAACAAGGACAGCGTCGGCATCCAGACGACATCGGGCTTTGCCATCGATACCAAGCACGTGCAGACCCAGGTGCTGGTGGACAACGGCGGCACGGTGGTGATCGGCGGTATCTACACGCAGACCGAGTCCAACGACACCGACAAGGTGCCGTTCCTGGGGGATATCCCGGTGCTCGGCTACCTGTTCAAGAGCAACGCCAAAGTGCGCAATCGTACCGAACTGCTGGTATTCCTGACGCCGCGCGTCCTGAATGACAGCGTCACGCTGAAATGACGCTCGCCCTGGCGCGAATGCGGCGTAATTGGCGCCTGGGACGCTGGATGCAGTAGACTGCAAGGCCGCATCGACCGATGCGGCCTTTTTTTGTCCGTGACGACCCATCGCACGGCCATGCCGCATTCGACACTTGCCGCATGCGGCCCAACATAAGAAGATGATGCAGTTTCCAACGGGGGAGGACGGACCGGAATCCGTATTCCCAAGCGACAATCCAGTGACAGCCTTGCCGACGGCCGCGGAGACCGGCCGTCCCAATCTCTTCTTCGTCGGCCTGATGGGCGCCGGCAAGACTACCGTGGGCCGGACGGTCGCGCGGCGCCTGCACTATCCGTTCTTCGATTCCGACCATGAACTGGAAGCGCACTGCGGCGTACGCATCCCGGTGATCTTCGAGGTCGAGGGCGAGGAAGGTTTCCGCGACCGCGAGGCGGCGATGATCAGCGAGCTGACCGCGCGCAGCGGCATCGTGCTGGCCACCGGCGGCGGCGCGGTGCTGCGGGCGGAAAACCGCGAACTGCTCAAAGCCCGCGGCACCGTGGTCTACCTGCGCGCCAGCCCGCATGACCTGTGGCTGCGCACCCGGCACGACCGCAACCGCCCGCTGCTGCAGACCGAGGATCCGAAGGGCAAGCTGGAAGCGCTCTACGCCGCGCGCGACCCGCTGTACCGCGAGGTGGCCGATTTCATCATCGAGACCGGCAAGCCCTCGGTGGCGCAGCTTGCTAATATGGTCTTGATGCAACTGGAAATGGCCGGTTTCCGCATCGATCCGGCCCCCGACGCGCCGGAACAGCCGGCTAACGATACGCATCCATGATCACGCTACAAGTCGACCTGGGAGAGCGCAGCTACCCCATCCATATCGGTACCGGCCTGCTCGGCAACGCCGAACTGCTGCGCCCGCACGTGCGCGGCCAGCATGCCGTCATTGTTACGAACGAAACCGTTGGCCCCCTCTACGCGGCGCCCGTGGAAGCCAGCCTGAAGGCGCTCGGCAAGACCGTGCGCGTGGTGACGCTGCCCGATGGCGAGGCCTTCAAGCAGTGGGAAACGCTCAACCTGATCTTCGACGCGCTGCTGTCGGCCGGCGCCGACCGCAAAACCACGCTGATCGCGCTGGGCGGCGGGGTGGTCGGCGACATGACCGGGTTTGCCGCAGCCTGCTATATGCGCGGCGTGCCGTTCGTGCAGGTGCCGACCACGCTGCTGTCGCAGGTGGATTCGTCGGTGGGCGGCAAGACCGGCATCAACCATCCGCTTGGCAAGAACATGATCGGCGCGTTTCACCAGCCGAATGCGGTGATCGCCGATATCGACACGCTGCGCACGCTGCCCCCGCGCGAACTGGCGGCGGGGATGGCGGAAGTCATCAAACACGGCGCGATTGCCGATGCGGAATACTTTGCCTGGATCGAGCGCAATATCGCCGCACTGAACCAATGCGACGCGGACCTGATGGCCCTGGCCGTGCAACGCTCCTGCGAAATCAAGTCGGGCGTGGTGGCCCAGGACGAGCGCGAAGGTGGCCTGCGCGCCATCCTGAATTTCGGCCACACCTTCGGTCACGCGATTGAAGCCGGCATGGGCTATGGCGAATGGCTCCATGGCGAGGCGGTCGGCTGCGGCATGGTGATGGCGGCAGACCTGTCGCACCGCCTGGGTTTCATCGACACCGAAACGCGCGCGCGCATCCGCGAACTGACGCAGAAGGCCATGCTGCCCATCGTCGCGCCGGAACTGGGCACCGATCGCTATATCGAACTGATGAAGGTGGACAAGAAGGCCGAAGCCGGCAGCATCAAGTTCATCCTGCTGAAGAAGCTTGGCGACGCGTTCATCACCACGGTTCCCGATGCCGACCTGCGCGCGACGCTGGCGCAGGCCGTGCTTAAACCTCCCACCGAGGCCTCGGTCGCGTGAGCGATCGGTTATGCCTCGCAACCCCGACCCCGCCTACGGATTGCCGCATGACCGACCTTGAAAGCCATCTCGCTCCCTACGCCGCCCGCTCCGCGCAGACGCGCGGACGGGTCCATGCCGAGCCCGCATCATCGTCGCGCAGCGAATTCCAGCGCGATCGGGACCGCGTCATCCACAGTACGGCGTTCCGCAGGCTCGAGTACAAGACCCAGGTCTTCGTCAACCATGAAGGTGACCTGTTCCGCACGCGGCTGACGCACAGCCTGGAAGTGGCGCAGATTGCCCGCTCGATCGCGCGCAACCTGCGCTTGAACGAGGATCTCGTCGAGGCGATCTCGCTGGCGCACGACCTCGGTCACACGCCATTTGGCCACGCCGGCCAGGACGCCCTCAATGCCTGCATGAAGAACCACGGCGGCTTCGAGCACAACCTGCAGAGCCTGCTGGTGGTGGACGAGCTGGAAGAGCGCTATGGCGGCTTCAATGGCCTGAACCTGACGTTCGAGACGCGAGAGGGCATCCTCAAGCATTGTTCGCGCGTCAACGCGGCCGCGCTTGGCGAGCTTGGCCGGCGCTTCCTGGAGGGCGCGCAGCCGTCGCTGGAGGCGCAGCTGGCCAATCTGGCCGACGAGATCGCCTACAACAACCACGATATCGACGATGGCCTGCGCTCGGGGCTCCTGACGCTTGAGCAGCTCGACGAAGTGCCGATGTGGGGACGCCACCGTGCCGAAGTGGCCGCGGCCTTCCCGGGAATCAACGGTCGCCGCGCCATCAACGAAACCGTGCGCCGCATGATCAACACGCTGATCGTGGACCTGATCGAGACCACCAGCCGGAATATCGCCGCAGCGAACCCGCGCTCGATCGAGGCCGTTCGCTCGGCGGGGCCGCTGATCGGGTTCAGCGCGCAGATCCACGAAGAGGCGGCGGCACTCAAGCGCTTCCTGTTCCGGCACCTGTACCGGCATTACCTGGTCATGCGCATGTCGTCCAAGGCGCAGCGCATCGTCTCCGACCTGTTCGGGGCCTTCATGTCCGATTCGCGCCTGCTGCCGCCGCAATACCAGGCGCCGCATGGCGGCGACCAGTCGCGGCTGATCGCGAACTACATCGCCGGTATGACCGACCGCTACGCCATCCGCGAGCATCGCCGGATCTTTGCGGTCAGCGAAGGCGACTAACCCATCCTTTGTGGGTCGCGGCGGGCACAAAATCGTGCCCGAAAAAATTGGGGACGGATCAGGCTATCATTCAGGGCAACCGGTCCTGATCTCTGCAGCTTCCCGATGGCACGACTTCCCCGTTTTTCCCCGGCCGGCTTGCCGGCGCTTGTGTTGCAACGCGGCAACAACCGGCAACCGGTCTTCCTGGGGCCGGACGATTACTTTCACTACCTGGACAGCCTGCGCATGGCCGCGCGGGAATACGACCTGGCGATCCACGCCTATGGTTTGCGGCCTAATCACATCCACCTTGTGGCGACGCCGCGCGGCCCCGACTCCCTGAGCCTGACCATGCAGGCGGTGGGGCGACGCTACGCGCGCTACTTCAATCGCACCGCGGGACGGACGGGCACGCTGTGGGAAGGCCGCTTCCGTTCCGCGGTGTTCGATCCAGCCGACTGGATGCTGCCGGCGCTGCTATACACCGAGGGCAACGCCATGCGTGCTGGCGAAGTCATGACGCCGGAAGCCGACCGGTGGAGCAGCCACCGCCATCATGTCGGCATCGAGGCCAGCGCACTCGTGAGCGATCACTCCGCGTACTGGGGGCTGGGCAATACGCCGTTCGAGCGGCAGTCGAACTACCGGTCGCTGAGCAATGAAGGTCTCTCCGGCCGAACCCTTGCCACGTTGCGCAAGCACGCTCACAGCGGCTGGCCTCTGGGAGGCGAGGCATTTCTTGCCCAACTGGAACGCCAGGGCGCGCGACGCGTACAGCCCTTGCCCAAAGGCCGTCCGAAACGCGAACAGTTGGGGGAACCCAATCAGGAGGACGCATCGGTGGCTTAGGGAACCGTGGAGTCGATGAGGCACCACATCGAGACGGCTGCACGTGGGTTTAATGTGTCCCCATTTAATCTGATTATCAAAACGATCAGTTTTTAAATGTGTTCTGACCCCATTTAAAAATTTTGCGGCGTCAGCGGTATTCCCATATAGTTGCCCCACCCACAGTAATTGTGCGGCGCGTCACGCTCGTGTACGCCGCTGCGGTTCCCGTAGTCCCCTGATAGCAGATGAGCCGGTCCAAACCGGCCCACCCGGCCGATGTTGTGTCCGGCGCGCAGGCAGAATGCGGTACCCCTTCGGTCTACCCGGCATTCCGCGCAGCCTTCACCGGAATTCAGCCCGTGGACCAATCGCAAAACCATCCGGCCCAGGAACTGGCCCAGGCGCAGACCAGCGCTACTTCCACTGACATCGCCCTGCGGCCGCAAGCGCAAGGCCTGTATGACCCGACCAATGAGCACGATGCCTGCGGCGTCGGCATGGTTGCGCATATCAAGGGCAAGAAGACCCACGAGATCGTCAGCCAGGGCCTGAAGATCCTCGAGAACCTGGACCACCGGGGTGCGGTCGGCGCGGATGCGCTGATGGGCGACGGCGCCGGCATCCTGATTCAGATCCCGGACCAGTTCTATCGCGAAGAGATGGCCGCGCAAGGCGTGAGCCTGCCGCCGGCCGGCGAATACGGCGTGGGCATGATCTTCCTGCCGAAGGAACACGCCTCGCGCCTGGCCTGCGAACAGGAACTGGAGCGTACGGTTCGCCTGGAAGGCCAGGTCGTGCTGGGCTGGCGCGACGTGCCGGTCGACGCCAACATGCCGATGTCGCCGACGGTCCGCAAGACCGAGCCGGTCATCCGCCAGATCTTCATCGGTCGCGGCCGCGACATCATGACGACGGACGCGCTGGAACGTAAGCTCTACGTGATCCGCAAGACCGCCAGCCACGCCATCCAGGCGCTCAAGCTCAAGCACGGCAAGGAATACTTCGTGCCGTCGATGTCGGCGCGCACGGTGGTGTACAAGGGCCTGCTGCTGGCCAACCAGGTCGGCGAGTACTACCTGGACCTGCAGGACCAGCGCGCCGTGTCGGCCCTGGCCCTGGTGCACCAGCGCTTCTCGACCAACACCTTCCCGGCCTGGGAACTGGCCCACCCGTACCGCATGGTCGCCCACAACGGTGAAATCAACACCGTGAAGGGCAATGTGAACTGGATCAACGCCCGTACCGGTGCGATCTCGTCGCCGGTGCTCGGCGACGACCTGCCCAAGCTGTGGCCGCTGATCTACCCGGGCCAGTCCGACACCGCATCGTTCGACAACTGCCTCGAACTGCTGACGATGGCCGGCTACCCGCTCGTCCACGCGATGATGATGATGATCCCGGAAGCCTGGGAACAGCACACGCTGATGGACGACAACCGTCGCGCCTTCTACGAGTACCACGCCGCCATGATGGAGCCGTGGGACGGCCCGGCCGCGATCTGCTTCACCGACGGCCGCCAGATCGGCGCCACGCTGGACCGTAACGGCCTGCGTCCGGCCCGCTTCTACGTGACCGAGGACGACATCGTCGTGCTGGCCTCGGAAGCCGGCGTGCTGCCGTTCCCCGAGTCGCGCATCGTCGAAAAGTGGCGCCTGCAGCCGGGCAAGATGTTCCTGATCGACATGGAGCAGGGCCGCATCATCGACGACAAGGAACTCAAGGACAACCTGGCCAACGCCAAGCCGTACAAGAGCTGGATCGACGCCGTCCGCATCAAGCTGGACGAGATCGACGCCAAGCCCGAAGACGTCGCGGCCGAGAAGAAGCCCGTGGCCAAGCTGCTGGACCGCCAGCAGTCGTTCGGCTACACCCAGGAGGACGTCAAGTTCCTGATGGCGCCGATGGCGCTGTCGGGCGAGGAAGCCACCGGCTCGATGGGCAATGACTCGCCGCTGGCCGTGCTGTCGTCGAAGAACAAGACGCTGTACCACTACTTCCGCCAGCTGTTCGCCCAGGTGACCAACCCGCCGATCGATCCGATCCGCGAGAACATGGTGATGTCGCTGGTGTCGTTCATCGGCCCGAAGCCGAACCTGCTCGAGCTGAACAACATCAACCCGCCGATGCGCCTCGAAGTGTCCCAGCCCGTGCTGGACTTCAAGGACATCGCCAAGATCCGCAACATCGAGCACTACACCGGCGGCAAGTTCCGTTCATACGAACTGAACATCTGTTACCCGACCGCATGGGGCAAGGAAGGCATTGAAGCGCGCCTGGCCTCGCTGTGCGCCGAAGCCGTGGATGCCGTGCGTTCGGGCTACAACATCCTGATCGTCACCGACCGCCGCGTCGACGGCGACCAGGTTGCGATCCCTGCGCTGCTGGCCACGTCCGCGATCCATCATCACCTGGTGGAGAAGGGCCTGCGCACGTCCACCGGTCTGGTGGTCGAGACCGGCACGGCGCGTGAAGTGCACCACTTCGCGCTGCTGGCCGGCTACGGCGCCGAAGCCGTGCACCCGTACCTGGCCATGGAAACGCTGGCCGACATGGCCGCCGATCTGTCGGGCGACCTGTCCGCCGAGAAGGCGATCAAGAACTTCGTCAAGGCGATCGGCAAGGGCCTGTTCAAGGTGATGTCCAAGATGGGCATCTCCACGTACATGTCGTACACCGGCGCGCAGATCTTCGAAGCCATCGGCCTGTCGCGCGAGCTGGTGCAGAAGTACTTCCACGGCACGCCGTCGAATGTCGAAGGCATCGGCATCTTCGAGGTCGCCGAGGAAGCGCTGCGCCTGCACAAGGACGCGTTCGGCAACAGCCCGGTGCTGGACAACATGCTCGATACCGGCGGCGAATACGCGTTCCGTATCCGCGGCGAAGAGCATATGTGGACCCCGGACTCGATCGCCAAGCTGCAGCACTCGGTGCGCGCCGACGACGGCAAGGGCGCCTACCAGACGTACAAGGAATACGCCAATATCATCAACGACCAGAGCAAGCGCCACATGACGCTGCGTGGTCTGTTCGAGTTCAAGGTCGATCCGGCCAAGGCGATTCCGCTGGAAGAAGTCGAGCCCGCCAAGGAAATCGTGCGGCGCTTCGCCACCGGCGCGATGTCGCTGGGTTCGATCTCGACCGAAGCCCATGCCACGCTGGCCGTGGCGATGAACCGCATCGGCGGCAAGTCGAATACCGGTGAAGGCGGCGAGGACGAGAAGCGCTACCGCAATGAACTGCGCGGCATCCCCATCAAGCAGGGCGACAGCCTGAAGAGCCTGCTGGGCGACGTGATCGAGGCCGACCTGCCGCTGCAGGACGGCGACTCGCTGCGCTCGAAGATCAAGCAGGTGGCGTCGGGCCGTTTCGGCGTGACCGCCGAGTACCTGGCCTCCGCGGACCAGATCCAGATCAAGATGGCGCAGGGCGCCAAGCCGGGCGAAGGCGGCCAGCTGCCGGGCCACAAGGTCTCGGACTACATCGGCAAGCTGCGTTACTCGGTGCCGGGCGTGGGCCTGATCTCGCCGCCGCCGCACCACGACATCTACTCGATCGAGGATCTGGCACAGCTGATCCACGACCTGAAGAACGTCAACCCGTCGTCGGATATCTCGGTCAAGCTGGTGTCCGAAGTGGGCGTCGGCACCGTGGCGGCTGGTGTGTCCAAGGCCAAGGCCGATCACGTCGTGATCGCCGGCCATGACGGCGGCACCGGTGCTTCGCCGTGGTCGTCGATCAAGCACGCCGGCTCGCCGTGGGAACTGGGCCTGGCCGAAACGCAGCAGACGCTGCTGCTCAACGGCCTGCGCAACCGCATCCGCGTGCAGGCCGACGGCCAGATGAAGACCGGCCGCGACGTCGTCATCGGCGCGCTGCTGGGCGCCGACGAGTTCGGCTTCGCCACGGCGCCGCTGGTTGCCGAGGGCTGCATCATGATGCGCAAGTGCCACCTGAACACCTGCCCGGTGGGCGTGGCCACGCAGGATCCGCAGCTGCGCAAGAAGTTCCAGGGCAAGCCGGAACACGTGGTCAACTTCTTCTTCTTTGTCGCCGAGGAAGCCCGCGAGATCATGGCCCAGCTGGGCATCCGCACCTTCGACGAACTGATCGGCCGCGCCGACCTGCTCGATACGAAGGCT
Organism: Cupriavidus sp. 21MJTG02-4; assembly: GCF_057798975.1. Taxonomy (NCBI): domain Bacteria; kingdom Pseudomonadati; phylum Pseudomonadota; class Betaproteobacteria; order Burkholderiales; family Burkholderiaceae; genus Cupriavidus; species Cupriavidus sp. 21MJTG02-4. The sequence goes on along the minus strand of NZ_JBYOJP010000014.1, from coordinate 144,536 downwards.
GGCATCGAACACTGGAAGGCGCGCGGCCTGGACTTCGGCCGCATCTTCCACCAGGTGGCACTGCCGGCCGACACGCCGTTGTTCCACACCGACGTGCAGGACCACGGCCTGTCGCCGGAAGCCGGCAAGGCGCTGGACCACGTGCTGATCGCCAAGGCACGTCCGGCGATCGAGAAGGGCGAACGCGTGTCGTTCATCCAGCCGGTCAAGAACGTGAACCGCACCGTCGGCGCGATGCTGTCGGGCGTGGTGGCCAAGCAGTACGGCCACGAAGGCCTGCCGGACGACACCATCCACATCCAGCTGCAAGGCACCGCCGGCCAGTCGTTCGGCGCGTTCCTGGCGCACGGCATCACGCTGGACCTGGTCGGCGACGGCAACGACTACGTCGGCAAGGGCCTGTCGGGCGGCCGCGTGATCGTGCGGGCTCCGCACGAGTTCCGCGGCGACCCGACCCGCAACATCATCGTCGGCAACACCGTGCTGTACGGCGCGATTGCCGGTGAAGCGTTCTTCAACGGCGTGGCCGGCGAGCGCTTCGCGGTGCGCAACTCGGGCGCTTCGGCGGTCGTGGAAGGCACCGGCGACCACGGTTGCGAGTACATGACCGGCGGTACCGTGGTGGTGCTGGGCGGCACCGGCCGCAACTTCGCGGCGGGCATGTCGGGCGGCATGGCCTACGTCTATGACGAGGACGGCCTGTTCGACAAGCGCTGCAACACCTCGATGGTCGCACTGGAAGCGGTGCTGGCGTCGGCCGATCAGGAGAAGGGCCAGAGCCCGTCTTCGTGGCATAAGGTCAACGGCACGCGCCAGCTTGACGAAGTCATCCTGCGCAACCTGATCGAGCAGCACTTCCGCTACACCGGTTCGGAGCGCGCCAAGGCGCTGCTGGCGGACTGGACCACGGCGCGCCGCAAGTTCGTCAAGGTCTTCCCGACCGAGTACAAGCGCGCGCTGGGCGAGATGTACGCCAAGGAACAGGCTGCCCGCGACAGCGACCGCGAAGCCATCGCCGCCTGATCCGCGGCACCACGAGACAGGGGCTGCAGCCAGGGCAACACCGGCGGCGGTCCCGACAAGATACTGACCTCACAGCAAGGCCGGCCACGCCGGCCTTGCCAGCAAGACCAAGGACGCAACATGGGTAAGGCGACTGGCTTTCTCGAATTTCCGCGCCAGAACGAAGGCTACGAAGCGGTAGTCAAGCGCGTGAAGCACTACAAGGAATTCGTGTTCGCGCTGTCCGACAGCGAAGCGAAGCTCCAGGGTGCGCGCTGCATGGACTGCGGCATCCCGTTCTGCAACAACGGCTGCCCGGTCAACAACATCATCCCCGACTTCAACGACCTGGTGTATCGCCAGGACTGGAAGTCGGCGATCGAGGTGCTGCACCAGACCAACAACTTCCCCGAGTTCACGGGCCGCATCTGCCCGGCACCGTGCGAGGCCGCCTGCACGCTGGGCATCAACGAGCTGCCGGTCGGCATCAAGTCGATCGAGCACGCCATCATCGACAAGGCCTGGGAAGAGGGCTGGGTCGCGCCGCAGGCGCCCAAGCACAAGACCGGCAAGACCGTGGCCGTGGTCGGCTCGGGGCCCGCCGGCATGGCGGCCGCGCAGCAACTGGCACGCGCCGGCCATGACGTGACTGTGTTCGAGAAGAACGACCGCATCGGCGGCCTGCTGCGCTACGGCATCCCCGACTTCAAGATGGAGAAGACGCTGATCGACCGCCGCATCGAGCAGATGCAGGCCGAAGGCGTGACCTTCCGCGCCGGCGTGATGGTGACCGACGGCGCGCTGCCGGCCGGCATCAAGAACTACGCCCGCGAAACCATCTCGGCCAAGGACCTGATGGACCAGTTCGACGCCGTCGTGCTGGCCGGCGGTTCGGAAGTGCCGCGCGACCTGCCGGTGCCGGGCCGCGACCTGGACGGCATCCACTTCGCGCTGGAATTCCTGATTCCGCAGAACAAGGAAGTGGCGGGCGATGGCGAGAACAATATCCGCGCCGAAGGCAAGAACGTGATCGTGATCGGCGGTGGCGATACGGGTTCCGACTGCGTCGGCACCTCGAACCGCCATGGCGCGACGTCGGTGAACCAGTTCGAACTGCTGCCCCAGCCGCCGGAGGAAGAAGACAAGCCGCTGGTGTGGCCGTACTGGCCGATCAAGCTGCGCACCTCGTCGTCGCACGAAGAAGGCTGCGACCGCGACTGGTCGGTCGCCACCAAGGAATTCATCGGCGAGAACGGCAAGGTCACCGCGCTGAAGGCCTGCCGCGTCGAGTGGAAGGACGGCAGGATGCAGGAAGTGCCGGGCAGCGAGTTCATCCTGCCGGCGGACCTGGTGCTGCTGGCCATGGGCTTCACCAACCCGGTGGGTTCGATGCTGGACGCGTTCGGTGTCGATACCGATGCGCGCAAGAACGCCAAGGCTGCCACCGAGGGCGATCGCGCCTACCAGACCAATGTGCCGAAGGTGTTCGCCGCTGGCGACGTGCGCCGCGGCCAGTCGCTGGTGGTGTGGGCAATCCGCGAAGGCCGCCAGGCCGCGCGTTCGGTCGACGCATTCCTGATGGGCCATTCAGAACTGCCGCGCTGATCGCGCTGCAGGGACGGATCGAAAAAACCCGCCTGGTGCGAGCCAGGCGGGTTTTTTCTTTTTCCGTCGAGGTGCTACGCGCCCATTGCGCGTTCCATGATCAGCGCGCCCGGCCCATAACAGGCGAGCTTGCGGGCATGCACGGGGGCGTGTTGGGATGCCACCGGCGCGTACCCAAGCCTGCGCCACCAGTCTGCCGCAGCCTGCACCGCGATCAGCCGCGAATGCCGCAAGCCGGCTTCCAACGCAGCCTGCAAGGCCGCCTCATAGAGCCTTGGCGCGAGGCCGCTCCCTCGTCCTGCCGGTGCTACCGCCATGTCATGGACGAACCAGGTCATGACCGTGGCCGACTCCTGGTCAGCCGATGGCTCCAGGATGCCGTCAAGCGGAGGCAGGCTGGCCCGTGGCCAAGGGTGGGTGAAAAGGTAGCCAGCCAGGGCTTGATCACCGCTGGAAACCGCCACCATGCAGGTCGATGGAGAGAGCATTAGCCGACTGGCGAAGGCCTCAATGCCTTCGAGCAGGTTGGCGGGATAGCACTGCGCCTGGATCTCGAGTACGCCAGGCAGGTCTGCGGCGGTCATGCGCCGCACAAGAAAATCTGACATCGCGTCATTGTAGGCGCCATTGCATGTGGTTGCGTAAAGATGCCGGACGTTCCGCTGGGCTCCCAGTCAATTTCAGGGTTCTCCCGCGCTATGGTTTACGTGCCTGTGTCCTCCCGGAGGTTGTTCGTACAATTTACAAAAACAATAATCGGAAACCGCCTCGGATCCTTTTTCAGCCGACCCATATGCGGTCCTGCTAAGCGGGACGCGCCGGAGAAAATTGATGTCCGAAGTACGCACTTTGTCGCGGCTTTGGCGAGGTAAAGCGAAGTTGATGCTTTCCGCTGCCATCCGGACTGCTGCGGTGGCGTGGTCTGGGGTGTTGGCCGCCTTGCTGGCGGCTGGGACGCCTTTTGCCGCGCAAGCCATATCGACGGCCACCGCCTCGACGCCGACCGCCATGGCGCGGACGATGTCGTTTCCGGCGCGGCCGGTGCGACTGATCGTCCCGTTTCCCGCGGGCGGCGTGGCCGATGCCATTGCGCGCCTGCTTGCCGAACGGCTGTCGGCCCGGCTCGGTGTGCCTGTGGACGTGGACAACCGGCCCGGCGCGGCCGGTACCACGGCCGGCGATGTCGTGGCCAAGTCGAGCTCGGACGGGCACACCTTGCTGTTTCACCAGGCCAACATGCTGATCCAGCCCGGACTGGAGCCGGTGCCGTATGACGTGGTGCGCGATTTCACGCCGGTCGCCCGCGTGGCCACCACGCCGCTCTTCCTGGTCATCGACGGCCGCTTGCCGATGCGCACGCCGGAACAATGGGCGGTCGCGGTCAGGTCGAATCCCGGCTCGTACAGCTATGGATACGGCCAGCCGGGCAGTCCGTCCCACCTGTATGCGGAATACGCCGTGCGCGGCATCCGCAACGGTGTGCCGCTCGTGACGGCCAAGGGCGAGGGGGCGGTCGTGCAGGAGATGTTGGCCGGCCGGATCAGTGCGTGCTTCTGTTCCTATGCGGCCGTGCAGAGCCATATCCGCAGCGGCGCGCTGCGCATGATCGGCGTGACCGGCGTGTCGCGCTCGCCGCTGGCGCCGCTGGTGCCGACGCTGCAGGAATCCGGCCTGGAGGGCTATGCCGCCGCTGCCTGGTTCGGCGTGCTGGCACCGGCCAAGACGCCGCGCGCGATCGTCGCGCGCCTGGCGGTTGAGCTGGACGAGGTGATGGCTGAGCGGGAAGTCCGCGCGCGCCTGATTGCTGCGGGCCTGACGCCGCAGCGCGATTCGCCCGAGGCGTTCGCCACCGCGATCCGCTCGGAGTCGATCCAGTGGCAGGTCATCCTGCGCGATGCCGCCCAGGGGGAGCCATAGCGCTCCGGCAGCGTTCGATGTGGCGGCGGCCCCACGGCTGCCTGCATGCCTAGGTAGTAGCCCTTATAATGGCCGACTGCCCGGAACGCTGCCAACGTGACTGATTCAGCCCACAATCTCGTCGAACTCAACGCGGTAGATTTTGCCTACTCGCCTGATGCCAAGCCGATCCTGACCGGCCTGACCATGCAATTCCCGCGTGGCAAGGTGATCGCGGTGATGGGCGGATCCGGCTGCGGCAAGACCACCGTCCTGCGCCTGATTGGCGGCCAGGTACGACCGCAATCCGGTGCGGTGAAGTTCGACGGCGCCGATATCCATGCACTGGATGTGAAGGGGCTGTACGCCGTGCGGCGCCAGATGGGGATGCTGTTCCAGTTCGGTGCGCTGTTTACCGACCTGTCGGTGTTCGATAATGTGGCTTTCCCGCTGCGCGAGCACACGGACCTGCCCGAATCGATGATCCGCGACCTGGTGCTGATGAAGCTCAATGCGGTGGGCCTGCGCGGCGCGCGCGACCTGATGCCGTCGCAGATCTCCGGCGGCATGGCGCGTCGGGTGGCCCTGGCCCGGGCCATCGCGCTGGATCCGATGCTGCTGATGTACGACGAGCCCTTTGCCGGGCTCGATCCGATTTCCCTGGGACTGACAGCGCGGCTGATTCGCAGCCTCAACGACGCGCTGGGCGCGACCACGATCATCGTCTCGCACGACGTGCACGAGACCTTCCAGATCGCCGACTACGTGTACTTCATTGCCAACGGCCGCATTGCCGCGCATGGCGAGCCGGAGACCCTGCGCGCCTCGACGGATCCGTTCGTGCGCCAGTTCGTCCACGCCGAAGCGGACGGCCCGGTGCCGTTCCACTATCCCGGCCCCACGCTGGCCGAAGATTTTGCCGGCGGAGGTGTGCGGTGACGGACTTCCTGACGTCAATCGGCGCCGCGGTTCGGCTCGGCGTCACCGGTCTCGGCCGCGCCACGCGGATGTTCTTCGCGGTGCTGGGCCTGTCGCCCGCGCTGCTGCGACGGTTCCGGCTGGTGTCCGACCAGATCTTCTTCGTCGGCAACCTGTCGCTGGTGATCATTGCCGTATCCGGCCTGTTCGTGGGTTTCGTGCTGGGCCTGCAGGGCTACTACACGCTGAACCGCTACGGGTCGGAGCAGGCGCTTGGGCTGCTGGTGGCGCTGTCGCTCGTGCGCGAACTGGGCCCGGTAGTCACTGCGCTGCTATTTGCAGGCCGCGCGGGTACCTCGCTGACCGCCGAGATTGGCCTGATGAAGGCCGGCGAGCAGCTCACGGCCATGGAGATGATGGCCGTCAACCCGTTGCAGCGGGTGATTGCCCCGCGCTTCTGGGCGGGCGTGGTGGCCATGCCGGTGCTGGCTGCGATCTTCAGCGCGGTCGGGATTCTCGGCGGCTACCTCGTCGGCGTGCAGCTGATCGGCGTGGACGCCGGCGCCTTCTGGTCGCAGATGCAGGGTGGCGTGGATGTGCGCGCCGATGTGCTCAACGGCGTGATCAAGAGCTTTATTTTCGGCATTGCCGTGACGTTTATTGCCCTGTACCAGGGGTTCGAGGCCAAGCCTACGCCGGAAGGCGTATCGCGCGCCACGACCCGTACCGTGGTGATGGCGTCGCTGGCCGTGCTGGGGCTGGATTTCCTGCTGACCGCGCTGATGTTCAGCTGATGAGCGACGGCAACGGGGCAACTGACAGGACAACGGGTAGAAAGAGATCCCAATGAAAAAAAGTGCACTCGATTTCTGGGTGGGGTTGTTTGTGGTGGCGGGCTTCGTTGCCCTGCTGTTCCTCGCCCTGAAGGCCGGCAACATGAGCGCCTTCACGTTCCAGGAAACCTACGCGGTCGAAGCGCGCTTCGACAACATCGGCGGGCTCAAGCCGCGCGCGCCGGTCAAGAGCGCCGGCGTGGTGGTGGGGCGCGTGGCCGCGATCCGGTTCGACGACAAGACCTACCAGGCGACCGTGGTCATGAACCTGGAGAAGCCGTACCAGTTTCCCAAGGACACCTCGGCCAAGATCCTGACCTCGGGGTTGCTGGGCGAGCAATACATCGGCCTGGAGGCGGGCGGCGATACCGCCATGCTGGCGCAGGGTTCGCGCATCACCATGACGCAATCGGCGGTGGTGCTGGAGAACCTGATCGGCCAGTTCCTCTACAACAAGGCGGCCGATGCCGGCGCCGGCGGGGGCAGCAGTGGCGGCGCGGCGAGCGCACCGGCCCTTGGCGGAGCCGCCAAATGACCGTCTCGGCCAGTACACCAGCACCCAGGCGCGCCGCGCTGGCTTTCGCGGCCAGCGCGCTGATGCTGCTGGCCGGTTGCGCCACGGGCCCGACCGCCAACCCGAAGGATCCGATCGAACCGTTCAACCGCGAGGTCTCGCGCATCAACGAGGACTTCGACAAGGGCGTGCTCAAGCCCATTGCCCAGCTCTACTCCGACTACATCCCGTCGCCGGTCCAGACTGCGGTCGACAATTTCTTTTCGAACGTCAGCGACGTCTACTCGGCGGTGAACAACCTGCTGCAGGGCAAGCCCACTCGCGCCGCTGAAGACACCATGCGGGTCGCGATCAACACCGTGCTGGGTATCGGCGGGCTGATCGATATCGCGACCCCGGGCGGCCTGCCGAAGTACAAGGAAGATTTCGGCCAGACATTGGGCGTGTGGGGCGTGCCCGCGGGACCGTACCTGGTGCTGCCGCTGTTCGGGCCGAGCACCGTGCGCGACACCGCTGGCATGCTGGTAGACCGGCAGATCGACCCTTCGGCCTATTTCTACCCGGTCTCGTTGCGTAATTCGCTGGTCGGGGTTCGTATCGTGGCGGGCCGCGCACAGTTGCTGGGCGCGACCAACCTGCTCGAGCAGGCCGCGCTGGATAAATACGCGTTCATGCGCGATGCGTACCTGCAGCGGCGCGAGTACCTGATCTACGACGGCAATCCGCCGAGCCGCGAGGATGACGAATCCGAGCGCGACGGCGCGGCAGCCCCTCAGCCGCCGGTACCCCAGCCGTCGGCGCAGGAACCGTCCCAGCCACCCGCCACACCCGCCGAGGGAACAACGCAGCCCGAGGGCCAGAACCTGCCCGTGCCGCCGGCGTCGCCGATACAGCGCTTTGTCCCGGGCGGCGGCTTGCGCATTCGCTGACCTCATGGACGCTCACCGACGCTGTGAATGCGCTGTGAGCACTGAAACAAATTGTTTTGAAGTGGCGCCGGATGCCCTGGCGCCAAAAACTCGCTGCGCCGGACTATGTTCCAATGTGCGCAAGGTCCTGGGTTGCGGATTGTCAGAAATGGCAGTCGATTCCCGGGCGGCGAACGAATCTGACTGAGAAGGAAAATTTTCATGATCAAGCGACTGTTGCTCCCCTTCCTCGCTGTAGCCGCCTTTGCCGGCGCCGCCCACGCGCAGGTTCCGGCGCAGGATGCCGCCAGCCCCGAAACGCTGGTCAAGGCCGTCGTCAACGACGTGATGGCCAGCGTCAAGAGCGACAAGGACATGCAGGCCGGGAATATTGCGAAGATCTCCGCGCTGGTCGAGCAGAAGATCCTGCCGAACGCGAACTTCCAGAAGACCACGCAGATCGCCATGGGCCGCAACTGGTCGAAGGCCACGCCCGAGCAGCAGAAGGTGATCACCGACGAGTTCAAGACGCTGCTGATCCGCACCTACGCCGGCGCCATTGCGCAGATCCGCGACCAGACCGTGCAGTACAAGCCGTATCGCGGTTCGCCGGAGGACACCGATGCGACCATCCGCACCCAGGTGATCAACAAGGGCGAGCCGATCCAGCTCGATTACCGCCTGGAGAAGACCGCGCAGGGCTGGAAGGTCTATGACATCAACGTGCTGGGCGCGTGGCTGACCGAAGCCTACAAGGGCAGCTTCAACACCATTGTCGGCCAGCAGGGCGTGGATGGCGTGATCAAGACGCTGCAGGACCGCAACCGCCAGTTGGCCAACGCCAAGAGCTGACCCTCGGGCGTCGCTGCGTCGCAGCACGCGTCCCCGAAACTGCTCTACAATAGCCAGCACGCACATAGGCTCCCGCTTGAAGCGGGAGCTTATGTTTTCCGGAACCCCGCTGGCTTCGCCGAACCATCCATCACCATGCTCTCGCTTGGCACCTCGCTGACCAACCAGAACGCCGCCGCCGTGCTGCGTGATGGCCTGTCGCGCGTGGCGCAGGGCGAAACGCAGGTAGACTGCGCCGCGCTGGCGCAGGTGGATTCGTCCGCCGTGGCCGTGCTGCTGGCCTGGCAACGCGCCGCCGCTGCCCGCCAGGGCATGCTGTCGCTGCAGGGCGTTCCGCCGCAACTTGCCGAGCTGGCTTCGCTGTACGGTGTCGACGGTCTGCTGGGCCTCGTGCCGCAAGCGGCTTCGCATCGACATTGAACCGGCATCCCTGACCACGCGCCTCGGCAGTGGTCATCCGGATGCCCCGGCCGCCGCCTCAAGCGGTGGCCGTGCCCCAAGCGGGAGTCTCCCCGCATCCCCTATAATTCCGGGTTGTTCGCCCATTCCCCCGCAGCCCCGCAGCACGTCGGGGCCGGTTTAGGGTAGCCCGGGCACCAGTGCCCCAAGTTGGTCCCCATTTCCAGACGGCCGGTCCCAGGCGGGCCAGCTCCAGACATTCGGCCATGAAAGCCATCGAACTCACCGACGTTCGCAAGCGCTACAGCAATCTGCAGGCGCTCAAGGGCGTCAGCTTCACCGTCGAGCGCGGCGAATTCTTCGGGCTGCTCGGTCCCAACGGCGCCGGCAAGACCACGCTGATTTCCATCCTGGCGGGACTGAACCGCGCGGATTCGGGCCGCGTCAGTGTGCTCGGGCACGATGTCGTGTCCGATTACCGCATGGCGCGGCGTATGCTCGGCGTGGTGCCGCAGGAACTGGTGTTCGATCCCTTCTTCACCGTGCGCGAGACGCTGCGGCTGCAGTCCGGCTACTTTGGCCTGACGCGCAATGACGACTGGATCGACGAGATCATGGCCAACCTCGATCTCACCAACAAGGCCGATGCCAATATGCGCCAGTTGTCTGGCGGCATGAAGCGGCGCGTGCTGGTGGCGCAGGCGCTGGTGCATCGTCCGCCCGTAATCGTGCTGGACGAACCTACCGCCGGCGTGGACGTGGAGTTGCGCCAGACCCTGTGGAAGTTCATTTCGCGGCTGAACCGCGAAGGGCACACCATCATCCTGACCACGCACTACCTGGAAGAGGCGGAGGCGCTGTGCGACCGCATCGCCATGCTGAAATTCGGCGAGGTCGTGGCGCTGGACCGCACCAGCAACCTGCTGACGCAGTTCGCGGGGCTGCAGCTGGTGCTGACCTTCGCGCGCGGCACGCTGCCGGTCGCCTTGGAGCCCTTGCGCATGCCGGCCAACCCGGGCGAGCGCGCGGTGCGCCTGCGCCTGTCGGGCTATCCGGCCGTGGAACCCATCCTGGCCGCCTGCCGCGAGGCGGGCTGTGAAATCGAAGACATGGAAATCAACAAGGCCGATCTCGAAGACGTGTTCGTCCAGATCATGCGGCGCGAGGGCCACATGCCCGGCGCCTTGCCCGACCAGGCCATGGAGGCCGCGGCATGAAACAGCCTGGCGAACTCGAAGTGCTCGACAACGCGCGGCTCGCGCCGATGTCCGTCGGCGGGCTGGTCGGTTTCCGGACCCTGCTCTACAAGGAAGTACTGCGTTTCTGGAAGGTCAGCTTCCAGACCGTGGCGGCGCCCGTGCTCACGGCGGTGCTGTACCTGCTGATCTTCGGCCACGTGCTTGAAAACCGCGTCAAGGTCTATGACCAGATCAGCTACACCGCCTTCCTGGTGCCGGGCCTGGTGATGATGAGCGTGCTGCAGAACGCCTTCGCCAACAGTTCGTCGTCGCTGATCCAGTCCAAGATCACCGGCAACCTGGTGTTCGTGCTGCTGCCGCCGCTGTCGCACTGGGATATGTTCGGCGCCTATGTGGTGGCATCGGTCATCCGCGGGCTGACGGTGGGCCTGGGCGTGCTGCTGGTGACCGCGTGGTTCGCCAACCTGCATTTCGCCAATGTCGGCTGGATCCTTGTGTTCGCGCTGCTTGGCGCGGGCATCCTCGGCACGCTGGGGTTGATTGCCGGTATCTGGGCCGAGAAATTCGACCAACTGGCCGCTTTTCAGAATTTCCTGATCATGCCCGCGACGTTCCTGTCGGGCGTGTTCTATTCCATCCATTCGCTGCCCGCCTTCTGGCAGGCGGTGTCCCATGCCAACCCGTTCTTCTACATGATCGACGGCTTCCGCTATGGCTTCTTCGGCGTCTCGGACGTGTCGCCGCTGTTCAGCCTGGCGGTGGTCGGCGCGGCCTTCGTGCTGCTCGCGACGCTGGCGTTGCGCCTGCTGAAGTCGGGTTTCAAGCTGCGCCACTGAAAACGCGGCCCTCCACACAGAAGAGAAGACATCATGCTGCCTACTCCGGAACAAGTCAGGGATTACATTGCCCAAGGTTTGCCCTGCGAACATCTGGAAGTCGAAGGTGACGGCCAGCATTTCTTTGCCACCATCGTCAGCACCGAATTCGATGGCAAGCGTTTGATCCAGCGTCACCAGCGCGTGTACGCCGCGCTTGGCGACCGCATGCGTGCCGAGATCCACGCGTTGTCGATGAAGACGCTGACGCCGGCCGAATGGCAGGCCGGAGCCGGCAAATAAGCGGCCGGGGCCGGTTTCACCGATTCGGGCCGCGTGCTATGCGTGCGGCCCCCGCGATAACGACGCCGGGCGTGCTCGCTCCGTCCGGCTGCAACTGACAGAACATGGACAAATTCCAGATCCAGGGCAATGGCCCGCTCAAAGGCGAGATCCGTGTTTCCGGCGCCAAGAACGCCGCACTGCCGATCCTCTGCGCCGGCCTGCTGACGGCCGACACCGTCACGATCGACAACGTGCCGAACCTGCAGGACACGCGCACCATGCTCAAGCTGCTGCGGCAGATGGGCATGCATGCCGAGATGACCGGCGCCACTGCCACGCTCAAGGGCACCGACATCAATTCGCCCGAAGCGCCGTATGAGCTGGTTAAGACCATGCGCGCGTCGATCCTGGTGCTCGGCCCTCTGGTCGCGCGCTTTGGCGAGGCACGCGTCTCGCTGCCGGGCGGCTGCGGCATCGGCGCGCGTCCGGTGGACCAGCACATCAAGGGCCTGCAGGCCATGGGCGCCGAGATCACGATCGAGCACGGCTTTATCCACGCCCGCGCCAGCCGCCTGAAGGGCGCGCGCGTGGTGACGGACATGATCACCGTGACCGGCACGGAAAACCTGCTGATGGCCGCGACCCTCGCCGACGGCGAGACGGTGCTGGAAAACGCCGCGCGCGAACCCGAGGTGACCGACCTCGCCGAGCTGCTCGTCAAGATGGGCGCGAAGATCGACGGCATCGGCACCGACCGGCTGGTCGTGCAGGGCGTCGACAAGCTGCATGGCGCGAAGCACGCGGTGGTCGCCGACCGCATCGAGGCCGGCACCTTCTTGTGCGCGGCCGCGGCCACGCTGGGCGACCTGGTGCTGCGCGACATTCCTCCGCAGATCCTCGACGCCGTGCTGATCAAGCTGCGCGAAGCCGGCGCCAACGTGGAAACCGGCGATGACTGGATCCGCCTGTCAATGCCGCGCCGTGCGCAGGCCGTGAGTTTCCGCACCTCGGAATATCCGGCGTTCCCGACCGACATGCAGGCGCAGTTCATGGCGCTGAACGCCGTGGCCGAAGGCACCGCTCGCATTACCGAGACGATCTTCGAAAACCGCTTCATGCACGTGCAGGAGCTGAACCGCCTGGGTGCCAACATTACGGCGGAAGGCAACACGGCCGTGGTGACGGGCGTGCCGCGCCTGTCGGGCGCCACCGTGATGGCTACCGACCTGCGCGCCTCGGCGAGCCTGGTCATTGCTGGCCTGGTGGCCGACGGCGACACCGTGATCGACCGTATCTACCACCTGGACCGCGGCTACGACCGCATGGAAGACAAGCTGTCGGCGGTTGGCGCCAAGATTCGCCGCATCGCCTGAGGAAACCGATGAGCCCCGCTTTCAACGCCTCGCCCAGCCAGCTTACCCTGGCGCTTTCCAAGGGCCGTATCTTCAAGGAAACGCTGCCGCTGCTCGAAGCCGCCGGCATTCGCGTGACCGAGGATCCGGAGACTTCGCGCAAGCTGATCCTGCCGACCACCGATCCGGCCGTGCGCGTGATCATCGTGCGCGCGTCCGATGTGCCGACCTACGTCCAATACGGCGCCGCCGATTTCGGCGTGGCCGGCAAGGACGTGCTGATGGAGCACGGCATGACCGGCCTGTACGCGCCGATCGACCTGAACATCGCGCGCTGCCGCATGTCGGTGGCGGTGCCCGCCGGGTTTGACTACGCCAAGGCCGTGCGCCAGGGCGCGCGCCTGGCGGTCGCGACCAAGTACGTGCAGACCGCCCGCGAGCACTTTGCCAAGAAGGGCGTGCACGTCGACCTGATCAAGCTGTACGGCTCGATGGAACTGGGCCCGCTGGTGGGCCTGTCGGATGCCATCGTCGACCTGGTCAGCACCGGCAACACGCTGCGCGCCAACAACCTGGTGGAAGTCGAAGAGATCGTGCAGATTTCGTCGCGCCTGGTGGTGAACCAGGCTGCGCTGAAGCTCAAGCGCGAACGGCTGACGCCGATTCTCGACGCGTTCGAGAAGGCATCGGCGGCGCTGGCCTGAGGCCAGTGCCCCAGAGAGGAATGGAGTCATGAACGCAACCGAAATGGACAACGTGTCGATCCGCCGGCTCGACTCCGCGGAGCCTGGCTTTGCCAAGGCGCTGCGCGAGGTGCTAGCCTTCGAGGCGGGCGAGGACGAGGCCATCGACCGCGCCGCGGCGCAGATCCTGGCTGACGTGAAGGATCGCGGCGACGCGGCGGTCCTTGAATATACGCAGCGGTTCGACCGGGTCGAGGCCGCGTCAATGGGCGCGCTGGAAATCGCACAAAGCGAACTCGAAGCTGCGCTCGAGGACCTGGAGCCCAAGCGCCGCGCCGCGCTGGAAGCCGCCGCCGCGCGTGTGCGCGCCTACCACGAGAAGCAGAAGATCGAGTGCGGCAGCCACAGCTGGGAGTACACCGAGGCCGACGGCACCATGCTGGGCCAGAAGGTGACGCCGCTGGACCGCGTCGGCATCTACGTGCCGGGCGGCAAGGCCGCGTATCCGTCGTCGGTGCTGATGAACGCGATTCCGGCGCGCGTGGCCGGCGTCAAGGAAATCATCATGGTCGTGCCCACGCCGGGCGGCGTGCGCAATGAACTGGTGCTGGCCGCGGCGCAGATCGCGGGCGTGGACCGGGTGTTCACCATTGGCGGCGCACAGGCGGTTGGTGCGCTGGCCTTCGGCACGGCGACGCTGCCGCAGGTCGACAAGATCGTCGGCCCGGGCAATGCCTACGTGGCCGCCGCCAAGCGCCGCGTGTTCGGCACGGTCGGCATCGACATGATCGCGGGCCCGTCGGAAATCCTGGTGATCTGCGACGGCACGACCGATCCGGACTGGGTCGCGATGGACCTGTTCTCGCAGGCCGAGCACGACGAGCTCGCGCAATCGATCCTGCTGTGCCCGGACGCCGGCTATATCGCCGAAGTCGAGGCGAGCATCCAGCGCCAGCTCGACAGCATGCCGCGCCGCGAGGTGATCGCGGCCTCGATCTCGGGCCGTGGCGCGCTGGTCAAGGTGCGCGACATGGAAGAGGCCTGCGAGATCGCCAACGCGATCGCGCCGGAGCACCTGGAAATCTCCACCGAGAATCCGCGCCAGTGGAGCGAGAAGATCCGCCACGCCGGCGCCATCTTCCTGGGCCGCTATACCAGCGAATCGCTCGGCGATTACTGCGCCGGCCCCAACCACGTGCTGCCGACCTCGCGCACCGCGCGCTTCTCGTCGCCGCTGGGCGTCTACGACTTCCAGAAGCGTTCGAGCCTGATCGAAGTGAGCGAGGGCGGGGCGCAGATGCTGGGCCAGATTGCAGCCGAACTGGCGTACGGCGAAGGCCTGCAGGCCCACGCCCGCAGCGCCGAATATCGTTTCAAGCGTAGTTGAACCCATTGCTGCCGCATCGGTGCGGCAGCGCAAACAGGAGCATCCATGTCAGTCGTAGACCCTTCCCTGATCGAGCGAATCATCCGTGATGACGTGCGCGCCATGGGCGCCTACCACGTGCCGGATTCGCATGGTCTGGTGAAGCTCGATGCCATGGAGAACCCGTACCGCCTGCCGCCCGACCTGCGCGACCAGCTGGCCGTGCGGCTGGGCGAGGTGGCGCTGAACCGCTACCCGGTGCCCAGCAGCGAGGCGCTGCGCGCGAAGCTGAAGGACGTCATGCAGGTGCCCGCCGGCATGGACGTGCTGCTCGGCAACGGTTCGGATGAAATCATCAGCATGCTGGCGCTGGCCGCGGCCCGGCCCGGGGCGAAGGTGATGGCACCTGTGCCCGGCTTCGTGATGTACGCGATGTCGGCCCAGTTCGCCGGCCTGCAGTTCGTGGGCGTGCCGCTGCGCGCCGACTTCACGCTGGACCGCGAAGCGATGCTGGCCGCCATGGCGGAGCACCAGCCGGCCATCGTCTACCTGGCCTATCCGAACAACCCGACCGGCAACCTGTTCGATGCCGCCGACATGGAGGCCATCGTCCGTGCCGCGCAGGGCCCGGTGTGCCGCAGCCTGGTGGTGGTGGACGAGGCCTACCAGCCGTTCGCGCAGGAAAGCTGGATGCCGCGCCTGACGGAATTCGGCAACCTGCTGGTCATGCGCACGGTCTCAAAGCTGGGCCTGGCCGGTATCCGGCTGGGCTATGTGGCAGGCGCACCACAGTGGCTGGAGCAGCTCGACAAGGTGCGGCCGCCGTACAACGTCAACGTGCTGACCGAAGCAGCGGCGCTGTTCGCGCTCGAACACGTCGCGGTACTGGACGAACAGGCCGCGCAATTGCGCGCCGAACGTGCGCGCGTGGCGCAAGGCATGGCTGTCCAGGCGGGCGTGACCGTGTTTCCGAGCGCCGCTAATTTCCTGCTTGTGCGCGTGCCGGATGCGGCACAGACGTTCGACCGGCTCCTTGCCCGCAAGGTGCTGATCAAGAACGTGAGTAAAATGCACCCATTGCTGGCCAACTGTTTGCGCGTCACGGTCAGCACTCCCGAAGAAAACGCGCAGTTCCTTGAGGCATTTGCAGCTTCGCTGCAGGATTAACACCATGCGTGTTGCAGAGGTCACCCGCAATACTTCGGAAACGCAAATCCGCGTTTCCCTGAATCTCGATGGCACCGGCCGCCAGCATCTGGCGTCCGGCGTGCCGTTCCTCGACCATATGCTCGACCAGATTGCCCGCCATGGCATGTTCGACCTGGAAGTCGAGGCTACCGGCGATACGCATATCGACGACCACCACACCGTGGAGGACGTCGGCATCACTCTAGGCCAGGCTGTTGCCAAGGCCATCGGCGACAAGAAGGGCATTACGCGCTATGGCCACAGCTATGTGCCGCTGGACGAATGCCTGTCGCGCGTCGTGATCGACTTTTCCGGCCGCCCCGGCCTGGAATTCCACGTGCCGTTCACCCGTGCGCGCGTAGGCAGCTTCGACGTCGACCTGCTCATCGAGTTCTTCCGTGGATTCGTCAACCATGCGGGCGTGACCTTGCATATCGACAACTTGCGGGGCATCAATGCCCACCATCAGTGCGAGACCGTGTTCAAGGCCTTTGGCCGGGCCCTGCGCATGGCGGTGGAGCTGGACCCGCGTTCGGCAAACACCATTCCATCGACCAAGGGCACGCTCTGACCGGCTGCTGAACCGAAGGCGTGCCGGCTGGTTGCGGCGCCCGCTGACCGAACTTCGCGAAACTGGGCCGGGGCACCGGCGAATCCGCAACCGATGGATACGCTCAAGTCGTTCATCTCGCTGCTGGCGCTGATCAACCCGATCGGCGCCATTCCGTTCTTCATCAGCCTGACCGGGCAGCAGTCGGAAGCGGAGAAACTGCGTACCATCAAGATCGCATCGGTCTCGGTGGCCATCGTGGTGGCGGTATCGGCGCTGCTGGGCCAGCAGATCATCGAGTTCTTCAATATCTCGGTGGCGTCGCTGCAGGTCGGCGGCGGGCTCATCATGATCATGATGGCCATGAACATGCTGAACGCCCAGACCAGCCGGACCAAGGCCACGCCGGAAGAAGAGGACGAGGCCGAGGCCCGGTCCAGTATCGCGGTGGTGCCGCTGGCGCTGCCGCTGCTGACCGGGCCCGGTTCGATCAGCACGGTGATCGTCTATGCCGGCAAGACGCAGCACTGGTACCAGCTGCTGATTTTGGTCGGTATTGGCGTGGTGCTGGGCGCGGTGGTGTATGCGGTGTTTCGCGCGGCGGATCCGATTGCCCGGGTGGTCGGGCGTACCGGCATCAATATCGGCACGCGGCTGATGGGACTGATCCTGTCGGCGCTGGCCGTTGAATTCATTGTGGACGGGCTGAAGACATTATTGCCTGTTTTGAAATCATGACTACCATAGCAATTGTGGATTACGGCATGGGCAACCTGCGCTCGGTGGCGCAGGCCCTGCGTGCCGCGGCGCCTGAGGCCGATGTGCGTGTAGTGGATGTCCCGGAAGGCATTCGCAGCGCGGATCGCGTGGTGTTGCCGGGGCAGGGCGCCATGCCGGACTGCATGTCGGCGCTGGGCGCTTCGGGGCTGCAGGAGGCGGTGCTCGAGGCGGCGGCCAGCAAGCCGATGTTCGGTGTGTGCGTTGGCGAACAGATGCTGTTCGAACACAGCCGCGAAGCCAGGTCGGGCACGGACAAGACGCCTTGCCTCGGGCTGATGCCTGGTGAAGTCATCCGCTTCGAGCTGGAAGGGATGACCCAGCCGGACGGGTCCCGCTTCAAGGTGCCGCAGATGGGCTGGAACCGCGTCAGGCAGTGCCGGACCCATCCGCTGTGGGATGGCATTCCGGACGAAAGCTGGTTTTACTTCGTGCATAGCTACTTCGTGCGCGCGCAGGACCCGGCCCATATTGCCGGCGAAACGGAGTATGGGAGTGTGTTTACCAGCGCGGTAGCACGCGATAATATTTTTGCCACGCAGTTCCACCCCGAAAAAAGCGCAGCCATGGGGTTGCAGCTTTACCGGAACTTCGTGCATTGGAATCCCTGAAGATCCGATCCGAGCCAGTCAACGCCATGCAGGAATGCTTGCCTATTGATCCGGACCTGCCGGCCGTTGGCCGCACTGGCTCTATCTCACTCACTTAACCACGCTCGTCACGATTATGTTGCTCATTCCGGCCATCGACCTGAAGGACGGTCAGTGTGTACGCCTCAAACAAGGCGACATGGACCAGGCCACCGTCTTTTCCGAAGATCCCGCCGCCATGGCACGTCACTGGGTCAATCAGGGTGCGCGCCGCCTGCACCTGGTCGATCTCAACGGCGCATTTGTCGGCAAGCCCCGCAACGAAGCAGCCATCAAGGCCATCATCGCCGAAGTCGGTGACGAGATCCCGGTGCAGCTTGGCGGCGGCATCCGCGACCTGAATACCATCGAGCGCTGGCTGGATGGCGGCCTGTCGTACGTCATCATCGGCACCGCTGCCGTGAAGAACCCTGGCTTCCTGAAGGATGCATGCTCGGCCTTCGGCGGCCACATTATCGTTGGCCTGGACGCCAAGGACGGCAAGGTCGCGACCGACGGCTGGAGCAAGCTGACGGGCCACGAAGTGGCTGACCTGGCCCGCAAGTACGAAGACTATGGCGTGGAAGCCATTATCTACACCGACATCGGCCGCGACGGCATGCTGCAGGGGATCAATATCGACGCCACCGTGAAGCTGGCGCAATCGATGTCGATCCCGGTGATCGCCAGCGGCGGGCTGTCCAATCTGGCCGATATCGACAACTTGTGCGCCGTGGAGAACGACGGCGTGGAAGGCGTCATCTGCGGCCGTGCCATCTACTCTGGCGATCTCAACTTTGTCGACGCGCAGGCGCGCGCGGACAAGCTGAGCGCCGGGGAATAAGCCAACGCGCCCGGACGGGCGCCGCCGCTGCGGGCCGCCACCGGGCCCGCGGCGGACAAGGAATCTCATGCTAGCCAAACGTATCATCCCCTGCCTCGATGTGACGAACGGGCGGGTGGTCAAGGGCGTCAATTTCGTCGAGCTGCGCGATGCGGGCGATCCCGTGGAAATCGCGCGCCGCTATGATGAACAGGGCGCCGATGAAATCACTTTCCTCGACATCACCGCGACCAGCGACGGACGCGACCTGATTCTCCATATCATCGAAGCGGTGGCTTCGCAGGTCTTTATCCCGCTGACCGTGGGCGGCGGCGTGCGCGCCGTGGAAGACGTGCGGCGCCTGCTCAATGCCGGCGCGGACAAGATCAGCGTCAATTCGTCGGCCATCGCCAATCCGCAACTGGTGTCGGACGCGACCGGCAAGTATGGTTCGCAGTGCATCGTGGTGGCCATCGACGCCAAGCGCAGTTCGGCGCCGGGCGAGCCGCCGCGCTGGGAAGTCTTCACGCATGGCGGACGCAAGGCCACGGGGCTGGACGCGGTGGCGTGGGCGAAGGAAATGGCCGCGCGTGGCGCGGGTGAAATCCTGCTGACCAGCATGGATCGCGACGGTACCAAGAGCGGCTTCGACCTGGAACTGACGCGCGCCGTCAGCGATGCGGTGCCGGTGCCGGTGATCGCCTCGGGCGGCGTGGGCGGCCTGCAGGACCTGGCCGACGGCATCCGTCTGGGCCACGCCGACGCAGTCCTGGCCGCCAGCATCTTCCATTACGGCCAGCATACGGTTGGCGAGGCAAAAGCATTCATGGCCCGCGAGGGCATTCCCGTGCGGATCTGATCATGGCAAAGAAGTGGCTCAACAAGGTCAAGTGGGACGATAACGGCCTGGTGCCAGTGATCGTCCAGGAAGTCGGCACCAACGACGTGCTGATGTTCGCGTTCATGAACCGCGATGCGCTGCAGAAGACGGCCGAACTCGGCGAGGCCGTGTTCTGGTCGCGTTCGCGCAAGCGCCTGTGGCACAAGGGCGAGGAATCCGGCCACGTGCAGAAGGTGCACGAGATGCGCCTCGATTGCGATGAAGACGTGGTGCTGCTCAAGGTCACGCAGATCGACAGCATCGCGTGCCACACCGGCCGGCATTCCTGCTTCTTCCAGAAGTTCGAGGGCGATGCCGAGACCGGCGACTGGCAGACCGTCGAGCCGGTGCTCAAGGATCCTTCGCAAATCTACAACGCCAAGCCATGACCGAATCCCACTCCGCCGGCGCCGATGTGCTGGCGCGCCTGGCCGCGGTGCTGGAATCGCGCAAGCCTGAAAACGGCGGCGACCCCGAGAAATCGTACGTCGCGCGCCTGTTCCGCAAGGGCGACGATGCCATCCTCAAGAAGATCGGCGAGGAAGCTACCGAGACCGTGATGGCTGCCAAGGACGCGCGCGCGGCCGGAAAGACCGGCGCGGACGCGGACAAGGTGGTCTACGAGGTGGCGGACCTGTGGTTCCATACCATGGTGCTGCTGGCCAACTTCGGCCTGAAGCCGGCGGACGTCGTCAACGAACTTGCGCGTCGCGAAGGGTTGTCCGGCCTCGAGGAAAAGGCCAGCCGCCCGGAGCAGGGCTGACGGCCGGGGCAGCGGCTGAATCGAAAGGGCGGGCATGGCGAACGATTACACCGGGCAGGTCACGACCAGCGATAGCGAACGGCTCGCCAGCCTGCGCAAGCTGATGCATATCCTTTATGCGCTGTATGCCATCTTCTGGCTGACGGGCGGCGTGACGGCGCTGATCGCCATCATCGTCGACTACGTCAAGCGCGACGATGCGCGCGGCACGCTGTATGCGTCGCACTTCGCCTGGCAGATCCGCTCGTTCTGGTCGTCGGTGGCCTGGGCCGTGCTCGGCGGCGCGTTTTTCGTCAGCGTGGTGCTGATTCCGCTGGCCTTCGCGGTGTGGGCGATCCTGTCCCTCTGGATGCTGTATCGTATCGTGAAAGGTTGGCTCTATCTCTATGACAGCAAGCCAATGTACGTGGGACAGGGCTTCTAGTGATGAGGTATGTCGCGATGACCGGTGTGCCTTCGACATCGCAACGAAAATTTCATGAATTCGCAGGATAATTGCATCTTCTGCAAGATTGTGGCCGGCCAGATCCCGTCGCGTAAGGTGTACGAAGACGACGACATGATGGCCTTCCACGATATCCACCCCAAGGCCCCGGTACACTTCCTGCTGATCCCCAAGTCACACGTCGACTCGCTGGCGGAGTGTGGTCCAGCCGAAGGGGAGGTGCTTGCTAGAATGATGCTGAAGGTGCCCGAACTGGCGCGCGCGGCGGGCTGTGGCAATGGCTTCCGGACGGTGATCAATACCGGCCCGGATGGCGGCCAGGAGGTCTACCACCTGCACCTGCATGTGCTCGGTGGTCCGCGCAACGAATGGAAGGTGCCGCTGCCCTGACCGGGCAGACAAGCATAAGGAGCCGGACCACGTGCGTGGGCCGGACGCTGCGCCGGCAACCGTCGCCCGGCGCGGCCAGATTTGGACGGAACAACGGGTCCGGGCGGCAACAGGTAACGCCCGCGGCTTCATCAGGAGCAAGAAATGGGTTCGTTTAGCATTTGGCATTGGCTGATCGTTCTGGTGATCGTCATGCTCGTTTTCGGTACCAAGAAGCTGCGCAATATCGGCCAGGACCTGGGCGGCGCGGTCAAGGGCTTCAAGGACGGCATGAAAGAAGGCGGTGACGACAAGCCTGCAGAGGCCAAGGAACTGCGTGATTCCACCACCATCGATGTGGAAGCCAAGGAAAAGAGCCGCCAGCAATAAGCCTGGCATTGCCGCTTTTTCCCTTTTCGCCCTGTCTCCGCACCGAGTGGTTGCACGACCGATGATTCTCGCCCCGGCAGTAATCCGCCTGACGCCCGCATGATCGACCTTGGCATTTCGAAGCTGGCGCTGATCGGCGCCGTGGCGCTGATCGTGATCGGCCCCGAGCGCCTGCCCCGCGTGGCGCGGACGGTGGGTGCGCTGGTCGGGCGTGCGCAGCGCTATATCAATGACGTCAAGGCTGAAGTCAGCCGCGAGGTGGAGCTCGAGGAACTGCGCAAGATGCGCACGGAATTCGAAGACGCCGCGCGCGATGTCGAGCGGACCATCCACAAGGAAGTCAGCGAGCAGACGCAGGCGCTGAATGAAGCGCTGGGCGGCGCCGAGGGCTCTGCCGCGCCTGGCGTCGATGCCTCGAGCTTCTCACCCAGCTGGGACTCGGCGCACAAATCGCACAACGGGCGCAAGAGCTGGCGGGTCAAGCAGGGCGCGCGTCCGCTCTGGTTCAAGCGCCAGAACAATGTCCGCGTCTGGGTCCAGTCCGGCGCCGCGCGCGTCAAGCGACACCGCCCGGCCGCCGGCCGGGCCCGATCCTTCTTCGAATGAGCATGGCCGGGCAGCAGCACGCTTGCCGCCCGCCATCGCGATGCCTGCCGCGCAAGCGGTCTCACCGAAATACAAATGCCAGCCGCCACGGCTGAGCGGTCCACGCCATGAGCGACAACCGGTCGAACGATCCCCAAGACGAATCGCAGCAGGAAACCTTCATTTCCCACCTGGTCGAGCTGCGCGAACGCCTGGTCAAGGCGGTGGCCGGCGTCCTCCTGGTCTTCGTGGGACTGGTGTACTGGGCACCCGTCATCTTCAACCTGTTCGCGCGCCCGCTGATGGATGCGCTGCCCAAGGGCGGCAGGATGATCGTGACCGATGTGACCGGCTCATTTTTCGTGCCGATGAAGGTCACATTGCTGGTCGCTTTCCTGATCGCGCTGCCCTGGGTGCTGTACCAGATCTGGCAATTTGTCGCGCCGGGCCTGTACCAGCATGAGAAGCGGCTGATTGTGCCGCTCGTGAGCAGCAGCTACGTGCTGTTCCTGTGCGGCGTGGCGTTCGCGTACTTCCTGGTCTTTCCGACCGTCTTCCATTTCATGGCGCACTACAACGCGCCACTCGGCGCGGACATGTCGACGGACATCGACAAGTACCTGAGCTTCGCCATGACCACGTTCCTTGCCTTCGGCATCACCTTCGAGGTGCCGGTGGTGGTGATCGTCCTGGTTCGGTTTGGCGTGGTGGAGCTGGATAAGCTCAAGCAGATCCGTCCCTATGTAATCGTCGGTGCATTCATCATTGCTGCCGTGGTCACGCCGCCGGACGTCCTGTCCCAGCTCCTCCTCGCCGTGCCATTGATTGCACTGTATGAGCTCGGGTTGCTGATGGCGCGCTTTGTGGGCCGTCCGGAAGCCCGCACCGATGCCGCCGCCGAGACGCAGGCTGATTGATTCGATGGGACAAGAAAGCGGTGGGTTTGCACCAATTTGGTGAAATCCTGCCTTGTTTCTGTTGTTCAGTCACAACAAAAGGCGGCCGTATACGCGGTTTACGCCGAAAAAGCCTTCTGACGGCCGGGGACGCTGGCCCATAATACGCAGCAGACGTGAAAGTTAATGCGTCGCCCAAACACTTGGGCAACCAAGATTTCCCAATCAGTTGACAAGGAAAGTGTCGATATGAAGATGAAACTGTTTGCTGCTGCCGTCGCCGCTCTGGCCGCTGGCGGCGCGTATGCCCAATCGAGCGTGACCCTGTACGGTGTGGTTGATGCTGGTATCGAATACCAGAACAACCAGCCTGCCAACGTGGCTCAAGGCGTAGGCTCCGGCCACAGCGTGACCCGCATGATCTCGGGCGGCCAGTCGGGCAGCCGTTGGGGCCTGCGCGGTGTGGAAGATCTGGGCGGCGGCCTGAAGGGTCTGTTCGTCCTGGAAAGCGGTTTCACCGTTGACGATGGCAAGATGGGCAACGACGGTCGCCTGTTCGGTCGTCAAGCCTACGTCGGTGTTGGCAGCCAATACGGTCAGCTGACCCTGGGCCGTCATCAGACCCCGTTCTATGACTTCGGTCTGCAGTTCGACCCGATGGCCATTGCATCGAACTACTCGATCACCTCTCAAGACGGCGCCTTCTCGAGCCGTGCTGACAACTCGATCAAGTACATCGGTACGTTCGGTGGCCTGACCGCCAACGCTCTGTACAGCTTCGGCTCGAACACCGGCGGCGCCACCTCGGCCTTCCAAGGTAACGCAGGCGAAGTTCCGGGTACCTGGAAGATCGGCCGCGAGTACAGCCTGGGTCTGAGCTACGCTGCTGGCCCGTTCGCTGTTGGTGCCGTGTATGACGAAACCAACCTGGGCTTCACCGCCAACCCCGATTCGACGGTTCGCCGCGCTTCGCTGGCTGGTACGTACGCTTTCGGTCCGGCTAAGCTGTTTGCCGGCTATCGTTGGGCCAAGGGCGTTGACCTGGGCACGATCGCGTTCCTGGGCAACACCAGCCTGCAATCCATCAGCGGCGCGAAGGCTTCGTCGAACCTGTACTGGCTGGGTGCTGGCTACCAAGTGACGCCGGCATTCTCGCTGACCGGCGCAGCTTACTACCAGGACTTCCGTGGCGCCAAGGCTGATCCGTGGCTGTTCGTTGCTACGGCTGACTACGCTCTGTCGAAGCGCACCGACGCTTACCTGAGCCTGGCCTACGCCTACAACCGCGACAACTCGAACCTGGGTGTTAGCGGCTTCGGCAAGACCAACGTTGACTCGACCGGCAAGGGCGACAGCCAGTTCGGCGCTACCGTTGGTATCCGCCACAAGTTCTAATCTGATGCGGGCGTGAGCCCGCTGTAGATTGGCTTAAAAAACGCCGGCACTCGAAAGAGTGCCGGCGTTTTATTTTGTCGGCTGTATGTCAAGCAGTGCCGAAAGGCGGTGCTGCAGCAAAGGCACTGAGCGAAGTTCTGTGTGCAAAGTCGATCGACGACCTGATGATGGCTCGGTTTGCACGAAGGGGACGGCGAAAGCCTGCGCCTCGCACGG
Source organism: Cupriavidus sp. 21MJTG02-4 (assembly GCF_057798975.1). Classification (NCBI taxonomy): domain Bacteria; kingdom Pseudomonadati; phylum Pseudomonadota; class Betaproteobacteria; order Burkholderiales; family Burkholderiaceae; genus Cupriavidus; species Cupriavidus sp. 21MJTG02-4. Next base: position 120,003 of record NZ_JBYOJP010000014.1, on the reverse strand, counting down.
GTATCGCATGACGAGCAACACGAGAAGATTGTGCCCTCGATCATGGCTGACTCTCCAGCTGGGCCCGTTGGGATCCCTGTTGCCTGTAACCGCTGGCGATTCCGTCGGCACCACGCTGCGCAGTCTGCGGCTTGTGTGATAGGGCCGGATTGTCTCGCGGCGACATGACAAAAAAAACCCGCCATCTGCGGCGGGGTTTTTGCTTTGCGTACTTGGGCTAGAGATCAGGCGGACGCGCTATTCCTCGTCGTCGAACGGCACGGCGCGCCGTGGAGGCGGGGGCCGCTTGCCAATAGTCACGGTCAGCTCGGCCGGCTTGCCGCGGCGGATCACTTTCATCTTGCTGTCCACGCCCGGCTTGAGCTGGGCGATCGCGTTCAGCAACGCGGTGGTGTCGGTGATGGGCTGACCATCCACGGAAGCCAGTACGTCGCCCGGCTTCACGCCGGCCTTGTCGGCCGGGCCGCCTTGCACCACGGCGGCGATCAGCGCGCCTTCCTTGGCCTCGAGCCCGAACGATTCAGCGATTTCAGGCGTCATGTCCTGTGGTTCCACGCCAATCCAGCCGCGCGTCACGCTGCCGGTCGAGATGATCGATTCCATCACCTGCTTGGCCGTCGAGACCGGGATGGCGAAACCAATGCCGAGCGACCCGCCCGAGCGTGAATAGATGGCCGTGTTGATGCCCAGCAGGTTGCCCTGCGCGTCCACCAGCGCACCGCCGGAATTGCCCGGGTTGATTGCCGCATCCGTCTGGATGAAGTTCTCGAACGTATTGATCCCGAGATGGCTGCGGCCCAGCGCGGAGACGATGCCCATGGTTACGGTCTGGCCGACACCGAACGGATTGCCGATAGCCAGCACCACATCGCCGACCTTCACGTTCTCCAGGCGGCCGAGCGTGATGGCAGGCAGGTCCTTCAGCGAGATCTTGAGTACGGCCAGGTCGGTTTCAGGATCCGAGCCCACGACCTTGGCGTTCGCCTTGCGGCCGTCGGTCAGCGCCACCTCGATTTCATCGGCGCCATCGACCACGTGGTGGTTGGTTAGAATGTAACCCTCGGCACTGACAATGACGCCCGATCCCAGGCTGGACACCGGCTCCTGGCGTTCCGGCAGGCGGTCGCCGAAGAAGAAGCGGAACCAGGGATCCTCGGACTGCGGATGGGGCGAGCGCCGTGTACCGTTCTTGCTGGTAAAAATATTCACGACGGCAGGCATCGCCACCCGGGCAGCTTCGCTGTAAGACCCTTCCGCGGCGGCGCCGGCCACGTTGGGCACGACCTCCTTCAGCGCCACGATAGGCGACCCCGACTGCACCGCGACGCGCCCCCTCTGAAGCCACTCGGGCTTGAGCGTGGCGACGACGAACCAGACTGCCAGCACGACGGTGACAGCCTGGGCAAAGAACAGCCAAAAGCGCCGCAACATATTGGAGTTTGATCAAAAAATGAAGACGAAAGAGCTGGAATTGTACTTGAACGACCTGTTGGCGGTTTCCCGCTACAAGGACTATTGTCCTAACGGCCTGCAAGTGCAAGGCAACGCCGAAGTCACACACATCGTGACGGGCGTGACGGCCAGCCTGGCGCTGGTCGAAGCGGCCATCGAGGCCGGCGCGCAGGCCATCCTCGTGCATCATGGCTACTTCTGGAAAAACGAGGATGCGCGCGTGGTCGGGCAGAAGCACGCTCGCCTCAAACGGTTGCTGGGTTCGGACGTCAACCTGTTCGCGTATCACCTGCCGCTCGACAACCACCCCGAGTTCGGCAACAACGCCCAGCTCGCGCAGCAACTCGGCTTCACCCCGACGGGGCGCTTCAGCGGCGATGAACTCGGCTGGACCGGCACGCTGCCTTCGCCGATGCCGCTGCAGGCACTCGCCGCGCATATCGGCGGTGTACTCGGGCGCGAACCACTGGCCATTGGCGATCCGGACCAGATGATCCGCACGGTAGGGTGGTGCACCGGCGGTGCGCAAGGTTATTTCGATGCCGCCGTGGCAGCGGGTGTCGATGCCTATCTGAGTGGCGAAGTCTCCGAGCAGAACACGCACCTCGCGCGGGAAAGCGGCGTGGCGTATCTCGCGGCCGGGCATCATGCCACGGAGCGCTACGGCATTCGCTCGCTCGGCGAGCATGTGGCGCAGCGCTTTGGCCTGCAGCACACCTTCGTCGATATTCCCAATCCTGTTTGACACGCATCAATAAAAACGGCCCCCACAGGGGCCGTTGTCTTGTCAGAATCCTGCTCTTGCCCGATCAGGGCTGGCGGGTCTGCAGGCTGTCGCGAATTTGACGCAGCAGGACAATATCTTCAGGCGTCGGCGGCGGTTCCGCCGGAGCTGCCGGCTCCTCGGCGCGCATCTTATTGAATGCCCGCACCATCAGGAAAATGATGAAGGCCAGAATCAGAAAGTTGACAACGATAGTCAGGAAATTACCGTAAGCAAACACTGGCACGCCGGCTTTTTTCAATGCGTCCAGCGTCATTGGCGTACCCGGCGGCGGCTCCGCCAGCGTGACGAACATATTGGAAAAATCCAGCTTGCCAACGATACGCCCGATCACGGGCATGATCAGGTCATTGACGACCGAATCGACGATTTTCCCGAATGCCGCGCCAATGATCACGCCGACCGCAAGGTCGATCACGTTGCCGCGCATTGCGAAGGTCTTGAACTCCGACACCATGCTCATGGGGCTTTCTCCTTCTTGTTGCAAGCAATGAACGCCTTCAAGCCCAGAAGCCTGCCGCATCAATGCGCGGAAAGCAAGCTTGCACGCGGCAATCCGCGCGTCCGGCCGATAATCGTACATTCCCATTGGGTTTTTCGCCTATCTTGCGCGGAGGTGCCTCATGTACAATTTATGGTTGACGCAAAATCTAAATTGACTTCCCCTGGGGTTTGGAATGAGTGACCAGCAAGACGTGAAGAGCGTGGATAAAGGTCGCCGCAATTGGTTGATCGCGACATCCGTCGCTGGCGGCGTCGGAGGCGTAGCAGTAGCGGTTCCTTTCGTCAGTACCTTTGCACCATCCGAGAAGGCCAAGGCGGCCGGCGCGCCAGTGGAAGCCGATATCGGCGCCCTCAAGCCCGGCGAGATGATGACGGTCGAATGGCGCGGCAAGCCGGTCTGGATCCTGCGCCGCACCGACGAGATGCTGGCCTCGCTCAAGAAGACCGACGGCGAAGTCGCTGATCCCAATTCCGACGTTCCGTTCACCATGAAGACGCCGGAGTACTGCAAGAACGAAACCCGTTCCCGCGCGGAACACAAGGACCTCCTGGTCGTCGTGGGCATCTGCTCCCACCTGGGTTGCTCCCCTTCGGGCCCTTTCCCTGCCGGCTCCAATCCTCAGCTCGGCACCGATCCCGGTTTTCTCTGCCCCTGCCACGGCTCGACCTTCGACCTGGCCGGCCGCGTCTTCAAGAACAAACCGGCTCCGCAGAATCTCGATGTTCCCCCATACCAGTTCCTGACCGACACCAAGCTCGTGATCGGCAAGGATGAAAAAGGAGAAGCTTGATCATGGCGGCCGATAAGCAAGTCAAGACGACCGGTCTGCTGGGCTGGGTCGACGCCCGCTTCCCCGCCACGCAACTGTGGGAAGACCATCTCTCCAAGTACTACGCGCCAAAGAACTTCAACTTCTGGTATTTCTTCGGTTCGCTGGCGCTGCTGGTGCTGGTGATCCAGATCGTCACCGGCATCTTCCTGGTGATGAACTACAAGCCCGACGGCACGCTCAACGCCGCCGGCATTCCCGTGGCGTTCGCCAGCGTGGAATACATCATGCGCGAAGTCCCATGGGGCTGGCTGATTCGCTACATGCACTCGACCGGCGCCTCGGCTTTCTTCGTGGTCGTGTACCTGCACATGTTCCGCGGCCTGCTGTACGGCTCGTACCGCAAGCCGCGCGAGCTGGTCTGGATCTTCGGCTGCCTGATCTTCCTGTGCCTGATGGCCGAAGCCTTCATGGGCTACCTGCTGCCATGGGGCCAGATGTCGTACTGGGGCGCGCAGGTGATCGTGAACCTGTTCTCGGCCATCCCGGTGATCGGCCAGGACCTGTCGCTGTTCATCCGCGGCGACTACGTGGTGAGCGATGCCACGCTGAACCGCTTCTTCTCGTTCCACGTCATTGCGGTGCCGCTGGTGCTGCTGGGGCTGGTGGTCGCGCACATCATCGCGCTGCACGAAGTGGGCTCCAACAACCCGGACGGCGTCGAGATCAAGGCCAAGAAGGACGCAAACGGCGTGCCGCTCGATGGCATCCCGTTCCACCCGTACTACTCGGTGCACGACCTGCTGGGCGTGGGTGGCTTCCTGATGATCTTCTCGGCCGTGATCTTCTTCTTCCCGGAAGTCGGCGGTTATTTCCTGGAATCCAACAACTTCTTCCCGGCTGATCCGCTCAAGACGCCGCCGCACATTGCGCCGGTGTGGTACTTCACGCCGTTCTACTCGATGCTGCGCGCCACCACGTCGAACTTCCTGCCGATCCTGTGGGTGTTCTTCGCGCTGGTGCTGGGCATGCTGTTCGTGCGCAGCAAGGACGCCCGCATCAAGGCGGCGTCCGTCGCCATCGCCGTGATCCTGGCAGTCGGCTTCTATTTCATCGACGCCAAGTTCTGGGGCGTGCTGGTGATGGGCGGCTCGGTCGTGATCCTGTTCTTCCTGCCGTGGCTCGACTGCTCGCCGGTGAAGTCCATCCGCTATCGTCCCGCCTTCCACAAGACCATCCTGACCGTCTTCGTGGTGGTGTTCATCGTCCTCGGCTACCTCGGCGTGCAACCGCCGTCGCCGGTTGGCGAGAAGGTGTCGCAGCTCGGCACGCTGCTGTACTTCGCCTTCTTCCTGACCATGCCGCTGTGGAGCCGTGCCGGCCAGTTCAAGCCGGTGCCGGAGCGCGTCACGTTCCATCCGCACTGAGCGACGCGCGAACCCCGACAAGAGGACAAGGACACACGATGAAAAAGCTGCTTTCCATCATTGCGCTGGCAGGCGCCTGCTTTGCCGCCGCGCCCGTCATGGCCAACGAAGGGGGGTATCCCCTGGAGCCGGCACCGGTGAACACTGCGGACCTGTCGTCGCTGCAGCGTGGCGCCAAGCTGTTCGTCAACTACTGCCTGAACTGCCACAGCGCTTCGCTGATGCGCTACAACCGGCTCAAGGACATTGGCCTGACGGATGACCAGATCCGCGACAACCTGCTGTTCTCCGCGGACAAGATTGGCGAGACCATGACCATCGCCATGCAGCCGAAGGAAGCCAAGGCCTTCTTCGGCGCACAGCCGCCCGACCTGTCCGTCATTTCCCGCGCCCGCGGCGATGACTGGCTGTACACCTACCTGCGTACCTTCTACCGCGACGACAGCCGCGCCACCGGCTGGAACAACCTGGTCTTCCCGAGCGTCGGCATGCCGCACGTGCTGTGGGAACTGCAGGGCCAGCGCGCCGCCAAGTTCGCCGAAACGGAAGAGCATGGCGAAAAGGTCCACAAGTTCGCCGGCTTCGAACAACTGAGCCCCGGCAAGCTGAGCAAGGTCGAGTATGACCAGGCGACGGCTGACCTGGTTGGCTTCCTGGACTGGATGGCCGAGCCCGCGCAAAACCACCGCAAGCGCCTTGGCGTCTGGGTGCTGCTGTTCCTGGGCATGTTCACCATCTTTGCGTGGCGCCTGAATACGGCCTTCTGGAAAGACATCAAGTAACGTCCCAGCCGGCCCGGCATGAAAGAGGGCCAGAGCGGAAGTTGCTGTGGCAGCACCGCTCTGGCCCTTTTCCTATTGGGATTGCCCCAATAGTCGCCCCATAAGTGACGTATTTATATCTTATTTGCTTTTCGATGCCCGAGTTTGGCAGAATGTCTGACCTTACCGTCCGACCCCGCATCGGCTAAGCCCAAGGAATCCAACCATGATGGTGTTGTATTCGGGTACGACTTGCCCGTTTTCCCAGCGTTGCCGCCTCGTCCTGTTCGAAAAGGGCATGGACTTCGAGATCCGCGACGTTGACCTGTTCAACAAGCCCGAAGATATTTCGGTGATGAATCCCTACGGCCAGGTGCCTATCCTGGTCGAGCGCGACCTCATCCTGTATGAGTCGAACATCATCAACGAGTACATCGACGAGCGCTTCCCGCACCCGCAGCTGATGCCGGCCGACCCGGTGCAGCGCGCGCGCGCCCGCCTGTTCCTGTTCAACTTCGAAAAGGAACTGTTTACCCACGTCTACGTGCTGGAGAACGAAAAGGGCAAGGCTGCGGAAAAGAACCACGAGCGCGCCCGCGCCGCGATCCGCGATCGCCTGACCCAGCTTGCGCCGATCTTCGTTAAGAACAAGTACATGCTTGGCGAAGAATTTTCGATGCTCGACGTTGCCATTGCCCCGCTGCTCTGGCGCCTGGACCACTATGGCATCGAGCTGTCGAAGAACGCCGCGCCGCTGCTCAAGTACGCCGAGCGCATCTTCAGCCGTCCGGCCTATATCGAAGCGCTCACCCCGTCGGAAAAGGTGATGCGCCGCTAAGCGTGGCGGGCCCGATGCTTGCGCATCGGGTCAACCACCGGCGCTTTGAAGAAGCACCATGCCTGAAACCTCCACCAAGCCCTACCTGATCCGCGCCATCTACGAATGGTGCACGGACAACGGCTTCACGCCGTACGTTGCCGTTTTTGTCGACGCCAACACGAGCGTTCCGCGCGAGTTCGTCAAGAACAACGAGATCGTGCTCAACGTCAGCTTCGACGCCACGAGCGGCCTGGACATGGGCAATGAGTGGATCACGTTCAGCGCGCGCTTTGGCGGTATCTCGCGCAAGATCGACGTGCCCGTGGAAAACGTGCTCGCCATCTACGCGCGTGAAAACGGCCAGGGCATGGCGTTCCCGGTCGAGCGCAGCGTGCCCGATACCCTGGCCGCGACCGAACGTGAAAACAATCCGCCGCCCAAGCTGGCCCCGGTGGAATCCGAGACGCCGGCCGGCGCCGAGCAGGGCGCTCCGGACGACGACGAGACCCCGCCGCCCGTGCCGCGCATCGGTGGCAAGAAGCCGTCGCTGAAGGTGGTGAAGTAAGTCACCCGCAACGCACCAAAGCGGACCGCAATGCAGTAGAATCGCGGTCTGCATCAGATATGCCGGCTTAGCTCATCAGGTAGAGCAGTTGATTTGTAATCATCAGGTGGCGGGTTCGAGTCCTGCAGCCGGCACCAGATAGAAAAAGGGGTTACGTGATTTTTGCGTAACCCCTTTTTGCTTTGCGTTTTCTCCGGCCCAGGCGAATCAAACGTTTTCAGCCCTGCCAGTACGGCTTTCGCTTCTCCACGAACGCCGATATGCCTTCCTTGGCATCCTCTGTCGCAAACACATTGCCAAATGATTCCACCGCCGTCGCGATGCCGCGCCGGTAGTCGCCATCATTGGCGCGCAGGAACGCCGTGCGTCCCATCCGCATCACAACCGGGGATTTGTCGCACAGCGTCTGCGCCAGCGCTCTCGCTTCACCCATGACGTCTTGCTCCGGGACGACGCGGCTGACCAGTCCGAGCGACATCGCTTCGGCCGCGTCGAATGAGCGGCCCGTGAACAGCAGGTCGAACGCGCGATGGCGGCCGATGATGCGCGGCAGGTGCGTAAAGTGGATGGCCGGCGTCACGCCGACGTCGATCTCCGGATAGCCGAAGGTCGCGGAATCGGCGGCCACGATCATGTCGCAGTGGATGGCCAGCGTCATGCCGCCGCCACGCGCGGTGCCGCCTACGGCGGCAATTGAGGGCTTGCCAAGCTTGAACTGCGCTTCGTTCAGCCCGCTGTAGAGCTTGTCGACAAGCTGGTACGCGCGCGACGGCGTCGCGCCGTGCAGCGCATCGAGCCGAAGGCCCGCGCAGAAGCGCCGCGGCACGGCGCTGCCGAGGATGACGGCACGCACGGTATCGTCGTGCGCCGCACGGTGCAAAGCCTCGAGCAGCGCATCGATCATGTCTTCGTTCAAGGCATTGACCGGAGGGCTATCCAGCAGGATCTCCGCGACGCGGTCGCGGACTTCATAGGTAACGGCGGACATGTTGGTTCCTGGTGTCATGCTGTGGCGCGCTGATGCGTCGACGCGGAGTTGGATTCATCGCAACCGGCCATTGCGACCACGCCGCTCGCCTTGAGGACAGCGATGGCTTCGTCGTCGTAGCCGGCCTGGCGCAGGACTTCCTCGGTGTGCTCGCCGAGCAGCGGCGGAGCGCGGTGCGCGGCGCGGTTCTCGCCACGGAAGCGGACGGGCAGGCCCATGTTGCGGACCGTCCCCAGCACCGGGTGCTCGGACTCGACGACGAGCCCGCGTGCCGCGAGTTGCGGATGCGCAAGGGCCTGATCCAGCGTGTGGATCGGTGCGCAGGCGACGCCGGCGTTGCGCAGCGCCTCCAGCCAGAACGCCACGGGCTCGGTGGCAATGCGCCTGCGGACCAGCGCGACGGTCTCGTCGAAGTTTGCGACGCGATCGGCATTCGTCGCGAAGCGCGGATCGTCGACATAGGCTTGCAGCCCGGCAACGGGGCAGAAGCGCCGCCACTGCGCATCATTGCCGATGCCGATCATGACCGGGCCGTCGGCGGCCTCGAACACCTGGTACGGCGCCATGGCCGGATGCGCGGTGCCCATCGGACGCGGCGGCTTGCCGCTGCACCAGTAGTTCTGCGCGAGATAGCCCATGAAACCCATCGCGGTGTCCAGCAGCGAGACCTCCAGCTGCATGCCGCGTCCGGTCTTCTGCCGCTCGATGAGCGCGGCCAGGATGCCGCTGAACGCGTGCATGCCGGTGCCGAGATCGACCGGAGAGAAGCTCGCGCGGGCGTGCCGGCCGCCGGGTTCGCCCATCGTGCTGATCATGCCGCTGAAGGCTTGCAGCATGACGTCGTAGCCTGGCTCCTGTCCGAGCGGCCCGGTCCGGCCGTAGCCGGAAATCTCGCAGTAGATCAGTGCGGGGTTCAGGGCCGACAGGGTTTCATAGTCCACGCCAAGTCGTGCGGCGGCACCGCTGCCAAATCCTTGCAGCACGATGTCTGATCTGGCCGCTAGCGACTGCACGATCTTCCGGCCCTCGGCCGTCTTCAGGTCCACCGCGAGACTGCGCTTGTTGTGGTTGACCGCCAGGAAGGTGGCCGACTGGCCACGATCCTGCGGCAGCCACGCACGCGTGTCGTCGCCGTGCCCGACGGGCTCGACCTTGATGACCTCGGCGCCCAGTTCGCCCAGGTACTGGCCGCACAACGGGCCAGCCAGCACCTTGCTCAGGTCGAGCACCCGAATTCCTTGCAATGCAATCATGTGTTTGTCCGTTGTAAATCCATCTGCAGCAGGCTGCGGTCCTGCTCGCTGATCCGCGGCCTATTCCGGCCGGATGTCGATCGACCGCGCCAGGGCCGTCCAGCGCGCCGCATCGCGGTTGACGAAGTCCTGCACCTCGCCAGGCGCCAGATGGAAAGGCTCGGCGCCGCGTGCGACCAGCGCATTGCCGTAGGCCGCACTGCGCGCGGATTCGGCCACCGCTTCGCGCAGCAAGTTGACAATCGCGGGCGGCGTGCGGGCCGGGATTTGCAGCGCGAGCCAGAACTTCAGGCTTACCGCCGGATAGCCCGCCTCGGCCAGCGTCGGCACGTCAGGCAGCAGCGGCGAGCGCGCGGCCGAGGTAATGGCCAGCGCTTTGAGCTTGCCGCCCTGTATCTGGCCAAGACAGGTGGTCATGCTGTCGAACAGGAAATCGACATTGCCGGCCATCACATCGCTGCTGGCGGGCGCGCTGCCCTTGTACGGGACGGTGACCGCAGTGAATTTCGCGGCCTTGAGCAGCAATGCGCCGTAGATATGCGGCGAGCTGCCGGCGCCATAGGTCGCGTAGCTGAGGTTGTCCGGCTTCTGCCTGCCCAGCCGGACCAGGTCGGCCAGGCTGCCGACGCCGAGCTTGGTCGGATGTATCACCAGCACGTTCGGCACGGTCGCGACCACGCCCAGCGCCAGCAGGTCGCGTTGCGGCTGGAAGCGCAGGTCCGGGAACATCAGCGGGTTGACGGCATGCATGCCGACCGTGTTCAGCAGGATGGTGTAGCCATCGGGACTGGCGTCGAGCACGCTCTGCGTGCCGAGGTTGCCGCCGGCGCCCGGTTTGTTCTCCACCACGACGGGCTGGCCCAGCTTCTGCGACAACGGCATGGCGATCTGCCGCGCGACGAAGTCGCCGGGGCCGCCCGCGGCGAACGGCACGACCAGCTTTACCGGCCGCGCAGGCCATGAATTCGCCAGCAGCGGCCGCGCGAACAGCGCAGCGCCTGCGCCGGCAAGAAAGTTGCGGCGATCGATTCCCATGTTGTCTCCAGTGACGGCCTGCGCCAGGTTCCGCGTTCATTGCGCGGGAGTGGTGTCACTATCGACGTCACGGACATATATGTCCAAGACATCTTCTGGATGCCGGGTATCATGGTTCGTTATAGCCCGTGAAGGCCAGCCTTCGTGCAGCAGGAGACACAGCAATGGGGATACCGGTAGATGTGCGCGGGTTGCGCAGCTTTCTTGCCGTGGGGGCGGCGGGGTCGATCTCGCGCGCGGCCGAAACCTTGCACATCGCCCAACCCGCCCTCAGTCTGCAGATCCGGCAGCTCGAAGAGACGCTGGGCGTAACCTTGTTCCTGCGCAGCCACAAGGGCGTATCGATTACGGCGGCGGGCCAGCGCTTCGAGCAGCACGCCAGGGACATCCTGAAGCGGGTCGACCTGGCTTGTGAGGACGTGCGCGATCTCGTTACGGACCCGGAAGGGCGGGTCGCCATCGGACTGCCGCAATCCATGGCCAAGATCCTGACCGTGCCGCTGGTGCGCGAGACCATCCGGCGCTGGCCCAAGGTGCGGCTGCAGGTGATCGAGCTGAGCACGGGGTACATCCCGAACCATCTGCTGACGGGCCATATCGACATCGGGCTGACCTTCCAGTCGAACGCCGATCCTGGCCTCTTGTTCGATCATCTGGTCGACGAAGACCTCGTGCTCGTGGCCGAGCCCGGAAAATTCGGTGGCGCGAGACGGCGCGATGCATTGCCCGCAAAGTCCGTCCGCCTCGGCGACTTGAGCCACTACCCGATGATCCTCCCCGCCGGCGAGCATGGCCTGCGTGCACTGATCGACAGCCACTTGCGCGCGCACGAGATCGAACTGAGCGTGCTGGCGGAGGTGAATGCGATCCCCGAACTGATCGCACTCGCGGCCGCCGGGGTGGGCTATACGGTCCTTTCCTATGCGTCGGTCTCTACGGAATTGCGCAAGGGGCTGCTGTCCGCCGCGCGCATTGCCGAGCCCGCGATGTCGCGGCCGGTGTTCCTGTGCCGTTCGGCGACCATGCCGCTATCCGTGGCGGCGTCGGCGGTGCATGAGTTGCTGGGCGAGATTGTCAGCGCGCAGATTGCCGACGGGAGCTGGCCGGCGCGTGTCGGTACGGCGCGGCGGTGAATGGCCGTCCGGCCGAACCTATCGCGACAGCACTGCCTCGATGCGTGCGATTTCGCCTTCCATCCAGCGCCGCAGTAAACCATCCGACATGACCAGCGCCGTGCTGCCGCCGAGGATGCGATAGACCTTCTTGCGATCGATCCTCGAGACCTTGCCCGGGTCGAGCCAGTCCTCGTTCTCCACGAGCAGCCGCAACGTATCGAGCCCGATCAAAATCGGCCACAGGCAGGCGAGCCGCAAACGCACGGCGGTACGCGGAATCGCCAGCGTGTACGCCATGGCTTCCCGGACGTGGTCTAGCGCCAGCCGTGCGAGTTCGAACAGAACCGGCCGCATGCGCCGCGAATTTGCCGGCTCCAGCAGATCGCGCGGCGCGCATCCGTGGCGATCGAGGAGCGCCTTGGGCAGATAGCAGCGCCCGATACGCAGGTCGCTGCCACAGTCGCGCAGCACGTTGACCATCTGCAAGGCCTTGCCGAAGCGGATGCCCCGGCGCTGCATGATGGCTGGCTCGTCCCTGAGTACGCCGGGCTGGTGCGCGTAGGTCATCGTCGTCCAGAACTCTCCCACGCAGCCGGCGACGAGGTAGGTGTAGCGGTCCAGGTCGGACGGGTCCTGCAGCGCGCCAAGTTCGCCCGAGCGCTCGTCCGGGAACGTGCGCAAGTCGAACTCCATGCCTTCGGTCAGTGTGGTGACGATGCCGCGAACCGCGGCGCGGTCGGCCTCCTCGAACTGCGCCAGCACGTCGAACGCGGGCTGGATCGATTCCAGCAGCGCCTTTTCTTTTGATTCCGTCTGATGGCCGGCGACTTCGCGCGACAAGCGCTCGGAGAAGGTTGCGGGGTCGCCGCGGCCGTTGACACACTCGCGCAGCGCCAGCAGCAGATCCAGGCGCTCCGCAGGGGGAATCAGCGCGGTGTCCGCAATCGTGTCGGCCGCGCGCGCCAGCAGGTAGGCCAGCCCGACCGGGTCGCGCATGCCCGCCGGCAGGATGCGCAGCGTCAGGTAGAACGAACGGGAAACTCCCTTCAGCAGCGGGCCGAGCAGGTAGGCCCGGGTAGGGTTTGGCATGGGTGCGATGGTGGCGCGAGGGTAGGGCGCATTGTAGCGGGCGGGGGCAGCATTGCCCCCGCTTGGCACCGTCAGGCGAGCCGCGCGATCGCCTCTTTCAGTTTCCCGGCAAATCTCGACGTTTCGCCGCACGTCATCACCAGTTGCCGCGTCGCCCTTGTCATGGCGACGTAGAGAAGGCGCGCCTCTTCTTCCTCCGATTCTTCGTATCTGTGCGGCATGCCCGTTGCAGGGATGCAGACCAGCGGAAACTCCAGCCCCTTGCTGCTATGCATGGTCACAACCTTGACGGTATCCGCGCCGGACATGAAACGCCTGCTCTTCTGCGGCAGTTCAAAGGGGATGCCCCGGCGTTCCATGATGCCGAGCAGCGGCTCAACCATATCGAGATGCCGATAGACCACGGACATGTCTTTCCACGGTGTACCCGTCCGGTTTTCCTCGAGCAAGATTTCCGCGATGCGATGGGCTTCGTCCTTCAGTGTCGGCAGTTCCAGCAACAGTGGCCTGGGCCCCTGGCGCCCGGCCGCGACGGGCTGCACGGTGGGCGCTTCGTCTTCCTGGGCGTCGTTCGGCGCCAGCAATTCATCAGCAAACTTCCGTGCGACGCGCAGGATCTCCCGCGTGTTCCGATAGTTCAGCTTCAGGATGGTGGTCCGGCCGGATGCCTTGATGCCAACGCTCGCGAAGGTGAATTTCCGTTTCTTCGGTCCCCCGTAGATCGACTGGGCGTCGTCATACAGCACCAGCAGCGAATTACTCTCGGGGTTCACCATCTGCACGATGAGCTTGAACCACTCCGGACGGAAATCGTGTCCCTCGTCGATCAGCACGGCATCGTATTGCCCGGAAGGAATCGCCTTCCTGTCGACGCCGTGAACGACGCGATCGACCATCGCATCGTAGAACGCTTCGTTTCTTGGGCCTTGCGGCTCGCCGACATGGAATGCCTTCAACTGGCGCGAGCACCATGAGTGGAAGTTGTGGACGTGGACTTTGTCCTTGATGCCTTTCTCTTCCATGCTCGCAGCCAGCTTGGCCGCCAGGGTGCGATTGAAACAGAGGACGAGAATCGGGCGGCTGACCACTTTTGCGAGGTGCTCCGCTCGATAGCCGAGGATGATCGTCTTGCCGGATCCCGCCACCCCATGGATGACCCGGTGACCGTCGCCGAGACTTCTGGCCAGTTGTTCCTGTTGCAGGTCCATCACGCGCAGTATGTCAGGCATTTCCTGCGCGTCCGCCGTGTCGTCCTGAAACAGGCGGCGCTGCTCCGGCATGCGGATCTGCGGAAAGAGGTGCCAGCGAATCCGGTCGATCTGCGGCAGGGACAGCTTCATGGTGAACTTGACCGGAAACATCTCCCAGAAACGCTTCTGAAAAGCTTCCGCATCGACGCTGTCGTACATCTCGTCCTGGCAGATCACAAGGTGCGGCGGCAGGACTTCGCCGAGGTTGGTCTTGTCGAACTGCGCGCGGCTGATGTTGGCGAGCACCACGCCGTGCCCATAGGGGAAGTAGGGCTTGCCTTTCAGGGACCCCGAGGGCCACACCAGTTGCGGATCGCGTTGCAGCAAATCTGTCACGAAGTACATGAACTGCCGCGCCTGCTCCAGCGGGTTCAACTCATGCACGAGCCCGCGGGCCGTCAATAGCGTGACGTTGCGCTGGTCGATCTCGTGGATCGTGTCCACCCGCCAGTCCTTGACTTCGAGAATCAGCAACCCGCGGCTGGGGTGGAAGACGATGAAGTCCGGATGTCGCGTCTTCTCGCCGATCGCAACGTCGTACCAGCAGAGGTAGTCGTCCTCCAGCTTCGCTTCGAGACGCTCGGCGAAGCGGCGTTCGCCGCCGGTCATGCGCGATGTGACCGAACCCAGCGCGGGAATCAGCGTGGCCATACCTTGTGTCGTTTTTTTGGCTAGTTTGCGGCTGCAAGAACAGCGTACAAGCAGTCGCGGACCCGGTGCGACAACCGTTCTGGCAGGGTATTCCTCCGCGCAATTGTAAGCAAGAAGCCGTAAATGTGGCGATTTCGTTTCCTTCTTGGTAGTCGCGGCCGGATGCGGATGTCTCGCTTCTGGCTCTGCCATCCGTTTCGCCGATAACGCTTACCGAAATATCGAGTTATGCGCCGCCCCGCCTGCTAGCGACAATTCGCCAAAGTCCTCATCGTGGACACTATATTCAGAACAAAAGGGAGAAGACCATGACTGCCCCCGATCATCCCCATCATCGCGGCACGCGCGAGCGGCGTCGTTTCCTGCAGGGAGCCGGCGCCCTGATGGCCCAGGCCGCTCTTGGCGCCACGGCATTTGACGCATTGGCTGCCGGCACGCCGGGCAAGGTCGTCTTGCCCTTCGCCAATGGCGAGCGCGAAATGGCAACCTTCCCGCAAAAGCGCCCGCTGATCCTGCTGACCAGCCGCCCGCCGCAACTGGAGACTCCGTTCAGCGTCTTCAACGAAGGCATCATCACGCCCAATGACGCGTTCTTCGTGCGCTATCACTGGAGCGGTATTCCGACTTCGATCGATCCCCAGGCATATCGCCTGCGCATCGGTGGCCATGTGAAGGCGCCGCTGGAACTGTCGCTGGCGGACCTGAAGTCCTTGGCCGATCCGGTCGAGATCGTCGCCGTGAACCAGTGTTCCGGCAACAGCCGTGGCTTCTCTGAGCCGCGCGTCAACGGCGGCCAACTGGCCAATGGTGCGATGGGCAATGCGCGCTGGACTGGCGTGTCCCTGAAGAAGGTGCTGGAAAAGGCCGGCGTGCAACCGGGTGCAGTGCAGGTGACCTTCAATGGCCTCGACAAGCCGCCACTCGAAAACGGCCCGGACTTCGTCAAGGCATTGAACATCGATCACGCGCTCGATGGCGAGGTGATGCTGGCCTGGGCGATGAACGGTGCCGACTTGCCGATGCTCAACGGCTACCCGCTACGCCTCGTGGTCCCTGGCCACTACGGCACGTACTGGGTCAAGCACCTGTCGGATATCCAGGTCGTGGACAAGGTGTTCGATGGCTTCTGGATGGCGTCGGCCTACCGTATCCCGGCGAACCCCTGCGCCTGCGTGCCACCCGGTACGGCGCCGTCGGCCACCACGCCGATCGGCCGCTTCACCGTGCGTTCGTTCATCACCAGCCTGGAAAACGGTGCAAAGGTGCCGACGGGCCGCGAAACGGTGGTGCGTGGCATTGCCTTCGACGGCGGCTACGGTATCGGCGAAGTCGGCTTCTCGCCCGATGGCGGCAGGACCTGGCAGGCGGCAAAACTCGGACAGGACCTGGGGCGCTACTCGTTCCGCGAATGGACGGCAGTGCTGCGCCCGCCGCGTCGCGGCAACCTTGATCTGCGTGTGCGCGCCGTGAACCGCATCGGCCAGAGCCAGCCGCTGGAGGCGCTCTGGAACCCGCCCGGCTATATGCGCAACGTGGTGGAAACCACACGCGTCACCGCGGTTTGAGGGAGGGGACATCATGAACATGAAAACCCTGATTGCCGCCGCGTTCGCCGCCTTCGCTTTGCCAGCCATGGCGCTGGAGATCACCCTGCCGGCGGAAACTGCCGCCTGGCGTCCGAGCGATCTGCCCGGCTACCGGCTCGTGCAGCAGAACTGCATGACCTGCCATTCGGCGCAGTACGCGGAGACACAGCCGCAGACGTCCCCGCGCGCCTATTGGGACGCGACCGTCAAGAAGATGAAGAAGCCGTACGGCGCACCGGTGCGGGATGAAGACATGCCGGCAATCGTCGACTATCTCGTCAAGACTTATGGTGCTGAGCGCGGCAGTGCGACCCCTGTAGCTGCCGCTGCTGTGCCTGCCGCGCCGGCCGCCGCTGGTGGCGCGCCGCGCACAGCGGATGCGCTGCTCGGCGCCAACCAGTGCAGCGCCTGCCATGCGGTCGACAAGAAGATCGTCGGCCCGGCGTTTCATGACGTGGCAGCCAAGTACGCTGGCAATGCCGACGCTACCGGCAAGCTGATGCAGAGCATCCGCAACGGCGGCAGCGGCAAGTGGGGACAGGTGCCGATGCCGGCGTTCCCGCAGCTGGATGAGGCGGATCTGAAGACGTTGGCGACTTACGTTCTGTCGCGGTAACGAGGCTGCTCGCATAGTGCTGTCCGGCAGTTGCAACTGTCGGACAGCAGATCCATATGGCGTCTGCCGGCCCTTATGCGACGGCACCCTCTTCGGTGTTTTGGGATTCCAGCTTGGATGCCCAGCCAGATTTCGCAGCACGCAGCACAATTCGCTGCTTTTCTGCCCGCTCTACGGCGTTGATCCGCTCAATGACAGAGGCAATCGGGGCATTGCCTTCGGCGCGTGCCAGGTAGAGAAGGCGCACCAGCTTATCCGCCCAACGCGGCACCTTGCCCGTTTTTTCCCAACGGGCAACGGCCTGCTCGTTATTGCCGAGAAGATTGGCAAGTCCGGCTTGCGATTGCATGAGCCCGGCACTGCGCAGATAGCGGAGTTCCACGCCCGTGAGCGGCGTGAGCTTCTTCGCGAGCGCGAGGCAGATGGCCACACACAGGCCATCCAGATCCTTGATGGTTACGCCTTCGCCGTAAGGCGTCTTTTGCATTTCATAGCCATTGACCAGCCACACGTTCTTGAGGCCGCCATCTGTGTAGTGGTACATGCGCTTCATCCTTTGGTGACATCCATCACCGTGATGATGGTCAAATCAGGGGCTGGATGTTCGACCAGCACAACGACGCCCACGTTGATGCCGGAAACATAGCGCTCCATCATGCAGCGCAGCCCAATCGCCCGCATGTCTGGCTCCGGTTCGCGCACGATCACACCTTTGCGCAAAGTTTCCAGCACCATTGGATCGTTGATTCTCCTTCGCAGCATGCGCTCACGGGCGTGGTTCACGAACACAATGTTCGACGTGTCCTGCGCGCATGCACGGATGTGCTTTTCGAGCTGGTGTTTCGAAGGTTGCCCCACCGAGTCACCTATTATTATGATAGGTTGAAGTGTACCGAAGGGTTCAGCCGGCGTCTATCAAAAGGAAGGCTCGCGACTTACCAATCGGCAGCTGAATTTACTGACTGTGGCGCCGCCTGCATCGCCACACGGATAGGACGTCCCGGCGCAGCCCAAGGCTTTGCCACGCCAGGAGCCATCTCCCGTTAGTGCACCTGCAATTCCCCCGCCATGACCAACCCCAGTCGCGCCCGTACCAGCTCAAGCAGGCAGAACGCACTGAAGCATTCCTCCG
The DNA here is from genome assembly GCF_057798975.1 of Cupriavidus sp. 21MJTG02-4. Lineage (NCBI taxonomy): Bacteria > Pseudomonadati > Pseudomonadota > Betaproteobacteria > Burkholderiales > Burkholderiaceae > Cupriavidus > Cupriavidus sp. 21MJTG02-4. The sequence continues at coordinate 102,205 of NZ_JBYOJP010000014.1, read as the reverse complement.
ACCGCTCACACTGCGGCTCCAGCAGGCGAAGCACACCCTCGATTCCTGCGCTGACTTTTTCAAGGCTGGAATCCGCTGCTGCTACATCGATGATCGACATATGACCTCCATCGTTTATGGAAAGCCTGCCGCAAGAAGTTAGGGAGGCGGCGGGCCTGACGACGAGGGTGGAAGACCGGTGCAGTGATCGGTAAGCCTTGCGGCTGCCTCGTGTCCGCCCGCCATAGAAGCGGATGATTCGCGAACTCGAATCGAACGGCCCCTTCAGCGCCGTTCGATCACTGCTCTCGGGCTTCCACACCCGGTCACCGCTGCGCGATGACAGCCTCAAGTATTCCGCGATGCCGATGGCGATTCGATAGGACAGTTCGCATTTCCGTGCGAACCCGCGCATCCTGCATCAGCAGTGCTGGCCATAAAATGGCGTTGCGCCTAGACCAATCACGGAAATTTCCGATTCCCTGTACCGGTTAACTTGCCTCGCCAAAATCGAGCAATACCTTGCAACTCTCGCGCGGGTTGCGTTCGGCCAGGTCGAATGCGCTGGTGACTTCCCGGAAGTCGACCGTATGCGTGACGATATGTCCGGGGTCCACCAATCCGCGCGAGATCCACTCGATCACGGTTGGGAACATTGCGCAGTTGAGGCGCGACGCATACAGGGTCAATTCCTTCCGCGTCAGCTCCTGCTGCGGGATGGCCGACGGTGTCGCGGAAAAGCCCAGAACACCGATCCGGCCCGCTGGCGCTGCAATGCGCACCGCTTCCTCCAGAATCGAAGGGTGGCAAACGGCGTCATAGATCAGTGTCGGCCCGTCTTCCACGCCGCGCAGAGCAAGGGCTTGCTCCAGCGGCGCGTGCAAGGTGTTGATGATCTCGTCCTCTTCGGCCCCGCAGCCGCGCGCCAGCGCAAGGCGCTCATCGACGTGATCGGTAATGAAGGTCCGCACGCCATGCACGCGCTTGAGCACCTGCAGCAGGTTGAGGCCGACCGGCCCCGCGCCATAGATCAGCGCGATGTCTTCACGCAGCACTCCGGTGCGGCAGGTCACGTTGGCCGCGACGGCAAACGGTTCGATTACCGCGGCGCTGGTGGCGGGCAGGCCATCCGGCACCACGTAGGCATTGCGCGCCGGCACGCACGCGTATTCGCTAAAGCCGCCGTCGCGGTGCACGCCGATCACTTGCAGGCGGCTGCAAACATTGTGCCGACCGATCCGGCACGCGTGGCACTGACCACAGCTGATCACCGGATCCACCACCACCCGCTCGCCGATGCGCGCTGCTCTGACGCCATCGCCCACCGCATCGACGTGACCGACGAACTCATGGCCGATGATGCGCGGATAGGCAGCGAAGGGGTTCTTGCCATGGAAGATATGCAAGTCCGAGCCGCAGATGCCGGCGTAGCGCACGCGCACGCGGACTTCACCCGCGGCGGGATCGGGGGTCGGCCGTTCGCACACGGCCATGCTGTTCGGTTTGTCGACGACCACGCTCAACATGCTGGATCCTTGTTCGGCTTACCAGTTCCACATCGCACCGTCGCGCAAGCGCGCTACGGGCAGGTAGGCGCGCTCGTACGGATATTTCGCGGCCAGGGCCTCATCGATTTCGACACCAAGGCCCGGCACTTGATCCATGACGAGGCAGCCCTCTTCAAAGCGGTAGTTGTGCGGAAACACTTCGTTGGTCAGGGCGCTATGAGGCATCAGTTCCTGAATGCCGAAGTTCGGCGCCCATAGCCCGAAGTTGACCGCGGCGGCCATGCATACCGGAGAGAGGTCGGTGGCGCCATGGAAGCCGGTGCGCACCTGGTACATGGCCGCGAAGTCCGCGATGCGCCGCACGTGCGTGATGCCGCCGGCGTGGACGATGGTGGCACGGATGTAGTCGATCAACTGGTTGCTGATCAGATCCTTGCAGTCCCAGATGGAATTGAATATTTCGCCCACGGCCAGCGGCGTGGTGGTGTGCTGGCGGATGAGGCGGAAGGCATCCTGGTTCTCGGCCGGCGTGGCGTCTTCAAGCCAGAACAGGCTGAACGGTTCGAGTTCCTTGCCGAGGCGGGCCGCTTCGATGGGTGTCAGCCGGTGGTGCGCATCGTGCAGCAAGTGGGGCTCGAAGCCCACGGCCTCGCGTACCTTGCGGAACAGCTCCGGCGTGTGGCGCAGGTAGAGCGACGTATCCCACGGTTCTTCCGGGGGCAGGCCTTTTTCCGCCGGTTCGTAGTGCCCTTGTTGCTTGCCCACGCCGTACACCTTCGACAGGCCGGGCACGCCGGATTGCACGCGGATGGCCTTGTAGCCTTCCTCGATATGCTTGTGCACGGCATCGATGGCTTCGCTGTGGTCGCGGCCATTGGCATGGCCGTACACCATCAGGCCATGGCGGCTCTTGCCGCCCAGCAACTGGTACACGGGCATGCCCGCCAGCTTGCCCATGATGTCCCACAGCGCCATGTCGATGGCCGCGATGGCGGTCATCGTGACTGGCCCGCGCCGCCAATAGGCGCCGCGGTAGAGGTACTGCCAGATGTCCTCGATGTTGCGCGGGTCGCGCCCCACCAGGCAGGGAATCACATGCTCGTCGAGGTAAGCCACGACAGCCAGTTCCCTGCCGTTGAGCGTGGCGTCGCCCAGTCCGTACACGCCTTCGTCAGTCGTCACCCTGACCGTCACAAAGTTGCGATCCGGACAGGTGACGATGGTTTGTATGTGTTCGATCTTCAAGGCGCGCGCTCCGGTCGGATCAGTCAGTGAGGTAGCTTTCCGTACAAGGATGCTACGTCGTGGAGCGCCAGGAAAAATGGGGCGACGTCTGCAGAAAATGCGGCATTTTCCGCTTACACCGGCGGAATTGGAGAACATTGGAGCGCCCATCCGCGATGTACGCTCGCAGTCATGTGCAAATTTCAGGCGGCGAATATGCAAAGGCGGACGACCGAGGTACCGAGATGATGGAACTGGGGCAGCACACGCTTTCCAGCATCGACACGGGAAGGACCAGTATCCAACTGCCTGGCTACCATCCCGGCTGCCTGGCCCGCGGCATCATCCACCTGGGCCTGGGCGCGTTTCACCGGGCGCACCAGGCGCTCTATACGGAGGCGGCCATCCGGCAAGGCGATAAGCGATGGGGCATCGTCGGCGTCAGCCTGCGGGACCCGCGCACGGTGCAGGCGCTGGCGAGCCAGGACCACCTCTACTCCGTCACCGAACGCGAGGGCGATGCGGCCACGACGCGCGTCGTAGGCGCCGTGGTGCAGGCCCTGTATGCGCCGCAGGCCTTGCAGCAGGTCATCGCGGCGCTGGCTGACCCGGCCGTCACGGTCGTCACCTGCACCGTGACAGAGAAGGGCTACAGCCAGAACCCGTCCACGTCGGACCTCGATATCGATGATGCGGACATCCGGCACGATCTCTGCCATCCAGCCGCGCCAGCCACCACGCTCGGTGTCCTGGCCGCCGGCCTCCGCCGGCGGCCTGCAGGAGCGCCGCTCAGCATCGTGTGTTGCGACAACATGTCTGACAACGGCGATACGCTGCGCAAACTGCTGACGCAATACGCCGGGCTGATCGATCCGGCGCTGGCGCGGCGCATCCGGGACGAGATCGCGCTGCCCAATTCCGTGGTGGACCGGATCGTGCCAGCCGCCACGCCAGCATCGCTGGACTGGGTTCAGGAACGCCTCGGCGTGCGCGACGAGGCGGCCATTGTTTGCGAGCGGTTTTCGCAGTGGGTCATCGAAGATTGCTTCGCAGGGCCCCGGCCAGCCTGGGAAGCGGGCGGCGCCGTGCTGACGCGCGATGTGCGCCCCTACCAGGCAATGAAGCTGCGCCTGCTTAATGGCACGCATTCGGCTATCGCCTATGCCGGGCAACTGTGTGGCTTCGACAGCGTAGCAGCGGCCATGGCGGACCCCGTGGTGGGTGCCTTTGCCCATGGCGTGATGCAGGACTTGCGCGACACCGTCGATGCCCCGGCCGCCTGCGACGTTGGCCGCTACTGCGGCGAGCTGTTGCGGCGCTTTGCCAATCCCGCTCTCGCGCACCGCACCGCACAGATCGCGAGGGACGGTACGCAGAAGGTACCGGTGCGCTGGCTTCCGGCCTTGCGCGAAAGTGCAAGCGCCGGCATCGAGCGGCCATGCCTCGAACGCGCGCTCGCCGCCTGGCTGCACTACCTGCGCAGCGACGCCTGTGACAGCGGCGAGCCGCTGGCCGTCCGTGACCCCGGCGCGCCCGCGCTCGCGGTCCGCCTGCGCGTAGCGGCCAGCGACCTCGAAGCCGCAAGGCTGGCGCTCGGCCATGCCGCCGTGTTCGGCGACGCACCGTGGCCGCCATCGTTCGCGGCACGGCTCGCCCGTTATCTGGCGGTGCTGCGGGAACGCGGCGCGGCCGTGCTGCTGTCGTCCTGAGCCAGCCGCCATCCAAGCTCAACGCAAGAGGAGACATCCCAAGTCATGGCTACTGCATTAACCAGGCGCCGGTTCGGCGCGCTCGCCGCCGGCGGCCTCACCCTGACGCTGCCCACCTGCCGGGCGTTTGCCCAGGCCGGCACCATCAGGCTGAAGTACGGCACGGCTTTTCCGGCGGATCATCCGGGCACGCTGCGCATCCAGGAGGCCGCGCAAGCCATCCGCAAGGACACCGGCGACAAGGTGGACCTGCAGGTTTATCCGACCAGCCAACTCGGCAGCGAGCCCGACATGATTTCGCAAGTCCGTGCCGGCGCCATCGATTTCATGTCCACGGCCGGCACCAACCTGCAGACGCTGGTGCCGACCGCCGGCATCAACGGCGTGGCCTTTGCCTTCAAGGACTACGCCACGGTGTGGGCGGCCATGGACGGCGAGTTGGGCGCCTACGTGCGGGCCGCGCTTGGCAAGGCCAACCTGCATGGGTTCGAGCGGTGCCTGGACAACGGCTACCGCAACATCACCACGGCGAGCCGGGCGGTCAACACGCCTGACGACCTCAAGGGGCTCAAGCTCCGCGTGCCCGGCATTCCGCTCTGGATTTCGATGTTCAAGGCACTGGGCGCGTCGCCAACGGCCGTCCCGTTCGGCGAACTCTATTCAGCGCTGCAGACCCGCGTGGTCGATGGCCAGGAGAACCCGCTGGCCCTGATCCGCAGCGCCAAGCTCTATGAAGTTCAGAAGTTCTGCTCGCTGACCGGCCACACGTGGGACGGCCACTTCATCTTCGGCAACGCCAAAAAATTCCAGGCGCTGCCGCGTGAAGTGCAGGCTTCGATCACCGCCAACTTCACCGCTGCGGCGCTGAAGCAGCGCGAGGACATCGCGCGCCTGAATGTCGATGCGCAGGCCGAACTGACACGGCTGGGCATCACGTTCAACCGGCCCGATCCGGCGCCTTTCCGCAAGCTGCTGCAAAGCGCGGGCTTCTACAAGGAGTGGAGGAGAAAGTATGGCGACGAAGCCTGGGCGAAGCTGGAGAAATACTCCGGCCCGCTCGCATGAGCGGGCGCAATCGACAAAACAACAACGAGGAGACTGTGATGGAGCGCGCCGCCGATACTTTTGTCCACCCGTCACATGGGCCGTCGGCGGCCATGGTGCTTTGGGGCCGGGTCATGGCCTGCCTGGTGGAAGTGCCCGCCGCGTTGATCGTGCTTGCCGAAATCCTGATCCTTGGTGGCGGCGCCTTTGCGCGGTACGTGCTGCATGATCCCATCCCATGGACGGATGAACTGGCCAGCATCCTCTTTCTCTGGCTGGCGATGCTTGGCGCCATCATTGCGCTGCATCGCGGCGCGCACATGCAGCTGACCACGTTCATCAAAAACGTGTCGCCGGCCAGGCGCGTTTGGCTCGATTCCTTCGGCATGTGGCTGGTGGTGGCGTTCCTGCTGCTGCTGGTCTGGCCCGCCTGGGAACACCTGACCGAACACCTGGAAGTCACGACACCGACGCTGGAGGTCAGCGAAGGCTATCGCGCCGCAGCCGTATTCGTCGGCACGGTGCTGATGCTCATGACCGCCGCCATGCGCTTGCTGGACCGCGCAAGCTGGAAGCCGGTCATCCTGAGCGGCCTGCTGGTCGCCGCCGGTTGCGGCGCGCTCTGGCTGTTGTCGCCCACGCTGATGGAACTGGGCAATGCCAACCTGGTGATTTTTTTCCTGCTGATGCTCGTGACCTGCGTGGTCATCGGCGTCCCCATCGCCTTTGCTTTCGGCCTTGCGACACTGTCCTATCTGGCGCTGTCCACGGCGACGCCGTTGTCCATCATCCCGAACCGCATGCAGGAAGGCATGTCCCACCTGATCCTGCTGGCGGTGCCGCTGTTCGTCTTCCTGGGGGGACTGATCGAGATGACCGGGCTGGCGCGGGCGATGATCAACTTTCTGGTCAGCCTGATCGGTCATCTGCGTGGCGGCCTGCAATATGTGTTGCTGGGCGCGATGTACATCGTCTCGGGCATCTCGGGCGCCAAGGCCGCCGACATGGCCGCGGTGGCGCCGGCGCTGTTTCCGGAGATGAAGAAGCGCGGTGCCAGGGATGGTGACCTGATTGGGCTGCTGTCGGCGTCGGGGGCCATGTCGGAAACCATTCCGCCTAGCATCGTGCTGATTACGGTCGGGTCGGTTACCGGTGTGTCGATCACCGCGCTGTTCGTCGGTGGCCTGATGCCCGCAGTCGTCGGCCTGGTAATGATGTCCCTCGTGGTCTGGTTCCAGACGCGCAAGGAAGACATGAGCGGCGCCGCGCGGCCCTCGCGCAAGGCAATCCTCAGGTCGCTGCTGATTGCGTTGCCTGCGTTGGCCCTGCCGGTGATCATCCGCACCGCGGTGGTGGAGGGCGTGGCCACTGCTACCGAGGTATCGACCATCGGCATCTTCTACACGGTGCTGGCAGGCGTCCTGATCTACCGCCAGTTCGACTGGCGGCGTATCTATCCGATGCTGCTGGACACGGCGGCGCTGTCGGGCGCGATCCTGCTGATCGTTGGCTGCGCCACCACGATGGCGTGGGCGCTGACACAGTCAGGCTTTGCGCAGGACCTGGTGAAGATCATGTCGGCCGTGCCCGGCGGCAAGATTGGCTTCCTGCTCGTCTCGGCGCTGGCCTTCGTCGTCCTGGGCAGCCTGCTGGAGGGCATTCCCGCCATCGTGCTGTTTGGCCCGCTGCTGTTCCCGATCGCGAAGCTGATCGGGGTGCACGAGGTGCATTACGCCATGGTGGTGATCTTCGCGATGGGCTTGGGCCTGTTTGCGCCGCCCTTCGGCGTGGGCTTCTATGCGGCCTGCGCCATTGGGCGCGTCTCGCCCGATGTGGCGATGCCGCGGGTCTGGCCCCACATTGCCGCGTTGTTCATTGCCCTGTTGCTGCTGACGCTGGTGCCGTGGTTCTCAATCGGCTTTTTGTAAGCCCGCCACGTGGGCTAGAGTTCGCGCCACGCCAGCCATAGCCGCGTGTCGAACTCAAGCTGGTGGTAGTGCGGCTCCATGTGCTCGCACAGGCGATAGAACGCCTTGTTGTGGTCGCTCTCCTTGAGGTGGGAGAGTTCGTGCACGACGATCATCCGCAGGAATTCGGGCGGCGCTTCCTTGAACAGCGAGGCCACGCGGATTTCCTTCTTGGCCTTGAGTTTGCCGCCCTGCACGCGGGAAATCGCGGTATGCAGGCCGAGCGCCTTGTGGGCCGTGTCGAGGCGGGCGTCGTAGCCGACCTTGTGCAGCGGCGGGGCGCTGCCCAGGAATTCCTGCTTCAGTTCGGACACGTAGTCGTACAGCGCACGGTCGGACTGCACGCCGTGCTGGCCCGGGTAGCGGCGCGAGATGTGCTCGCCGAGCTTGCCGGCCGCGGCCAACTGGCGCACCTGGTCGAGTACGCCGGGCGGGTAGCCGCCCAGAAAGCGCATCGGGTCCTTTGCGGACGGCTGCCAGGTGTTTGCGTTCACGGCGCGCGGATCAGTGGTGGTGATGGTGGTGCATCCAGCTGTTGTCCATCGAATTGACGAAGGACTCCACGGCGTCCTTGTCGCCAGTGGCATGGCGCATGAGCTCGCCGCACTTGCAGAAGCCCTGGTAAGGCGTGATATGCGAGCAGGCCGAGGTCTTCTGCAGGTACAGCGTGACGGGCTTCGTGCACTTCTTGCACTTGAACTTCAGGGTCAGGGCGGGTTTGCTCATGGGCGAATGAAATCAATGGGTTAGCGCTACGGCGAACCCTGGATTGTACCGGGCGCGCCGGCATTTCGCCGACCGGCGGGCACGTGCTTTGTTAAACTCCGCCCATTCCCAAATTCCCCGCACAGCACGGACACCGACTCCATGGCTCAGTACGTTTTCACCATGAACCGCGTGGGCAAGATCGTTCCGCCCAAGCGTCACATCCTGAAGGACATCTCGCTGTCCTTTTTCCCCGGCGCCAAGATCGGCGTGCTGGGCCTGAACGGCTCAGGCAAGTCCACGGTGCTGAAGATCATGGCTGGCCTGGACAAGGAGATCGAAGGCGAAGCCACGCCGATGCCGAACCTGAACATCGGCTACCTGCCGCAGGAACCGCAGCTGGATCCCGAGCAGACCGTGCGGGAATCGGTGGAAGAAGCGCTCGGTGGCGTATTCGAGGCGCGCAAGAAGCTCGACGAGATCTACGCCGCCTATGCCGAGCCGGATGCGGACTTTGACGCACTCGCCGCCGACCAGGCCAAGTACGAGGCCATCCTTGCCGCCAGCGATGGCAACAACGCCGAGCTGCAGCTCGAAATCGCCGCCGATGCGCTGCGCCTGCCGCCGTGGGACGCCAAGGTCGGCCACCTGTCCGGTGGCGAGAAGCGCCGCGTGGCGTTGTGCCGCCTGCTGCTGTCGCGCCCCGACATGCTGCTGCTCGACGAACCGACCAACCACCTGGACGCCGAGTCGGTGGACTGGCTGGAGCAGTTCCTGACGCGCTTCCCGGGCACCGTGGTGGCCGTGACCCACGACCGCTACTTCCTGGATAACGCCGCCGAATGGATCCTGGAGCTGGATCGCGGCCAGGGCATTCCCTGGAAGGGCAACTACAGCTCGTGGCTGGACCAGAAGGAAAACCGCCTCAAGCAGGAAGAAGCCAGCGAATCGGCCCGCCAGAAGGCGCTGCACAAGGAACTGGAGTGGGTACGCCAGAACCCGAAGGGCCGCCAGGCCAAGTCCAAGGCGCGTCTGGCCCGTTTCGACGAGCTGAACAGCCAGGAATACCAGAAGCGCAACGAAACCCAGGAAATCTTCATCCCCGTGGGTGAGCGCCTGGGCAACGAGGTGATCGAGTTCGACAACGTCAGCAAGGGGTTTGGCGACCGCATGCTGATCGAAAACCTGAGCTTCAAGGTGCCGCCCGGCGCCATTGTCGGCATCATCGGCCCGAACGGCGCCGGCAAGTCGACCTTCTTCAAGATGCTCACGGGCCAGGAACAGCCGGACAGCGGCGAGATCAAGATCGGGCCGACCGTGAAGATGGCCTTCGTCGACCAGAGCCGCGACGCGCTGGATGGCAGCAAGACCGTGTTCGAGGAGATTTCTGGCGGCGCCGACATCCTGACCGTGGGCCGGTACGAAACCCCGTCACGCGCCTACATCGGCCGCTTCAACTTCAAGGGCGGCGACCAGCAGAAGCAGGTCGGCACGCTGTCGGGCGGTGAACGCGGCCGCCTGCACATGGCCAAGACGCTGATCGCTGGCGGCAACGTCCTGCTGCTGGACGAACCGTCGAACGACCTCGACGTGGAAACGCTGCGTGCGCTGGAAGATGCGCTGCTGGAGTTCGCCGGCTCCGTGATGGTGATCTCGCACGATCGCTGGTTCCTGGACCGGATCGCCACGCACATCCTGGCCTTCGAAGGCGATTCGCACGTGGAATTCTTCCCGGGCAACTACCAGGAATACGAGGCGGACAAGAAGCGCCGCCTGGGTGAAGAAGGCGCCAAGCCGAAGCGGATCCGCTACAAGCCGATTTCGCGCTGATTGGTGAGGCCGTAAAGCAAACGCCCCTTCAAAAATTGAAGGGGCGTTTGCTTTTCTGTTCGCGACGACCTGGGTTCAGCGCGGATTGCGTTCCAGCCAGTTCTCTACCGTAAGCCCGTGGACGCGGGAGAACTCGGCTACGTTATCGGTTACAAGGACGGCGTCCATAACGAGGGCGTGCGCGGCGATCAGCATGTCATTGGCGTCAATCAGCTGCCCGCGGCGCTCGAGATCCGCGCGCAGCTTTCCATAGCAATGGTCAGCGTCGGCGCCGAGCGTTTTGACCGACAAGCCAGACAGTGCCCGTTCGATGCGTTCCGTCAATTCCCTTGAGCCCTTTTTCTCGGCACCGAAGCGCAGTTCCGCTGCAACGATAATCGACGTACAGAGATCTTCCGGCGCTGCCTGGCCGATCCGCGTTGCGCAAGCCCCTTGCGTATTTCGAATAGCGTCGGAAATGATGTTGGTGTCGAGCAGGTAGAGTGGCATCAGAGATCGACGGGCTCAGCGGGAAGGTTGTCAATGGAAGGGAAATCCTCTTCCAGGGGCGCCCATTGTGACAGCAGATCTTTTAGTGACGTGGCCTTTACCGGCTCGATGATCAGGCAATCGCCTTCTTTGCGAATAATCGCCTCATCGCCAGGCAACTCCAGCTCCCGCGGAATGCGAATGGCCTGATTGCGGCCGTTACGAAATATCCGGACATGCCGGACTTCAACTGCAGTCATGATGCTCTCCTTGGCATATGTTTCAGCATCTGCTGAGATGCTTGCGTCCGCAAGAGAGGTGTTGCGGCCGTTCAGCCTTCCGCCCGCACCAGCCTCACCCGCGTAATCTCCGACGGCGCCCCAAACCGCTTGGGCGGCCCCCAATATCCCGTCCCCCGGCTGACATAGACCCACATCGACCCATGCCGCGCCAAGCCCGCCGTGTACGGCTGCTGCATCGGCACGAACAGGTTCCACGGCCAGAACTGGCCGCCATGGGTGTGGCCTGACAACTGGAGGTCGAAGCCGGCCTCGACCGCGGCAGGCGCCGAGCGCGGCTGGTGGGCCAGCAGCACGCGTGCGCCGGCGTGCGGTGCGCCTTGCAGCGCGCGCGTCGGGTCGCTGCGGTGGTGCTCATGGAAGCGGCCGGCCGAGTAGTCGGTTACGCCGGCCAGTACCAGGACGTCGCCGCCATGATCGAGTGCCACGTGCTCGTTCATCAGCACGCGCAGGCCAAGCCGCCTTAGTTCGGCGATCCACGGTTCGGCGCCGGAGTAATACTCATGGTTGCCAGTGACGAAGTACACGCCGTGGCGGGCCTGCAGCCGCGCCAGCGGCGCGGTGTGGGCGGACAGCTCGCGCACGGTGCCGTCGACCAGGTCGCCGGTGATGGCGACCGCATCGGCCTGCAGGCTGTTGACGCGGTCGACGATGCGGTCCAGGTAAGGCCGCTTGATCGTCGGGCCGACGTGGATGTCGCTGATCTGGGCGATCGTGAAGCCATGCAGCGCCTCGGGCAGGCCGCTGACCGGCACGTCGACTTCGACCACCCGGGCGAGCCGCCGAGCATTCACGTAGCCGGCCAGCGTCACCAGCAGCGCCAGCGCCGGCACTGCGGCGGCGCTATAGGCGTACAGCCAGGCGGGCTGCCAGCCCGCCAGCCAGGCCACGACCAGCACGATGTCGCGCGCAACCGTCAGCACCAGCAGCGTGGAGAAGAAGCCCATCGCCAGCATGCCGATCCAGGACACCGCGTCCGACCATGGCTGGCTCACGCGGCGCGCCAGCAGGCCAGCCGGCAGCAGCGCGCATGACAGCGCCAGCCAGGCGCCGCCCAGCACCTTGACCAGCAGGGGCACCGGCAGGTCAGGCAGCAGGCGCAAGCCGATATAGGCGTGCAGCAGTGCCGTGATGGTACCGGCGGTCAGGATGGTGATCCTTGGGGTCATGGGGGCGGATTTGGGCGAGGGTCCGGAAAAGGTGGGGCCAGCGCGGCGCAGGTTCAAGGGCGTACACGCTGCCGGCGTGGCTGCAATGTGTCATTGACGGTGGTGGCAGGGATTTACCGGCGGTCTCCCGGGATCCAACCGAAAGCGGCATGTGACGCAGCCGACGCGCTTCGCGCGCCGCGGTCAGTGATCTGAGCCCTTTGCGGTCTCGTGCTGAATGTTTTTGAAACGGATTGTCCGCCCTTGCAGGCTCATCTAGATTCGCACACAGACGCGTCTGTTGTGCCGCATCGTGCCCAGCGTTCGTCTGTTATGCCTGCACGGCGGTCATCCCAAGCCGGAGATATGCCATGTCGTTTCGCCTGAAGCACGCCAGCGCGCTGGCGGTTGCCGTCTGCATCGCGCTGTCGCCGGTCGCGCCACAGGCGGCGACGCCGCCCAAGACGGTTGCCCCGCTTACCTGGCCACGGAATTTCGACGCGGCTAGCGAGCATGTCGAGCTGTACCAGCCGGAGATCGAGAAGTGGGAAGGCAACCGCATGTCAGGCCGTGCCGCGGTGGCAGTCGGCGCGAAGGACGGGGCGCCGACTTATGGCGTGGTCCATTTCTCGGCCATCGCCGATATCGACAAGCCGTCCGCGCTGGTTCAGCTGACCCAGATCACCATTGAAAGCGTCGAGGTGCCAACGCGCCCCGACGCCGCCGACCAGGTGCGCAATGCGCTGCTGGCCCGGCTTCCGCCCGCCGGCCTGACCGTGCCGCTCGACGAACTCCAGGCCAGCTATGCCGTCTCGCGCCAGCTGGCCACCGCCGCACGGGTGACGGTGAAGAACGACGCACCGCAAATCATCTTTGCCACCACGCCGACCCTGCTGGTGCTGGTGGACGGCGACCCCGCCTGGCGCGCCGTGCCGGGGACCGGCTATGAACGCGCGCTGAACAGCCGGGCCATGCTGCTGCGCGAGGCCGGCGGCGAGTTGTACCTTCAGGCGGCAGGGTATTGGTATCGGTCCGAGTCCGCAGGCGGCTCCTGGGAAGTGATGGCGACCGTGCCAAAGAGCCTGCAGTCCGCCGCCACCAAGGCCGCCGCATCCTTGAAGCCCGACGCGATGCTGCCGGCGGACGGCAAGCGCCCCGCGCGCGGGCCCGACATCGTGCTGGCGACGCGGCCGACCGAGCTCGTGGTCACCAGCGGCGCGCCGCAGATGAAGCCGGTGGGCGGCGGCGGGCTGCTGGCCATGTCCAATGCGGACCACGCAGTGTTCGTCGATCCGGCCTCCAACAACTACTACGTACTGGTGTCGGGCCGCTGGTTCCGCGCATCGATGCTGCCAGGCCCCTGGGAGTACGTGCCCGGCGCCGAGCTTCCGGCCGATTTCGCGAAGATCTCACCGAACGATCCCAAGGCCAACGTGCTGGTGTCGGTGCCGGGCACGCCGCAGGCCAAGGAGGCCGCGATCGCCGCCACCATTCCGCAGACGGCCACCGTGTCGCGAGCGAAGGCGGAACTGACCGTTGCCTATGATGGCGCGCCGCGCTTCGTGCCGATCACGGGCACCTCGCTCAGCTACGCGGTCAACACCGGCACGCCGGTGATCGAGGTGGACAACAGCCATTACTACGCCGTGGCCAATGGCGTCTGGTTCACGGCGCCTTCGCCGGCGGGCACCTGGCGCGTGGCGACCGAGGTGCCATCGGCCATCTACACCATTCCGCCGAGCTCCCCGGTCTACTACGTGACCTACGTGCGCATCTATTCGGTCACGCCGGAGACCGTCGTGGTCGGCTACACCCCGGGCTACATGGGCGTGGTGGTCAGTGCCGATGGCACCGTGGTGTACGGCACCGGCTACGTCTATCCGGCGTACGTGGGCGCGGTCTATTACGGATATCCGGTTACCTACGGCTATGGCGCGGGCTTCGGCATCGGCCTGGCCGAGGGGTTTGCGTTCGGCTTTGCCGCCGGCGCCTTCTGGGGCGCGGCGTCGCCGTACTGGGGACCGTACTGGTGGGGCGGCGGCCCCTACAACTGGAATTACGTGAATGTGAACCAGGCCAATTTCTACGGCCGCTGGGGACAGGGCACCGTCACGCACGCCCAGGGCTGGAATGCCTGGACAGGCACCGAGTGGCGCGGCACGGCGGCCTCGGGATTCAACCCCGCCACCGGCGCGCATTTTCAGGGCAGCCGTGGCGCTGCGTTCAATCCGTATTCCGGCAATTTCGCGGCGGGACGGCAGGGGTCGTTCGCCAATCCGTCCACCGGCCGTGAAGGCGCGGGGCGTGGTGGTGTCGTCGGCAACGAATACACCGGCAATTACGCCGCCGGTCGCCAGGCCGCGGGCTACAACGCCCAGACTGGGCGCGTGGGCGCGGCCGAGGTCGGCATCGCCGGCAATGCCCAGACCGGCCAGCACGCGGCCGGCAGCCGTGGCTTCGTTGCCAACCCGGACAAGGGCAATGCCGTGGTCTGGAACAACGGCAATGTCTATGCCGGGCACGACGGGTCTGTGTACCAGCACACTGACAACGGCTGGCAAAAGCACACGCCGGGCGGCTGGGAACCGGTGCAACCGAACAACGAAGTCACCGGACGGCTGGATCAGCAACGCCAGGCGCGAGAGGTCGGCCAGCAGCGCTTCCAGGGCGCGGCGCAGCGATGGCAGGGCGGCGGCCGTTTCGGCGGCGGCGGCTTCCGTGGCGGCGGCGGATTCCACGGCGGCTTCCGGCGCTGAGGCGCCGGCGGCAGAGCGAAGCGGCACCCGCGCATGACCGCCGATTTGCGCGACGAAATGAGTAAACACGGCCACAAAAAGTTTGAATAGGCGCGCCCTTTGGCGCGCCGTAACCTGCCTGAACAGGCACCAGCACGGCCGGCTTTGGCTAGTCGTGCCGGAACAAGAGGCTGCCATGTTTGCTGGCACAGGAGGTCACGTGAGGACAATGCTCAACTGGCGCAGGGCAGCGGGGCTGCTTGCGGTCTTGCTGGTGGCGGGGTGCAGCAAGGAAAAGCCGGTGGCAGCTGCGCCTCCTGCGGTGGAGGTCGGGGTCATGACGGTAGCGCTGCGGGACGTGCCGCTGGTCTACGACTTCGTCGGCCAGACCGAGAGCTCGCAGCAAGTGGAGATCCGGGCGCGCGTCAATGGCTTCCTGGACAAGCGGGTCTATACCGAGGGCGCGGTGGTCAAGGCCGGCCAGACCCTGTTCCTGATGGACCGCAAGCCGTTCGAGGCCACCTTGCAGGCGGCCGAGGCCGAACTGGGGCAGCAGCAGGCCCGTCTGTCCACGGCCCGCGCCGACCTGAAGCGCGTGCGGCCGCTGGCCGAGCGCAACGCCCTGAGCCAGCGCGATCTCGACGATGCCGTGGGCAAGGAGCAGGCCGCCGCCGCGGCCGTCGAAGGCGCGAAGGCCAATGTCATCAGCGCCCGGCTCAACCTCGGCTATACGACCATCACTTCGCCGGTGGCCGGCCTGTCGAGTTTCGCCAAGCGCCAGCCGGGCTCCTATATCGACGCGGCCAACAGCCTGCTGACCTACGTCGCCAGGCTCGACCCGATGTGGGTGAATTTCAGCCTGTCCGAGAATGAAGTGCTGCGCATGCGCACGGAGCGCGAATCGGGCGCGATCAAGTATCCCGGGCAGGACAACTTCGACGTCGTCATCGTGCTGGCCGACGGAACCGAATTCCCGAACCATGGGCGCATTGCCTTCGCCGATGCGTCGTTCAACGCGCAAACCGGCACCTACCTGGTCCGTGCCGAGCTGGCCAACCCCGAAGGCGTGCTGCGCCCCGGCCAGTTCGTGCGCGTCAAGGTGCATGGCGCCACGCGCACGAGTGCGATTGCCGTGCCGCAGGACGCCATCATCCAGAGCCAGCGCGGCCAGACCGTGTGGGTGATCGGGCCTGACAACAAGGCCCAGCAACGCGTGGTCGATGTCGGCGAGTGGACCGGCAATAACTGGGTGGTGCGTTCCGGACTGAAGGCCGGGGAGCGCGTCGCGGTGAGCGGCACGCTGCGCCTGGCGCCTGGCGTACCCGTCAAGCCGGTCGAGGCCACGCCTGGCGCAGCCCCCGCTGCGGCCAGCGGCGCCGCGGCGCCACCCGCGGCTCCCGCTCCGGCATCGAGCGCGGCAGCCGCAGCACCAGCCGGGGGCAAGTCATGAAACTTGCCCACTTTTTCATCGACCGCCCCATCTTTGCGGCGGTCGTTTCCATCGTCATCACGGTGGGCGGCCTGGTCGCGCTGACCAAGCTGCCGATCGCCCAGTTCCCGGACATCACGCCGCCCACGATCACCGTCACCACGCGCTACCCGGGCGCCAGCGCCGAAGTGGTGGCGCAGAACGTGGCCGCGCCGATCGAGCAGCAGGTCAACGGCGCGGACCGCATGATGTACATGAGCTCGACGAGCTCTTCCACGGGTGACCTGACGCTGACTTCCTATTTCGAGATCGGCACGGACCCGGAACTCGCGCAGGTGGACGTGCAGAACCGGGTCAACCTGGCGTTGCCCACGCTGCCGAGCGAGGTGACGTCGCAGGGCGTGTCGGTGCAGAAGCGTTCGTCCGCGTTCATGATGGTGATTGCCATCTACTCGCCGGACAACAGCTACAACCAGACCTTTGTCGGCAACTACGCCAACATCTATGTGCTGGACGCGATCAAGCGAATACCCGGCGCGAACCAGTCGTCGATCTTCGGCAGTCCGGACTACGCCATGCGCATCTGGCTGCGGCCGGATCGCATGGCCTCGCTCGGCATCACGACCGAAGACGTGAAAAACGCGGTCGCGGCCCAGAACCAGCAGTTTTCCGCCGGTCGTATCGGCCAGTCTCCGACCAACGGTCCGGTGCAGCTGACGTTCCCGATCTCGACCAAGGGCCGCATGACTGAGCCGGCCGAGTTCGACAATATGATCCTGCGTGCGCAGTCCGGCGAAACGGCGCTGGTGCGGCTCAAGGACATCGGCCACGCCGAACTGGGCTCCAAGGACTATTCGCTGCGCAGCCGCTACAAGGGCAAGACCGCCACGCTGATGGCGGTGTACCAGCAGCCGGGCGCCAACGCGCTGGACGTGGCCAAGCAGGTGCGCGCCACGCTCACCGAGCTGAAGAAGAGCTTCCCGCCCGGGCTGGAGTACGAGGTCGCGCTGGACACGACCGAGTTCGTGCATGAGTCGATCAACGAGGTGGTGCATACGCTGCGCGACGCCGTGATCCTGGTGATCCTGGTGGTGTACCTGTTCCTGCAGAGCTTCCGCGCCACGCTGGTGCCGCTGCTGGCCGTGCCGGTGTCGATCATCGGCGCCTTTGTCGGCATGAGCGCGTTCGGCTTCTCGGTCAACATGCTGACCTTATTCGGCATGGTCTTAGCGATCGGCATCGTCGTGGACGATGCCATCGTGGTGATCGAGAACGTCGAGCGCAACATGACCGAGTTCAAGCTGCCACCGAAGGAAGCCGCCAAGCGGGCGATGGACGAGGTGAGCGGGCCGGTGGTGGCGATCGTGCTGGTGCTGCTCGCGGTGTTCATCCCGGTGGCGTTCCTGTCCGGCATTACCGGCCAGCTCTACAAGCAGTTCGCGGTCACCATTGCCGTGTCGGTGGTGCTGTCCGGGGTCGTGGCGCTGACGCTGTCGCCAGCCCTGGCGGCCATCCTGCTCAAGCCGGGCGAACACAAGAAGAACCGCTTCTTCACCTGGTTCAACAACAAGTTCGACCAGCTCATCGCCGGTTACGACAAGTCGCTGCAGTTGGTGATACGGCGCTCAGTGGTGTCGATTGCGATCATCGTGGTGATGGTGGCCGTGAGCGTGCTGATGTTCATCCGCATTCCGGGCTCGTTCCTGCCGGTCGAGGACCAGGGCTATCTGTTCGGCGCCGCGGTCATGCCGGATGCCGCCAGCCTGGACCGCACCGGCGACATGACCAAGCGCGCGGAAACCTGGCTGGCCAAGCAACCTGGCGTGGCCTCGGTGGCGACCGTCGACGGCTACAGCCTGATCGACTCCCAGAACAAGGCCAATGCCGGCACGCTGTTCATCACGCTCAAGGGCTTCCATGATCGCGGCAAGGGCGAAAGCGCGAACGACCTGATCGTCAAGGGCAAGAAGGAGTTCTCGGCCTACCAGGACGGCGTGGTCATCCCGATCAATCCGCCGTCGATTCCTGGCCTGGGTACGACCGGCGGCTTCGAGTTCTGGCTGCAGAGCACCGGCGACAACACGTACCAGCAGCTGGAAGAGCGGGTGCGCGCGTTCATTGCCAAGGCGCACCAGCGGCCGGAACTGACGGGCGTGAATTCGACCATCAACTCGCGCTCGCGCCAATACCTGGTGGAGGTGGATCGCGAACGTTCCGAAACGCAGGGGGTGCCGGTCGAGAACGTGTATTCGGCGTTGCAGACCATGTTCGGGTCGCTGTACGTGAGCCAGTTCCCGAAGAACAGCCGCCTGTTCCAGGTGATCCTGCAAGCCGAGCCGGATTTCCGCTCGCGGCCTGAAGACCTCGACAAGGTCTACGTGCGCAACAGCAAGGGCGAGATGGTGCCGATCAAGGCGGTGACCACGACCAAGTACATGCCTGGCGCCGACATCGTCACGCGCTTCAATAACTTCCCCGCCGCCAAGATTGTCGGCGATGCCGCGCCGGGCTACAGCTCGGGGCAGGCACTGTCGGCCATGGAGGAAATCGCGCAGGAGGTGCTGGGCGAGGGCTACGCGTATGCATGGAGCGGGCAGGCCTACGAAGAGAAGACTGCCGGCTCCACCGCCGTCTACGTGTTCGCCTTCGCGCTGCTGATGGTGTTCCTGATCCTGGCGGCCCAGTACGAAAAATGGTCGCTGCCGCTTGGTGTGCTGCTGGCGGTGCCGTTCGCGCTGTTCGGCGCCTTGCTGGGCATCCTGATGCGGGGCATGGAGAACGACGTCTACTTCCAGATCGGCCTGACCGTGCTGATTGCGCTGGCCGCGAAGAACGCCATCCTGATCTTCGAGTTCGCCGTGGAAATGCGCGAAAAGGAAGGACTCAGCGCGTATGACGCCGCCATCCATGCGTCCAAGATGCGGCTGCGCCCGATCATCATGACCTCGCTCGCGTTCATCCTGGGCTGCGTGCCGCTGGCCATTGCCAGTGGCGCCTCGGCGGCCAGCCGGCAGTCGCTCGGGACGGGCGTGATCGGCGGCATGCTGGGCGCCACGGTGATCGCGCTGTTCTTCATCCCGATGTTCTTCTGGGGGCTGGAGCGCATGTCCGAAGGCAAGGCCAAGGGCGAAGCCAAGGCCGGGGGCGCATCGCAGCCGCCAGCCGTGCCACCGGCGGGAGAACCATCATGATTGCGCGTGCCTGGATGCTGGGCGTCGGTGCCGCGGCGGCGCTGAGCGGATGTGCAATCGGTCCCAATTACCAGCGGCCGGAAACGCCGGATGTCGCGCAATATCGCATGGATACCGGCCAGCTGGCCATTGCGGCGGACGGCGACTGGTGGAACCAGTTCAACGATCCGCAGCTCAACGCGCTGGTCGACGAGGCGTTGGCCAACAACTACGACGTGCGCATTGCCGCCGCGCGCATCGACGAATTCCGCGGCCAGCTGATGGTTGCGCGCTCCGGCTTGTTCCCGCAGCTGAACCTGAACGCGGCCGCGACGCGCCAGCGCGCGGGCACGTTCAACGGCACGCAGTTCGCGTCGTTCGACGGGCCGCGCAACTCGTACCAGCTGCTGGCCAATGCGAGCTGGGAACTCGACCTGTGGGGCCGCATCCGGCGCCAGGCCGAGGCCGCCGAGGCCAGCCTGTGGAATGCCGAGTACGCGCGGCGCGGCGTGGTGCTGTCGCTCGCGGCGTCGGTGGTGCAGGGCTATGCCACGCTGCGCGGGCTCGACGCGCAGCTTGAAGTCGCGAAGCAGACGCTGGAATCGCGTGCGAGCGGGCTCGACATCTTCAAGCAGCGCTACGAAGGCGGTGTGATTTCCGAGATGGAACTGGCCCAGGCCCAGAACGATTTCTATGTCGCGGAGGCGTCCATACCGCAGATCCGCACCAGCATCGCGCAGACCGAGAATGCGCTGTCGGTGCTGCTCGGGCGCCAGCCGGGGCCGGTCGAGCGGGGCAAGGGCATCTATGAGCTGCAGGCGCCGCCTGTCGGGGCCGACCTGCCGGCGGTGCTGCTGTCGCGCCGGCCCGATGTGCTGCAGGCCGAGCAGGTCGCGGTGGCGGCCAACGCGCAACTGGGCGCGGCCCAGGCGCTTTACCTGCCTTCCGTCAACTTGAGCGGGTTGTTCGGCGCGATCGCATCGTCTCCGGCGGGGTTGTGGGACAGCGCATCGCGGGTGTGGGGGTTTGGTGCGGGACTGACCCAGCCGATCTTCCAGGGCGGCGCCATCCGTGGCCAGGTGCAGTCGGCGTCAGCGCAGCGCACCGAGGCCATGCTGGCCTACCAGGGCACCGTGCTGGCGGCGCTGGCCGATGTGAACACCGCTCTCGCCAACGGGGTCGAAACGCGTAACCGGCTGGGCAGCCTGCGCAACCAGGAGAAAAGCCTGACCATCTATGCCGACCAGGCCTATGCGCGCTATGAGGGCGGTTATTCGAGCTACCTGGAAGTCACCAACGCGCGCGAGAAGCTGTTCGACGCGCAGCTGGCCGCGATCCAGGGGCAGGTCGATGTGCTGAATGGCACTGCGGCGCTGTACAAGTCGCTGGGCGGCGGCTGGCCGGCGGTGCCCGATGTGGTCCGGGGCGCAGGCATGCAGGGCGACGCGCCCGTGCTAGCGCGCTGACCATTCCGCCTGGCGCACGCCCAGCGCCGTCACCAGGCCGTAGGCGGTGATCCCCATCGCCACGCCCAGGAAATGCCCATCCAGCCCCATGCCGGCGACATTGGCGAGAAGCCAGCCGCCGCCGGCAGCCAGGCCGATCCGGCACAGGCCGGCCGCGATCGGCCAGCGCATGCGGCCCGCGCCCATCGAGGCAAAGTACAGCGCCATGCCCAGCCCGAAGCCGCCAAAGGCCGGCCCGACCCAGGACAGCGCGCGCGCGGCAATGGCGGCGACCTGCTCGTCCTGCGTGAACAGCCCGGCGAACCGGTGCGGCATCATGCCGACCAGTGCGCCGGCCACGCCGGCGATCAGCAGCGCCAGCAGCGCGCCGACCCACGCGGTGCGGCGCGCGGTATGCCAGTCGCCCGCGCCGACCGCGCGGCCGACCAGCGCGGTCAGCGCCGAGCCGACGCCAAAGGCCAGCGGAATCATCAGGAATTCAAGTCGCGCCGAGATGCCGTAGGCGGCCACGGCCGCCGTGCCATGGTGGCGCAACTGCGCGGTGACGAGGATGGTGGTCAGGTTGGCCACCGACGCCAGCGCGCACGCCACCAGCCCGACCGACAGGATGCGCGCGAACAGCGCGCGTGACGGCCGCATGCGCAGCACCGGCACGAAGCCCGCGCCGCCACGCGCCACCACCACGGCCATCGCCAGGGCCGCGGCCCACGACACCGCCGCCAGCGCCGCGCCGATGCCGGCGAGACCCATGCCCATCGGTTCGGCCAGCAGCCACGACAGCAGCGGAAAGGCCACCCACATCAGCGCCAGCACGCGCGCGGCCAGCGCGTGGCGCCCGCCGCCGCGCAGCACCGAGGCCAGCGTGTTGGCGAGCCAGGCCGGCACCGCGCCCACCCCAAACAGCCAGATCGCGTAGGTGGCCGCGGCCTCGGCTGCGGTGACCCCGGCCACCGCGCCCAGCACGCCCCGCGGGAAGCCCGCCAGCACGACGGCGAATGCCAGGCCGGCCGTCACCGCGATGATGAGCGCATGCAAGACCAGCGACGAGGCCTCCTCACGCTTGTTGGCCCCCAGCGCGCGGGCGATGGCGGACACCACGCCGCCGCCCATGGCGCCCGTGGACATCTGCTGCAGCAGCAGCGCAAACGGCAGCACCACGGCCCAGCCGGCCAGAGCCGCGGTGCCCTGGCGGGCGGCGAGCCAGGTTTCCACCAGCTGCGCGCAGGATTGCAGAATCGCGATCACGGCGGTTGGCCCGGCCAGGCTGCCGATGCGGCGCGCCAGTTCGGTCGCCGGTACGGGGTCCGCGCTGGCGGCCGAGGCTACGGTATTGGGGGCGGTCATGGCGGGCGTTTCAGGAGGCATGGTTGTCCTCAGGCTCGGCGTCGGTTTCGCCGAAGCGGCGGCGCAGGAAGCGTCCCGCGCCAGGGCCAGGCAGGACGCGGACATCGTCCAGCGTGATCGCGCTGCCATCGGCGCGCGTGAGCGAGGGCGTGGGGATTTCGGTGCCGCTGCGCTTGTCCTGCAGGACCGTCAGTGGACCCTTTTCATCGGTCATCCAGCGGTCCGCCCAGGCCTTGAGTGCGACATAGGCGGGGAAGAAGTCCCGGCCTTTTTCCGTGAGCTGGTAGACATGGCGCCCGCCGCCCTCAGGCGTGACCCGATCCAGCAGCCCGTGCGCCACGAGCGTCTTCAGCCGCGCGCTAAGGATGTTGGGAGCAATGCCCAGGTTCTTCTCGAATTCGTCGAAGCGCGTGCTGCCGTAGAACGCTTCGCGCATCACCAGGATGGCCCAGCGCTCGCCCAGCACCGCCATCGAGCGGGCCACCGGGCAAGGCATGGTTGTGAAATCGGTTGGGGGCATAGGTCTTTCGCGCCTGATGGTGTTTTACTTGCGATTTGCAAGTTTTCGGAATAATAGCTTGCGAATTGAAAGTTTGCACGGCGCGTTTTTGGCGTGCCGTACAGGTCTCAATTTGTCGTTGCGGTGCTATCCGTTGAATACCGGCAGCTTGCCAATCTCTTCCTTCAGAAACGCGATCAGCGCGCGCGTCGCCATGGTCGGATGCCGGCTCGGCGTGGTGATGACGTAGAGGCTGCTGCCGAGCCCTTCCGGTTTCCAGTCGGGCAACACCGGCACCAGTTGGCCCTGCCGCACTTCCTCCCAGCTCATATAGCGCGGCAGCAGGCTGATGCCATGGCCTTCGCGCACGGCCTGGTGCAGGAAGCGGAAGTGCTCCGATTGCAGATGGGGCGTGAGTTCGACTTCCTCACGCAGGCCGTCGCGATTGAGGGCCAGCACGAAACGCGTGCCGTACGGCGGGCACAGGAAGTGGCAGCGCTTCAGGTCGGCTGGCACGCCGGGCGGCGCCACCCGTTCCAGGTAGGCGGGCGACGCGCACAATTGCCAGTCGATCGGGCAGATCTCGCGCGCCACGTGGTCCAGCGGCGGCGACGACGTCACGCGCAGCGCCACGTCGATTTCCGAGGCGATCAGGTCCACCACGCGGTTCGCGAAGAACACGCGCAGCGTGATGCCTGGGTAGCGCTGCGCGAACTGCAGCAGCAGCGGCGCGACGAACGCATCGCCCAGGCCCGTGGGCATGCTCACGCGCACATGGCCGCGCAGCGTCTTGCCCAGGCTGTCGATCTCGGCCTGCGCCGATGCCACCTCCTGCAAGATCCGAAGCCCATGCTGGTAGAGCGCCTGGCCGGGCTCGGTCATCTCCAGCCGGCGCGTGGTGCGGCGCAAAAGCTGGGCGCCGGCCTGCTGTTCCAGCTCGCGCAACTGTCGGCTCACCTGCGAGCGCGTCACGCCGCGGCGCCTGCCGGCTTCGGCCAGATTGCCGGCATCGACGATGTCTACAAAAGCCTCGATCAGGTTCAGGTCCATCGGGGATTGCCTGCAGGATTGTCACGTCTGGCGCAACATTGTGATTCCGGTGCGGTGAATTGTCGATGCCACGCAGCGCGGCTACAGTGGAACGCTGCCAAACAGGACAAAGCACAGGAGACACCGATGGCGACAGACCTCTGGTTCGAAGACATGCACCGCGACGGCGCCGAACTGCTCGATCGTGGCGCCCGCCTGGCTGGCGGCCTGCGCGCCGCGGGGCTGCAGGAGGGCGACGTGGTGGCGGTGCTGCTGCGCAACGATCCGGTCTACGTCGATGTCGTCCAGGCCTGCCGCATCGGCGGCACCTATTACTGCCCGATCAACTGGCACTTCACCGCCGAGGAGGTGCGCTTCCTGCTGGCCGACAGCGGCGCCCGCGCGCTCATCGTGCATGCAGGCCTGCTGGCTGCCGTGCGCGAGGCCATACCGGCGGGCATGGCTGTGCTGGCCGTTGCCGACGACGCGCAGGCGCCTGACGACGGTATCGACTACGAAGCGTGGCTCGCACAGCAAGCGCCGTATGACGGCCCGCGCGTGTCTCCGCGCGGCCACATGGCCTACACCTCGGGCACCACCGGCCGTCCCAAGGGTGTGCTGCGCGAACCCGTGCCGCTGGACCAGCTCGAAGACCAGCTCGCGCGCTCGCGCTCGCTGGTGCGGCAGGTCTACGGCATCGTCCCCGGCTGCCGCGCGCTGATGACGGCGCCGCTGTACCACAGCGCGCCCGGTTCGTTCATCCAGAACGCGCTGCAGATGGCCGAGCGGCTGGTGCTCACGCCGCGCTTCGATGCCGAGCAGGTGCTGGCGCTGGTGGAGAAGCATCGCATCGACGTGCTTTACCTTGTGCCGATCATGTACGTGCGCCTGCTCAAGCTGGCGCCCGAGGTGCGCGCGCGCTACGACCTGTCGTCGATCCGCTTCGTCGCCTCGACCGGCTCGCCGTGCGCGCCAGAGGTCAAGCGCGCGATGCTGGAATGGCTCGGCCCGGTCATCCACGAAACCTATGCGTCGAGCGAGGCCGGCATGATCACGGTCGCCACGCCCGCCGATGCCGCCGCCCGCCCCGGCACCGCCGGCAAGCCGGTGGACGACGCGCAGCTGCGCATTCTCGATACCGACGGCAAGCCGTGCGCGCCGGGCGAGATCGGCATGGTCTACGTGCGCCAGCCCGCCTACCCGGACTTCACTTACCGCAACAATGAGGTTGCGCGCCGCGCCATCGACCGCGATGGCCTGGTGACGCTTGGCGACATGGGCTATGTCGATGCGGATGGCTACCTGTTCATCTGCGACCGTGCATCCGACATGGTGATCTCGGGGGGCGTGAACATCTATCCGGCCGAGATCGAGCACGAACTGGTGCGCTACCCCGGCGTGGCCGATTGCGTGGTGTTCGGCGTGCCCGACGACGAATACGGCGAACGGCTGCTGGCCATGGTGCAGCCGATGCCGGACGCGACGATCCGCGAGGAAGACGTGATCGACTGGCTGCGCGCGCGCCTGTCGGGCTTCAAAGTGCCGCGCAGCATCGTGATCGAGCCGCAGTTGCCGCGCGACGAAACCGGCAAGCTGGCCAAGCGCCGGCTACGCGACCGGTACTGGGAAGGGCGCCAGCGGCGCGTCTGAACCGGGCGCGGCAAGGTCGCATCCATTAAAACCACAAGCATGGCGCCCACGATGGCGCCGCCAGACAGGAGACCCTATGCAAGGCAGTAAATTCGGCCGCCGGGCCTGGCTTGCCTCAACGGCAGCCGCAGTTTGTGTACTGGCAGGCGGCGCCGCGCCGGCGCAGGCCGCATATCCGGACCATCCGATCAAGCTCGTGGTGCCTTACACCCCGGGCGGCTCGACCGACCAGTTCGGCCGCGCGATGGCCGACGGCATGTCGCGCCAGCTGGGCCAGACCGTGGTGGTGGAAAACCGCCCGGGCGCGGCCACCATGGTCGGCACCACCAGCGTGGCGCGCGCGCCGGCTGATGGCTACACCATGGTGCTGGCCACCAACGGCAGCATGGTGCTCAACCCCATGTTGTACAAGAAGATCTCCTACGATCCGCCGCGCGATTTCAGGATCTTCAGCGTCGGCGCCGAGGTGCCGCTGGTGGTGGTGACCAACACCAAGGTGCCGGCCAGCAACGTGCGCGAGTTCGCCAGCTATGCCAAGGCCAGCGGCGGCAAGCTCAATTATTCGTCGGTGGGGCTGGGCAACGCGCTGCAGCTGGCCACCGAGATGCTGAAGACCGAACTGGGCATCGAGGTCACGCATGTGCCCTACAACGGCAGCGCGCCGGCGCTGTCGGCGCTGCTCGCCAATGACACGCAGCTGATGGTGGACGTGGTCAGCACCTCGCTGCCGCACATCAAGGCCGGCAAGCTCAAGGCGCTGGCCGTCACCGGCCGCCAGCGGCTGGACGTCCTGCCCAATGTGCCGACCGTCGCCGAAGGCGGCTACCCCAACTTCCAGGCCGCCACGTGGTTCGGCCTGGCCGTGCCGGCGCAGACCCCGCCCGAGGCCGTGGCCAGGCTGCGCGCCGCGGCCGACAGCGTGCTGAAGGACCCTAAATTCCGCGCCACCTTCAACGACCTGGGCCTGGTGGTGCAGCCGCCGCGCACGCAGGCCGAGATCGACCGCTATGTCGAAGCGGACCGCGAGCACTGGGGCAAGGTGATCAAGACCAACAACATCACGCTGGATTGACGAATCACCGCGTGGCGGAGCGCACGTTTGGGCGCCGGCGGCATTCGGCCGATTACCGGCGACGTGCGGTGCGCTCCGCGCTGACGGGCGTATAGTGCGACATCCAGGCACAGGCGCCCGCAACGCCGGGCGCGCAGGATGCCGCAATGCCCCGCACGTCATGACAGACCCCGCCCCACCCGAACCAACCAGCGCTTCCTCCGCCGCCGAGAACGCAGAAGCCATCCGCCCGGAGGCTTCGGATGCCGTCGCTGACGGCGCCCCGGGCCGCGCCAATGACCGACTGACCGACGCGATCAGCCGCCGCGCCCGCCTGGCAGCCTGGCGCAAGTCGCGCCAGGCCGGGCGCATCTCCCGGACCACGCTGCGCTATGCCGTTTTCATGTGCGGCGCCGGCTGCGTCGCGCTGTTCTCGCTGGTCTTCGCGTGGATCGCCGAACTGGCGCTGCGCTGGAACCACCATGTGACGCAGGCCACGCCATGGATCGCGTTCGTGATGCTGCCGTTCGGGCTGGCCGCGCTGCGCTGGCTGACCATCCGGCTTGCGCCGCAGGCGCGCGGCAGCGGCATTCCGCAGGTGATCGCGGCCGTCACGCTGCCGCCTTCGGGGCCGGCGCAGACGCTGCTGGTGTCGTTCCGCCAGTCGATGTGGAAGGTGCTGCTGACCGCGGCCGGCCTGCTCGTCGGCGCTTCGGTCGGGCGCGAGGGGCCGTCGGTGCAGGTCGGCGCCGCGGCCATGCTGGCCTGGGGCCACTGGTGCCACGAGAAGATGCGCTTTCGCATAGGCTTTCATCCTAACGCGCTGATCGCGGCCGGCGCCGCGGGCGGTCTTGCCGCCGCGTTCAACACGCCGCTGGCCGGCGTGGTATTTGCCATCGAGGAACTTGGCCGCGGCACGGCCGTGCGCTGGGACCGGCTGGTGCTGTCCGGTGTGCTGACGGCAGGCTTTCTGTCGCTGGCCTTGCTGGGCAACAACCCGTACTTCGTCGTCAAGGTGCCCATGCTGGTGCTGCATGCCGCGTGGGGGCCGGTGATCCTGTGCGCGCTGGTGTGCGGCGTGCTCGGCGGGCTGTTTGCCAAGGCGCTGATCGGCGGCGTGCCGGGACTGTTGCCGGCGCGCTGGCGTCACTGGCCGCCCAGGCATCCGGTACAGGTGGCCTTTGCCTGCGGCCTGGTGGTGGCGCTGCTTGGCTGGGCGACGGGCGGAGCGACCTTCGGCACCGGCTATGAGCAGGCCTCGGGGCTGATCAATGGCGAATCGCATGCCACGCTGTGGTTCGGACTGGCCAAGTTGGCGGCCACGGTGGTGTCGTACTTCGCTGGCATT
The DNA here is from genome assembly GCF_057798975.1 of Cupriavidus sp. 21MJTG02-4. Lineage (NCBI taxonomy): Bacteria > Pseudomonadati > Pseudomonadota > Betaproteobacteria > Burkholderiales > Burkholderiaceae > Cupriavidus > Cupriavidus sp. 21MJTG02-4. The sequence goes on along the minus strand of NZ_JBYOJP010000014.1, from coordinate 74,603 downwards.
CCCGGCGGCATTTTCACGCCGGCACTGGCCATCGGCGCCGGCATCGGCGAGAACGTCGCGCACTTTATCCCCGGCATGCATGAGCCGCGCTTGCTGGCGCTGGTCGCCATGGCCGCGTTCCTGGCCGGCGCCACGCAGGCGCCCATCACGGCCAGCGTGATCGTCATGGAAATGACGCGCACGCAGGACCTGACCCTTTTCCTGCTGGCGGCCTCTCTGCTGGCGTCGTTTATCTCGCGGCAGTTCTCGCCGCACCCGTTCTACCATCACGTCGGGCACGTCTTCCGCCGCGAGGCCCAGGCACTGGTGCGCAAGGCCCCGGCAGGCTGACCGCCAAGGTCAGGATGCGCGCACTTTGCAATGGGCGAGGTGCCCCATGCGCCATGCCTGTGGGGTGTTATGCAGGCGGCCGGAACATCCGGCCCGCCACAGGCTCCAACAGGGGCATTTTTTGAGGAGTCCGGATTTTGAAATTTCCCGTTGCCAGGCTGGCTGCCGCCGGCCTGATCGGCGCCGCCACGAGCGCCTTTGCCGCCCCGGCCGCCCCGGCCGCCCCAGCCGCCGCGGCACCGAAGCCTGCCCAGAAGGCTGCACCCGCCGGCGACAGCGCGCTGGCTCCAATGCTGAAACTGCTGGAAATCGGCAATCCGCTGCCCGCGCTGCCTGACTGTGCCGACAAGCGCACGCCCGATGGCCGCGACGTGACCGCCTTCTGCGTGGAGGTGAAGGGCGACGGCATCATGCGCCAGGTCGGCATTCCGCGCGACAAGCGTCCAGCCTTCATGGACGGCGTGCATGTCCTGGCTTTTGCGGACGGCAACGCGCTGGTCGGCGTGGTCGTGCCGACCGGCGGCCCCAATTCGCAGCAGGCCGCCCTCGATAGCGTGAACGCCCTCTACGGCAAGCCGTTCCGCCAGGAGCAGGAGGAGATGCGCGACAAGTCCGGCAACACGGTCAAAACCATCCACGCAGGCTGGATGCAGAAGCCGCTGACGGTCGAGCTCTACGCCATGCCGGAAGACCCGAGCACCGGCACCATCGAAATGCTGCTGCCGCGCGCCCGCGCGCTAATGGCGGACAAGGACGCGCAGGTCGCTCAGCAGCTGGCGCCGGCATCGGCACCAGCCGCCGCGCCGAGCAAGGAAAAGAAGCCGGCGCCCAAGCCTGTCAAGCCAGGCAGCTGGTAACGCCCGGTTGATCGCCCCGATGCCTGCCTGCCTGCCGGCTCAGATGCCTTCCATCACCTTGTCCAGCCCGCGCACCACGCCGCGCACGGTGTGGACCTTGCGGATCGCCAGCAGCGCGCCCGACACGTAGGGCTTGGAGCCGTCGCCGGCTTCATGCTTGAGGTGCAGGCGCTGGCCGTCGGCGCCGAAGATCACTTCCACGCCGAGCTGGTAGCCGGGCAGCCGCACGGCATGCACCTGCGTGCCGGACATGGTCGCGCCGCGCGTTTCGCGCGGGCCGTTGACCTGGTCCACCGGTACGGCCTGCTGCGCGGCTTTGACCTCGCCGAGACGGAAGGCCAGCTCGCGCACGGTGCCCGATGGCACGTCGACCTTGCCGGCCTTGGCGTAGTCGATGATCTCCCAGTGATCGAGATGGCGCGCCGCCATTTCCGCGAACTTCTGCAGCAGCACCACGGTGATGGCGAAGTTGCCGCACGCCAGCACGCCGCGCTCGGCCTTGCGCGCGGCGGCGTCGATCTCGGCATAGTCATCGTCGGTCAGGCCCGACGTGCCGACCACCACGTGCGCGCCGTGCGCCAGCGCCTGCAGGATGTTGTGCTTGGCAATGGCCGGCTTGGTGTATTCCACGTAGACGTCATAGGGCGTGCTGCCCAGCGCCTCGATGCTGGCCGCCGCCACGCCCGGCGTATCGGCATGGCCCGTCAGCTGCGCCAGCGGCTGCCCTGCGGCGCCGCGCGACAGGCCGGCCACCAGCGTCATGTCGGCCGCGTGCGCCACGCCGCGTGCCAGTTCGCCGCCGGCCCAGCCGGTTACGCCGCCTACGGCGACACGGATCGGATTGCTCATCGTCTTTTCTCTCCCGTTTCCTGAGTTCCTGAGGGTGGTCGCAGGAGCATACCGCGCTAGCCGGTTGCGCGTCGGCGGTCGATTTTCCTGGCCAGCACGATCGACGTGGTGGTGTGGTTCACGCCGTCGAGCATGCCGATCTCGTCAAGCAGCTGGTCGAGCCGCGCGTGGGTGTCGCAGCGGATCACCGCCATGTAGTCCACCGGGCCGCTGACCGAACTCAGTTCCTCGATTTCCGGCAGGCGCTGCAAGGCCCGCACGATGGTCGGGCCGGCCTTGGGCTGCACCGACAGCCCGCAGAACGCCTGGATGGCGTTGTCGCCCATCTCGCGCCCCAGCCGCACGCCGTAGCCTGCAATCACGCCCAGACGTTCCAGCCGCGCAATCCGCGCGACCACGGTCGTGCGGGCGATGCCCAGACCGCGGGCCAGGTTGGCCGCACTTTCGCGCGCATTGGCCTGCAGTAGCGCCAGCAGGTGCCGGTCGGTCTGGTCGAGCTTGTCGGGATCAGCCATATCGTCGAAATCCGTCGTCGTTTCGTTCGATTATGGAGGACATTCGTCGAACTCATGTCTTCTTTCTGTTGTGCGTGCTGACCATACTTCAATCAGGCATCGACAACGCACGAACAGGCTTGGACAGAGGAGGACACCATGCAGCCATCTACCCTCGGCCGCGGCTCGCCGCGCGACCTGACCCGGGCCAAGGGCCCCTTGCAAGTCGTGGTGCTGGGCGCCGGCAAGATCGGCCGCACCATTGCCACGATGCTTCACGACAGCGGCGACTACCGCGTGAGCCTGGTCGACAACGATGCGCGCCGGCTCGACGGCTTGCCGCGTGCCATCGCCGTGCGCGCCGGGGATCCGACCGAGCCTGGCACCTGCGCCGCGCTGCTGGCGGGGGCCGATGCCGTGCTCAACGCGCTGCCCTTCCACGCCGCCGTAAGCGTGGCCACCGTGGCGGCACGGCTGGGCGTCCACTACTTCGACCTGACGGAGGACGTGGCCGCGACGCAGGCGATCCGCCAACTCGCGCAGAACGCACGCGCCGTGCTGATGCCGCAGTGCGGCCTGGCGCCGGGCTTTATCGGCGTGGTCGGCAATGACCTGGCGCAGCGCTTCGTGCGCGGCGGCGGCGAGCTGCTGGACCTGCAGATGCGCGTCGGCGCGCTGCCGCGCTATCCGAGCAATGCGCTCAAGTACAACCTGACCTGGAGCACCGAAGGGCTGATCAACGAGTACTGCAATCCGTGCGAGGCGATTGTCGATGGCCGCCGCGTGGAGCTGCCGGCGCTCGAAGGGCTGGAAACCTTTGCGCTGGACGGCATCGAGTACGAGGCCTTTAATACCTCAGGCGGGCTCGGCACGCTGCCGGAGACCCTGGCGGGCCGCGCACGCAATGTCGACTACAAATCCATCCGCTACCCGGGCCACTGCGCGCTGATGAAGCTGCTCCTCAACGACCTGCGCCTGCGCGAGCGGCGCGGCTGGCTGCGCGAGATCTTCGACCGCGCGATTCCGGTCACGGAGCAGGACGTGGTCATCATCTTCGCCACCGCGACCGGCTATCCGGCCGGCGGCGAGCGCGGACGCGGCCCGCTCACGCAGGCTTCGTTCTCGGCGCGAATCGGCGGCGTGGATGGCCCGGCCGGGCATGTCAATGCGATCCAGCTCACGACGGCCGCGGCCATCTGCACGGCGCTGGACCTGGTGGCCAGCGGTGGGCTGCCGCAAGCGGGCTTCGTGCGGCAGGAAGCCGTGCCGCTCGCGGCCTTCCTGGCCAACCGTTTTGGCCGCCACTACACGCAGCATCCACTGCAGGAGATGACCGTATGAAAGCGCAAGAGATCGCGGCGTGCTGGCAGTCGATGGGTTTGCCCCGGCCATGGAGCGACGGCACGCCGGCCGGCACGGTCATCGTTCGTTCGCCGGTCGATGGCGAAGCCTTCGGCCACGTTCCGGCCTGCACGCCAGCCCAGGCCGACGCTCTGATTGCACGCGCGCATGAGGCGCAGACCGGCTGGGCGCTGGTGCCGGCCCCGGTGCGCGGGGAAATCGTGCGCCGCTTCGGCGAGGTGCTGCGCGAACACAAGATGGCCCTGGGCCGGCTGGTGTCGCTGGAGTCGGGCAAGATCCTGCAGGAAGGGCTGGGCGAAGTGCAGGAGATGATCGATATCTGCGACTTCGCGGTCGGGCTGTCGCGGCAACTGCATGGGCTGACGATCGCGTCGGAACGCCCGCAGCATGCAATGCGCGAGACCTGGCATCCGTATGGCCTGTGTGGCGTGATCTCGGCCTTCAATTTCCCGGTGGCGGTGTGGGCGTGGAACGCGGCGCTCGCGCTGGTGTGCGGCAACGCAGTGCTATGGAAGCCGTCGGAAAAGACCACGCTGTGCGCGCTCGCCGCGCATGGCTTGTTCGAGCGCGTGCTGGCTGCCACCGCGCCGCAGCATGCGGGCATATCGGCCGTGCTGCCGGGCGGGCGCATGATCGGTACGCACCTCGTCGGACATCCCGCGGTACGCCTGGTCAGCGCGACGGGCTCCACGCGCATGGGCCGCGAGGTCGGCGTAGCATGTGCCCAGCATTTCAAGCGCAGCATCCTGGAACTGGGCGGCAACAACGCGGCCATCGTGACGCGGTCGGCGGATATCGAACTGGCCGTGCGCGCCATCACGTTCGCGGCGGCCGGCACGGCCGGGCAGCGTTGCACTACGCTGCGCCGCTGCTTTGTGCATGCCGACCTGATGGACACCATGGCGAGCCGCCTCGTCACGGTGTTCGACCGCCTGCCGGTCGGCGACCCGCTCGAAGACAGCACGCTGCTCGGCCCCCTGATCGATACCGCGGCGGCCGATGCCATGGCCAACGCCTTGGCCAGTTGCCGCGCGCAGGGCAGTATCGTCACGGGCGGCGAACGGCTGCTGGCGGACCGCTTCCCGCATGCCAGCTACGTGCGCCCGGCCCTGGTGATGACGGAAACGCAGCACGACACCATGCTGACCGAGACCTTCGCGCCGATCCTGTACCTGATGCCCTACACCTCGCTCGACGAGGCCATCGCGCTGAACAATGCGGCGGCGCACGGACTGTCGTCGTGCATCTTCACGGAGTCGCTGCGCGAGGCGGAACGCTTCCTGTCATCGGCGGGCAGCGACTGCGGCATCGCCAACGTGAACATCGGCACCAGCGGGGCCGAGATCGGTGGCGCGTTCGGCGGCGAGAAGGCGACCGGCGGCGGCCGCGAGTCGGGGTCGGATGCGTGGAAGGGCTATATGCGGCGGGCCACCAACACCATCAACTACGGCGATACCTTGCCGCTGGCGCAGGGCATCCGGTTCGAGATCTGAGGCACAACGGAGCGGCTTTACGTTCATCCAATCGTTGCGAATCGTAACAAGGGTTACAGCGCCTTGACGCTGTATTACGGGAGTGCCCCGTATAACGTTTCCAGGGCAGGCACATGCCCGGAAGCGACCCCAAGGAATAAAACGATGAGAACAGTGACGATTGGACTGGCCGCAGCGGCCGCTGCCACAGCCTTGCTGGGCGGATGTGCGGTGTATCCGTATCCGGCCGGCCCCGGCCCCGCAGTCGCGGTGGCACCGGCGCCGGTCTATGTCGGCCCGCCGGCAGTGGTGGTGTCGCCGCGGCCGTACTACGGCTATGGCGGTTATGGCTACTACGGCCGGCGCCGCTACTGGTAAGCCGGCGCCGTAGAGGGCGGCTCAGTTGCCGCCGTCTCCGGCCTTGCCGTAGCCGCCGTTCAGACCCGGCCAGCTCGGGGCCAGGGTCTGGGCGATATCGGGCAGGTCGACCAGGTCGAGCACGCGGCCCACGGTGTGGTCGACCAGCTCGGCAATGCTTTGCGGCTTCTGGTAGAAGCCGGGCACGGGCGGGAAGACGATGCCGCCCATCTCCGTCACGGCCGTCATATTGCGCAGGTGCGCCAGGTTCAGCGGCGTCTCCCGCACCATCAGCACCAGCCGGCGGCGTTCCTTGAGCGTGACGTCGGCGGCGCGCGTGATGAGGTTGTCGGACAGGCCATGGGCCACGGCGGCCAGCGTGCGCATCGAGCACGGGGCCACCACCATCGCATGCGCACGGAACGAGCCGCTGGCAATGGTCGCGCCGATATCGCGCACGTTGTGCACGACATCGGCCATGGCTTCCACGTCGGCGCGGCTGATCTCCAGTTCGTGCTGGAGATTCATCACGCCCGCCGGGGAAATCAGCAGGTGGGTTTCCACCGTCGGCACCTCGCGCAGCACCTGCAAGAGGCGCACGCCATAGATGGCGCCGGTGGCGCCCGTGATGGCGACGATCAGCCGTTGCGGCACGGCGCCGCCGGTCACGGGCATGGCAAGCCTCAGCCCTTGAGCAGGGTCTGGAGTTCGCCGTTCTGGTACATCTCCATCATGATGTCCGAGCCGCCGATGAACTCGCCATTCACATAGAGCTGCGGGATGGTCGGCCAGCTGGCGTATTCCTTGATGCCCTGGCGGATGCCTTCGTCTTCCAGCACGTTGACCGTGGCCGGCGCATCCACGCCGCAGGCCTTCAGGATCTGGATGGCGCGGCCGGAGAAGCCGCACATCGGGAACTGCGCGGTGCCCTTCATGAACAGGACCACCGGGTTGCCCTTGACGATCTGGTCGATCTTTTGTTGCACGTCACTCATGATTGCTTTGTCGGTTGAGGTGGCGCCTGCATTTCAGGAGCCACCGGGTGTCGAAGGCCGCACGGGATGCCGCGCGACGGTGATCTGACGCAAATTTTACCGGATTCGCCGCCAGCCTTCAGGCGGCCCCCACTACGCGGCTCCCGGACGGCGTCCGCCGGTGCAGCGTTCCTGACCGGCCAGGTCGCGCGCGGTGAAAACTTCGGTGAAACCGGCGCGCTCCAGCAGCGCCTGTGTGGCCTTAGCCTGGTCGTAGCCATGCTCCATCAGAAGCCATCCGCCCGGCAGCAGCCGCCCGTGCGCGCCGGCGATGATCGCGGCCAGGTCCGACATGCCATCCTTGTGGTCGGTCAGTGCGTCGATCGGCTCGAAGCGCAGGTCGCCTTCCACCAGATGCGGGTCGCCTTCGGCAATATACGGCGGGTTGCTGACAATCAGGTGGAAACGCAGCTCGGGCGGGAGGGCGGCGTACCAGTCCGAAACCAGGAACTGGATGCCGTCTGCACCGAGTGCGCACGCGTTGTCCTGCGCCACCATCAGCGCGCCCGGTGAAATGTCGGTCGCCCACACCTCGGCATCGGTGCGCTCGCGCGCAATGGTCACGGCCAGGATGCCCGAACCCGTGCCCAGGTCCAGCACGCGCGGGTGTTGCACGCCGGCCAGCCGCGCCAGTGACGATTCCGCGGCGATTTCCGTGTCAGGGCGCGGGATCAGCACATCGGGCGTCACGCGGAACTTGCGGCCGAAGAATTCGCGCTCGCCGATCAGGTAGGCCATCGGCTCGCCGGCCAAGCGGCGCGCCAGCAGCGTGGCAAAGGCATCACGCTGGGGCAGGGTCAGCGTGTCGCCGTCACGGGTGATCAGTTGGGTGCGGGTCAGTCCGGTGACGTGCGTCAGCAGCATCCGCGCTTCCAGCGTGGGCAAGCCAGCCATGGCGGCGAGCGTCTGCGCTTCGCGCACGGTGGGAGTAGCCGGCAAGGCGCCGGACAGGGCAGGGGACATCGGCAATGCGGGAACGGAAGCGCCGGCGGCGACACGCCGGCCGGAAACAAAAAACCCCGCCGGGCGTTGGCCTGGCGGGGCTTTCGGCGGGTCTACCAGCTAGGGAAGCAGTGTAGCGCCGAACCCTGGCGGCTGGTGCGAATCCCCGTAGCGGTCATTACTTATTGACGGCGTCCTTGGCCTTGTCGGCGCCCTCGTTGACGGCGTCCTTGGCGGCTTCCTTGGCATGTTGCATGGCGTTGCCAGCGTCGGTCTTGGCCTTGTCAGCGGCGGCCGAGACATCGGCGGCGGCGTTGCTGGCCGCGGCCTTGGCGGCATCGGCGGCGTTGCTGGCGGCTGCGGCGGCATCGCTGGCGGCGGCCTTGGCCGACTCCGCGGCGCTTTGCATGGCGCTATCGGCGCTCGGCGTGGCCGGCGCTTCTTCCTTCTTGCTGCAGGCGGCCATGGCCGCGGTGATCATCAACAGCGCGAGCAGTTTCTTCATGATTTCGTCCTTTATGTCCGTGCGTCAGAGAGACAGTTGCCGGCAGCTTCTTCTGTCGCCGGTCGAAAACGATTATAGACAGCGCCCTTTCGCCCGCCAGTGCTGTTTCAAGCATTTACAACAGATACAAAGCTTTGAGCGCAGTTGAGCGGGGATCCTGCCAAGTCGCCTTTGGCGCGCCCGGACAAGGAACGCTCAGGCGTCATCGCCGAGCGCTGCCAGCTGGTCGGCCTGGTGTTCCGCCGCGAGCGCCGAGACCAGTTCCTCCAGGTCGCCGTCCATGATCATGTCGATCTTGTAGAGCGTGAGGTTGATGCGGTGGTCGGTCACGCGCCCCTGCGGGAAGTTGTACGTGCGGATGCGGTCGCTGCGGTCGCCCGTGCCGATCAGGTTGCGGCGCGTGCTGGCTTCCTTGGCCTGCGCGGCGCGCGTCTGCTGGTCCTTGATGCGCGCCGCCAGGACCTTCATGGCCTTGTCCTTGTTGCGGTGCTGGCTGCGGTCGTCCTGGCACTCGACCACGATGCCGGTCGGGATATGCGTGAGGCGCACCGCCGAGTCGGTCTTGTTGACGTGCTGGCCGCCGGCGCCCGACGCGCGGAAGGTATCGATGCGCAGGTCGGACGGGTTGATTTCCACTTCGCCCACTTCGTCGGCCTCGGGCATCACCGCCACCGTGCAGGCCGAGGTATGGATGCGGCCCTGCGCCTCGGTGGCCGGCACGCGCTGCACGCGGTGGCCGCCGGATTCGAACTTCAGGCGCGAGAACGCGGCATCGCCGGCAATGCGCACGATCACTTCCTTGTAGCCGCCCAGGTCCGATTCGGACTCGCTCATGATCTCCACCTGCCAGCGCTGGCGTTCGGCAAAGCGCGTGTACATGCGCAGCAGGTCGCCCGCGAACAGCGCGCTTTCCTCGCCGCCGGCGCCGGCGCGGATTTCCAGCAGCAGGTTGCGGTCATCGTTGGGGTCCCGCGGCAGCAGCAGCTTCTGCAGGCTGGCTTCCAGCGTCTCCAGGCGCTCGCGCGCGCTGGCGATCTCGTCGGCCGCGAAGTCCTTCATCTCGGGATCGTCGAGCAGCGCCTGCGCGGTGGCCAGGTCGTCCTGCGCCTGGCGATACAGGCCATATTGCTCGGCCACGGGCGACAGTTCGGCATGCTCGCGGCTGAGCTTGCGGTACTGGTCGATCCTGGCGGTCGCGTCTTCGCGGGCAAGCAGGGCGTTGACTTCATCAAGTCGCTCGGCCAGTTGGTCGAGCTTGGCAAGCATGCTGGCTTTCATGGGAATCCGGGTGGGGAAGGCGGGAGAGCCGGGGCGCGATCATTACAGCGCGGGCGGCGAATTGCCGGCGCGCAGGGCGCGCGGGCGCAGCGGTTGGGCGCGGCTAGCGCTCGGAGTGGCTGCTGTGGCGGAACAGGCCGGGCACCAGGCGTACCAGCGCCTCGCGGTCTTCGCCCTGCATGTGGTTCAGCGCATGGGTCGGGCCATGCAGGAACTTGCGCGTCAGCGCGCCCGACAGGGCTTCGAGCACGGCTTGCGGGTCGTCGCCGCGCGCGAGCATGCGGCGGGCACGGTCCAGTTCGGCCTGGCGGATCGATTCGCCGGCGGTCTGCAGTTCGCGGATGACCGGCACCACGCTGCGCGTTTCCAGCCAGTGCATGAAATTCTGCACGCGGCTTTCGATAATGGCTTCGGCCTGCGCCACGGCGGCCTGGCGCAGCGCATTGCCTTCGCGCACGACGGCGCCGAGGTCGTCCACGGTATAGAGAAAGACGTCGTCCAGACGCGCGACTTCGGGCTCCACGTCACGCGGCACGGCCAGGTCGACCATCATGATCGGGCGGTGCTTGCGGCGCTTGACCGCGCGTTCCACCGCGCCCAGGCCGATGATCGGCAGCGAGCTGGCGGTGCAGGACACCACGATATCGAACTCATGGAGCCGGTCGCCCAGTTCCTGCAGGCGGATCGCCTGTGTGGTCAGGCCCTGTTCGGCGAGTTGTTCGGCGAGTTTTTCGCCGCGCTCGACCGTGCGGTTGGCCACGACAATCTGGCGCGGCTGCTGCGCGGCGAAGTGCGTGGCGCACAGCTCGATCATCTCGCCGGCGCCGATGAACAGCACGCGCTGCGTCGAGATGCTTTCAAAAATCCGTTGCGCCAGGCGGACGGCCGCGGCGGCCATCGACACCGAATGCGCGCCGATCTCGGTCTGGCCGCGCACTTCCTTGGCTACGGCGAAGGTGCGCTGGAACAGCTGGTTCAGGTAGGTGCCCAGCGAGCCGGCTTCGCCGGCGGTGCGCACCGCGTCCTTGAGCTGGCCCAGGATCTGGGTTTCGCCCAGCACCATCGAATCGAGCCCGCTGGCGACGCGGAACGCGTGGCGCACGGCCTCGGACTGCGGCAGCGAATACAGGTGCGGCGCCAGGTCGGATGCCGGCACGTTGTGGTGCTGGGACAGCCACCGCAGCGTATGTTCGAATCCTTCGGCGCCCGGCTTGAGGACGTCGGTGGCGCAGTAGATTTCGGTGCGGTTGCAGGTGGAGAGGATGGCGGCTTCGGTACCGTTGCGGCCTGCCAGGTGGCTTTGCAGTGCCCCAAGTGCCGGTTTGATCTGCTCAAGCGGAAACGCCACCCGTTCGCGCAGCGAAACTGGTGCCGTCGTATGGTTGATGCCGATCGCGAGCAGTTGCATTTGTAGGGACTGGTACCGGGTCCGCAGCAAGTGCGGCCCGATTGCCATTATAACGTCGGGATCGGAACTTGCAGGCCGCACAGGATCAAAGCCGCCGGTGCGGTATCGTTACGCCGGAATCGCCGGACTGTGGTTCCGGAGACACACGGGAGTCAGGATGCTGGGCACGTTGATGGTCGGATTGCTGGTGGGACTGGCCGCGCGCCAGATGCATCCCTCGGGCAAGGTCGTTTCCCTGCCGGCCGCGCTGGTACTGGGCATGGCGGGAGCGGTGGCGGCTTTCTATGGCGGGCGCGCGCTGCATCTGTTCATCGACGGGCAGATGAGCGGATGGCTGGCGGCGATCGTGGGCGCCTCGCTGCTGGTCGGGCTCTGGGGCACGTTGCGGCCTCGCCACGGGTAAGGTCAGAACTGACGATTTGGCGCGCAATCCGCGCCGATGGAGGGCGGATCAGGCGCGCGCTGCCAGGAAGCGGCGCAGGATGCCGTCCGAATAGTGGCTGGCCACGTCCTTCAGGAATGCCGGAAAATCCACATGCGCGCTATCGTCGGCGCGGTCAGAGATCGTCCGCATGACCGCGTACCGCACGCCGTATTCATGGCAGACCTGGGCCACGGCGGCGCCTTCCATCTCCACGGCCAGCAGGTCGGGCAGGCATTCGCGCAGCCCGGCGACAGCCGTGGCCGCGTTGATGAACTGGTCGCCGCTGGCAATCAATCCCAACTGCAGTGACGGCGTGCCGATGCCGAAACGCTCGCGCACGGCGGGCGGTACCTCGGTGGGCAGGTTCTCGCGCAGGAAGCTGTCCGCTGCGGCGCGCAGGGCTTCGGTCAGGTCCGGATCGGCGGGAAAGCGCGAGCGGTCCAGCAGCGGCACTTCATGGCGCGGGAACAGCGGACGGGCATCCAGGTCGTGCTGCATGGTCTCGCTGGCAATGACGATGTCGCCGACCCGCACGCCGTCGCCCACGCCGCCGGCCAGGCCGGTGAAGACGATCTCGTCCACGCCAAATTCGCGCACAAGCGTCGCCGTGGTGGCGGCCGCCGCGACCTTGCCGATGCGTGCCAATACCAGCACACAGGCCTGTCCGTGCAGGTGGCCAACGTGGTAGTCACGCATGCCGATACGGTGGATGGTCGCGCGCGCGTCTTCATGGCGCATGGCCGCGACCAGGCTGTCGACTTCATCATGCAGCGCGGCGAGGATGCCGAGGGTCATGGGGGCGTGTCCGGAACGAAAGGCCAAAGGATACCGGCAGCCACTGCCCTGGCATAGGCCGCCTTGACGAGTCCACGTGCGGCGGCAGCGGCGCTTTGCTAGAGTCATTCCATTCCGACTCCGGGACACGCGCATGACCCTCTCATCGACACCGGCAACCGGCCAACGCCGCGCCATCCGCCAGGCGCTAGCCGACTGGCGCGCAGAGGGCCGGCTGGCAGCCGGCAGCGTGGCGCGGCCCTGGGCGCGCACCGAGCCTGGGGCAGCCGACTGGCGCCGCTGGCTGGATCACGGCCTGCTGGCGCTGGGCACGGTGCTGCTGTGCGCCGGCGTCATCGTTTTCTTCGCCTTCAACTGGCAGGACCTGCACAAGTTCGCGAAATTCGCGGTGCTGGCCACGGCCATCAGCCTGCTCGCCGTGTTCGCGCTGTGCCGGCCGGCCGCCGACATGGCCGGACGTGCGGCGCTGGGGGGCGCGCAGGTACTGGCCGGCGTGCTGCTGGCGGTGATAGGGCAGACCTACCAGACCGGGGCCGACGCCTGGCAACTGTTCGCGCTGTGGACGCTGCTGGCCGTGCCATGGGCGCTTGCCGCGCGCGCGGCGCCGCACTGGTGGCTGGTGATCGTGATCGGCAACGTCGCGCTGCTGCGCTATTTCAGCGTGCGGCTCGGCGTCGGCGGCATGTTCGAACTGCTGTTCGATGCGCGACATGCACGCGTCACGACCTTGCTGTTGCTGGGTGCGGTCTTGCTGCAGCTGGCGCTGTGGGCGTGGCTCTGCGGGAATGCCGCCTCGCTGGGCTTCCGGGGCCAGGCCGGGGCGCGCATCCTGGCTGCATTGGCCTGCTTTCATGCGGGCTTCGCGGGCCTTTCCTCGCTGTTCGACAACCATCCCGACCTGTCGACCTTCGGGCTTGCGGCCATCGCGCTGCTGGCGCTGGGCTGGTGGTTCCGGCAGCGCGCCTTCGACATCGTGGTGTTGAGCCTGGCGAGCCTGACCGGCATCGTCCTGATCGTTGCCGCGGTCGGCCGGCTGCTGCTTGAGGGCAAGGCCGATTTCGGGGCCTTCCTGCTGCTCGGCCTGATTACCGTAGGCATGGCCGCCGGTGCGGCTGCCTGGCTGATGCGGGCGTACCGCGCGCAAGCCGTGGAGCTGACATGACCCATTCCATCCAGACCGAACAGGCCTTGTGGCGCGAGCTGGCCGCGCGTGGTGAGGTGCAGGGCGACCCTGTCGCCCGCGTGCGCACCCCCTGGGCCGTTCGTGCCCTGATGGGCGCGGCCGGGTGGCTGGGCGCGCTGTTCTTCCAGATGTTCTTCCTCGGCGCGGTCTTCGTCGCCGTGCGCGAGAACGCGGGCGCGATTGCGTTGACGGGCTTCGCCATGATCGTCCTCGCGGCCGTGCTTTACCGGCGCGGCGGCGCGGGCATCGCGCTCGGGCAGTTCGCGCTGGCCGTGAGCCTGAGTGGCCAGGGCATGGTGATCTACGGCGTCGCGGAATTGCTCGGCGGCGCGCGACGGATCGAGACCGCCGCCTTCTGGGTCTGCCTGGCCGTGTTCGAGGCGGCGCTGTACGCGCTGGTGCAGAACCGGCTGCACCGCTTCCTGGCCGCGCTGGGCGTGTGGATCGGGCTGGCGGTCGCCGTGCACATCGCGCTGACGGTTTCGGAGCGCCACGCATGGCTGGCCATACCGTGGTCGCTGGGCTGGCTGGCGCCGGCCGCATGCGCGCTGGCGGTGTGGTTCATGACCGCCGAGGAGCGCCTGTGCGCCGCAGGCCGGCACGGCGCGTTCGAGCCCGCGATCGACGCCACGCTCCTGTTCGCACTGGGCGCGGCGCTGGTAGTGACAGGCGCCACCCATCCGCTGGCGTGGCTCCAACTCCAGGAATCCGTGCCGCTGTTTGCCAGGGCGCGCTGGCTGCCGGGCCTGCTGGTCGGCGTGGTGCTGGTCGGCTTTGCGTTGCTGGAGTGCCGGCGTCTGGCACTTTCCTTTCCGGCTGTCGTCGCCGTGCTCGCCGGGACTGCGGCATTCAGTGTCCTGATGGCCGCCGCGCCCGCCGTGGCGGCCGGTGCGCTGGCGCTCGGACTGGCACTGCGGCGAGACTCGCTGCCATGGCTGGGCCTTGGCATCGCCGCCATCGCCATCGGCTTCATCTGGTACTACAGCTCGCTGCACTGGACGCTGCTGGCCAAGTCCATCACGCTGGCCGCGGCCGGCGTCACCCTGATCGCGTTGCGTCACTGGCTGCTGCATGCCATGCCCGCAAAGGAGATCGCATGAAACGCTGGATCACGATTGCCTGGGCGTTGACGCTGGCCTTGGCCGCGGTGGGTATCGCGGCCAAGGAGAAGCTGCTGGCGCGAGGGGACACCGTCTATCTCCGCCTGGCACCGGTCGACCCGCGCTCGCTGATGCAGGGCGACTACATGGCCCTGAACTTCGCCATCGGCGCTCCCATCCGTGAGGCGCAGCAGCCCCAGCGGCAGCGGCGCGACGGCGTCGCCGTCATCCGGCTCGATGCAAACGGCGTGGCTTCCTTCGTCCGCTTGCACGGGGATGAGCCGCTGGCATCCGGCGAACGGCTGCTTCGCTTCCAGACGGTCGAGTCGCGGTGGGGCGGTCTTCAGGTGCAGGTTTCGACCGATGCTTATTTCTTCCAGGAAGGTCAGGGCGGGCGCTTCGAGAAGGCGCGCTATGGGGAGTTCCGGGTGGATGGGAGCGGGCAGGCGTTGCTGGTGGGGTTGAGCGGGGAGGGGATGGAGAGGTTGTGAAGCTCCCGGTCCGCCACATCAAATGGAATGCACTCGTCAATGCAGGGCCTCGGCTGCTAACAGAATGGCCATCGAAATCATCAATCCGCCACCAATGATATTGAAGAACCTTAGCTTCCCCCCGCTGAATATTGTGCTCGAACTTGCAGCATGAGCGGCGGCGACCCACGCCGCGTCTATGACTAGTCCCAGGCCAATCGGTATCAGTGAAAAGCCCAGCAAGTTGAGAATGGGGCTGTCTGCGCCGTCGCTCATGAAGCTCGGGACGATCGAGCCAAACATGATCAGCGCTTTCGGATTGGTCGAGCCAACGATGATTCCGGCAACCAACGATTGCCGGCTCTTTTTTGGGTTATTTCCCCCTTCTGGCAGCGTTGGCCTGGAAAGGAATAAATATTGAAAGCCGATGCCCAGTAAAACCACGGCGCCCAGCAGCCGAATGAAAATCAAAGCATGGTCGGAGCGCACAAGCAGCGAGCCGATGCCAATCGCTACGATCACGGCAACACAATAGGTTCCGATCGCATTGCCGATCACACCCCGCAACGCATTCCTTCGTCCCACTGCTATGGTTTGCCCGACTAGAAACATGATGCTCGGGCCTGGAACTGCGATCAGCACAGCCGAGGTCAGTACGAGCCCTAAGACGCCGCTAAATGCATTCAGTTCTACAGGCATGGATAGTCCTTTATTGACCCCTGATTCGGGATCAGCGTCGCACCGTTGTAACAGGTTTCGGATTCTTGGAGGTATTCCAACATCCGTCAGAGGTTCAAACCTATGGAACAACGACTGTTGTTTGTTCCCGATCACCTGCCAGGCACGACGACCCATCATTAGCCTTCCCCTGCGATCCGGCGAAGAACTGAAAAAAAGCCCAGCAGTTGCTGGGCTTTCAGGTTGGTCTCGAAATGTCGTGAGACATCCCGAAATAACAGCTTTGGCGTCAAACGTTGAACAAGAAGTTCATCACATCCCCATCCTTCACCACATACTCCTTGCCTTCCGCCCGCATCTTGCCCGCTTCCTTGGCGCCGGTCTCGCCCTTGAGCGCGACGTAGTCCTCATAGGCGATGGTCTGCGCGCGGATGAAGCCGCGTTCGAAGTCGGTGTGGATCACGCCGGCGGCCTGCGGAGCGGTGTCGCCAATGTGGATGGTCCAGGCGCGGACTTCCTTCACGCCGGCGGTGAAGTAGGTCTGCAGCCCCAGAAGCTTGTAACCGGCGCGGATCACGCGGTCCAGGCCGGGTTCTTCCATGCCAAGGTCGGCCAGGAATTCGGCCTTGTCGGCGTCATCCAGGTCGGCGATCTCGGCCTCGATGGCGGCGCAGACGGCCACGACCGGGGAGCCGGTGGTCTTGGCGTACTCGCGTACCGTGTCCAGGTGCGGGTTGTTCTCGAAGCCGTCTTCACGGACGTTGGCCACATACATGGTCGGCTTGGCGGTGATCAGGCAGAACGGGCGGATGGCCTCCCACTCTTCCGGGGCCAGGTCGAGCGTGCGCACGGCCTTGGCCTGGTCGAGCACGGTCTGTGCCTTTTCCAGCACGGCGACCAGGCGTTGGGCTTCCTTGTCGCCGGCGCGTGCCGGCTTCACATAGCGCGCCAGAGCCTTCTCGACGGTGGCCAGGTCGGCCAGCGCCAGTTCGGTGTTGATCACCTCGATGTCCGACAGCGGATCGACCTTGCCGGCCACGTGGATCACATTATCGTCTTCGAAGCAACGCACAACGTGCGTGATAGCGTCGGTTTCGCGGATGTTGGCCAGGAACTGGTTGCCCAGGCCTTCGCCCTTGGAGGCGCCCGCCACCAGGCCGGCGATGTCGACGAATTCCACCACGGCGGGCAGGATGCGCTCGGGTTTGACGATCTCAGCCAGCTTGGCAAGCCTCGGGTCCGGCACTTCCACCACGCCAACATTGGGCTCGATGGTGCAGAACGGATAGTTCTCGGCGGCGATGCCGGCCTTGGTCAGGGCGTTGAACAGCGTGGACTTGCCGACGTTGGGCAGGCCGACGATGCCGCATTGGAGGCTCATGGTGTCTGGCGGGAAATTGCAAAACCCATATTCTAGCGGATGGGGCCCCCGGCCTAGCCCTGCCGGCCCTGCCCAGCCGGGGCTGCGGGGGGGGGGGACGTGGCTATAATCCAGCCATGACCCGATCCAATGCGTCCGTGCGTAATTCGTCAGCTTTCCAGATCGCCGTTGTCGGCGGCGGCATCGTGGGCAAGTCCTGCGCGCTGCTGCTGGCGCAGCAGGGCATGAACGTGGCCCTGGTCGCGCCGCGTTCCGCGCGCGCGCCGGCCGGTCCCGATGACTGGGACAGTCGCATCTATGCGTTTTCCGCGAGTTCCCAGGCGCTTCTGGAGCGCATGCGGGTCTGGGAGGCGCTCGACCCGGCCCGTATCCAGCCCGTGCGCGACATGCGCGTGTGCGGCGATGCCAGCGCCGCCGAAACCTCCCCGAGCCTCGACGGCGACCTGCATTTCTCGGCCTATGCCGCCGCGGTGCCGCAATTGGCGTGGATCGTCGAATCCGGCCTGGTGGAGCGGGCGCTCGATACCGCGCTGGGTTTCCAGCACCAGGTCCATTGGCATGACGATACCGCCGCCGGCTTCGAGCGCGATGCCGACGGCGCCACCCTCACGCTGTCCGGCGGCGCGAAGATCCGCGCGGCCTGTGTGGTCGGCGCCGACGGCGCGCGGTCCTGGGTGCGCCAGCAGTGCCATATCGGCGTGACCACGCGGCGTTATCGCCAGCTTGGCGTGGTGGCGAACTTCGAGTGCGAACGGCCGCATCACGACACGGCCTGGCAATGGTTCACGGGCGCGCCCGAAAAGCTCATGGCGGACGAAGAGGCAGCCAACGGCGAGATCCTGGCCATCCTGCCGCTGCCGGGCTCGCGCGTCTCGATGGTCTGGTCGGCCGACGAGGCCCACGCGCACGAATTGGTCGCACTGTCGCCCGAGGCGCTTGCCGCCACGGTGATGCAGGCGGCCGCCGGCGCGGTCGGCAGCCGCTTCGGCAAGCTGCGCTGCGTAACGCCGGCGCAGGGGTTCCCGCTGGTGCTGCAACGCGCGGAACAGTTCGTGCAGCCGCATCTGGCGCTGGTGGGCGATGCCGCGCACGTGGTGCATCCGCTGGCCGGGCAGGGCATGAACCTCGGGTTGCGCGATGTTGCGGAACTCGGCAAGGTCATGGCCGCCAAAGAACCTTTCCGCAGCGAGGGCGACCTGCGCCTGCTGCGCCGCTACGAACGGGCACGCGCCACCGACCTGCTGTCGCTGACCGCCGCGACCGACGGCCTGCACCGGCTGTTCTCGCTGCCCGGCAGCGTGGCGCGCGTGGTGCGCAATACCGGCATCCGCACCGTGGGCCGGCAGTCGCTGCTCAAGCGCTTCCTGATTGAACGGGCGCTCGGCTGACGCCGGGTGCCCGGACCCTGACCGAATACTGGAGTCGATATGTTCCAACTCATGCGCCGCCACCCCGCCTGGACCACTGCCATTGCCGGCGGTCTCGCGGCAGCAGGCTTTGCCATGCACGCCATGGCGGCAGGCGAACCCGGCACCGATCGCATCAAGGAATCCCTGCAGAAAATGCTGGGCGGCCGCGCCGAGGTGAAGAGCGTGACCAAGAGCCCGGTGCCCGGGCTGTTTGAGGTCAACGTCGGCGGACAGGTGGTCTACACCGACGCCACCGGCCGCTACGTCATCAATGGCGAGTTGATCGATACCAAGACCGGCACCAACCTGACCGAAGAGCGCATGGCGGACATCAACCGCATCAAGTGGTCCGACCTGCCGCTGGCGCGCGCCATCAAGTGGACCAAGGGCGACGGCAGCCGCCAGGTCGCCGTGTTCTCGGACCCGAACTGCGGCTACTGCAAGCGCATCGAGCAGACCTTCCAGCAGATGGACAACATCACGGTCTACACCTTCCTGTATCCCGTGCTGTCGCCGGATTCCTCGACCAAGGCGAAGCAGGTCTGGTGCTCCGCCGACCGCACCAAGGCCTGGCGCGACTGGATGCTCAACAAGGTCGCGCTGACCGGCAACGGCAGCTGCAAGACGCCGGTCGATGACAACCTCGCGCTCGGCCAGAGCCTGAACATCACCGGCACGCCTGCAGTGTTCTTCATGGACGGCACGCGCATTCCGGGCGCGGCCGATGCCGGCACGCTCGAACGCAAGCTCGCCAGCGTCAAGAAGTAAGGCGCGGCCGGTGTCCCGGCCCGAGCAACGGCCGGACCGAGTCCGGCCGTTTTGCATTCCGTATCTTCCCCGGATCATCCCATCGAGACAGACCGCCGCCCGGCAGGGCGGCACAGGAGACTTCCATGACGTTCCAGGCATTGCTGCTGACCCAGGCCGACGGTGCGACCCAGGCCAATATCGCCACGCTGGATGAAGCACAGTTGCCCGCAGACGGCGACGTGCTGGTCGCGGTCGACTATTCCACGATCAACTTCAAGGACGGGCTGGCCATCACCGGAAAAGTGCCGGTGGTGCGCCAGTGGCCGATGGTGGCCGGCATCGACGGCGCCGGCACGGTGCTGGAGTCCTCGCATCCGCGCTGGAAGGCCGGTGACAAGGTCATCCTGAACGGCTATGGCGTCGGCGAGACGCACTGGGGCTGCCTGGCGCAGCGCGCGCGCCTGAAGGGCGACTGGCTGGTGCGCCTGCCCGATGCCTTCACCACGCGGCAGGCGATGGCGATCGGCACGGCAGGCTACACCGCGATGCTGTCGGTGCTCGGGCTGGAGCGTGGCGGTGTCAATGGACCGGTGCGTGCGGGGGATGGCGAGGTGCTGGTCACCGGCGCTTCCGGTGGCGTGGGCACGGTGGCGATCGCGATCCTCGGCAAGCTCGGCTATCGCGTGGTGGCTTCCACCGGCAAGCGCGACGAGGCCGATTTCCTCAAGGCGCTCGGCGCCGCGGAGGTCATCGATCGCGCGGAGCTGTCCGCACCGGGCAAGCCGCTGCAGAAGGAACGCTGGGCGGCGGTAGTGGATGCGGTCGGCTCGCACACGCTGGTCAATGCCTGCGCGCAGGTGCGCTACGGCGGAGTGGTCACGGCATGCGGGCTGGCGCAAGGCATGGATTTCCCCGCGTCCGTGGCGCCCTTCATCCTGCGCGGCGTGACGCTGGCCGGCATCGACAGCGTGATGGCGGCGATGGCCTTGCGCGAGCAGGCCTGGGCGCGGCTGGCGACGGACCTGGAGCCGGACCGCCTCAACGCGATCACGCGCGAGATCGGACTGGGCGAGGCCGTCGAGGCCGGCCGCAGCATCGTCGAAGGCGGCCTGCGCGGACGCACGGTGGTCAACGTCAACCGCACCTGAGCGCGAACTGATCGCACGCGCCTGCGTGCGACAGCCTCGGCGGATCGCGCCGAATGACGAACGCTACAATCATGCCCATGACGCCGATCCGCTATGCCATCGCCCCGCTTCACCCTGAAGCGCATCTCTTCGCCGTCACCGTCACGGTGACTTCGCCCGATCCCGCCGGCCAGCGCTTCTTCCTGCCGGCCTGGATTCCAGGCAGCTACATGGTCCGCGACTTCGCCCGCCATATCGTGCGCATCCGCGCCGATGCGGGTGGCAAGCCGGTGGCGCTGAACAAGCTCGACAAGCAGAGCTGGCAGGCCGCGCCGGTCGATGCAGCCGCCGGTGCGCTCACGCTGAGCTATGAAGTCTATGCCTGGGACCTTTCCGTGCGCGCCGCGCATCTCGACACCACCCACGGCTTCTTCAATGGCAGTTCGGTGTTCCTGTGCGTGGACGGGCAACAGGACCAGCCCTGCACCGTGGATATCCACGTGCCTGCCGGCGACGCCTACCGCAACTGGCGCGTGGCCACCGCGATGCGCGAGGCCTCGGGCCGCGAGGGCGCGAAGCGCTATGGCTTCGGCCGCTACCAGGTCGCGGACTACGACGAACTGGTCGACCATCCAGTCGAAATGGGCGATTTCCTGCTGGCCAGCTTCCGCGCATGCGGTGCCCAGCATGACGTGGTGTTCACGGGCCGCGTGCCGCAGCTCGACATCGAGCGCGTCTGCCGCGACCTCAAGCGCATCTGCGAAGCGCAGATCCGCCTGTTCGAACCGCGCAGCGCGCGGGCGCCGTTCCTCGACAGCAATCGCCGCTACGTCTTCATGACGATGGTGACCACGGACGGCTACGGTGGCCTCGAGCATCGCGCCAGCACCGCGCTGATGTGCGCGCGCTCGGACCTGCCGGTGCGCGGCGACAGCGAGACCAGCGAGGGCTACCGCACCTTCCTGGGCCTGTGCAGCCACGAGTATTTCCACACCTGGAACGTCAAGCGCATCAAGCCCGCCGCGTTCGTGCCGTACCGGCTGCAGGAGGAAACCTACACGCCGCTGCTGTGGCTGTTCGAGGGCTTCACCAGCTACTACGACGACCTGGTGCTGGTGCGCTCGGGCTGCGTGACAGATGCGCAGTACGTCGAGATGCTGGCCAAGACGTGGAACGGCGTGCTGCGCGGCAACGGCCGCACCAAGCAGAGCGTGGCGGAAAGCTCGTTCGATGCATGGACCAAGTATTACCGGCAGGACGAAAACGCGCCGAATGCCATCGTCAGCTACTACACCAAGGGCTCGCTGGTAGCGCTGACGCTGGACCTGACCATCCGCGACAAGACCGGCGGCCGGCGCTCGCTCGATGACGTGATGCGCGCGCTGTGGCAGCGCTACGGGCGCGATTTCTACGCGCCGGATGCGGTGCAGCGTGGTGTCACCGAAGCAGAGGTCCATGCGCTGTTCGACGAGGTCACGGGCCTGCGCCTGGGGGCGCTGCTGCGCTCGCTGACCGAAGGCACCGGCGAACTGCCGCTGGCGCCGCTGTTCAGGCGCTTCGGCGTCAAGGCCGAGACGCAGAAGGCGAGCCGCACCGCGGCGCTCGGCATCAAGACCAAGACCGACGATGGCTGGGTGCGCGTGACGCAGGTGCTCGACGGCGGCGCGGCGCAGGCCGGCGGCGTATCCGCGGGCGACCTGCTGGCCGCGGTTGACGGCCTGCGCGTCGCGCCCGGCCAGCTCGACAAGCTGCTGGCGCGCTACCGTGCCACCGACCCGGTCACGCTGCATGTATTCCGGCGCGACGAGCTGCTGGTGCTGCCGTTGACGCTCGCGCGCGAACCCGCGACGCAGCACAAGCTGAGCCTGGAAGGCGGGCGCCACGCCGCGCGCACGCGCTGGCTGGGCCGCTGAAGTCCGCGTTCCCGATCGCCTCTCCGTCAGCCTGACCCAGCCACGCGTCCATGCAATACGCGCACGACCCCCGCACCTTCGTCTATTCGCACTATGTCTACCGTGGCCTGCGTTCGGCCACGGGCGTGATCGGCGCCACGCTGATCGCCCTGCAGTTCGCCGACCTGCCGACCGCGATGGTGGTGTCGATGGGCGCCCTGTGCACCAGCCTGATGGACCTGCCCAGCCCGCTGAACCACAAGTTCAACGAGATGCTGGCCAGCGTGCTGCTGTGCGGCGCCGTCACGCTGCTGGTGGCGCTGACCACGCCGTTTCCGCGCGTGATGCCGTTCGTGCTGGTGCTGGTCACCTTCATGGCCGGCATGATGACGGTGTACGGCAACAAGACGCTGCCGCTGCAGTTCTCCACGCTGTTCGTGATGACGCTGACCATCAACGAGGACTTCGTGGTGCGCCGCGCGCTGGAGCATACGGCGCTGTTCGTCGTCGGCGCGGTGGCCTACCTGGCGTACGCCATGCTCGTGAGCTGGGTGAACGAGCGCCGGACCAAGCAGCAGATCCTGGCCGAGTCGCTGTACGAGATGGCCAGCTATCTGGAGGTCAAGGCCCGCTTCTACGACGCCGGCAATGACTACGAGGCCCAGTTCAACCAGCTGGTGCGCCAGCAGATCGTCGTGGCCGAGCGCCAGCAGGCCGCGCGCGACCTGGTGCTGCGCGGCAACCGCACGCCGCACGACGGGCTGCTGGTGCAGGTGCACCTGCGCATGCTGGACCTGTACGAGTACATCCTGTCGACCAACACCGACTATCCGCTGCTGCGCCGGACCTTCGGCAGCACGCCGGTGCTGGACCACCTGCGCAAGCTGGTGATGCTGATGTGCGAGGACGTGGAGGAAATCGCCTACGAGGTTACGCGCGGGCGCCCGTCCTATGCCGCGGTGGATTATCGCGAAGGGCTGCACGCAGTGGAGGCCGAGATTGCCCAGCTGCGCCACCACCACATCCCTCCCGCAGCCATGACGGCGCTGGTGGATACCCTGGACATGATCCGCGGCGCCATCACGCTGGTCGGGCAGCTGCACGAGGCGTCGCGCACGCCCGTGGAGCCGGCCAAGGTGCTGCCTGGGGCCGACATGACGCCGTTCCTCACGCGCCAGAAATACGAACTCGGCGTGCTGCGCGACAACCTCAGGTGGCGCGCACCCGCGTTCCGCTTCGCGCTGCGGATCTCGATGGCGGTGGCGCTCGGCCTGTGGATCGCGGACCACGTGCCGTACGCCTCGCACGGCTACTGGATCCTGCTGACCATCATCGTCATCCTGAAGCCCAACTTCAGCATGACCAAGCAGCGCTACAACGACCGCGTGATCGGCACGCTGATCGGCTGCATCATCTCCGTGGGCATCCTGAAGGTGTTCCACGAGCCGCTGATCCTGCTCGGTTTCCTGTTCCTGGCGCTGGTGGCCAGCGCGGCGTTCGTCACCATCAAGTACCGCTATACGGCGATCGCGGCCTGCGTGCAGGTGCTTATCCAGATCAACCTGCTGATGCCGAGCACGCAGAATGCCGCGGGCGAGCGGCTGGTGGATACGGTGATCGGCGGCATCATTGCCTCGCTGTTCAGCTTTGTGCTGCCAAGCTGGGAATATCGCGCCATTCCCAAGCTGGTGGAGAACGTGCTGCAGGCCAACCGCCGCTACATCGTAGCCACACGGGACCTGCTGCTGCGTCGAGCCAAGGACGACTTTGCCTACCGCGTGCAGCGCAAGCAGTTCATGGATGCGCTGTCGGCACTGATCGGCTCGTTCCAGCGCATGCTCGACGAGCCCAAGAGCCGGCACCGTGCCGTGGACAACCTGAACCGCTTCATCGTGCAGAACTACCTGGTGGCGGCGCATGTGGCGGCGGCGCGCATCCAGGTGCGGCAGCACTACGAAGAACTCGATATTCCCGCGGCGGAAGCCGCGATCGAACAGGCCACGGAGGCGGCCAGCCACAGCCTGCAGCTGGCCGTCGAACGGCTGGCGGCGGACGACCGCACGGGTAGCCGCGGCGCCGGCTTTATCCGCGCCGCCGAGCCGGTGGCCAGTGCCGCCGGCCCGTCGCTGGAAGACTCGCTGCCGGAAGGGCCGCCGCCCGAACACGCCGATGACCGGCGTGCGCGGCTGGCCGATTCCGCCGACCGGCGCCGTGCCGATGAGCTCGCGCATGCCGCGGCGGCAAGGGAGTCCGTCCACGAAGCCGGCCCGACGGCCAGCTCCACGGGGCGCCCGGCCAATGCGGTGCTGGAGCGCCGGCTACGCGCGCTGCGCGAGGATGCGGCCAAGATCGCGCTGCGCACCGGCGCGATCGGGCGGGCAATGCGGATGCGGGACTGAGGAACGGCGCAGGAGCCGACTACACCCCCGGCCCCTCTACGAAGTCCAGCCCATCGCATCGCATCGAGACACGCCAACCCTCACCCCCGACCCCTCTCCCATGCATGGGAGAGGGGAGTCACGCGTCAGAAGGTTGTCAGGTTATCGTTCTACGCCAGCTTCCCCTTCCTCCTGTTCCTCCCTCGGCAACGTCAGCATCCCGCTGTTATAGCTGTACTCATACACCTCGCCATGGCGCCCCCAGTCGATCGCCACGGACAGCACGCGCTCAGCTTCCTCCGGCTTGAGGAACGCTTCCAGCTCGCGCAGCACCTGCTCTTCGCCGACTTCGCCGTCTTCCGACGCTTCCAGTTCGCGCCGGATATGCGTGGCCAGTGCGACATGCCCCAGCAATTGCCGGCCGAACATGGCCTTGCGCTCGTTCGGCTCGGCCGCATAATATTCGCGGCCGGTCCCGGTGGTGGTGATGTCGCCGCGCTCGATATGCGCGAGCTGCAACAGTTGCAAGGCTTCGCAGGCCGGCAGCAGGTCGTCGTCGGTCAGCCCGGCCTCGTCGGCCAGGTGCGGCAGGTCCGCGCGGCCATTGAACGGGGGTTCCGACAGCAGGTCCAGGATGGCGTCCATCTGGCTGATGTCCACGTCCGGCAGCCGGTAGCCGATCTGGCGCGACGGTGCCAGTGCCGGCACGCGCGGCTCGGGCGCCGCGGGCGAGGTCATCAGCATGTAGACCTCGTCGATCAGCGCGCGCACCTGGGCGGCATCGCGGTTGCGCGGGCGCGGGAACGGCACGCGCACTTCGGCGCGGATGCGGCCCGGATCGCTCGACAGGATGACGATGCGGTCGGCCATCATCACCGCTTCCTCGATATTGTGCGAAACGATCAGGATGCTGCGGATATTGGCGCGGCCGCTCTCCCACAGGTCCAGCATTTCGTCGCGCAGGGTTTCGCCGGTGAGCACGTCGAGCGCGGAAAACGCTTCGTCCATCAGCAGCAGGTCGGGCTGCGTCACGAGCGCGCGTGCGATGCCTACGCGCTGGCGCATGCCGCCGGACAGCTCGCGCGGCAGCGCGCCATTGAAGCCCGACAGCCCGATCATGTCGATGGCCGCCTCGGCGCGGCGCGCGCGTTCGGCCTTGGGCACACCCTGGGCTTCCAGCCCGAGTTCCACGTTCTGCTGCACCGTGAGCCACGGGAACAGCGCGAACGACTGGAACACCATGGCGATGCCTTCGGCCGTGCCGTTCAGGCGGCTGCCGCGGAACTGCACATCGCCGCGGTCGGCGCCGACCAGCCCGGCCATGATGCGCAACAGCGTCGACTTGCCCGAGCCCGATTTGCCGAGCATGGCCACGATTTCGCCTTCGCGCAGCGTCAGGTCGACGCCTTCCAGCACGGCGCGGTCGCTGCGGCTGGCGGTGCGGAACATCTTGGAGACGCCGCGCAGTTCGATCACGGCCGGTGCCGTGACGGCGGGGTTCTGGTTTTCTGCCATCGTTGCCTTACAAGCGGGTGCGCTCCTGCGCGAGTTGATACAGGCGGTTCCACAGCAGCCGGTTGAAGCCGACCACGAACAGCGCCATCACGCCGATGCCCAGCGCGATGCGCGGGAAATCGCCGCGCGCGGTGGTTTCGGCGATATAGCTGCCCAGCCCCGTGGCGACCAGCGTGCGGTCGCCCCAGGTCACATATTCCGCCACGATGCTGGCATTCCACGAACCGCCGGCCGCCGTCACCAGCCCGGTCAGCAGGCTCGGGAACACCGCGGGGATCAGGAAGCGCTTCCACAGCAGCCAGCCGCGCAGGCCGAAATTGCGCGCCGCCAGCTTCAGTTCGGTCGGGATGCCCGAGGCGCCGGCCACCACATTGAACAGGATGTACCACTGCGTGCCGAAGATCAGCAGCGGGCTGAGCCAGATTTCCGGATTCAGGCCAAAGCGCACGATCAGCATGACCACCAGCGGGAACATCAGGTTGGCCGGGAAGGCCGCCAGGAACTGCGCCACCGGCTGCGCAATGCGGGCCACCGACGGGTTCAGGCCGATACGGATGCCGATCGGCACCCAGATCACCGCCGCCAGCGCGATCAGCAGGATCACCCGCACCATGGTCAGCGTGCCCAGCCACACCACATGGGCGACCTCGGCCAGGCCCACTTCGCTGTGCACGAAGTACATCACGCGGCCCAGCGCGGCCAGCGCCACCAGCAGGATCACGGCATTGCCGGCGCGCTCGCGCCATTGCGCGCGGCGCGGATCGGGTTCGGCGGGCACGCGGCCTTGCCGACGCGCGCCCCATGCCAGCGTGCGCTCGGCCAGCGCCGCCGTGCGCACCAGCAAGGCCCGCACCCATTCCGAGCGGCGCAGCAGGTCGAGCAGCCACGACTCGGGCTCCTTGTCCTGGGACAGCGTCTCGAAGCGGAAGCGGTCGGCCCATGCCACCAGCGGGCGGAACAGCAGCTGGTCATACACCAGGATGCCGACCAGCATGGCGACGATGGCCCAGCCGATGGCGGCCAGGTCCTGCTGCTGGATGGCCAGCGCGATATAGGAGCCGATCCCGGGCAGCCGGATATCGTGGCCGGACACCGAAATGGCTTCCGACGCCACTACGAAGAACCAGCCGCCGGACATCGACATCATCATGTTCCACAGCAGGCCGGGCATGGCGAACGGCACTTCCAGCCGCCAGAAGCGCTGCCACGGCGACAGGCGGAACATGGCCGCCGCCTCGAGCAAGTCGCCGGGGATGGTGCGAAACGACTGATACAGGCTGAAGGCCATGTTCCAGGCCTGCGAGGTGAAGATTGCAAAGATCGCCGCGCACTCCACGCCGATCAGGTTGCCCGGGAACAGCGCGATGAAGCCGGTCACCGTGATCGAGAGGAAGCCCAGCACCGGGATCGATTGCAGGATATCCAGCGCGGGCACCAGCACCTTCTCGGCCGTGCGATTCTTCGACGCCAGCGCCGCGAAGCCAAGCGAGAACACCAGCGACGCCGCCAGGGCGGCCAGCATGCGGATGCTGGTGCGCATCAGGTAGTAGGGCAGGTAGGCGATGTCGAGGTGCACCGTCATCGGCTCGCCAGGCACGAACGGCACGTTCATCTGCTGTGCGGCGAACGCCACCATGACGATGATCGCCAGGAGGATCGGCAGCAGCGCGAAGTCGAAGCGGTTGGGCGGCGCGGTCAGCAGCTGGCTGTCATAGCCGGGTGCGGGCGTGGCCGGGTTGTCGTTGGCGGGTTGCTGCATCATGGCGCTTGGTGGGCTGGCGCAGCCGGCATGGCGGTGACCGGCGCGGAAGGGGCGGCCCATGGAAGGGACCTGGCTGATGGCTGGGTGCCGGCGGCATCACGTCTTGTGGCGTGCATTCTCTGGTAACGCCTGGGACAGCCGTCTAGTTTACGTCTTGTGGATGACATGCCGGTGTAGCGGGTCCGCCGGCACGCGGTCAAGGAGGAAGATGCCATGGAAACCTGGCACATGACGGCGCATGGGCGCGTGCAGGGCGTGGGCTACCGTGCGGGCTGCGCGCAGGCGGCCATTTCGCTGGGGCTCAAGGGCTGGGTGCGCAACCGGACCGACGGCACGGTCGAAGTCATGGCTGCCGGCACGGTGTTGCAGCTGGAGGCGCTACGCGACTGGATGCAGTCCGGTCCGCCGGCCTCGCAGGTCACGCATGTGGACGTGGAGCCGGGGCAGGGAAGGTTCGAGGATTTTGATCTACGGCCGACGGTTTAAGCGTGGCTTGCCGCGGCCGGCGCAGGTCTATCGCTGTTGCGTGCGTCCTTCATTGGGCTCGTCGGGACAGGGAACGCCTGGCCGACGGCGCGGCATCGGCCACTGTCCCCGCGCGCGCGTCCAGGAACACGCGTGGCGATATCCTGAGGCCGAGCAAGGAAAGCAGTTCCAGCATCCCGGCACCGGACTCGCTGCGCATCTGGAACTGGATTTCGGGCACCTTGTCCGTGTCCGCCCCGATTGCCACGGTCCCGGTGTCGGTGTCGGTGTCGGGTACGGCGGGCCAGCCAATCTGATACGTCGCGCCATCGACCTGCCGGATGTGTCCGCGCGCGAGCATGCGCAGCAGCCCGAAGCGTCCGGCAAACTCGTAGCTCTTGTTCGTCCCCGCGTTTTCGGTCTGCCACTGCAGCCGGGTGCCGAGGTCCGGCAGATGGTTCGACGGCCACGCCATACGCTGCCAGCTTTCGCGTTGGTTGTAGTAGTGCAGCTTCTGGCCGTCGATGATCAGCACGGTATCTGTCAGCCCCGGCGTCGGCACGGGCTTGAGTTCGAAGCGGTACTGCGGCTCCCCCTGCACCAGCAGGCGGGCACCGATGCGCTGCATCAGGTTGATGAACTTCAGAAACTCCGGGTCAAAGGCGATGCCCCGCGCCCCGACGGCCGGGACCCATTGATTGCCCTGGAGTTCCAGGACGCCGGCCAGCTGGGTGGTCAGGAACGCCTGGACGCGGCCCCCTTGCGGGCGCACGAACTGGGCAAACTCCGGCAACGAGGCATCGTTGACCGTGTCGGCAAACGGATAACGTCCGGCAAAGGACTGGTTCCAGTCGCCGACCACGGCGCGATTCCACAGGTCGTTCAGGCTCGCCTGCGCGGGCAGCACGATGGTCTGTGTCGCCTGGGTGATGGGGCGCACGAACAGGGTTTCGCCCATGCCGGCCCATTCGGTGCCGAGGCTGGCTGCCATCAGTTCGGCATAGGCGCGCGTGTCTGCCAGCTCCGAGCCCTTCCCCTGGAACAGCGCCTGCGCCAACTGGCGCGCCTGCTCGTCAGCGTCGGGGCTGCCATTGACCTGTTGCAGCCGCAGACGCAGGGCGGTGGCCCGGTCGAGGAAGCGCTGCAAGCTCAGGTCGCTGTTGGCAGTGCCTTGCCCGGATTGGCCCACAAGGCGCAGCACCGGCCCGAAGGCCGCATCCAGCGGTCCGACCGGCTCGGCCTTGGCAGCGTGCGAGGTGTCGCTCTTGCTGGTGAGCATGTCCTTCGCCTTGTTCACCAGCGCGTCCGACAGGGACGGCTTCTGCATACCGGCGCCACCCTGGTATTCCAGTGCCTTCATCAGCGCGATCACCGGCGACTGGCGCGCATCGGCTAACAACTTGAGCTGCCCGATTGCCGCTGGCAGCTTAGGAGCAGGCTCCCACTGCAGCGCGTTCATGAAGTCCTGCCATCGCTCGGCATAGTCGGCAAAGTACTGTTGCGTCAGCGCCGCGCGCAGTTCGTCGGCGGACTGGTTCGGCTGGTTACTACCCGCTTGGGCACCGGCCAGCACCCAGTCGGTGCTTACGTCGCGGCGCTTAACGGCCTCTTCGATGGCATCCGCGATGTAGCCCTCGTAAGCCTGGCGGGTGAAAACCCCGGGCACGATGGCCGAGGCACGCAACAGTCCACGCGTGTCGGTGCCCAGGGTCAGCGACGCGAGGGTCTGGTCCGGATACTTGCTGCCGATGCCGTCCAGAATCTGCTGGTAGACCGTGTCCTGCGCGTTGCGCGCGCCGATCACCGCCAGCAGCGTCTGGCGTGCGCCAGCGACGAGTTCAGGGCGTGACGCGATCTTCCAGTCGGGGTTCGCCTTCAGGTGTCGCGCATGCCGGTCGCAGCGCCCATGCGCTGACGGCCAGCGCAACGTAGATGATAAACATGGCAATCCCGAGAAAGATACCTGCCGGCGATACGGGTTTGTGGTCGCTCATATCTGCTTCCTGCACACGAGGGCAATCATGTTGTGACCGTCCTGGGACAGCACGAGTTGGGGAGATGATGTGCGGAATGTGTGCGCGATGGCGAGTACGGTAGCCAGCCACGCACCGGCGCCAGCGCAGTTTCCGACGGATTCGCAGATATCAATCCACTGGGTCTGCTGGTAGTCGGGCAAGGACTTGAGCTCCTGCACCAATTCTTCGGTGGGCAAATGGCACCAGACTGCCCCGATTTGGGCTGCCTCGGCCTTTGCCCAACGCGTGGCGAGATTTAGAGCCTTGGCCGCAGCGCCAGTGGCGGGCCGATGAAGTCTCAGTGCGGGCGCCGGCACGGATGGGCAGGCGACGCCTGGGGGCCCAAGCAGCAGGGCGACACCGGCTTCCGCCTCGCCGTCGACCAGGCGTCGGCTGATGGCACGGCGAAGTTGAATAGCGATGAGCAGTTGCGCATCGTTGGTCCTCATACCGTCGTGCCATTTGTCCACCTCTGAAAGCGGTAGATCCTCGGCGCTCGACGTTGCAGTGACTCGCAATGCAGGGGCCTTGGCCAGCAGAAGCTTTTTCAAATCGGCGCCGACATCTTGGGGGTCCAACAAGGACTGAAGACTTAAATGAACCTGCAGGGCACAGCCCGCCGGCAATGCTTCCAGCCTAGGCGCGATTTCCCCCATCAATTCGGCGAGCAGCCATTCGCTCACAACGCGATGACGCTGGTGCTCCCCTAACACGTTGCCCGGATAGAACGGCTTTCCGGGGATCTCCAGCCAGCGGGCGTGAACATCGCTGTCCGGATCGGCCCCGCTTGGCCGAACACTCAGTCGAGTGGTGCCACTGACGACGCATTCGAGGTCGTTGGCGTCCCTGTCGCCAGCAAAGCGCCATGCATGCCCGAGCACGGATAGCGGCCTGCTCGCCTCCTCGTGACATTGCGCTTCGATCTTGTCTCTAGCCAGGTTGTCGGCTCGTGCGGTATCGCGTCGCATGTGGCCATAGCCCAGCGACAGCGCAAGGCAGAACGACCAGAGGGCACATGGATAAACGAGGCAACAGAGCCAGAACAGCGGCACGTTGGTGGACTTGTCAGGCGGCCACAGGACAATTGTGAGTGCGATCGCCGCACCGAGGACAACGAGGAGTAGCGCTGACCAGAACAGTACCGATGGACGTGGCGGTGCCGGCACCAACACCTGCAGCGGCACTCGGTGGAAATCAACCGGCATCTATCGCACCGTCGCGCCGCGTGAGCGGGCAATTAGCACGCTTCCGCATTGGGTGGCGTCTCCATCGCGCGCCAGCCGGACGCCTGCATCCGTCATCCCGGCGCTGCCGGATGTGACGGGATTGTCGCCGTGAATCGGGCAGGACATGAGATCGCCGACGCGGGCCGTGCGGCGGCCATTTACCTTGATGCGGTCGGAGCCATTGAGGACTTTACCGCCGTGGGTGGTGAAGTCGCCTTCGTATGGGAGGGTTTTCATTTGTGAAGTACATCTAAAGGTTCATTACACAGCTTCGCTGTGACTGTTTTACCAACCCGGCCTCCGCGTCGGTGGCATACCAGTCACCCGTCATCCTCGCTCACCGAAATGATCAGTTCGTTACGGAGGTCCACCGCAGACTTAATCAATTTCTTTGCAAAATGGCATCATGTGGCGCATAAAAGTCACCACCAGGTGGGCTGATTATAATTTTCCAGATCAGGCGGCCTTTGTGAAGTCGCATTGTGGCTCTACCTTGTCTGGCGTTAAAGAATGAAGAAAATTCAACTGTGGCTGATTTTCCCGATGAATCGATTTCACCATGAACGTTGGGATTTGTTTCATCATCACAATCAACTCTGTCGCCATTTAAGGCGACTGCGCAGTATTGGCCGACAATCATCTTGCCATCTTGCTTTAAATCGATGGAGAAAGTCCTGGACTGCGGGGCTGCCGACCAGTTCCATGTTCCGGAGAAGGATGCCGGCAAAGCTGCCGTCGAAGTCAGCAGCACAATTGCGGAAATAAGTAGAAGTTTATTCATGGAATTATTGTTTATAGCCCACGCACCTATCAACTCTGGCTAACCAACCCTTCAAGAATTTGTGATTCTTGGTTTCCTTCCCGCTGGAGTCATAGGCCAGAGATGTGTAGTATTTCTTTCTTGCTGCTCCTATATTGATTGTTAGATCATCCTGGTCTTCTATTGAATTGATTTCATCAATAAAGTCGGATGACATGCTGTTGTTTATTTCTATTTCTTTTTTGTATTTATCGATAAGAACTTCTTTAATCTTTTTTATGGCTTTTCCTGACGTTATAGTCCAATCATATATGATCAATGCGGTTTTCTCATTTTTTATCCCACAAAATCCTCGTGGTTCCCAGTAGTTGTTGAAGTAAATCACTTCCGCCTGCTCATCGGTAAGGATCTTTAGATTATCTAGCGTTGGGTCCACCCCGATGTCGGATTTGGCGTATGCTGTCCACGTATCCCACGCGATACCCTTGTTGGTTGCCCCGCCAGAATCATGTGGATCGTTAACGTAGCCGCCTTCGTTGAGCAAAACTATCTTTGAGATTTTTAGAAACCGAGATCTACAGTCACACCCCCCAGTGAAGTTTCCGACCAGACCAATCGGGTGGATATGAAACACGTCCGATTCCGGAAGATCAGAGACACCTGGCTTCACCTCATCCCACCAGGCCAGCTTCTCGATCCGCTTCTTCTCCGCCTCGTGCTGGGTTTTCACCCCCGTCTGCCTTTCAATTTCCTGTATAAACTGCTGCCACTTGGCCGGATTGGCCCATTCGCTCTCGTGCTTGATAATGAGGCGCGACATCTGCCATGCCCGCCACGGGTCTTTGGCGGCGTCGCACAGTTCATCAGCAGCGCGGCTGCCATCTCCGGTTGAACAAATGGCGCGATAGACCTTGGCCATCAGAGGGCTCAGCTTGCCGAGCGCAGCAGGCTCCGGCACGTTCGCCCCCATCACGTAGGCCACGTAGGCCTTGGCAGTAGCAAACATCGTATGCGTAGGGTCGTGCGAGTCTTCAAACGTCTCGAAGTCGGTCCAGGATTGTGCAAACTCGCGCGTAACCCGACCGCCTGCGAAGTTCTTCTCCCGTACCCAGCCGCTGATGTCGTTGCGCAGCATGTTCGCTCCGTCCACCTTCCACCAGTTCAGCTTGAGTTGATCGCTACCCGCTGTGGTTTCCATGCGCGGGTTGTTCGGACGCCTGGCTAGTTCGGCAAAGTTGTGAACCAGAACGACATCCGTGCGGGGCGCGTCGTTTCCCTCGTTAAATGCCTTGTGATACAGCTTCGTGCCCTTGGCAACTCGCAGGATCGTGGGATCGCTGGGCAGCCCCAGTTCCTTCCAGTCCTCGGTCTTGAATGCGTGCTCGTCAATCCATGCGCGCCCTTGCTGAAGAAAGATCTTGATGTTCTCCCCACAGAACACCTCGATATGAACCATGCGGTTCGAGCTGCGCTGGTTGAGGGAGTCGTAGCGTCCCAGATGGCCGATCAGATCCCCCGCCTTGACCTTAATGGGCGTCGGCGGGATGACGACCCGATCAAAGGCGAAGTCCGGCATGATCTCGCTGACCACCTCTCCACCGTGCTCCCTGCCCAGGAACGCCCATCCGCCGATGGCTGCGGCGGCCGCCACGAAGCCGTCTCCCTTGGGCGGGTATGGCTGCGCGCCTTGCGTGTCTTTGATCTTTCCCCAGTTGCCCGACCGTTCGCTGATGCTGAACTGCGCCCCCTGAGGCAGGATGCAAACGGGTGTTCCGTGCGGATGGGTCGTGCGGACTCGTAGCCCTTTCTGTTCGACAGGTGCGGTCCTGCCATGCGGGCTTGGGAATGGCTTGTCCCGGGCAAATTCGGTGACCTTGAATTCCGGAGCCCAGTACGGGGGTTTTGGCAGGGTCTTTTCGCTCTCGTAACCCGCGAAATCCTGCAGGTGCATGTACAGGCTAAAGAAGGTCAGGCTGGTGCCACGAGGAAACTCCATCGCGTGGCGCACGAGGGCAAAGCCGGTGCTATACGGGGCGCTGATGGCAGGCTGACCGCCCTGCGCGGGCAGTTCGCTGACCGGGTATGTCCGATTCATGCGCCATGCCACGACCTCGCCATCGGCGAGGCAACGCACGCCACCCTTGAGATCCAGGGACTGGCCGGCTCCAGCCTCGGTGATATGGATACCGCCGTGCCACATGCCTCTGCTGCTGATGGAATAGGACCCCAATGGCTCCTTCTTCAGCAGTTTATGGAATTCATGTTCGTCCGTAATCTCGGCTGGATTTTTGCCTTGGCCCTCTGCCTTCTTGCGGAACGGAAAGGCAAACCGCAGCGACTTCAGTGGCGGATTGGGCCGATCGGGCGGGTTGGTCGGTGTGGTATTCGCCATGGAGTCGCCTACTCAGAGAATCCGAAGTTCATATCGCCCTTGATGTCTTTGACGGGCGCGTTTGTCCAGTTGGGGAACGTGAAATTTCCCCCGGCAGGACCGTCGACATTGAGGTTACCCCTGGCTTCAATCTCGCCACTCGGGCTGGCAAGGATGATCTTGCCGTGTTCGATCTTGATGTACGCGCCGGAGCCATCGCCCAGCGTGATGCCCTTGGACGCCGTGATCATGACCTTGCCCTCGGACGAACTTAGCGTGGCGTCCTTCAGTGCGAATAGTTCCAGCGCATCACCTTGCGCCTGCACCTGGACCTTGCCTTTTGCTGCAAAAATGCGGATACCGAGCTTCGCTGCGAACAAGGAAATCAGCTCTCCGGCTGCTGCGGTGATGCGCTTGAACACCCCGATGTCGAGGCCATTCCCGGCAGTCATGAACATCTGTTTGCGCGTTGCAAGCTGCATGTTCTGACCGCTTGCAATACCGACCCCATCTGGAGCGGTGGCGAGGAGGACCGGCTTCTGCAACTTTGAAAGCCGCAGTTCAATCAGGTCGCGCTGCTGGTCGATCTCGGCCAGCCACGCTTTTGCCGCATTGGCGGAGTCATTCAGGTTACGCAGGAGATCCATGGCCTGACGTAGCGTGTCATCGGCATTCTGCATGTCGAGTTGCGGACCGCCAGCGTTAGGCTGGTCATCTGCCGAGAGAAAGAGCCCCTTACCACCGCGTACGGCGCCATGCCCACTCGTCCGCAACTCGAACCCATCCCCCCGCTTCTTCCTCTTGCCATCAACCAGATACCCCAGGTTGAGCTGCGTCTTCCCCCCGTATTCCGTGGACAGCTTGATGCCCTCCTGGCCTTCCCAGTCCTCCATGCGCAGCTTGTTGTTGCTCTGCGTGCGAATGACATTGCGTGACAGCCACTGGTGCTGGTTGGTGACGAGATCGCCGTGCTCGCTGTTGTGCATTGCGTGCGCGATGTACGGCCGGTTCGGATTGCCGTCATGAAAGGCGATCGCCACTTCCGTTCCATCGATCAACGGGAAGTGGGAGCCCGTCTGCAGGGCGCCCGCGAAGGGCTTGGCCAGGCGCAGCGGCACGCTCTCGTCACCCTTGGGCCACTCGTCGAAGTCCAGGTCGAAGCGGACGACGTAGTGGCCGTCCTTGGTGAGGTACGCGTATTTGTACTTGCCTGGCGAGGTGACACGGCCACTGAGCGTGCCTGACATGCGCGGCCACTTCGCATCGTTGATTGGCAGGCGGAAACGCCGGTCCGAGGGAATGGCCTTGTATGTGTTGCGGTACGCCTCATCGCGAGCGCCGGTGTGGATGACCTCGGTGATGACCTGCCCGTTAGGCGCATCGGGCAACGCGATGTCCATGCGCAAGATGCGCGCCGGGCGCAGTTCCAGCACATTGCTCTCGCCCTCGTAAATGACCTGTTGGGCCAGCGCGGCTTCGTGGCGCAGTTGCGCTTCCCATTTGGCGCTGTCCTGATCGAGGTGGTGGGTGCCGTAGATGTAAGGCTGCCCATAGGTTGTGTGGTCCTTGGGCGCGATGTTGGCCTCGGCGCTGAATCGCTCGTAGGCCTTGGCCGGGTTGTAGTCGGCCGCGAGGAACGACTCCGGCACCGTTTTCGCATGGGTCTGGAGGGCAAACACCGCTTCGATGCCGGCCTCCAGACCCGCTGTCTCGCGGTAAGGCACTCTCAATTCAGGCTGATAGATGTAATGGTCGATGTCATCGCCAAATACAATCATCTCGCCGAACTTGCCGGGTACGAAGTAAGAGTACAACCCCTCCTGTTCCATCAACAGCCGGATGTACTCCCAATCGGACATCTGGTGTTGCAATCTGAAGTTGTGCACCGGGTACTGGCGCCGCGTCTTGAAGTCAAACTGGTGTCCCAGCAGGTCGTGGCTTCGCAGGATGGCTTCGATGATCTGCGGTGCACTCTTGTGCTGGTAGACACGGCTTCGGGATGTCAGTCCAAGCAGCGCCACCTCTGGCTGCACCACCATCTCGTAGGCACAGAAGTCTTGCGTCTGGCGGGTCTTGGCAAAGCTGGTGATGCGTCCGGCGAAGCGTCGCGGCTCGCTGCCATCCGCTGGCTGGATGACAAAGGTGGCCGGCTTGGTAAGGTAGTCGGCCCGGTCCAGTTCCAGTGGATGGGTCAGTTGGACGGTCAGCTCGTACGGTTCGCCCAGACGCTCCACGGCCCTGAACGACGCCACCGAAAGCCCGCTTGCGCTGGATGCGCTGCGGATTTCCAGAAAGTACGCTTGCCTGCCAGTCACCAGCGCTGCTGGATCACTCCATCGCTCGCCCATTGTCGATTTCCTTTTTCGGCACGCCCGTCGGGGCGTGCGGGTATCAGGCAATCTTGGGCGCGAGGATCACGAATCTGCTACGCCCAAGCTCGCCAAAAAATAAGGCAATCGACTTAGGGCGGAAATGGGCGCGGTCGGAATTCTAGTCTGGGATTTCCACTTTCTGATCAGCTCATGATGCATCGCAAAGAATTCGGGTGACGTGCATACGAGCCGACTTGAGCCTGCAGGAAGAGGCGGCGCTCAGGCCGCCAGCCAGTCGATCGGCGCACGCCCGTGCGCTTCCAGCCAACGATTGGCTTCGCGGAAATGTCCGCAGCCGAGGAAGCCGCGGTGCGCCGACAGCGGCGATGGGTGCGGGGCTTCGAGCACGCAGTGGCTGGCCGTCAGCAGCGGCTTCTTGGCCTGCGCGTGGCTGCCCCACAGCAGGAACACAAGGTTTGGATGGCTTTCGGCCAGCGCATGGATCAGGCAGTCGGTCACCGCCTCCCAGCCGCGCCGCGCATGGCTGGCGGCCTGGCCCTGTTCCACCGTCAGCACGGTGTTGAGCAGCAGCACACCCTGGCGTGCCCAGCCTTCGAGATTGCCGGACGCGCGCGGCGCCGGGCTGTCGCCATACTCGGCCGCGATTTCCTTGAAGATATTGCGCAGGCTCGGCGGCACCTTCACGCCGTCCGGTACCGAGAAGGCCAGGCCATGTGCCTGCGGCAACTCCACGCCGCCGACCACGCCGGTGCCGTGGTACGGATCCTGCCCCAGGATGACGACCTTGACCGCATCGGGCGGCGTCAGGTGCAGCGCATGGAAGACCTCGTGCGGAAAGACCGGCTTGCCGGCCGAGCGTTCGCCGTCGACGAAGCTGGCCAGCTCCTGCCAGGCCGGCGCTGTCAGGCAGGGTGCAAGCAAATCGCGCCAGGCGGCGGGCAGGGCATCGGCCTGGGCGTTCAGCCCGGCGGTCGCGGTTGCACGCGGCCTTGCGGTGTCGGTCTCAGGGGCGAACAGGTCAGCTTGCATGCGTACGAATGGAGGCGGAATCGCAGTGAGTAGGAAAGCTATCAGGCGTTGGCGACACCGGCCAGCCGGTAGCCGCGCGCGGCCTTGCTGAGATCGGACGGTGTCAGCGCGGCAATGGCTTGCAGGCGTGCGCCCAATGCGCGCAGCGCGTCGGCGGCCCGGCTTTCATCGCCTGACAGCCATTCCAGTTCCAGTTCCTGGATGCGTTCCTGCGCGTGCGTGGCCGGTGCAGTGATGGCGCCGCTGTCGAGCGCAGCCTCGATCTGTGCGCCGTCCTGTTCCACGATCCAGGTGCGGCGGACAAAGTCGGTGCGAAAGACCGGTGCAAGGCGCTCGGCCAGAGGATCCAGCAACGCCCGCGCTTCGTCCGGCAGCCGCTGCAGCTCGATGGCTTCGCCCGCGACTTCGGTTTCCCACTCGTGCCGGCTGGCCAGGCCCGCCTGGCTTTGCCCGGCGGTCTTCAGCGTTTGCAGCCACTGAGTGCCCTTGCAGCGCAAGCGCAGCGCGGCGCGCGCGCGGGCCAGGTCGCGTTCGGGCGTGTCGAGGTAGACGTTGAGCAGAGTGAGCTCGCCCTTCGCCTCGCCGTTGGCGTCAAGCCACGCCGCGACAGGCGCGAGACTGGCGTCAGGTACGGCAAGCTTGAGTTCGATTTCCTGTGCCATTGCCATTGCCGTTGGCTTACGCGAACAGCCGGGCCAGTTCGACGCCAGGGTCCGGCGCGCGCATGAACGCTTCGCCGACCAGGAAGGCGTGGACATCGGCATCGCGCATGCGCTTCACGTCGTCCGGGCCCAGGATGCCGGATTCCGTCACCACGAGGCGGTCGGCCGGCATGCGCGGCAGCAGCTCCAGCGTGTTGTCGAGCGAGACTTCGAAGGTGCGCAGGTTGCGGTTGTTCACGCCGAGCAGCGGCGTCTTCAGGCGCAGCGCGCGGTCGAGTTCATCGCCGCCGTGGACTTCCACCAGCACGTCCATGCCAAGCTCGTGCGCGCACGCTTCCAGGTCGGCCATCAGGCCCGGGTCCAGCGCCGAGACGATCAGCAGAATGCAGTCCGCGCCCCAGGTGCGCGCTTCATAGACCTGGTAAAGGTCGAGCATGAAGTCCTTGCGCAGCGCGGGCAGCGGGCAGGCGCCGCGCGCGCGCTTCAGGTAGTCGGCGTGGCCCTGGAAGAAATTCACGTCGGTCAGCACCGACAGGCACGCGGCGCCGTGGCTGGCGTAGCTCTCGGCAATCGCCTCGGGCACGAAGTTCTCGCGCAGCACGCCCTTGGACGGCGAGGCCTTCTTGACCTCGGCGATCACGCCGGCGTGGCCGGCGGCGATCTTCTCGCGCAGCGCGCGTTCGAAGCCGCGCGGGGCGAAGCCGGCCTCGTTGCGCAGGCTTTCGGCCTCGGCGCGCAGGCTGGGCAGGTCGCGCTTCTTGCGGGCGGCGGCGACTTCGTCGGCCTTGACGGCCATGATCTTTTGCAGGATGTCGGACATGCGGCGTTTCCGGCGATAAGTTGGTTTCAGGCCTTGAACTGCTGCGTGGCCCGCACGAAGTGGTCGAGCTTCTCGCGCGCGGCACCGCTGGCAATAGCTTCACGTGCGCGACGGATACCGTCTTCGATCGAGTCGGCCACGTTGGCGGCATACAGCGCGGTGCCCGCGTTGAGCGAGACGATCTCGCGCGGCGTGCCGGGAACGTTGCCGAGCGCTTCGAGAAGCATTTCCTTGGACTCGATCGCATCGGCCACCTTCAGGCCGCGGTTCGAGATCATCGACAGGCCGAAGTCCTCGGGGTGGATCTCGTACTCCCGGACTTCGCCGTCCTTCAGTTCGCCGACCAGCGTGGCGGCACCTAGCGAGACCTCGTCCATGCCGTCCTTGCCGTAGACCACCAGCGCGTGCTTCGCGCCCAGGCGCTGCATCACGCGCACCTGGATGCCGACGAGATCCGGGTGGAACACGCCCATCAGGATGTTCGGCGCGTCGGCCGGATTGGTCAGCGGGCCGAGGATATTGAAGATGGTGCGCACGCCCATTTCCTTGCGGATCGGCGCCACGTTCTTCATGGCCGGGTGATGGGTCGGGGCAAACATGAAACCGATGCCGGTCTGCGCGATGCACTCGCCGACCTGTTCCGACGTCAGCATGATGTTCACGCCGAGCGCTTCCAGCACGTCGGCGCTGCCCGACTTGGAACTCACGCCGCGGTTGCCGTGCTTGGCGATCTTCGCGCCGGCAGCGGCCGCGACGAACATCGAGGCCGTCGAGATATTGAACGTATGCGAGCCGTCGCCGCCGGTGCCGACGATATCGACGAAATTCTCGCGGTCCGCCACGTCGACCTTGTTGGCGAATTCGCGCATCACCTGCGCCGCGGCCGAGATCTCGCCGATGGTTTCCTTCTTCACGCGCAGGCCGGTCAGGATCGCGGCGGCCATCACCGGCGAGATCTGCGCCTGCATGATCTGGCGCATCAGGTGCAGCATCTCGTCGTGAAAGATCTCGCGGTGTTCGATGCAGCGGGTCAGCGCTTCCTGGGCGGTGATGGTCATGGCGGTCTCGGTCGTTTGGGTGGCAGGCGGCGCGATGGAAACGGACGGGGTGGGGGTGTCGAGCAGCCTCATCGCGTCGTCTTCACGAAGTTGGCCAGGAGCGCATGGCCATGCTCGGAAAGAATCGACTCGGGATGGAACTGCACGCCCTCGACGGCCAGCGTCTTGTGGCGCACGCCCATGATCTCGCCGTCAGGCGTCCAGGCGGTCACTTCCAGGCAATCGGGCAGGGTTTCGCGCTCGATCGCCAGCGAATGATAGCGCGTCACGTCGAAGTGCTTCGGCAGACCGGAGAACACGCCTTGCTGCGTGGTCTCGATGGTGCTGACCTTGCCGTGCATGACCTGCTTGGCGCGGATCACCTTGCCGCCGAAGGCTTCGCCGATGGCCTGGTGGCCCAGGCACACGCCGAGCAGCGGCACCTTGCCGGCGAAGTGCTGCAGCACGGCCACCGAGATGCCGGCTTCCTTCGGGCTGCACGGGCCGGGCGACACGCAGATGTGGTCGGGCCTGAGCGCCTCGATTTCCTCCAGCGAGATTTCGTCGTTGCGATAGGTGCGCACGTCCTCGCCGAGTTCACCGAAGTACTGGACAAGGTTGTAGGTAAAGGAATCGTAGTTGTCGATCATCAGCAGCATGGCCTTGTCTCCCTTGTTCAGATGTCGGAGTCCAGGCCATCCTGGACCTGCTCGGCGGCGCGGATCACGGCGCGCGCCTTGGCTTCGGTTTCCCTCCATTCGGCTTCGGGGTCCGAATCGGCGACGATGCCAGCCGCGGCCTGCACATAGAGGTTGCCGTCCTTGACGATGCCGGTGCGGATGGCGATTGCCAGGTCCATCTCGCCGCCGAACGACAGGTAGCCCACGGCGCCGCCGTAGACGCCGCGCTTGCGCGTCTCCAGTTCATCGATGATCTCCATCGCGCGCACCTTGGGCGCGCCCGACAGCGTGCCGGCCGGGAAGGTCGCGCGCAGCACGTCCAGGTTGCTCATGCCGGGACGCAGCGTGCCTTCGACCGAGCTGACGATGTGCTGCACGTGCGAGTATTTCTCGATCACCATCTTGTCGGTGACCTTGACCGTGCCGGTCTCGGCAATGCGGCCGATATCGTTGCGCGCCAGGTCGATCAGCATCACGTGCTCGGCGATCTCCTTCGGGTCGTTGAGCAGTTCGGTGGCGAGCTGGGCGTCTTTCTCCGGCGTATTGCCGCGCGGGCGCGTGCCGGCCAGCGGGCGGATGGTGATGATGTGTTCGTTGCGGGTATCGCCGTTGGTGCCGACCTTGCGCGATTCCTGGCGCACCAGGATCTCCGGCGAGGCGCCCACGATCTGGAAATCGCCGAAGTTGTAGAAGTACATATACGGCGACGGGTTCAGCGAACGCAGCGCGCGGTACAGCGACAGCGGCGCGTCGCGGTACGGCTTGGTCAGGCGCTGGCCGATCTGCACCTGCATCATGTCGCCGGCCATGATGTATTCCTTGGCCTTGTGCACGGCGGCGAGGTAATCGGCCTTGTCGAATTCGCGGTAGACATCGGTCTGCACGGACGGGCTGGTCACAGGCACGTCGACCGGCTGGCGCAGCTTCATGCGCAGCTCGCGCAGGCGCTGGCGCGCGCGCGGATAGGCTTCGGGCGTGGTCGGGTCGGCGTAGACGATCAGGTAGAGCTTGCCCGACAGGTTGTCGATCACGGCAAGCTCTTCGCACAGGAGCAGTTGGATGTCGGGCAGGCCGAGGTCATCGTCCTTCTTCGTGTCGGCCAGCTTCTTCTCGATATAGCGCACCGCGTCGTAGCCGAAGTAGCCCGCCAGGCCGCCGCAGAAGCGCGGCAGCCCGGGGCGCAGCGCCACCTTGAAGCGGCTTTCGAACTCGGCGATGAAATCCAGCGGGTTGCCTTCGTGGGTCTCCACCACCTTGCCGTCGGTCACGACTTCGGCGCGATTGCCGTAGGAGCGCAGCAGCGTGCGGGCATGCAGGCCGATGAAGGAGTAGCGTCCGAAGCGTTCGCCCCCAACCACCGATTCGAGCAGGAAGGTATTGACGCCGCGCGTCTGCGACTGGGCCAGCTTCAGGTACAGCGACAGCGGCGTTTCCAGGTCGGCAAAGGCCTCGGCGATCAGCGGGATGCGGTTGTAGCCCTGGTCGGCCA
This sequence comes from Cupriavidus sp. 21MJTG02-4, assembly GCF_057798975.1. Taxonomy (NCBI): domain Bacteria; kingdom Pseudomonadati; phylum Pseudomonadota; class Betaproteobacteria; order Burkholderiales; family Burkholderiaceae; genus Cupriavidus; species Cupriavidus sp. 21MJTG02-4. Next base: position 31,964 of record NZ_JBYOJP010000014.1, on the reverse strand, counting down.
GCGATTTGAATTCGAGTTCTGTCATGTCGATCCTCGTTTGCGGCGCGCGGCGTTATCAGGTGGCGCGGCGCCGCGGTGTCGGCAATTCGGGCGGGAGACGGCACAAGGCCAGCTCCGGATTGGGAACCGTGGTGCGGGAAGACTGCGGACAAGACCGCACACGGCCTGGGCGGCGTGTGGCGCGTTCTGAGCTAAACGTAGCACATGGGGCTACGCTTGCTGGCGGGGAGTGAAGAGGGATCCTGGTAAGGATGCCGGCACCCTGGCCGGTTGCTAAAGGCCTTCGGTACGAAGGCCCTTCAGCGGACTCGCGAACGCACTTTACGCCTGTTGGGAGGCGCGCCAGCGACGCCAGGGCCAAGCCTGCCGATCACTGCCAGAAGAGATGCGTTTGCGGTTGAAGAACATTGAGGTGTTCAGGGGCTGTAGAGATCTGATTGCCTGCGCTTTTACCGTGCTTCTAGCGCGCTTCGTGTGCAGCAAGAAGCTCTGCCACGCGGGCAATGGAATCGACTATACCATCGGCGTCGACGCCTTGTACAGGGTTGCCATGGTTGTAGCCATAGGGCATCAGCAGCACGCCCATGCCTGCCGCGCGGGCCGCCTGCGCGTCGTTTTCGGAGTCGCCGATGGCCAGCATGGCGGACGGATCGAGGTGGAAAACCTCGGCCACCTTGAGCAGCGGGTACGGGTCCGGCTTGCGCAGCGGGAACGCGTCGCCGCCGTAGACCAGCTCGAAATACTGCGCGAGCCCGGTCTTGGCCAGCAGCGGTTCGGTGAAGTTGTAGGGCTTGTTGGTCACGCAGGCCATGCGCAGGCCGGCCGCCTTCAGCGCCGCCAGGCCTTCGCGCACGCCGGGGTAGATCTGCGAGAACTGGCCGTTGATGCGGAGGTACTCGCGGTCGTAGAGCGCATAGGCCTCGGCGAACAGGCCGTTGGCGTGCAGCGGCGGGAAGCGCGCATCCAGCACGCGCCGGATCAGGTTTTCCGAGCCCTTGCCGACGAAGCTGACGATGTCCTGTTCGGACATCGGCGCCACCGGCCCGAGGTTGGGGTACCGGTGCGCGAGTGCCAGCAGCATGGCGTTGATCGAGGCGTGGAAATCGCCAGCGGTGTCGATCATGGTGCCGTCCAGGTCGACGATCACGCCTTCGATGCCGCTCCAGTCAGTGCGGCGCAGCGTCATGCCGCTCATTGGCCGGCCTTGGCCAGCTCGGCGCGCAGGGCGGAAATGATGCCGCGGTAGCCGCCATCTGCATCGGGCTTGCCGAACACGGCCGAACCAGCCACGAAGGTGTCTGCGCCAGCTGCGGCGATCTCCGCGATGTTGTCGACCTTCACGCCGCCATCCACCTCCAGCAGGATCTTGCGGCCGGTGCGCGCGGTGTAGGCGTCGATGCGCTGGCGCACCGCGCGCAGCTTGTTCAGTGTCTCGGGAATGAACGACTGGCCACCAAAGCCCGGGTTGACCGACATCAGCAGGACCACGTCCAGGCGGTCCATCACGTGGTCCAGGTGGTGCAGCGGCGTGGCCGGGTTGAATACCAGGCCGGCCTGGCAGCCGTTGTCGCGGATCAGCGCGAGCGAGCGGTCCACGTGTTCGCTGGCTTCCGGGTGGAAGGTGATGATATTGGCACCGGCCTTGGCGAAGTCCGGGATGATGCGGTCCACCGGGCGCACCATCAGGTGCACGTCGATCGGGGCGGTCACGTGCGGGCGGATGGCCTCGCATACCAGCGGGCCCACCGTCAGGTTCGGGACGTAGTGGTTGTCCATCACGTCGAAGTGGATCCAGTCGGCGCCAGCCTCGGTCACGCGGCGGACTTCCTCGCCCAGGCGGGCAAAGTCGGCGGACAGGATGGACGGGGCGATGCGGAAGGTGGGCGTGCTCATGGCGGCGGGTGAAAAAATGGGGACAGTAGGGTGGCGGCGCGGCGGAATCGGGCGGAGTAGGCTCAAATTCGGGCTCAAAATCAGGCTCAAATCGGGTTCCCGCGGGGCGATCCGGGGACTGCCGGCCGGCGAATGGCGCGTATTTTACGCCTGTCGGCGCCACGGGGCCGAGCCTGGCTTCGCACTTGCCGCTACCGGAGCCTTGCCGCACAATGCGCCTACCCTTGAGCCGGATTCCGCAGACAAATGAGCGAGTACGCTTTTTCCGTGGCGGTACGTACCCAGTACCTGCCCGACCAGTCCGACCCCGAACGTGGGCGCCATGCCTTCGCCTACACCATCACGATCCACAATACCGGCGAAGTCGCCGCGCAGCTGATCTCGCGCCACTGGATCATCACCGACAGCGACAATGCCTCGCAGGAAGTCGCGGGCCTGGGTGTGGTTGGCCACCAGCCGCTGCTCAAGCCGGGCGAGCATTTCGAGTACACGAGCTGGGCCACCATCTCGACGCCAGTCGGGTCGATGAAGGGCGAGTACTTCTGCGTGGCCGAGGACGGCCACCGCTTCGAGGTGCCGATTCCCGAATTCGCTCTGGTGCTGCCGCGCATGCTGCACTGAACTGAATCGCATCACCCCGTCATGCGTGCGCCGGGAACCTACTGGCGCGGCTGGCTGTCCTGATCCTGCGCCGGCTTTTGGTTTTGATCCTGGCCCTGGCGCGACGGGTGGTCGGCGGGGGCACGGGACGGGCGCGGGTTCTTCTTCGCCGTGCCCATGGTCCAGACCACGATGAAGATCAGCAGCAACAGCGCCACGCCGGCTTCGGCCGCGAACAACAGCATCGGGTGGGCTTCAAGGAACTCGGACATGATCGGGACGGCGGGCGGCCTTTACGGGCGCCGCAACGGTGACGATTGACGCCGGGCATTGTAGGGCATCGGCCCCGATGCATGCGCGGCGGCGCTGGACAATACGAACTGACAAGATGGCAATTCCGCATTTCTATTCCGCGTACCCGCGACCGAAGGACAGGCCCCAAGCCAGCGTGCCATGGCGCGGCTGGGTCGCGCTGGCTGCTGGCGCCGCGCTGCTGGCCGGCTGCATGAGCGGGCCGCCGCCGCGCATCGAGACCGGCGGCACGCCCGGCACGACCGCCCCGACCCCGGGCACGCAGAAGGGCCGTTTGCAGGCCGCGAACTGGAACGAAATCAACGGCTGGAGCCAGGATGACATGCGCGCCGCCTGGCCCGCGCTGCAAGCCAGCTGCCAGGCGCTGAAGAAGCGCGCCGAATGGGGCCGCGCCTGCGCCGCGGGCCTGATGGTCGACGCCGGCGACCTCGTCGCCATGCGCGCCTACTTCGAAACCAATTTCCAGCCGTTCCGCGTCATCAACGGCGACGGCTCCGACAGCGGCCTGATCACCGGCTACTACGAACCCATCCTGCATGGTTCGCGCACGCGCCAGGGCCAGTTCCAGATTCCGCTGTACCGCAAGCCGGCGCAGATGGCCGGCCGGGCGCTGCCCGCGCGGGCCGAGCTGCTGCAGAACCCGTCCATGCGCGGCAACGAACTGGTGTGGGTGGACGACGCAGTGGAGGCCGCTTTCCTGCAGATCCAGGGTTCTGGCCGTATCCGGCTGCCCAACGGTACCCTGATGCGGGTGGGCTTTGGCGGCACCAATGACCAGCCGTTCCGCTCGTTCGGCAAATGGCTGCTCGACCGCGGCGAGATCACGCCGGCGCAGGCCACCATGCAAGGCATCAAGGCGTGGGCGCGTGCCAACCCGTCGCGCGTCGAAGAGATGCTCAATGTGAATCCGCGTTTCGTGTTCTTCCGCGAACTGCCGCCGACCAATGACGGCCCGGTCGGCGCGCTGGGCGTGCCGCTGACGGCGGAGCGCTCGATCGCGGTTGATCCGGCCACCATCCCGCTGGGCGTTCCGGTGTTCCTGTCGACCACGCGTCCACTGTCGACCGAACCGATCGAGCGGCTGATGTTCGCGCAGGATACCGGCAGCGCCATCAAGGGCGGCGTGCGCGCGGATTTCTTCTGGGGTGCCGGCGATGCGGCGGGCGAGACCGCCGGCCGCATGAAGCAGGGCGGCCGGATGTGGGTGCTGATGCCGCGCAGCTGACGCGCGCGGACATAGTGCCTAGCGCGGGCGCTGGTCGACGATTCGCCTTGCCTTGCCGACCGAGCGCTCGATGCCGCCGGTCGGCAGCACCTCGATGCCGGCGCTGACGCCGATATACGCCTTGATATCGTGGGCCAGCGCGTCGCGCGCGGCTTGTGCGGTCGCCGGGTCGCCGCCGTGGGCGCATTCCACGCGCACCGTCAGGTTGTCCATCGGACCTTCGCGTGTCAGCACGCACTGGTAGTGCGGCGCCAGTTCCGCGCGCTTCAGGATCAGCTCCTCGATCTGCGACGGGAACACGTTCACGCCGCGAACGATCATCATGTCGTCGGTGCGGCCGGTGACCTTTTCCATGCGCCGGAACGCCGCGCGCGCCGTGCCCGGCAGCAGCCGGGTCAGGTCGCGGGTGCGGTAGCGGACCACCGGCATCGCCTCCTTGGTCAGCGAGGTGAACACCAGCTCGCCGAATTCGCCATCGGGCAGCACCGCGCCGGTGTCAGGGTCGATGATCTCGGGGTAGAAGTGGTCTTCCCAGATGGTCGGGCCGTCCTTGGTCTCGGCACATTCATTGGCAACGCCCGGGCCCATCACCTCGGACAGGCCGTAGATGTCCACCGCCGAGATGTTCATGCGCTTTTCGATCGCTAGCCGCATTTCCGGCGTCCACGGCTCGGCGCCGAAGATCCCTACGCGCAGCGAGGTCGTGGCCGGGTCGATGCCCTGGCGCTCGAATTCATCGGCGATCGCCAGCATGTAGCTCGGCGTGACCATGATGATCTCAGGCTTGAAATCCAGGATCAGCTGCACCTGCCGCTCGGTCTGCCCGCCACCGAACGGGATTGCCGTGAGGCCAGCCTTTTCCACGCCGTAGTGCGCTCCGAGGCCGCCGGTGAACAAGCCATAGCCGTAGCTGATGTGGACCTTGTCGCCGCGCCGGGCGCCGGCCGCGCGGATCGATCGCGCCATCACGGTGGCCCAGGTGTCGATGTCCTTGAGCGTATAGCCGACCACCGTCGGCTTGCCCGTGGTGCCCGACGAGGCATGCACGCGCGCCACGCGGTCCTGGGGCACGGCGAACATGCCGAACGGGTAGTTGTCGCGCAGGTCCTGCTTGCTCGTGAACGGGAAGCGCGCCAGGTCCGCCAGCGTCTGGACCTGGTCCGGATGCACGCCGGCCTCGTCGAACTTGCGGCGGTAGACCGGGGAATGCTCGTAGGCATGATGCAGCGACCACTTCAGGCGTTCGAGCTGCAGCGCCTGCAGTTCGGCGCGGCTGGCGGTCTCGATGGGCTCGAGCGGAAGATCGGTCAGGCGCGTACTCATCTCGTCTCCTGCAAGGGGGGCGTTCTTGTCGATGACATCGTCTTGCGCGGGGGCCGGTCGCATGCCCGGCGCGGCTTCAGGCGACGCTGTCCGGCGATACCACGTGTCCTTTGATCTGCGCCGACTTGCCGCGGAACATCGCCACGGCTTCGCCGGCGGCATTGGTCACGCGGATATCGTAGATGCCGTGCCGGCCGGACAGGGTTTGCTCTGCGGCCTCGGCCGTCAGCACATCGCCGCCGTGCACGGGCTTCAGGAACTCGATGCTGCAACCCGCTGCCACCGTGTTGATATTGTGGCTATTGCACGCGAAAGCGAAGCTGGAGTCTGCCAGTGTAAACATCAGGCCGCCGTGGCAGATGCCATGACCATTGAGGAATTCCGGACGCACCGGCATGGTCAGGCGGGCGTAGCCGGGCCGCACTTCCTGCACCACGATGCCCAGCCAGCGGCTGCAGGTATCGGCTTCGTACATGGCGGCGGCGGCCGCCTCGGCAAGTGCCTGCGGATTCTTGGTCAAGCGGATCTCCTGTCTTTCGGTAGGGCGGCGCCGGATGGCGACTGGCGCCTGCCGGTCAGCGGCCGGTGAACTTGGGTGCGCGCTTTTCCAGGAAGGCATTGACGCCTTCCGCATAGTCGGCGGATTGTCCCAGCTCGCGCTGCAGGTCACGCTCCAGGTCGAGCTGCGCATCCAGCGTCGAGTTGCCGCTGGCATACATGGCGCGCTTGATCGCCGCGAGCGCGCGCGTGGGCTGGGCCGCCAGATGCGTGGCGAGTGCCAGCGCCTGCCCGTGCAGCAGCGCATCGTCCATGGTCTCCCAGACCAGGCCCCATTTCTCGGCCTCTTCGGCCGTGAGCTTGTCGCCGGTCATGGCCAGGCCCATGGCGCGCGCCATGCCGATTCGCTTGGGCAGCAGCCAGGTGCCGCCGGAATCGGGCACTAGCCCGATCTTGACGAAGGCCTGGATGAAGCTGGCCGAGCGCGCTGCCAGCACCATGTCGCAGGCCAGCGCCAGGTTGGCGCCGGCGCCCGCCGCAGTGCCGTTCACGGCGGCTATCACCGGCAGCGGCAGGGCCTGCAGACGGCGGACGAGCGGATTGAAATAGCTGTCGATCAGTGTGCCCAGGTCTGTCATCTTGCCGGGCGTGAAGTCCAGGTCGGCCAGGTCCTGTCCGGCGCAGAAACCGCGGCCGGCGCCAGTCAGCAGCAGCGCGCGGGCGCCGCCTGCCTCCACGTGGTTCAGCGCCTGCTGGAGCGCGCCGTGCATCTCGCGGGTAAAGCTGTTGAGCTTGTCGGGGCGGTTCAGGGTGACGACGGCTACATTGCCTTGCCATGTCAGCAAGACGGGGCCGGAATCCAGGCTGACCGGCTGGCCAGCGGGCGCGGACATCGGGGGCATTGATTGTCTCCTGCCTTGGTGTTCTCGTCGGGCGGCTTTAATTACCCGACCGGTCGGTCGGTGAATGGTAGCACTGAATCCCGCGCGAGGGTGGTCCACCCGTGACAAAGGCAACGCCGCCGCTGCAGCCGGCGTGTCAGTTCCCGCTTGCGGCGGAATCGTCGATTGCCGCCAGAAGCTGGCGCAGCGCGTGCGCCGCCGCGCCGGAATCCTCCGGATTCATCATCGCCGTCAGTTCGTTGAGCCGCGCGACCCGTTCGTCGAGAGCGCGATCGATGAGAGTCTTGCCCTGGTCCGTCAATTCCACCTCGAGGCGCCGACGATCGTTTGGATCCGGCAGGCGGCGCACCAGTCCCTTGTCCTCCAGGCGGTCGAGCAGCACGGTCATGGTTCCCGTGGTGAGGATGGCGATCCGGCTAAGGTCCGACGGTGACGCCCGCTGGGGAAAGCGCCGCCGCAAGGCCGCCAGGACCTGGAACTGGCCCGAGGAAATCCCATGGGCTTGAGAGAGCCGGCCCAGTTCGCGCTCCAGTATGCCGCCGAGGCGAATCACCCGGATGAGCATGTCCGCGTGCTGCAAATCCAGATCCGGCCTGGCCGCCCGCCATTCCTCTAGGAATCGGTCCACATAGTCAGTCGTAGTCATGGGACAAAGAATACTTGATCTCAAGTTTTTCTTCTACTGATAGCTTGACTTCAAGTTATTTGGATTCTAGCATTCAGCCAAGATCAGTCGGGCGACATGCCGACTGGCGTCAAACCGCAACGACAACGGGGCGCAGCAAGAATGGCTATTGGCTCGACAAAGGGGTCGCCGACGCAGGCAGGCGATACATCCGCAACCGACCTCAGGTCGGTGCGCGCGGCGTTCGACGCAGCGTGCTGCCGTTACCCGGGGCGCCCGTTCCTGCATATTCCGGCGCAGGCCACGGCGGACTATGGCGGCCAGGCCGTCGACTGGACCTATGGCTGCGCTGGCAACCGCGTGAGAGAACTTGAAGCAGAGTTCCGCGATGCCGGCCTGTGCCGTGGGCACCGGGTGGCGCTGATGCTGGAAAACCGCGCCGAGTTCTTCCTGTGCTGGCTGGCTCTCAATGGCCTGGGCGTGTCGGTGGTACCGCTCAATGCGGAAAGCAGCGCGGCGGAGATCGCGCATGTGCTGCGCGACAGCGCGGCAGCCATGGTCGTGGCGCTGGATTGCCGCTGGCAGCCGCTGGAGCCAGCGCTGGCGGCAACTGGCGTACCGATGCCGCCGGTCTGCCGCCTTGGCGCCGACAGTATGTCGGTGCCGACGCCGCAGGGCAGGCCGGCGGCAGGCAACGACGAGTGCGCGCTGGTCTATACGTCGGGCAGCACCGGCCTGCCCAAGGGCTGCATGCTCTCGAACGAATACATGCTGCAGTTCGGCCGCTGGTACCTGTCGCTGGGCGGGCTGTGCCGGATCGAAGCCGGGGCGGAGCGCCTGATCACGCCGCTGCCGCTGGTGCATATGAACGCACTGGCCTGCTCGTCGATGGCGATGATCCTGAGTGGCGGCTGCATCGTGCAGCTGGACCGTTTCCACCCTGGCAGTTGGTGGCAGACGGTTGCGCAAAGCGGCGCGACGATCGTGCACTACCTCGGCGTCATGCCCGCGATGCTGCTGCAGTTCCCGCCGCAGACCGGCGAGCGCGCGCATGCAGTCAAGTTCGGCTTCGGTGCGGGCGTGCATCCGAAACATCATGCGGCGTTCGAGGAGCGCTTCGGCTTTCCGCTGGTCGAGTCGTGGTCGATGACCGAAGTGGGGGCGGGCAGCGCCGTCGCAGCCAATATGGAGCCGCGCCATCCCGGCACCCGCTGCTTTGGCCGGCCCGCCCCCCACGTGGAATACCGCATCGTCGACGAACAGGGCGAAGACGTGCCGCCCGGCGCCGCCGGCGAACTGCGCGTGCGCGCCGCCGGCGCCGATCCGTGCGCCGGCTTCTTCTCCGGCTACGCCAACCAGCCCGAGCTGACCGAGGCCGCCTGGGCCGGCGGCTACTTCCATACCGGCGACATCGTGCAGGCCGGCAGCGACGGCTCGCTGCATTTCGTCGATCGCAAGAAAAGCATCATCCGCCGCAGCGGCGAGAACATCGCCTCGCTGGAGATCGAGGCCGTGCTCAACCAGCTGCCCATGGTGCGCAACGTTGGCGTGGGCCCGGTCGACGACGAGACACGGGGCGAGGAAGTGATGGCATGCCTTGAGCTCGTGCCCGGCCACGCACCCACGCGTGAGCTGGCGCTGGAGATTTTCGCGGCTGCGGCAGAGCGGCTCGCGTACTACAAGCTGCCGGGATACATCGCCTTCGTGCCGGCGTTGCCGCTGACCGCATCCAACAAGCTGCAGCGCGGCGTGCTCAAGGAATCCATGCGCCGCCTGGTCGGCGAGCGCGCGGCGTACGACCTGCGCGCGCTGAAGAAGCGCCCGGCGGCGCGTACCTGATGCGGCATCAGGAGCCTCTCATGGATACCAGACAGGAACACACCGAGGCCGTGCTGGCGGTGCCGGTCACCACGGGCTACGCACGCTACAGCACGGAGCCGGCGGACTGGTACGTCGCGCAATGCCTGCGTGAGCTGCTGACGCGTGCCGGCCTGGCAAAAGACAGCCTCGACGGCCTGGCGGTGTCCAGCTTCACGCTGCCGCCCGACCCGGTGGCCAGCCTCTCGCGCGCTCTCGGCCTGTCGCTGCGCTGGCTGGAAGCGGTGCCATTCGGCGGTGCCAGCGGTGTGATTGCCTTGCGGCGCGCGGCGCGTGCGGTGCAGGCGGGCGATGCCGAAGTGGTGGCCTGCATCGGCGCCGACGCCAACCCGCGCGGCGGCTTCACCGGCATCGCCAGCCGCTTCTCGTGGGCGGCCATCGACGCCGTGTATCCGTACGGCGCGGCGGGCCCGAGCATGCCGTTCGCGTACCTGACCCAGCGCTACATGGACGCCACCGGCGCCACGCGGGAAGACTTCGGCCGCCTGTGCATGGGGCAGCGCCGCAATGCCAGCGCCGTGCCGCATGCGTTGCTCGGTACGCCCATCACAATGGAGGACTACCTGTCCTCCAGGCCGATCGCCGAGCCGCTGCACAAGCTTGACCTGGTGATGCCATGCGCGGGCGCCGAGGGCTTTCTGGTGATGTCGCGCGAACGCGCGCGCCATCTCGGCCTGCCGTACGCCCGCATCCGTTCAGTGGTGGAGCGCCACAACGCTTACGCCGACGACGATGACATCCTGCGCAGCGGCTGGGGCCAGGAACGCGACCGCCTGTATCGGCAGGCCGGCATTGGCCCGCAAGACATCGATGTGCTGGCCACTTACGACGATTACCCCGCAGTGGTGTTTCTGCAATGGGAAGGGCTCGGCTTTTGCCAGCCGGGTACCGCGGCGGCCTTTCTACAAACGCATGACCTCGGCTTCGACGGCGATTTCCCGCACAACACCAGCGGCGGCCAGCTTGGCTGCGGACAGGCCGGCGCCGCTGGCGGCTATCTCGGCCTGGTCGAGGTGCTGCGGCAAGTCACCGGCCAGGCCGGCGCCAACAAGGTTCGTGGCGCCAGGTTCGGGCTTGCCAGCGGCTATGGCATGGCCGTGTACGACCGGTGCCTCGCGACCAGCGCCGCGATCATCGAAGGGAGCGCGTCATGAGCCACGGCAGTCATCATCCGCAAAGCCGTTCGCTCGCCTGGCAAAGCATGGCCGAAGCGACGCCGTCCGGCGGCCTGGCACTGCCGTACTGCCCGGCGTGCGGACACCGTTTCTACCCGCCGCAGCGGTACTGCCCCCAATGCCTGCATAGCCGCATCGACTACCGGCCCGACAGCGGTGTGGCCGAGGTGCTTGCCGTGACGCGCTTGCACAGCACGCTCGAGCCCGCTTTTCAGGACCTGCTGCCGGTGCATGTGGCCACCGTGCGAACGGATTCCGGCGTAACGCTCTTCGCTCTTGCCGAAGACATGCTGCCGCCGGGCACGCGCGTGACGGTATGCCTGGACCGGAAAGCAGACAACGCTGCCGGAGTCCTGCGCGTGCGCAGCCTGCAGACAGACCAGAACGGAGACGCAGCATGACCTCAGCCATTGATCGTGCATTGCCATTCGCAGGCCGCACCGCGCTCGTGACCGGCGGCAGCGCCGGCATCGGGCTGGCCATATCGGAAGCGCTGCTGGCACAGGGCGCACGCGTGATTGCCGCGGGCCTGAAGCCGATGGCAAACATCCATCCGCGCCTGAGCAGCTGTGTGACGGATCTTTCCACGCCCGATGGCATCGCGGCGTTGGTGGCCGCGATCGCGCAGGAGGACAAGATCGACATCCTCGTCAACAACGCCGGCGTGGTGCGCAACACCCTGCTGGAGGCCGTCGACGACGAGGAGTTCGACCTGATGATGAACCTGCACGCGCGCTGCGCCATGCGGCTGGCGCAGGCGTGCCTGCCGCGCATGCGGGCCCGCCACTTCGGCCGCATCGTCAACGTGGCCTCGCGTGCCATCGTCGGCCTGGCGGGCCGTACCGCGTATGGCGCAAGCAAGGCGGCGCTGGTCGCGATGACGCGCACCTGGGCGCTGGAACTGGGCCCGTCCGGCATTACGGTCAATACCGTGTCGCCGGGTCCCACCGTCACCGGCATGCTGACCCGCGATATCCCCGAGCACGGCGAACGTGCGCGCGCGCTCGCCGCATCGCTGCCGGCGCGGCGCCTCGGGCTGCCGGAGGACGTGGCGCGCGCGGTGCTGTTCTTTGCCGATCCCGCGAGCGGCTGGATCACCGGCCAGAACCTCTTTGTCTGTGGCGGCGGCAGCCTGGCCGCATCGCTGGCGCTCTGAGCCGCGGCACCCAAACACCAACGACCCATAAAAGCACCGGAGGATACATCGTGAACCCGTCCAGTCCAGCATCGCCCATGGCCGGCATACCGCCACTCGACGAAGTGTTGCTGCGTAGTGAAGACATGCCGTGGCGCGCCAAGTCGCTGCCCGGCCTGTTCGAGAAGATGCTGTGGCGCGACGACGCCACCGGCGCATCCATCGCGCTGAACCGCTTCGAGAAGGGCGTATCGATTCCGGTGCCGCATTCGCATGCGTCGAACCAGTTCATGTACTGCCTGCAGGGCCGCTACGAGTACACCGCCACGCAGGTCGTGCTGACGCCGGGATCCTTCTACTGGAACCCGAAAGGGAACGTGCACGGTCCCACGCTGGCCCATGAGGAAACCATCGTGGTCGAGATCTACGACGGTCCGCACTATCCACAGAAGCCGAGCTGGTACACGGATGAGCGCGATGCCCACTGACCTGACCGGGGCCGCCGTGTCCACGCATCCCGCCCCTTCGACGCATGTCACGGCCGACGCGCACGCACTGAGCGCGGCCGTGAGCGCGATCTTCGAGCGGCTCGGCGTTGCCCAGGCCGATGCGGTGCGCGTGGCCGACGCGCTCGTCGATGCCGACATGGAAGGCATTGCGTCGCACGGCGTCATGCTGGTGTCCATGTATGCAGAGCGCCTGCGCAGCGGTTCCGTGACGACGGCGTCGCAGGCCACGGTGATCAGCGACAACGGCGCCTGCGTGGTGCTGGATGCGGCCAATATGCTGGGGCAGTTGTCGGCGTTCCAGGCGCTGGCGCTGGCCCGCGAGCGGGCGGGCACGCACGGCATCGGCGCCGTGGCGGTTCGCAATGCCTTTCACTTCGGCGCGGCCGGCCTGTATGCGCAGGCGCTGGCCAGCGACGGCTGCATCGGCATCGTGATGTCCAACACCCGGCCACTGATGCCGGCCCCGGGCGGTGCGCAGAGCGTGGTCGGCAATAACCCGCTCGCCATCGCCTTGCCGGGCGCCGACGAGATCCCGGTGGTGCTGGACATGGCCATGAGCGCGAGCGCGATGGGCAAGGTCCGGCTCGCCGCGGCGGCTGGCCGCGAGATACCCGCGGGCTGGGCCACCGATGCGCACGGAGTGCCCACCACCGACGCGGTGGCCGCGCTCGCCGGCATGCTGCTGCCGGCCGCCGGCCCGAAGGGATTCGGCCTTGCCTTCATGGTCGACATGTTGTGCGGCGGACTGTCCGGCGGCGGCACCGGCGCGGCGGTCCGCCCGCTCTACGGCGATAGCGCCGTGCCCTACAACTGCGCGCATTTCTTCCTGGCGCTCGACGTCACGCATTTTGGCGATGCCGGCACCTTCGCAAGCACCGTCAGCCAGGCCGCCGCCAGCGTGCGCAACTCACGCCCGGCGCCAGGAACCGACCGCATCTACAGCCCCGGCGAAATCGGCTGGGCCATCCGCCGCGAGCGCGGCAGCACATGCCGTGTCGATCGCGTGGTGCTGACGGAGATCGTCGGCGTGGCGCGCGCGCTCTCGGCGGCCATTCCGCCATCCATTGCCAACCTCACGGAGCCACAACCATGAAGACTCAGATCCATTCCGACGCACTGCGCCAGCCCAACGGCCATTTCTCCCAGGCGACCGCCATCGAGGCGCGCGGCAAGCTGGTGTTCATCTCCGGCATGACCGCGCGCCGCCCCGACGGCACCATCGCCGGCATCGGCGACGTGGAAGAGCAGACGCGGCAGGTGTGCGAAAACCTCAAGGCCGCGGTGCAGGCCGCCGGCGGCACGCTGGAGGACATCTGCCGTGTCGATGTCTACGTGCGCAACATCGAGAACTTCGAGCGCATCCATAAAGTCCGCCGCGAGTATTTCCACGTGCCGCTGCCGGCCTCGACCATGGTCGAGGTCAGCAAGCTGGTCTCGCCGGACTACCTGCTCGAGATCAGCGCCATCGCGGTCCTGCCTGACGCCTGAGCCACCTGTACAGGAATCTCAACCATGCGATTCGCAAGTTTCCTCTGCGACGGCCAGGCGCGCATTGGCGTGCTCGAAGGCGAGAACGTGGCGCTGCTGCCCATCCCAATGGGTGACCTGCGCGACGTGATCGAGGGCGGTGCCGTCGCGCTGCAGGCCATTGCGGCCGCGCTGCGCGGCGGCAAGTTGCCACGGCGCGCGCTCAATGCACTGCGCCTGCTGCCGCCACTGCAACGGCTGCGCCGCGACGTGCTCTGCGTCGGCTGGAACTACTGGGACCATTTCGCGGAAGGCGAGGGCAAGCGCGAGGGGCAGGATGTGCCGCGCCCGGAGGCGCCGACATTCTTCACCAAGAGCCCGCACACCGTCATCGGCCCGCGTGACGACATCGCCTTCGATGCCCGCATCTCGGCGAAATGGGACTACGAGGCAGAACTGGCGCTGGTCATCGGCAAGGATGGCCGCAGCATCCCGGCGGCGAAGGCCATGCAGCATGTGTGGGGCTATTGTCTGGCCAACGATATCTCGCAACGTGACCTGCAGCGGCGCCACGGCGGCCAGTGGCTCAAGGGCAAGAGCATCGACGGCACCATGCCGCTGGGCCCCTTCCTGGTGACGGCCGACGAGATCGATCCGAACGAGGTGCGGCTGCAATGCCTGGTCAATGGCCGTCTGATGCAGGACGCGTCGGTGTCGCAGATGGCCTTTCCGATCCCGGAGCTGATTGCCGAGCTTTCGTTCGGCATGACGCTGCAGGCAGGCGACCTCGTCATTACCGGCACACCGGCAGGCGTCGGCAATGCGCGCGACCCGCAGGTGTTCCTGCGGCCCGGCGACGAGGTGATCGTGCGCGGGACCGGTCTGGGCGAACTGGTGAACCGGCTGGCCGATGCCGACCTGTATCAACGGTCGAGCGTGATGGACATGAGGAGCCGGCCATGAAAGCGACCTTTGACGCGAGCGGCGACGTGGTCGTGATCACGGGCGGCGCCAACGGCATCGGCGCGGGACTGGCACGGTCCTGCTCGCAGGCTGGTGCGACGGTGATTGTCTGCGATGTGGATGAACGCGCCGCGGCCGCGCTGCTGGCCGACACGCCGGGCGTGCGCTTCCGCCGGCTCGATGTGAGCGACCGCGACGCGGTGATGCAAGCCATGCAAGCCATCGAGGCCGAACACGGCCGCATCGACAGCCTGGTCTGCGGCGCGGCGGTGCAGCCGCGCCGGGCCGTGCACGAAACCGAACCGCAGGACTGGCACCGGACCATGGGGATCAACCTGGACGGCGTGGTGTGGTGCTACCAGGCGGTAGTGCCGGGCATGATCCGCCGCCGGCGCGGCAGCATCGTGGCGTTTTCGTCGGGACTTGCGCATAGCGGCTGGCCGCAATCGACTTCCTATGCCGCCAGCAAGGCGGCGCTGATTGCCTTCGTCAAGAGCGTGGCCAAGGAAGTCGCGCAGCACCGGGTACGCGTGAACCTGATCGCGCCGGGCGTGATCGACACGCCCCAGTATCGCCAGGCCAACGCCGGCAACGACGACTCGCACTGGGCCTCCACGCTGGGCGTGGGCAGGCCGGAAGACGTGGCCGGGCCGCTGATGTTCCTGTTGTCGGATGCCGCCACCATGACCGCGTCGATGTTGAGCCGGGACTACGCCTATCCGGCCACCGAACAGGCTGGGGCCGCGTCATGACCTCCACCGGAGAGCAACCCATGCAACCTGTACTGATCGTGGGCGCCGGTCCCGTCGGCCTGACCACGGCTCTCGGCCTTGCGCACTACGGCATCCCGTTCGTGATCTTCGAGGAAGACGCCAGCCTGTCCCTGGACACCAAGGCCGGAACCATCCTGACCCGTACGCTGGAGGCGTTTCGCCGCTACGGCGTGGCCGATGCCGTGCTGGAGCGCGCACTGCGCGTGGACGAGATCGGGGAAATCGAGCGCGAATCCAACGTCGCGCACGCATCGGTGCGCACGGCCGTGCTGCGCGACGAAACCCGCTACCCGTTCGTCGTCAACCTGCCGCAGCATCACCTGGAGCCAATCCTGCGCGATGCCGTGCAGCAGGCGCCGCAGGGCCGCCTGCTGATGCAGCACCGGCTGGTCTCGTTCCGGTCCGAGACCGACGGCGTGGTGGCGGAGTTCGAAACCCCACAAGGCATGCGGCGCTTCGAAGGCAGCTACCTGCTGGCCTGCGACGGCGGCCGCAGTACCGTGCGCGCGCAATGCGGCGTGCCGGTGGACGGCGTGTCGCTCGATGTGCGCTACATGCTGGTGGACCTCAAGGTCGATCTCGACGTAGCCAACCCGCGCGACTACCCATACCTTGCCTACTTCTCGGATGCGCAGGAGTGGATGATCCTGGTGCGGCAGCCGCACTGCTGGCGCTTCCTGTATCCGCTTGCCAAGGATGTCGACGAGCCCACCGATGAAGAACTGCGCAGCAAGGTCCTGCGCTTCATCGGCAACGTCGACAACGTGGAATTGCTCGGACGGGTGACGTACCGCGTGCATCACCGCATCGCGCGCCAGTGGCGGCGCGACCGCGCCTTCCTGATGGGCGATGCGGCACACCTGATCACGCCGATGTGGGCGCTTGGCCTGAACACCGGCGTGCTCGATGCCATCAACCTGCCGTGGCGGCTGGCATGGGTGCTGCGCGGCTGGGCCGACAGCAGCCTGCTCGACGGCTACGAACGCGAACAGCGCCCGGTGGCGTCCGAAGGCGCCGGAGAAATGGCAGAGGCTGCACGCCACCACATGGCCATGCAGGGTGATGCGAATCCTGGCGCGGCGCTGCAGGACTGGGGCAACGCCTATACGCGCACCTTGCTGGGCGTGCGTCTGGATATCGGCGGCACAGGCGACTGGTCGATGATCCGCACCGAAGCCGAGCCGCCGCCGCTGCGGGTAGGCGAGCGTATTCCGGATTTCATCCTGCATGGCCCGGCCGGCCGTCCCGTCAGGGTCCACGACCTGGTCGACGGCAATTTCCTGGCGCTGTACTTCGCCGACGTGCGCCGCCAGCCGGAGATCCCGCACAACACGTCGCCGGCACTGCGGCACTACGTGGTGTCGCGCTGGGACGCCCCGCACGACTCCGGACTGCGTGACCGCGCGCTGCTCGACGTGGGCAACCAGTTGCGCGAGCGCCTGGGCGTGCCGGACGGCACGCTGGTGCTGATCCGCCCCGATGACCACGTTGCCGCGATCGTGCCGATCGCGCCGGGGCGTGCCGAAGACCTTTATGCATCCATCGTCGGCGCGCGCGCGCCGCAAGGGAGTTCCAAGTGATGAGCGGACCCAGAGTGCTCGGCCTGAACGGCTTCGGGCTGGAAGTGCCAGACCTTGCCGCCGCGCAGGCGTTCTACGAGACCTTCGGCCTCGAAGTGGCGCAGGTGCTGCCCGATGCGGTGCTGATGTCTTCGCCTGGCCGCACTAACGACGAGCTGGTGTTGTCGGCGGCGACGGGCAAGCGCCTGCATCACCTCTCGTTCTATTTCGATGCGCTGGAGCGCGGCGCCTTCATCGACAGGCTGACGCGCGCCGGGCTCGCGGTCCACGAACAGGCGCCGCCGGGCGGCCACCGCGACGGGCTCTGGTTTCAGGACCCGTGGGGCACGTGGATCAACCTGAGCCCGCATGTCCCCGGGGCGAGCCGGCAGCAACCGGCGGGGCCGGACGATGCGGGCTGGCGAGAGCGCGTGGATATCGCGGCATGGCAGGAGCTGGGCCGCGGACGTCCGCCGCTGAAGCTCGGCCACGTGCTGATCTTCACGCCGGAACTGGCCAGCGCGGAGCGTTTCCTGTGCGAGACGCTCGGCATGCGCGTGGCCGACCGCGCCATCGGCAAGGTGAGCTTTCTCGCCGCCGGGACGGGCGTGATCGACCACCACTGCTTCGGCCTGATCGAAAGCACGCATCGCGGCTTCCAGCACGCGAGCTTCCAGGTCGGCGGCATCGACGACATCGGCTTTGGCGCGTGGCGCATGCAGCAGGCCGGCTACAAGGACAGCTTCGGTCCGGGCCGCCACGCGCTGGCGTCGAACCTGTTCCAGTACGTGCGCGATCCGTGGGGAAGCTGGGTCGAGTACTACGCCGACATGGACAAGATCAGCGACCAGTGGACCAGCCGCGATTGGTCGGTGCTGCCTTACGTCTGGGGGCCGGAATGGTCGCCGGAGTTCTGGGGCGGCGAGATGAACGCCAACCTCGAGGCTCGGTGAGGGCACGCATGAACTGCCACGAAACCAGGGAGGAAGCCATGTCCGCCATTGCATTGGATGTGCATGCGCATCTCGTGCCGGTCGACGCAGCGGCACTGCAGCGGCTCAAAGGCGTTGCGTGGCGGCACGACGACGCCGTGATGGAAGTCGACGGCCATCTGCTGAAGGTGCCTGACCTGTATCACCCCGAACGGCTGCTCGCCTGGATGGCGGCCAACGGCGTGCAGCGTGCGCTGGTCTCGGTGCCGCCGCCGCTGTACCGGCAGCACCTTGACGCGGCGGCTGCGGCGGCCTGGGCGCACTACCTGAACGACGGGTTGATGGCCATTGCCGCGCGCCACCCGGCGCAGCTTGGCGCACTGCTGCATCTGCCGATGGAGCATGCCGCGCTGGCGCGCGATCTTGCCGGCGGCTACGCAGCCGCGGGCTGCGCCGGCTTTGCGCTGGCCGCCGGCGGCACGGACGCGATCGATTACGGCGACCCGGCGCACCGGCCGCTATGGAAGCTGCTGGACCGGCGCGAGGCTTTCGTCTTCATCCACCCGGGCCATTGTGGCGACGGCAGGCTGGCGCGGTGCTACCTCGACAACCTGCTCGGCAATCCATACGAGACCGCCGTGGCGGCGTCCCAGCTCGTCATGGCCGATATCCCGCGCCAGTACCCGCATATCCGCTTCTGCCTGGCACATGCCGGCGGCTTGTTCCCGGCTGCGTGCGGACGCCTGCAGCGCGGGCTGGAGAGCGGCCGCCCGGGCGTGCCGGCGCAGATCGAGCCGCCGCTGCAGGCGGCAAAGCGGTTCTATGCCGATTGCATCGCGCACCAGCCAGCGGGGCTTCGGCTGGCCAGTGAAGTGTTTGGCGCTTCGCACGTGTTGTTCGGGTCGGATTGGCCTTTCCCGATGGGAATTCCGGCTCCCGCCATCGACGACACCGTGCAGGCGTGGCGGGATACCGCCGAACCGTAGCTCAACGCATACACGACAGCATTTCATGAACAGACAAGGGGAGACAAAATGAGTATCGAAGAAGGGCTGACCGCTACCGGCATGCCGCGCGCTGCCGACCAGCAACGCGTCACGTTACGCAGGACCATCATCACGTCGATTGTCGGACAGGCACTCGAATGGTATGACTTCTTTTTATACGGCACCGCCGCCGCGCTGATCTTCGGCAAGCTGTTCTTTCCGATCGGCACGGATCCGCTGGTAGGCACCCTGGCGGCGTTTGGCGGCTTTGCGGTCGGCTTCGTGGCCCGCCCGCTCGGCGGCGTGATCTGCGGCCACCTGGGCGACCGCTATGGCCGCAAGCTGGTGCTGGTCCTGACGCTGGTCGTGATGGGACTGGCCACGGCGCTGATGGGCCTCCTGCCCACTTATCAGCAGATCGGCATCTGGGCGCCGGTGCTGCTGGTAGCGCTGCGCTTCCTGCAAGGACTGGCGGCCGGTGGTGAATGGAGCGGCAGCATCCTGATCATCAGCGAGAACGCGCCCCCCGCGCGGCGCGGCTTCCTGTCCGCGTGGAGCCCGAGCGGCGCGACCGTCGGCTTCGTGCTGTCGGCGGGCGCATTCTGGCTCGCGCAGAAGCTGCCGGCCGATGACTTCATGGCGTGGGGATGGCGCGTTCCGTTCCTGGCCAGCGTCGTGCTGGTCGTGGTGGGCTACTACATCCGCAGCCGGATTCCCGAGAGCGCGGAGTTCGTCGCGGCGAAGCGCAGCGGACATGGCGCGCGCTTGCCGGTGGTCGAAGTGCTGCGCAAGCAGCCGAAGCAGATCCTGATGGTGGTGGGGCTGCGCATGGCTGAAGGCGGCGCGTCGTACATCTTCTTCGCTTTCTCGCTCGCGTACGGCGCCTATCGCGGCATTCCGAACCAAGTCATGCTCGAAGGGCTGACCATTTCGATGATGCTCGTCACCGTCACGGCGCTGGCGTATGGCCGCCTTTCGGACCGGCTCGGAAGGCGCACCGTGTACATGGCGGGTGCCATTGGCCTGATCCTGGTGGCGTTCCCGTTCTTCTGGCTGATCGATACCCGCGAGCCGTTGCTGGTGCTGCTGGCCTACGTGCTGGCCGACACCGTGGTACTGGCCGCCATGGTGGGCGTGCAGCCGAGCTATATGGCCGAGCTGTTCAGGACCGAGGTGCGCTACTCGGGCATGGGGATCGGCCGCGAGCTGTCGTCGGTGATCGGCGGCGGGGTGGCGCCGATGATCGCGACCGCATTGCTGGCGAAGTACCACTCGGCAACACCGGTCGCGATCTACCTGATCTTGCTGGGACTGATTACGGTGATCTCGCTGCTGTTCACGCCAGAGACACTGCCGCGCGAAGCGCGGCGTGCGGACCCTGTCTGAGCCGATGGGACCGAACCCGATGACTACCGTTGCTACTCCGCTTGCCGTGCCTCTGGCACAGCGCCTGCAGTTCGATCCGGTTCGCGGCGAGGTGCGCGACCAGGATCGCCGCTACCTGATGATGCGCCCCGATGTGCTGATGGGAATGCTGCGGCGGCTCGATGACGACACGCGCCATCTCGCGCTGGCGGCCTTCGCCGAGTCCACCGCGGAGCATGGCAAGCGCAGCATACTGGCCTATCTG
Organism: Cupriavidus sp. 21MJTG02-4; assembly: GCF_057798975.1. Lineage (NCBI taxonomy): Bacteria > Pseudomonadati > Pseudomonadota > Betaproteobacteria > Burkholderiales > Burkholderiaceae > Cupriavidus > Cupriavidus sp. 21MJTG02-4. The sequence goes on along the minus strand of NZ_JBYOJP010000014.1, from coordinate 11,579 downwards.
GAAGGCCTCCCGCGCAGTACGGGCGATATGGGTGATCCGGGCGATGGGGCGGACACCGGCGACGCGCTGCTGGATCTGATCTACCAGACCTCGCCTGCACTCGGGTGGGGGCGCTGGGATTTCGAGCGGATCGAGGACGGCCTTGCGCTCAACGTCTTCAACAGTCCGTTCGCCGCCGGCTTTGGGACCGCAGGGCGACCCGTGTGTGCGCCGATCTCCGGCATGTTCCGCACGATTGCCGGGATCGTGCTGGGGCGGCCGGTACAAGTTGAGGAAGTCGCGTGTGCCGCCATGCACGGGCACGCCACATGCCGCTTCGTTGCCCGGACAGCAGGTTCCGGGGCCGAAGCGCAAGGAGCATCGACATGACATCCTACCGGGACGATGCCGGCGCCATTCGCGCGCTGGTGCAGGAGGACCGGGTCCACCGGGACGTGTACCTGAACGAAGAACTGTTCCAGCTCGAACGCGAGCGGCTGTTCCTGCGCAGCTGGAACTACGTCGGCCATGAAAGCCAGGTACCCAACCGGGGCGACTACTACACGACCGAGATCGCCGGACAGCCGCTGATCATGGTGCGCCACGACGATGGCAGCGTGCGGGTGCTGATGAACCGCTGCGCCCACAAGGGCGCGCGGCTGGTGTGCCAGGTTCACGGCAACACCGGCAAGTTCTTCCGCTGCCCCTACCATGCCTGGTCGTATCGGACGGACGGGGCGCTGCTGGCCGTGCCGCTGAAGAACGGCTACGAGAACACCCGCATGCATGCGTGCGAGTCGGGGGCAGGACTCGTCACGCCGCAGGTTGCCGTATACCGCGGCTTCGTCTTTGTGCGCCTGTCCGACACCGGCCCCGGCCTGGCTGAGTACTTCGGTGCGGTCTTGCCGGTGCTCGACAACCTGGCGGACCGCTCGCCAGACGGCGAACTGCAGATCACCGGCGGCTGCCTGCGCAGCGTCATGCGGTGCAACTGGAAGATGTACCTGGAGAACGTCAATGACTCCGTGCATCCCGTGTCGACGCACGAGTCGGTGTCGGCGACAGCGAAGTCGGTGCATGACGCACAGCCCGACGACGCACCGGAATCGATGGCGCTGGCGCAGTTGATGCCGTTCGGGTCCGGCTACGAGTTCTTCGCGAAAACCGGTGCACGCGTCTATCCGAACGGGCACAGCGTACTTGGCACCCATGCCAGCATTCATTCGGGATATGGCATTCCGGAGGACTACCAGCGGGCCATGGAACAGGCTCACGGCGCGCAACGCACGCAGGACATCCTGGGCTTCTCGCCGCAGAACGTGGTCTTCTTCCCGTCGCTGGCGCTCAAGGGCTCGCCGCAGACGCTGCGCGTGATCAAGCCACTCGCGGTCGACCGGACCCTGGTGGAAATCTGGGCCCTGGCACCGAAGGGAGCACCGCAGGAACTCGTGCAACGCACGCTGACGTACAACCGGTTGACCTTTTCGCCGATGTCGGTGGTGGCACACGATGACCTGCACATCTTCGAAGGCATCCAGACGTCGCTGGCCGCGCAGGGCAACCCCTGGATCAGCTTGCATCGCGAGTATCGCGACGATGAGCGGCTGGCGCCGGTCCAGGAGGTGAGCGGCACCAACGAGCTGCTGATGCGCAACCAGTATCGCGCATGGGCCGCGCAGATGACGGCGGACATCACGCCAGCCGCGTGCACCGCTGCCGGTGCAAAGGACCCGTGCGGGAGCAGCACATGACAATCTCCGAATCGACGCTGGAACTGGTGGTTGAGGACGTAGTCGCGCTGACCGACACGATCAGCGAGTTTCGCCTGCGGCATCCGGCTGGCAAGGCCCTGCCCGCCTTCGGGGCCGGCGCGCACCTGCGGGTGCAGGTAGCACCCGGCGGAACCCAGGACTGGCGGCACTACTCGCTGGTCAATGGCGATGCCACGCCGGGCGCTACCGCGGCGCCGCTCGCCTATCGCATCGCGGTGCGGCGCGACGACGCCGGCAAGGGCGGTTCGCAGTGGATGCACGCGCAGGTCAAGCGCGGCAGCCGGCTGGTCACGAGCTTTCCTATCAACGCGTTTGCACTCGACGTCGATGCCGAAGATGCGGTGTTGATCGCTGGCGGCATCGGCGTGACGCCCATCGTCTCGATGGCGGCCGCCTTGTCGGCCGCTGGCCGTCGCTATCGCGTGCACTACAGCGCGCGAGACCCCGACCAGTTGGCATTCGTCGCCGAACTGGCCGTGCTCGCGCAGGGCAACCTGAAGCTTTACGCCGACCGGGGCTCGCTGCCGGCGCTGGATCTTGCGGCGCTGTTCGCAGGCCTGAAGCCGGGGCAGCCGATCTACGCATGCGGCCCGGGCGGCATGATCGACGCGGTACTGGCCATTGCGTCGCAAGGGGGCTGGGCGCGCGAGGACATCCACTTCGAGCTGTTCTCGGCGCCGCCCGCGAGCGCCTCGGACAGCAGCTTCGAGGTGGAGCTGCGCCAGTCCGGCCGCGTGCTGACGGTCCAGACCGGGCAGACGATCCTGGACGTCATGCTGGCTGCCGGTCTTGATCCGCTCTACGACTGCAAGCGCGGCGAGTGCGGCGTGTGCGCGACCCCTGTCATGGCGGGGCAGGTCGACCACCGCGACTACTGTCTTTCCGAGGCCGAAAGGCAGGGCGGCCATGTCATGCAGATCTGCGTGTCGCGTGCCAGCTGCCAGCGCCTGGTGCTCGATGCATGAACAAGGTAGGAGGAGAAAAATGGGCAAATACCGGGAGAATTCCGAAGCATTGCGACAGCTGGTGCAGGACCAGCAGGTGCATCGCGACGTCTATATCGACGAGGAAGTGTTCGCGCTCGAGATGGAGCGGCTTTGGTCGCGGGCGTGGGTGTATGTGGGGCATGACAGCCAGGTGCCGGAGGCCGGCGATTTCATCACCGCGGAAATTGCCGCGCAGCCCGTCGTCATGGTGCGGCAGCCAGACGGCACGGTGAAGGTATTGCACAACCGGTGTGCGCACAAGGGCGTGAAGCTGGTGTCCGAGGCGAGCGGCAATACCGGCCGCTTTTTCCGCTGCCCTTATCACGCGTGGACGTACAAGACCGATGGTTCGCTGCTGTCGATTCCGCTCAGGCAGGGCTACCAGGGCACCAGCCTGGATGCCTGCCCGGCAAGCCGGGGCATGGGCGCGCTGCGGCACGTGGAAAACTACCGCGGCTTCATCTTTGCCCGGCTGTCCGACGAAGGACCTGGTTTCGAAGCGTACTTTGGCGCGGCGCTGTCCTCCATCGACAACATGGCCGACCGCTCGCCCGAAGGACAGCTGGAGATCGCGGGCGGCGTGCTGCGCTACACCCACGACTGCAACTGGAAGATGTTCGTCGAGAACCTGAATGACACCATGCATCCCATGGTGGCGCATGAGTCGTCGGCGGGTACGGCCAGGCAGCTCTGGGCGGACAAGCCGGAAGACGAGCCCAGGCCAATGGTGATCGAGCAGCTCGTGCCATTCACGTCCGGCTATGCGTTTTCCGACGAGATGGGGGTCAGGGTGTTTGCCAATGGCCATAGCTACACCGGCGTGGGAGCGGTGTCGCTGCACGCCGATTATGTCGGCCTGCCCGAGTATGAGGCGAGCATGGCGCAAGCCTACGGGGCGGAGCGGGCAGCCGGGATCCTGTCCACGGTGCGCCACAACACGATCTTCTATCCGAGCGTGACCATCAAGGGCGCGATCCAGGCGATTCGCGTGGTCCGGCCCGTCGCGGCAAACAAGACTGTCATCGAGTCATGGACGTTCCGGCCAAAAGGCGCGCCCGCGGACCTACTGCGGCGCACGTTGGTGTACACGCGGCTGATCAACTCGCCGATGTCGGTGGTTGGCCATGACGACCTGCACGCTTATCGCGCGATGCAGGAAGGGTTGCGCGCCACCGGCAACGAATGGGTGAGCCTGCACCGCAACTTCGATGCAGGCGAACTCGGCCAGACCGACATCACCGCCAACGGCACCAGCGAGATATCCATGCGCAACCAGTTCCGTGCGTGGGCCCGATACATGGCGCCGGAATACAAGACAGGAGAGACAAAATGAGCCAGCTCCCGCAGACCACGCCGCCGGGCAGGGACGATCTGATCGCATTCGTCTACGAGGAGGCGCGGCTGATCGACGAAAGGCGCTTCGAGGAGTGGCTCGACCTGTTTGCGGAAGACGGCCACTACTGGATTCCGCTCGTGCCGGACCAGCAGGACGGCATCGACCACGCGTCGCTGATGTATGAAGACCGCCTGCTGCTGCAGTTGCGCATCGAACGCATGCGCAATCCGCGCGCATTCTCGCTCCAGCCGCAAAGCCGTTGCCTGCATGTCCTGCAGTGTCCGGAGATCCTGGCTAGTCGCGGCGACGAGAACGTCTACCTGACGCGCACGCGCTACATCTACGTGGAGACCCGCGGCGATGAACAGCAGATGTACGCCTGTACCGCGGAACACAGGCTGGTGCTGCAGGGCGGCATCCTCAAGATCCGTCAGAAGCGCGTGAACCTGCTGAACTGCGACGCCGCGTTGCCTTCGATCCAGTTGTTCATGTAAGGCCGCCGGGGGCGCTGGCCGGCGTGGCCTGATCCACGCACGCCGTCCTTGCCGCCTTCGCGCCAAATCCGGGTTGTCGTGAAAAAAATGCTCGCGCGCCGGGCACGGGGCGCGCTCGCGCCTGCGCTGTCCATGGGGACGGGCAGGCTGGCTTCCGTGCGGAAAACAATATGGGGAGACATGGCATGAGAAACGAGTTGAAAAAGGGGCTCGCGTTGCTCGGTGCGGGTGGTGCGCTTGGCCTGTGCGGGCCGGCGCACGCGCAGGACGGGGTGACGTTGTACGGGCTGCTTTCCGTCGGCGTTGCCTACGTCAGCAATGAAGGTGGCCACGCGTCCGCGAAGATGGTGCCCGGCACGATGCAGAACAACCGCTGGGGGCTGCGCGGCACCGAGGAGCTGGGTGGCGGCGCCAGGGGCATCTTCGTGCTGGAGAGCGGCTTCGCGCTCGACGACGGCAAGTCGCAGCAGGGCGGCCGCCTGTTCGGCCGGCAGGCGTACGTGGGGCTTGACCACGATGCTTATGGCGCGCTGACGCTCGGGCGTCAGTACGATGCGGTGTTCGACACGCTTGGCGGCATGTCGGCCCCCGTGGCGGCCGGGGGACTGGCCACGCATATCGGCGACAACGACAACGTGTTCGGGACCTTCCGGCACAACAACGCGGTCAAGTACATCTCCCCGGCCTGGGGTGGCTTGCGGATGGAAGCGAGCTACGCCATGTCGGACGCCAGCAAGGCGGCCAACAACCGTTCCTTCAGCCTTGGTGCTACGTACGCGAGCGGCGCGTTGAAGCTGGCCGGCGCCTACATGCAGCTGGACAATCCGGGCCTGGTCGCCAGCAGCAACCCGGGTGGCGCGGTGACCGACGACTATGCCGGCGCGCCGTTCGTCCTGTTCCACTCCAGTCCGTTGTCGCCGGCGGCCGGTGTCGAGCGGCAGCGCGTGGGCGGCGTCGGGGCCGGATACAGTTTCGGTGCTGCCAGGGTCAATGCCCTGGTCACCACGTCCCGGTACCGCTATCAGGACGGCACCGGCCTGCGGCTGAACAACTATGACGTCAACGTTAGCTATAGCCTGACGCCCGCGCTCACGCTTGGTGCCGCCTACGTCTTTACCGACGGCAGCTACAGCGGGGTGGACAGCCGTCCGAAATGGCATATGGGCCAGCTGAGCCTGGACTACGCCTTCTCGAAGCGGACGGATCTCTATGTCTATGGGGTCTACCAGCGCGCCCATTCGGCCAGGGCGGACATCTACCTGTTCGCTCCCTCTGGCAACGACCGGCAGGCGGTGCTTGTCACGGGCATTCGCCACAAGTTCTAAGGGGGACGGTGGTAACAGGGTTGCCGTCGGCAGGAACGACGGCGGCTCTTCCTGCAAACAAGGATCGTTCGAAAGGTGCATTCGAGCAAGGCTTGAATCACAACAGTTCCAGCCTTTAGACAGGCTGCGGCGTCTGCCAGGGAGGGCGAGCCCGCACGAACGTGAGCGGTCCCGGGTGCCTTATCGGTGGCAGGCCTGGATGGTTTGGGCGATTGCCGGCGCCCCCCGCAATGCCGGGGCCGGGCAACGCTCTATAATCGCGCTGCTGACAATAACCTGAAACCTGCCGGTCTCCGTACCCGGACGCCGGCGGCCTGTCTATTTGCAATGGATACCCCCATGAAGAAGTTCGCTGCACTCCTCCTGATTTCGACCGTTGCGCTGCTTGGGGCATGCGGCAAGAAGGAAGCGGCCCCGGCCGCCGGCACGGAAACCGCGCCCGTGGCCGCCAGCAAGATCGTTGTTGGCCTCGACGACAATTTCCCGCCGATGGGCTTTCGCGACAGCAACAACGAACTCGTCGGCTTCGATATCGACATGGCCAAGGAAGCGAGCCACCGCCTCGGCATGACGGTCGAATTCAAGCCGATCGACTGGAGCGCGAAGGAAGCCGAGCTCAACGGCAAGCGCGTGGATGTCCTGTGGAACGGCCTGACCATCACGGAAGAGCGCAAGCAGAACATCAGCTTCACCGCCCCCTATATGACGAACCACCAGATCGTCATCGTCGGCGCCAAGTCGCCGGTGAAGACCAAGGCCGACCTGGCCGGCCGCATCGTTGGTGCGCAGGACGGAAGCAGCGCGGTCGATGCGATCAAGAAGGAAGCCCAGGTCGCAGCCAGCCTGAAGGAACTCAAGACCTTCGGCGATAACGTGACTGCCCTGATGGACCTGTCGACCGGCCGCCTCGATGCGATCGTGGTGGATGAAGTGGTGGGCCGCTATCTCATCAGCAAGCGCGCCGGCGAATACCGAGTGCTGGACGAGAACTTCGGCACGGAAGACTACGGCGTCGGCGTGCGCAAGGACGACGCCGAACTGCTCGGCAAGCTCGACAAGACCCTGGGTTCGATGAAGGAAGACGGCACGGCCGCCCGCATCGCCACGAAGTGGTTCGGCGCCGACATCACCAAGTAATTCTGAACTCTCGCGACGTCCCGCGCCGATTTCGCGCGGCGTCGCGCCTTATCGCGGTCCGGGCGCCGGCAAGATAGCAATGGCCCCGCGACTGGACCCGAGCCCATTCCATCCGCGCAAGCATGGATTACGTCTTATCCCTTCTGTCGCCTTTGGCGCAGGGTGCGAAAGTCACCCTCACACTGTTCGCCATCACGCTCGCCCTGTCGGTACCGCTGGGGCTGGCGCTCGCACTGGCACGGATCTCGAAATGGCCGTTGCTGAGCGGCCTCGTCAACGGCTATATCTGGCTGATGCGCGGCACGCCGCTGATGCTGCAGATGCTGTTCATCTATTTCGCGCTGCCGTTCGTGCCGGTTGTCGGCGTGCGCCTGCCGGACTTTCCCGCGGCAGTGGTCGCGTTCGCGCTGAACTATGCGGCTTATTTCGCCGAGATCTTCCGCGCCGGGATCAAGTCGGTCGACCGCGGCCAGTACGAAGCCAGCAAGGCGCTGGGGATGAACTACTTCCAGACCATGCGGCGCGTCGTGCTGCCGCAGATGGTCAGCCGCGTCCTGCCGCCGGTCAGCAACGAGACCATCACGCTGATCAAGGACACGTCCCTGATCTACGTCCTGGCGCTCAACGATATTCTTCGCACCGCGCGCGGCATCGTCCAGCGCGATTTCACCACCACGCCTTTCCTGGTCGCCGCGCTCTTCTATCTGGTGATGACGCTGATCCTGACCTGGTTCTTCCAGCACCTCGAGACACGCTATGCCAAACATGATGACTGACCCGGTCGCGGCCGGATCCGATCGCGCGCCCGGCGTCATGGTCGCGGCGCGGGACATCGTCAAGGCATTCGGGCCGCTGCAAGTCCTGCACGGGGTCTCCCTGACCTTGCGCAAGGGCGATGTCACGGCGGTGATCGGGCCTTCGGGCTCGGGCAAGAGTACGCTGCTGCGCTGCCTCAACCATCTTGAGGTGATTGACCGCGGCACCATCGAAATCGAGGGCGAGGCCTTGGCGAGCCCGGGGCCGGACGGAGCCGCCAAGTACGTGGCGGACGCGGAAGTACGACGCATCTGCCGCAAGATGGGCATGGTGTTCCAGTCGTTCAACCTGTTCCCGCACATGACGGTGCTGCAGAACATCATCGAGGCGCCGATGACCGTCAAGGGCTTGTCGCGCGATGCCGCAGTGCCCAAGGCGGAGGAGTTGCTACGCAAGGTCGGGCTGCTGGCCAAGCGGGACAACTACCCCGCGCGGCTGTCCGGCGGGCAGAAGCAACGGGTGGCCATCGCGCGGGCCCTGGCGATGGAACCCGACATCATGCTGTTCGACGAGCCGACTTCCGCGCTCGATCCGGAACTGACCGGGGAAGTCTTGCGGACCATGCGGCAACTCGCAGACGAGCATATGACCATGCTCGTCGTCACGCATGAGATGGGCTTCGCCCGCGAAGTGGCCAATCATGTTGTGTTCATGGATGAGGGCCGGATCCTTGAGGAAGGGCCGCCCGAGCGGGTGTTCGGCGCACCGGCCCATGCACGTACGCGGGAATTCCTGGCGCACATGCTTTGATCCAGTGTTCGGCCACCGCATGAGATCGAACATCTTGCGGTGGCGCTTACCCGGGGAAGGAGTTCCTCGGCTATCTATTCATTAAGGGCGCCACTGGCGCCCTTATTGTTGCGCGGCTGACTTGGCCGCTCTGGCTCCGCCGAAGCCGGCCGGTATCCCACCTTCGGGATGCGCACGCTTCCTCATCCCTTCCCGTCGCCTATGTTTGAAGGCAGGCCGCCTGCGTGCGGCCAAAAATATGCTTTATGAACGTCATTTTTTGGGTAGGTGACCCGCGAGACGCCAAAATAAGCTATTTGCAGGCAACCAAAATATGTTTTGCCTGTCTTCATATGCGAACAAGGATCGACGCCCTTTTCCGGGGCGACGGCTGGCGGATATTTCGTCCAACAGGATCGCGGGAGAGTCAATGCTGCAAAAAACGAAATTGGCTAACGGGAAATCAAGGCCGCGGGCACTGGTTCTTTGCATTGGCGGCCTGGGTGATGTCGTGTGGGCCAGTGCATCCATCGATGCCTTGCGCGAAACCTATGGGAACGATATTGAGATCGACCTGCTGCTGAAACACCGGTCTGGCGATCTGTTCGAGCACGACTCCCGCATCTCTCGCGTCCTCATCTTGCGCGGCGGTCCCAGGCTTCCGTTGCTGCTGAACCCATACAAGTGGCAGATACTCTGCCGAGCGCTGCTGCGATATCCATACCACCTGATACTGGACCTGACCATCAACCGAACGGATTTTTTCCCTAGCCTGAGCTGGTTTTTCCCGGCGGCCCACAAGGTCAAGGTCTATAAGGTGCGTCAGGACGTGGATCCGCCGAATACCCACAGAACGATGGTAATTCAGCGGCTGCTGGCCTACTGCACCCCGGACCATATCGCCCGTCGTGCGATGCCCTCCCTGAGAAGGCCGGATATCGACATCCGCGCGCGCATTGGCCTGGAAGCGCCTTTTATCTGCCTGCACACGGGAAACAGTTCCTTCTATCACAACCGGGCGAATGCGCGTCTCTGGCCGGTGGAGCGATGGGTTGGGCTACTGGAAGGTTGGTCGAGCTTCTTTCCCCACCATCAACCCGTGCTGATCGGAACGCCGGCGGAAGCCAGGCATGTCGCGCAGATTGCGGGCAAGTTTCCTGGCGTCGTAAATCTCTGCGGGAAAACCTCCTTGCCCGAAATGATGGCGCTTATCGCCGACTCGGATCTATTGATCGGCACGGATACCGGGCCTACACACGTCGCGGCGGCATACCGCACCCCAGTCATCGCGATCTTCGGGCCGACGCTGTCGCACGTGACCGGCCCGGCAGGCGATAGCGGTGACATGCGTATCGTCAAGCCATTGGCAGGGACGCGGATCGAGGACGTGCAGGTGGACCAGGTCGTCAGCGCTTCGTACCAGCTGATTGCGAGCCGGGAGACTCTTCGCCTGGCAGCGCAATCCGCCCCAACACAAGCGGCTAACGTGGCAGACTTGCCACCGGACCAATATCTGACCCGTTTGCAGACAAAGGAGAAGACATGTCGTACGAGAACATCCTGGTGGAAACGCGCGGCCGTGTCGGGCTTGTCACGCTCAACCGCCCGAAGGCCCTGAACGCGCTCAACGACGCGCTGATGGATGAACTGGGCGCCGCGCTGACGGCGTTCGACAAGGATGAAGGCATCGGTGCCATCGTTATCACCGGAAGCGAGAAGGCTTTCGCCGCCGGCGCGGACATCGGCATGATGTCCAAGTATTCGTTCATGGATGTGTACAAGGGCGACTACATCACCCGTAACTGGGAAACGATCCGCACTATCCGCAAGCCGATCATTGCCGCCGTGGCGGGCTACGCGCTCGGTGGCGGTTCCGAACTCGCCATGATGTGCGACATCATCATTGCGGCTGAAAACGCGCGATTTGGCCAACCGGAAGTCAAGCTCGGCACCATGCCGGGTGCCGGCGGCACGCAGCGCATGCCGCGCGCGGTGTCCAAGGCCAAGGCCATGGACCTGTGCCTGACCGCCCGCATGATGGATGCCGCGGAAGCCGAACGCGCGGGCCTGGTGTCGCGCGTGGTGCCGGCGGACAAGCTCATGGACGAAGCCCTGTCGGCAGCGGAAGCGATTGCCGGTTTCTCGTTGCCGGTGGTCATGATGATCAAGGAGTCGATCAACGCCGCGTACGAAACCACGCTCGCGGAAGGTGTTCGCTTCGAACGTCGGTTGTTCCACTCGACCTTTGCCAGCGAAGACCAGAAGGAAGGGATGGCCGCGTTCGTCGAGAAGCGTAGCCCGAATTTCAAGCACCGCTGATAACTTGATAGGGGAATACCCGAGGAGATTCCTCGGGTATCCGATTTGCCAGTGCTGGGGAAAACCCGGTATTCCCTTATCGATCAATGGCTTGGACACGCAGGGTGAGGTGGGTTGCCATGCCGGTATGACAAAGCTGTTGCAAGCTCCGAAAATCCAGCCTAATATTCGCCCCCTCGCAACACAACGCGGCGCTGCAAAGCAGACGTAGCAAGGGTTGCGGGGTTGATCGGGTGGTTCGGCGGTGCGCAGATGGCACGACGAACCGGAGCAAAAAAGATTGCTGGCCTGGTTGACGAAACGAAGAAAGTGCTACATAATCTCGTTTCTCTGCTGCAGACAACGCAGCGCGCTGAACGGCAAAGCCGGCAGCGAAGTTCTTTAACAACCAAACAACCGATAAGTGTGGGCGCTGGGTAGCGGACGCACGAGGTCTTCGGACTTCGGAGCTTCACAAGTTATACAGTGCTCGCACAGCAAAACGTGACTGGATTTTCGGATCTGGTCAGTCAGTTTTCTGAGAGTGAGCGACCGCTCGAAAGAGCGAGGGTCTTCGGACCCACACAGAGATTGAACTGAAGAGTTTGATCCTGGCTCAGATTGAACGCTGGCGGCATGCCTTACACATGCAAGTCGAACGGCAGCACGGGCTTCGGCCTGGTGGCGAGTGGCGAACGGGTGAGTAA
>NZ_JBYOJP010000013.1:190893-214551 GCF_057798975.1 Cupriavidus sp. 21MJTG02-4 | reverse complement strand
ATGGCCACTCGGTGCATAACGAGCGCTCGCAGTACCGCAATGCCATGACGATCGAGGAAATTCTCGCGGCACCGCCGATCACCTACCCGATTACGCTGCCTATGTGCTCGCCGATCTCGGACGGTGCCGCCGCCGCGATCCTGTGCACGGAAGCGGGCCTGAAGAAGTACGGCTTCGACCGCAAGCGCGCCGTCAAGGTACTGGCCAGCGTCGTGCGTTCGGCCTCGGCGCGCGCTGCCGACGACTTCGACAACGGCTGCACGCACCTGGCCGGCAAGGCGGCGTTCGAGCAGGCCGGCATCTCACCGAAGGACGTCGATGTGGCCGAGATCCACGATGCTACCGCCATCGGTGAACTCCTGGCCGTGGAGTCGCTGGGGCTGTGCGAGCCGGGCGACAGCGGCGCCATGGCCGAGCGCGGCGAGACCACCCTGGGCGGCAAGCTGCCGATCAACCCGTCGGGTGGCCTGGAGTCTAAGGGCCATCCGATCGGCGCGACCGGCATCGGCCAGATCTTCGAACTGGTGGAGCAGCTGCGTGGCAACTGCGGCAAGCGTCAGGTAGAAGGCGCCCGTATCGCCCTGCAGGGCAACGGCGGCGGCCTGTGGCGCGTGGAGGAGTCGACCGAGCACGTCGGCATCTTCGGGCTGGCCTGAGGCGGCGTGACGTTTGGCGCGCCTCGCGCAGGCGCCTGAGCCATGCGGCGCATTGCACCGCATGACGCAACGGCAGGACGAGCGGGGGATGCGGCATTGCAGCATCCCCCGTTTCGTTAACATTCCTCACATGGACAGCCAACGCCCTGCGCGCGTCCGTCAAGGGAGGGGGCGATCCACGCTCCCTTCGCCTAACATGCGCGCGGGCGTACGCCATGATGATCAGGCGTGTGGCCGCTTCAAAGAGGCAGGAGACATCAGATGAAGATGAATTTCGCGCGCACGATGGGCAATCTTGCCGTGCGTTTCGGCGACCGCGAGGCGCTGGTCAATATCGAGCGCCAGCGCCGCTACACCTTCCGCGAGCTGCATGCGCTGACCAACCGCATCGTCAACATGATGCGCGACCGCCTGCAGCTGCACCGCGGCGACATCGGGCTGTGCATCCTCGAGAACGACAACATCGCGCTGCTGCACGCCTGGACGGCGCTGAAGGGCGAGGCGGCGCTTGCCTACACCAACTACCGCGATGCACAGGAAGAACACCGCTGGCAGGTGGAGTTCATCCGCCCCAAGGTGGTCTTCATCGAGAACGCGCTGCTGGACCGCTACTTCGACATGCTGCAAGGCCTGGGCGTGACGGTGGTCTGCATGGATCCTCCGGCCGCGCCGCGCGATGGGCTGCTGTACTTCTGGGACCTGCTGGACGGAGTTTCGGACGAGAATCCCGGCATCGAGAATGACACGCGCAACGATGCGCTGGTCTACCGCTTCACCGGCGGCACGACCGGCAAGAGCAAGTGCGCGTCGTACACGATGGACAACTGGCTGGCCATGCGCGATTCCATGTACATGGAGAGCGAACAGGCCTATGACGCGGACACGCGCTTCCTCCATATGGCACCGATCAGCCATGGGTCGGGCCTGGGCCTGCTGCCGACGCTGTTCCGCGGCGGCTGCACGGTAACGCAGAACATCCCCGACCTGGCGCAGCTCTGCCGCAACATCGAAGCCGAGAAGATCACCAACACGCTGCTCGTGCCGACGATGATCTACCGCATGCTGGAAATGCCGGAGGCCACGCAGTATGACCTGTCGTCGCTGCGCACGCTGGCCTATGGGGCGTCGCCGATGAGTCCGGCCAAGCTGCGCCAGGCGCAGGAGCGCTTCGGCAATATCTTCATGCAGATCTACGGTGCGACCGAGATCCTGCACGCCGTCGGCCTGCTGGGCAAGGCGGATCACCTGACGGCCACGGAGAAGCAGCTTGGCTCCGCGGGCCGCATCGTGCCGGGCGTGGAGATCATGGTGGTCGACGACGACGGCAACGAGCTGGAGCAAGGTGCGACCGGCGAGATCTGGCTGCGCTGCCGCGGCACGATTTCCGGCTACTACAAGGATCCCGAAGCCACCGCGGCGGAGTTTTCGAACGGATTCTGGAAATCGGGCGACCTGGGCTATATCGATGATGAAGGCTTCCTGTACCTGGTCGATCGAAAGAAGGACATGATCATCACCGGCGGCTTCAACGTCTACGCCGTCGAGGTGGAAGCCGCGCTGAACTCGCACCCCGCGGTATCGAACTCGGCGGTGATCGGCGTGCCGCATGAAGAGTGGGGCGAGGCGCTGCACGCGGAAGTGGTGGTCAAGGCCGGGGCGCAGGTCACGGCGGAGGAACTGGTCGAACACGTCAAGGGCCGGCTCGGCCGCTTCAAGGTGCCCAAGTCGGTGGTCTTTGTCGAGGCGCTGCCAGTCAGCGTCGTCGGCAAGGTGCTGCGCCGGCAGGTGCGGGAGAAGTACTGGGCGGGTAAGGGGCGAAGGGTGTCGTAAGTCCGCTTTTGTTAGCTTGATGCAATACGGCCTGGCTTCTGCCGGGCCGTATTGCATTGGGGCGCAGGGACAGGATTGCCTGCTGGCGAGAAGAAGTAATGGGAGGGACGCCCTTGCCCGAAGGAGTTGGGCTCATCGCCGCATTGTCGTGACGACGAAGGTGAGGGAGGCGATCGAACCCAAGTGACCGTGCCCCGCGCCCTGCCGCCCCTTGGGGGGCGGCAGGGCGCTTTACACCTTAGCGGGGCGCTGGATTCGGCGTCACTACGCCGAACCAGAAGGGGAACGTATCCAGCATGCCTAGCAATTGCTCCACACTCTCGCGCCGGCCGGAAATGGCGAGATCGCCGGACGCCGTGGCCTGGTCGATGCTCAGGTCCTGGCGCTGCAGCCGCTCCAGCGTGACCTTGCTCAGCTTCAGGCTCGCATCCGCCTTCGGCATGGCCTTCGGGAAGTAGTTGAGCACGCCATTCTTGACCACCAGCGCATACTGCTGCCGCGCATCGGTGAGGTCGACGTTCAGTACCAGATGCTTGCCGGCCGCCTTGGGTCCATTCAGCCGCACCGCCATGTAATTGAACAGCATCTCCGGCGGCATCGCCTGGATGGTGTCCGGACTGGCGGTCTGCACGCGGCGCGCATTCGGCACGCCGTTGCGCAACTCATAGGCGCCTTGCAGATATTCCGCACGCCACGTCGGCGCCTCGGCCTGGTAGCCGAGCTGTTCGTAGGTATCGGCCAGCAGTTCGCGCGCTTCCTTGTTGCCGGGGTTGGCATAGACCACCTGGCGCAGGGCTTCAGCCAGCCAGCGGTATTCGCCGTTGTCGAAGTCCTTGTGGGCGCGCGCCAGGATGGCGGCTTCGCCGCCCATGTATTCGACATACTTCTTCGCGGCCGATGCAGGCGGCAGCGGATCGAGCGACGAGGGGTTGCTGTCGTAGTAACCGAGGTAGCGCTGATACACCGCTCGGGTATTGTGCTTGACGGTGCCCCAGTAGCCCCGGTTCGGCCAGAAATTGCCGAGTTCCGGCGGCAGCTTGACCGCCTCGGCGATCTCGGTGCCGACATAGCCTTCGTTCAGCAGCCGCACCGACTGGTCATGGATGTACTTGTAGAGATCGCGCTGCTTCTCGAAGTAGTCGATGATGCGGTCGTGGCCCCACATCGGCCAGTGGTGCGACTGGAACTTGACCTCGATGTCCTTGCCGAAGCTGGCAATGGTGGCGTTGATGCCGTCGACCCACTTGGTAGCGTCGCGCACTTGCGCGCCGCGCAGGGTCAGCAGGTTATGCAGGGTGGCCGTTGTGTTCTCGGCCATCCACATGGCCTTGAACTGCGGGAACCAGGTATTCATCTCGGCCGGCGCCTCGGTGCCCGGCGTGAGCTGGAACACCATCTTCACGCCGTCGACGACCATTTCCTGACCATCCTTCGAGACGGTGTCCGTCGGCGGCAGCAGTGTAATGGTGCCCGGTACGCTCAGGATGCCCAGGCCAGCAGCGAGCCGCCCTTGCGGATTGATGGGCAGGGACGCGCCGCCCATGTAGACCGAGCGCCGGCTCATGGCATTGCCGGCGATCACGTTCTCGCTGACCGCCTCTTCCATGAAGCCTTCCGGCGCGATGATGCGGACCTTGCCAGCCTTCACGTCGGCTTCGTCGACGATGCCGCGGATGCCGCCGTAGTGGTCGACATGCGAATGGCTGATGACCACCGCCACGATCGGGCGGCGTCCCAGGTGCTGCGACGCGAACTCGAACGCGGCCCGCGCGGCTTCGGCGGTGGTCAGCGTATCGAGCACGATCCAGCCGGTATCGCCCTGGATCAGCGTCATGTTCGCGAGCTCGAGGCCGCGAACCTGGTAGATGCGGTCGGCGACCTTGTAGAGCCCATAGTCGGACAGGAGCTGCGCATTGCGCCACAGGCTCGGGTTGACCGAGTCGGGAGCCGGCTTGTCGTTGCCGACCTGCGCGCTCAGTGCCGCGACGCTGGCGCCCACGTTGTGGTGGGCGGTCCGCATGGCCGCCAGGTCGGGCCGGGCGATCAGGCCGCGCCGTGCGTCCTCGAAGTCCTGGCGGTCCCGGAACGGAAGTTCGTTCAGCACGGCCTGGTTGGCCGCGCGCGTGGCGGCGGTGGGCGGCTTCGGCGGGGCCGGCTGCGGCTGGGCGGCCGGGGCGGCCTGTGCCATCGCCGTGCCGTGTACGAGCGCGACGGCAGCCAGGCTGATGGCGAGCCGGGCGGCAATGGAGGCACCGCGTTGCCTCGTGTTACTCCGCGGCGTGTCATAAGCAGCCATTCGGGTCTCCTTGATTGCTGTTGTCGTTGTGGTGCCGGACATGCGCGTCTCAGCGCGCGGAATCGGACTGTTGTGCATCCGCCCGATTCCGCGGGCGCAGCATATCGTCGAAATCGTCCATCGACGGGAAGCGCATCGGCTCGATGCTGTCGAGCTGGCGCAGCCGCAGGCGATACTGGCCGAGCAGCTCGGTGCGCTGTTCTGGCTTGATATAGGGCACGTGCCACGCCACGAACGGCGGCAGCACGGACATTCCCGTGTAGCCCAGCGTGCCGCGCAGGATCGGCCGCAACATCTCCTCAAGCTCTCCATGGATGCCGTCGCCGGCAAGCATGTGCGGTTGTCCGCCGATGGTGACGGCCAGCATCGCCTTCTTGCCGCGCAATCCGCCACGGTCATAGAAACGCATGCCGCCGTAGCACTTGCCCGAAATGATCACGCGGTCGAACCATCCCTTGAGAATGGCCGGCATCGAGAACCAGTAGATCGGGAAGTTGAAGATGACCAGGTCCGCCCAGTCGAGCTTGTCGAGTTCGGCCAGGATGTCGGGCGCCAGGGTCTTCTTCTCGTAGCCGTGCCGCTGCTCCAGTGCATAGACCAGGTAGTCGGCGTTGGCGCGGCTGCCGAAGTCATCGTGGTCGGCCACTGCCTTCCAGCGCATGGCGTACAGGTCGGATACCTGGACCTGATGTCCCTGGGCCTCGAATTCCTCGACCGCGAGGTTCTTCATTGCCGCGTTGAATGATTGCGGCTCATTGTGGGCGAATACGATCAGGACGTTCATTGCCGGTACTCCTCTATTCTTACTTGCGCCGCTCGGCGGCCAGGCGGGCTTGCAGCGCATCGATGCGCTGGTGGTTCTCTTCGGAGCCGATATAGGTCCGGAACAGCCATTCCTGGGTCCGCATCGCGCCATCCAGGTCCAGGTTCAGCAACTGGTTGGACAGGCGCTTGGATTCCGCCAGGCACATCCGGTCGTAGCTGGCCATTTCCACGGCGATGGTCCTGACCGACGCCAGCAGTTCGCCTTCCGGGAACACCTTGCTGACATAGCCCATCCGCTCGGCTTCGGCGGCATCGTAGATGCGGCCGGTGAGCGCGACTTCCTTGGCCCGGCCGAGGCCGATGATGCGCCAGAGCGGGTCGAGGATCGGCGTGAGCGCCAGCACGACTTCACGCTGGCCGAACTTGGCCCGGCTGGACGCGTAGCGGATGTCGCACATCATCGTCAGGTCGAACCCGCCCGCGATGGCAGCGCCGCCAACCGCGGCAATGACCGGCTGCGGGCAGAAAAGCACTGCGCGGTAGGCGCGATGGAAGAGTGCCGTGTAGGCCTCGTTGGTGACTTTCTCCAGCTTGCGGATCTCGTTGAGGTCGAAGCCCGCGGAGAAGAACCGCTCGCCGCCCGTCAGGACGATCACATTGACGTCATCGCGGAGCGCCAGGCCGTTGAAGATGGTGATGACCTCCTCGAGCACGGCGGGCGAGAGCGCGTTGCCCTTGTCGGGGCGGTGGATGGTGACCGTTGCGACCTTGTCGGCGATGTCGAGCAGAAAGTACTGGTAGTCCATGGTGGGTTCCACGATTTCGGGTGCGGGTGCCATCCGCATTGGCGGGATGAGGGCTTGTGCCCGATCTTGCGCGACGTGGCGGGATTCCGCCCCTCTCCTGTGGGAAGGGCTCGTGCGGGGCAAAGCGCTTCAGGAAGTTCCGTTGCAAGGTCCTTCCATCGGGGGAGGGGACGGCAACCTCGGAATGCCGCCAGCATTGCCGGCATCCATGCACACATGAACGCGCCGGCGTCCCGGTCTCTTCCGGCGCCGCGCAACGAAAGGCCTGCCGAATGTCCCTGATCCTCTCCCGCCGCGACCTCGATTTCCTGCTCTACGAATGGCTGGACGTGGAGGCGCTCACGCGCATGCCACGCCACGCCGACCACTCGCGCGAGACCTTTGATGCCGTGCTCGACACCTGCGAGCGCATGGCCACCGACCTGTTCGCGCCCCACAACAAGAAGAACGACCAGTGCGAGCCGCACTTCGACGGCGAGACGGTCACCGTCATCCCGGAAGTGAAGGCGGCGCTGGATGCCTTCGCCGCCGCCGGACTGGTGGCGGCCGGGCAGGACTACGAACTTGGCGGCATGCAGTTGCCGCTGGTGGTCGAGAAGGCCGGTTTTGCCTGGTTCAAGGCCGCCAATATCGGCACCGCCACCTATCCGTTCCTGACCATCGGCAACGCCAACCTGCTGCTTGCGCATGGCACGCCGGCGCAGGTCGACGCGTTCGTGCGGCCGGAAATGGAAGGCCGCTTCTTCGGCACGATGTGCCTGTCCGAACCGCAAGCCGGGTCGTCGCTGTCCGATGTCACGACCCGCGCCGAGTATGAGGGCGAGTCGTGGCTGGGGCAGCAGTACCGGCTGCGTGGCAACAAGATGTGGATCTCCGGCGGGGAGCACGAGCTGGCGGAGAACATCGTCCACCTGGTGCTGGCCAAGATTCCCGGGCCGGATGGCAAGCTGGTGCCGGGGGTGAAGGGCATCTCGCTCTTTGTCGTGCCGAAGCATCTCGTCAATAAGGACGGCACGCTCGGCGAGCACAACGACGTGGTGCTGGCAGGCCTGAACCACAAGATGGGCTACCGCGGCACGGCCAACTGCCTGCTGAACTTCGGCGAGGGCGCGAAATATCGCCCTGGCGGCAGGGGCGGCGCCATCGGCTACCTGGTGGGCGAGCCCGGCCAGGGCCTGGCCTGCATGTTCCACATGATGAACGAGTCCCGCATCGGTGTCGGGCTCGGCGCCGCGGCGCTTGGCTACACCGGCTACCTGCATGCGCTGGACTATGCACGCAACCGACCGCAGGGGCGGCCGGTCGGCCCCGGCGGCAAGGACCCGGCCAGCGCGCAGGTGAAGCTGGTCGAGCATGCCGACGTGCGCCGCATGCTGCTGGCCCAGAAGAGCTATGCCGAGGGCGCGCTGGCGCTGAACCTGTACTGCGCGAAACTGGTCGACGACGCACGCGCGGCGGCTGCCGCGTCCGAACAGGCCAGGGCGCGGGAGCTTGGTTTGCTGCTCGACATCCTGACGCCCATCGCCAAGAGCTGGCCGTCTCAATGGTGCCTGGAAGCCAATAGCCTGGCGATCCAGGTCCACGGGGGCTATGGCTACACGCGCGAATACAACGTCGAGCAGTTCTACCGGGACAACCGGCTGAACCCGATCCATGAAGGCACCCATGGCATCCAGGGCCAGGACCTGCTGGGCCGCAAGGTCGTCATGCAGGACGGGGCGGCCTTGCGCTTGCTGACCGATGCTTTCGGACGGACCAGCGCGCAGGCGCGTGCGTGCGGGCAAGGCGCCCTGGTCCAGTATGCCGATGCGCTGGATAGCGCGGTGTCCGGCCTGAACCGCGTGACGCGACAACTCTGGAGTGCCAGCGACGCCGCGCTCACCCTGGCGAACGCGTCGGTCTACCTGGAGGCGTTCGGCCACGTCGTGCTAGCGTGGATCTGGCTGGAACAGGCGGTGGCTGCGTGCGCCGCACTGCAGCGCGGGGTTGCCGACGCGAATTTCTACCGGGGCAAGCTGGCCGCCGCCGCGTACTTTTTCGGCTGGGAGTTGCGCCGGATCGATCCGCAACTTGCCTTGCTGGCGTCGCTGGATCGCACCACGCTGGACATGCAGGACGCCTGGTTCTGATCGGCCTGCTTCAGGAAACGGGGAAACAGTCTCTTCAGGCTTGCGGAGGCTTCGCGGCGGTTACCCCTCCCAATGAGGGAGGGGCCTTGCTCACAGGGATCCGGGCCTAATCGGATCACCTTCGGAACCCGGAGGGGACGTATCCGGCTGGCACAGGAGGCCGATGCCGCCGGTGCCGCAGACCATGCGAGAACCAAAAGGAGGAGAACATGCCATTGTCCCGCTTGCCACTGATGATCGGAGCCAGCGCCGCGCTGCTCCTGATCGGTGCCTGCCAGCACCAGCAACCGGTGGCGACTTCCGCGACGGCGGCGGTCCAGCAGGCGACTGTTTCCGAGCAGGACATCAGCGATGCCTACATCTACCTGCTCGGCCGCCTGCTGGTGCTGCGGCAGCAGCAGCTGGATTTCCGCGAGGGCATGGTGTGGAACCAGCTCGTGCATCGCAGGCCGGGCGCGGTGGACTGGCCCAATCCCAACCTCGACGTGGCCTATTCGGAAGCGTGGGTCGCCGTGGACGAGACCAGTTGCACGATCGTCACCGTGCCGAAGATCACCGGCCGCTACTACACGGTGCAGTTCCTCAACGGCTGGGGCGAGACGCTGGCCAATATCAACGAGCGGACCTTTCCCCGCCGGCCCAGCGGCGACTTTGCCGTATGCCTGCGCGGGGCCAAGGTCGCGCTGCCGGCGAACGTGACGCGGGTCGACCTGCCGGCGCGCTATACGCGCGTGCTGTCCCGCGTCGAACTCGGCGCGGACTGGAAGCAGGCCGAAGCGCTCCAGCACCGGTTCAGCATGCGTGCCACCGGTACGCCACGCCTGCCGCGCATTCCCCAGACACCGGTGTTCGATCTGCAGAAACTGCCCGGCGTGGAAGCCTTCGACGTCGCGGAAGCGGCCCTGGCGAGCGAGCCCGACATCAATCCGGGCATGGAGCCCCAGCAAGAGAAGGTGCATGCCATTGTCCGGGCCATCGCCAGCCCCGCCGAGCGTGAGCGCGTGGACAGCGTGATCCGCAAGCGCGCCTTTGCCGACTTCGCCAGGGCCAGCCGGACCATCGGCCCGGGCTCGATCCGCAACGGCTGGACGCGCGCCGCCGTGTCGGGCGCCTACGGCAGCGACTACCTCAGCCGGACGCTGTTCAACTATGGCGGAATCTGGGTCAACACGTTCGGCGAAGCCAACTACTTCCGTGGCGCGGTCGACGGTGCGGGTGCCCCGCTCGACAGCAGCCATACCTACTCGCTGACGTTCCCGAAGGACCAGCTTCCCGCGGCCGAGGCGCGCTATTTCTGGTCCGTCCTTGCCGTGGATTCCCGCTACTTCCGCGTGCTGCCCAACCCCATGAACCGGTTCCTGCTCAATAACCAGTCGCGGCTGCAGTACGGCAAGGACGGTTCGCTGACCCTGTACTTCGGGCCGAAGAAGCCGGAACAGGCACCCGAGGGGAACTGGCTGCCGACGCCGGCAGGACAGCAGTACCGGCTGATGCTGCGCTTCTATGGCCCCAGGGACAAGGAGGCCGCCGGCAAGTATGTGCCGCCGCCGATCGTCCGGATTTCGTAGTGCCACCTGCAATCATTGCGGCCCGTCACGGGCCGCTTTGCGTTGCACGATATCAACCAGGGAACAATGAGGAGACACCTATGTCAGTCAAGCCACTGCATGCCGCGGCCTGTGCCATGCTCGCCACGGTCATGTGCGCCGCGCATGCGCAGGTCGATGCCGGTGCGCCGGTACAGGTCACGGTCGACAACTTCCCGCGTGCCGAGTCCGACCGCTACTTCGGCTTTACGGTAAAGCGCGGCGGGTTCGGAAAATTTTCACACTTCCGCGAACTGGTGCCGGTGGACAGCCCGACCGTCGTGCGCCCGAACCGGGATACGGTGTACTCGACCGCCGTGTTCGATCTCGATGCCGGGCCGGTCACCGTCACCATGCCTGATGCCGGCAAGCGCTTCATGTCGCTGGCCGTGCTGGACCAGGATAGCCACGTGCTCGGCGTGCACTATCGGGCGGGCAGCTACACCTTCCGCAAGCAGGACATCGGTTCCCGATACGTCATGCTGGGGGTGCGCACGCTGATCGATCCGGGCAAACCCGGCGATGCGGAACAGGTGCGCGCCTTGCAGGATGCCATTCGCGTCAGCCAGCCCGGCGGTCCCGGCCGCTTCGAGATTCCCAACTGGGACAAGGCGAGCCAGGATGCCATCCGCACCGCGCTGATCGCGCTGGGGACGACCATCCCGGATTCGCGCAGGATGTTCGGCAGGCAGGACCAGGTCGATCCCGTGCGGCACCTGATCGGCAGCGCCATTGCCTGGGGCGGCATTCCGGAGAAGGACGCCTTCTACCAGATCGTCAACCCCGAACGCAACGACGGCGCGACGGTCTATCGCCTCGACCTGCGTGACGTGCCGGTGGGGGCGTTCTGGTCGGTCAGCGTGTACAACGCGGTCGGCTACTTCCAGCGCAATCCGCTCAATGCCTATTCGATCAACAGCCTGACCGCGAAGCGGTCGGCGGACGGTTCGGTTTCCATCCGCTTCGGCGGATGCGGCGCGGACACGGTCAACTGCCTGCCCACCATGCCAGGCTGGAACTACATGGTCCGGTACTACCTGCCGCAGGCCGAGATCCTGCAGGGAACCTGGAAATTGCCAGCCGCCAGGCCGGTGTCGTGATCGGCAGGGTGCTTCGCGCGAGCACCCGGCAGCGCTCCGCGTGTCGCTGTCCCCTCCCATAAATGGGGGAGAGCGCCACGCAGGCGGTACGTATCGTCAAACGGATCCAGGGCGCAGACCCGGGGCATGCGGTTGCTGTGCCATGGATCGGCGCCGGTTCCGGCGCACGAGACGCATAACAAAACCTATGGAGACGCCATGACAAGTCCTTCGCGCACGCTCGACGTGCAGCAGTTCATCAACGAGCACAGGTTTTCGCGGTACCAGTGGCTGATTCTGGTCACCTGCTTTCTTCTCATTGCCATCGACGCCTATGACAGCGTGGCCATCGGCTTTGTCGTGCCCGTCCTGCTCAAGCAATGGGGCACGACCCGGGCCGCCTTCGGCCCGGTGCTGAGCGTGGGTGTGCTGGGTTTGGCCCTGGGCGCGCTCATTGCCGGCCCGCTGTTCCACCGCACCAGCCCGAAGACGGTCATGGTCGGCTCGATGCTGCTGTTCGGCGTGTGCAGCCTGGGGACCATGACGGCCGACTCGCTGGTGTCGCTGGGCGCCTGGCGTTTCTTCACGGGGATCGGCGTGGGCGCGGCGGTGCCAGGGGCGGTCACGCTGATCTACGAGTATGCGCCGGCGCGCATGAGCGCCTTTCTCGTCAACACGATCGCCTGCGGCGCGCTGATCGGCGCTTCGTCGTGCGGGATGGCCGCCGCGGCCGTCGTGCCGGCCTATGGCTGGACCAGCGTCTTCCTGATCGGCGGCGTGGTGCCGGTCGTCCTGGCCCTGTTCATGCTCGTCACCATGCCGCAGCCGCTGCAGTTCATGGTCCAGCAGGGCTATCCGGCCGCGGCGATCGCATCGGTGCTGCGCCGCATCGCACCCGGCGCGCACATCGCCGACGATACCCGCTTCGTTCTGACTGCGGCTCCGGAAGGCGGCAAGGCAGGCGTCGCGGTGGTGCTGTCCCGCCAGCTGCGTACCGGTACCACCATGCTGTGGGCCGCCTATTTCTTCGGCACCTTTGCCTACTACCTGCTGCTGGGCTGGCTGCCGACGCTGGTGCAGGACATGGGCGCCTCGTTGCGGCTGTCGACGCTGATCACCGTGCTGATGACCGTCGGCGGCATCTTCGGCACCTTCCTGTTCGGCTGGCTGATGGACCGCATCGACCGGAACACCGTGGTGGCGGGTGCCTTCGTGCTGGGCGGGCTGGGCATGTGGCTGGTCGGGCAGCAGAAGGGCGACCTGCCCTGGGTGGCCACCTGCGTCTTCATCGGTGGCGTGGGCCTGAGCGGCGCACTGATGTCGATGGGTGCCGTGGCCGCGGCGTTCTACCCGGCGAGCGGCCGCTCGACCGGCATTGCCTGGATGCATGGCGTAGGCCGGTTCGGTGGCATCGTGGGTCCCCTGGTCGGCGCGCTGATGCTGCGCGATGGCTTCAGCCTCGCCACGGTCTTTACCGTGGTGATGGGGTTCGTGCTGGTGTCCGCCGTGGCGCTGATGATCAAGGGCGCGGCGGCACGGCGGGCCGCGGGCAATGGACTGCGGACTGAATCCGCGTAACGCCATCGCGGTGCGCTGCCTCCTTGCGCGCGCTTCATCGCGGGGGACGGCAGCCGCCTTTTCTGAGATTTCCTATGTCAGATATGCAGGGCAAGGTCGCGATCGTGACCGGAGGCGCGGCCGGCATCGGGCGTGCGGCGGCGCTGCGGTTCGCGGCGGCGGGTGCGCACGTCGTGGTCGCGGACCGGTGCGAGTCCGCCGGCCAGGAGGTCGCGGCCGAGATCGACAAGGCGGGCGGGCAGGCCATCTTCCGGCGCGTGGACGTGAGCCGCGACGAGGACTGTGCGGCAATGGTCGATGCCGCGCTCCGTCGCTTCGGCAGGCTGGACATCGCGTTCAACAATGCGGGCATTTCCGGCCGTATCGCTCGGACCGAGGACCAGGGGCTGGACAACTGGCAGACGGTCATCGGCGTCAACCTCACCGGCACGTTCCAGTGCATGGTCCACGAGCTGCGGGCCATGAAGGCGCATGGCGGCGCGATCGTCAATACCGCATCGGTGGCCGGCGTGAAGGGGGCGCCTTACAGCGCCGCGTACGCCGCCTCCAAGCACGGTGTGATCGGCCTGACGCGCTCGGCGGCAAGAGAGTATGGCAAGTACGGCATCCGCATCAATGCGGTCTGTCCGGGCTATATCCGGACCGCGATGGCGGACGAGATTGCGGCCGGCTCCGCGCCGGGGGCCTCGGACGTGCTGGTGGCCGCTTCGGCCCTGCGCCGGCCCGCGGAACCTGGCGAGGTGGCTGAGCTGGTGCTGTGGCTATGCTCCGCGAAGGCGTCGTTCGTGACCGGCGCACACTACGTCGTCGACGGCGGGCTGACGACGTAGCGCGCAGGCGGGAACGATTCCGGAGGCCTGGTGCTCCGGAACCGTCCTCATGGGGCTCAGCCCCTTGACGCGTTGCCGTCCGCGCCGAATGCGGTCCAGCCGCCATCGACCGGCAGCGTCGCGCCGGTCACGTACGACGCCCAGTCCGACGCGAGGAATGCCACCGCCTGCGCGACCTCGGCCGGATACCCGAGTCGTCCCATCGGCGTGCGGCGTTCCAGCGTGGTGACGTCGAGCCGGCCGGCGCTGGTCATGGCATCAAGCGGCGGCGTCCGGATGATGGCCGGTGCGACGCCGTTCACGCGGATGCCTTTCTGCGCCCATTCACACGCGAGCGAGCGCGTCAGCATCACCACGCCGGCCTTGGACGCGGTATAGGCAGCGATGCCTGGGCCGCCGCCAAGACCGTAGATCGAAGCGATGTTGACGATGGCGCCGCCGCCCTGTTCGAGCATCTGCGCGCCGACTGCCTTGCACATCAGCCAGGTGCCAGTGAGGTTGACGTCGAGGGTCCGCTGCCACGTTGCCGCGGACTGCGTCACGGTGCGGCTGGCCGGCTCGAGGATGCCCGCGTTGTTGACCAGGATGTCGATGCCGCCCATCCTGGCGACCGCTTCGGCCGTGATGCGCTGCACGTCCGCCTCGGACGACACATCGCCGCGCAGCATCGTGCGTCCGGGCAGGTCGCCGGCCGGATTCAGGTCGGAGGCGCAGACCAAAGCGCCTTGCTCCGCGAAGAATTCCGCCACGGCGGCGCCGATCCCGCTGGCGCCGCCGGTGACGAGCACCCGCTTGCCGCTGAAGCCCATGCGCGGGCCCTGGCCGACTTGGTGGTTCATGGTGTTCCCCATTCCGTGGCTCCGTTCACTTGCCGGTGAATGCCGGCTTGCGCTTTTCCAGCAGGGCGTTGACCGCTTCACGGTGGTCGTCCGTCTTGCTGGCGAGCCATTCGTACCCCATGCAGGTATCCATGATCGAGTGCGCGAGCTGCTTGAGGCCGATGTTGGCGGACACCTTGGTCCAGCGGATCGCGTTGGCCGCGCCGTTAGCCAGCCGGTCGGCGAACTGGCTGACGCGCTCGTCGAGTTCGGCGGCCGGCACGGCGTGATTGATCAGCCCGATGCGCGCCGCTTCGGTCGCGGTCAAGGCGTCGCCGGTCAGCAGGTATTCCTTGGCGCGGGCGTAGCCGATCAGCTGTGGCCAGATGATGGCGCCGCCGTCGCCGGCCACCAGGCCGACGTTCACATGCGGATCGGCAAACTTCGCGGTGTCCGCGGCGAAGATCACGTCGCAGAACAGCGCAATGCTGCAGCCCAGGCCGATGGCCGGGCCGTTGACCTTGGCGATGACCGGCTTCTCGCAGTCCAGCAGCGTGAAGATGATCTGCTTGCCCTCGCGCGCGGTCACGCGGAAGGCGTCCGGGTCGTCGAAGATGGCCTTCACGGCCTGCAGGTCGCCGCCGGCGGAAAACGCCCGGCCGGCGCCGGTCAGCACGATGACCTCGGACTCGGGGTCATTGTTCGCGTCGACGAAGACGCGCGCCATTTCGGCATGCAGGCCGCCGTTGAAGGCGTTGAGCTGCTCGGGACGGTTGAGGGTGATCTCCAGCACTCGGCCGCGGCGTGCAAAGGCGATGTGCTCGTAATCGGCGAATTCCATGGTGTCTCCTCCCTGTTGACGTTGATGAAACGGCGCTTCGACGATAGCCAGCGGGTTTACGCGACGTCCCCTCCCTGAATGGCGGGGCCGTCCGCATGGTCCGGGCGCAGACAGCCGCGGTAGTTGCCGCCTCCCCATGCGTCCGGGTCCCGACAGCAAAAAAGGGAGGGGCGCGGGTCCTGCCTCCGTTCCTAAGATGGCCATACAAAGTGCAAGTCAGGACACATCGCTGGAGAGAGAGGTCTGCATGTCTGAGAACACGGTGACACTGGAGCGGATCGGCGGGACGGCCGTCATCACGCTGAATCGGCCGCACAGGCGCAACGCGCTCGACGATTCCATCAAGCTCGCGATGGCGGACATCGTCAAAGCCGTCCGGGACGACCGCGCGGTGACCGCGGTCGTGCTGACCGGCGCCGGCGGCAACTTCTGCGCCGGAGCGGACCTTGGCGATGGCGGTGCGGACGCCGAGCGCGGCTTCTATGTGCGCGACCTGCTGCTGGACCACCACGGCTGGTTCACCGAGCTGACCGACCTGGAAAAGCCCGTCATCTCCGCCGTCGACGGCTTTGCCACCGGCGCGGGCCTGTCGGTCGCGCTGGCGGCCGATTTCATCATCGCCAGCGACCGGGCGCGCTTCGTGTCGAGCTTTGCCCGCGTGGGCTTCGTGCCCGACCTGTCGCTGATGTACGTGCTGCCGCGCCGGGTAGGGCTGGCGCGTGCGAAGGAGATCGTCTTCTCCGCGCGCGAGATCGGCGGTGAGGAAGCGGTCGCGCTCGGCCTGGCCGAGGCAGTGGTACCAGCCGACCGCCTGCGCGATGCCGCGCTCGAGTTCGCGCAGCGCTTCGCGAACGCACCCACCCATGTGCTCGGCATGGCCAAACGCATCATGAACCGCACGTTCGAGACGGACCGGCAGTCGCTGCTCCAGCTCGAAGCCGCCGTGCAGGGCCTGTGCGCGGCCAGCCAGTACAACGCGGAGGCGGTGCGGCGCTTCTTCGCCAAGGAAGCACCGCTGTTCCCGGGCACGCAACGCCTGTTCTGACGGAAATCCGCAGATTTCCACCTGTACCCATTCAATTCAAGCATTCAAGGAGAAAGACATGACGCAGAAAGTCGTCGTTGCCGGCGTGGGCATGATCCCGTTCAAGAAGCCGGGCCAGAGCGATCCGTACACGGTGATGGGCGCGCAGGCCGTGCGCCTGGCGCTGGCCGACGCGGGCGTGGGCTATGAATCGATCCAGTCCGCCTATGCGAGCTACATCTTCGGCGATTCCACCGGCGGCCAGCGCGTGCTGTACGACATCGGCATGACCGGCATTCCCGTCATCAACGTCCACAACAACTGCGCGAGCGGCTCCACGGCGCTGTACCTCGCGAACCAGGCGATCGCCAGCGGCATGGCCGACATCGTGCTGGCCTTCGGCTTCGAGCAGATGAACCCGGGCGCGCTGGGCACGATCTACAACGATCGCCCCGCGCCGCTGGAACTGTTCAACCGCACCTGCGAGAGCGTGGTGCCGGACGGCGTGCCGCCTGCGCTGCAGCTGTTCGGCGCCGCTGGCCTGGACCACATGAAGCGCTTCGGCACGCCGGTCGAGGCCTTTGCCAAGATCCGCGCCAAGGCCAGCCGCCACGCATTCAACAACCCGATGGCGGTGTTCCGCGCGGTGGTGACCCCGGAAGAAGTGATGGCCGAGAAGGTCATGTGGCCCGGCGTCATGACGCGTTCGATGGCCTGCCCGCCGACCTGCGGCGCGGCCGCGGCGGTGCTGTGCAGCGAAGCCTATGCGAAGAAGCATGGCCTGGACACGCGCGTGTGGATCGCCGGCCAGGCGCTCACCACCGACGGTGCCGAGACGTTCAACTCCGGCGACCTGCGCCACCTTGCCGGCTTCGGCATGTCGCGCGCGGCGGCCAACAAGGTGTACGAGATGGCCGGCATCGGCGCCGAAGACGTCAACGTGGTCGAGCTGCACGACTGCTTCGCGCAGAACGAACTGCTGACGTATGAAGCGCTCGGCCTGTGCCCGGAAGGCGGCGCCGCGAAGTTCATCGACGACGGCGACAACACCTACGGCGGCAAGTACGTGGTCAACCCGTCGGGCGGCCTGCTGTGCAAGGGACACCCGATCGGTGCGACGGGCCTGGCCCAGTGCACGGAGCTGGTCCAGCAACTACGTGGCCAGGCCGAGAAGCGCCAGGTCGAGAACGCGCGTGTCGCCCTGCAGCACAACGTCGGTATCGGCGGCGCGGCGGTCGTCACCATGTACCGGAAGGACTGACGGAGGGCCGCATGGACTTTCAAGCTGATCCGGGACTGGAAGCGTTCCGCCAGGAAGTCCGCCAGTTCCTGCGGGACAAGGTGCCCGCGGACCTGAAGGGGCTGCCGCGCTGCACGCGCTCGCCGCGCGAGGAGATCCTGCGCTGGCAGAAGCTGCTGCGCGCGCATGGCTGGGGCGCGCCGTACTGGCCGGTCGCGCACGAGGGCACCGGCTGGTCGGTGGAGCAGATGCTGGTGTTCGACGATGAATGCACGGCTGCCGGTACGCCGACGCAGGACGGCTTCGTGCAGAAGATGCTCGGCCCGGTGCTGAACGCGTTCGCGACACCGGCGCAGAAGGCCGAGCACCTGCGCGCGGCGCTGGACGGCGAGCGGCTCTGGTGCCAGGGCTTCTCCGAGCCAGGCGCGGGCTCCGACCTCGCCTCGCTCAAGACCCGCGCCATCCGCGACGGTGACCACTATGTCGTCAATGGCCAGAAGATCTGGACCAGCTACGCGCACCACGCGGACTGGATCTTCCTGCTGGTGCGCACCGACACGACGGTCAAGAAACAGGCCGGGATCAGCTTCCTGCTGGTGGACATGAAGACGCCTGGCATCACGGTGCGGCCGATCCGCAGCATCGACGACGCGCATCACCTGAACGAGACCTTCTTCGACAACGTGCGCGTGCCGGTGGCGAACCTGATCGGCGACGAGGGCGCGGGCTGGAACATCACCAAGTTCCTGCTCAACAACGAGCATGCGACCACGGCCGATCTGCCGGACCTCAATCGATATATGCGCGAACTGCGCCGTATCGCGGCAACGCTGGACGTCGCGGACGGGAAGCTGATCGACCAGCCGGCATTCGCACTGAAGCTCGCGCGCCTCGATGCGGAGCTGCGGGCGATCAGCATGATGGTGCAGCGGGTTGCGCGGCTGGAGATGGCGCATGATCCGGCATCGCATGTGCTCGGGTCGATGCTCAAGCTGCGGGCCACGGACCTGCAGCAACGGATCACCGAAGCCCAGGTCGAGGCGTTGGGCGACTACGGTGCCGTGGCCTATGCGCACTGGCACGAAGCCGCGCCGGCGCAGCCGTATCCGCTGCAGGACCTGGCGCGCGGCATCGCCAACGACATGTTCGTGCGGCGCGCCGCGACCATATATGGCGGCACGAGCGAGGTGCAGCGCGGGATCGTCGCGAAGATGATGTTCCGGCTTTAAGGAGTGCAGCAACAACCGGATGGCCGGTGCCTCCCCTCTTCCGCATGCGGGAGAGGGGAGACACCAGCCGGTGGCCAGGTTATGTGAGGAGACAAGAATGGCATCAAACACAAGCGGCCCGCTCAAAGGCCTGCGCATCCTGGAGATCGCCGGCCTCGGCCCCACGCCCGTCACCGGCATGATGCTGGCGGACCTCGGCGCCGACGTCGTGCTGGTGGACCGCCTCCAGCCGGGGCCGGAGGATCTCGATGTCGGCCGCCATGCGATCCAGAACCGCGGCAAGCGCTCGATCGCCGTCGACCTCAAGACGAAGGAGGGAGTGGACACCGTCCTGCGGCTCGTGGAGCAGTGCGACGCGATGATCGAAGGTATGCGTCCCGGCGTGATGGAGCGGCTGGGCCTGGGCCCCGACGTGTGCCTGGCGCGCAATCCGAAGCTCGTGTACGGCCGCATGACCGGCTGGGGCCAGGACGGGCCGCTGGCGCAGGCCGCGGGCCATGACCTGAACTATGTCGCGTTGTCGGGCGCGCTCTGGTGGTCCGGCCAGCCGGGCGAAGCGCCGATGTCCCCGCCCAGCCTCGTGGGCGATATCGGCGGCGGCATGATGTACCTGATGGTCGGCCTGCTGGCCGGCATCATGAGCGCGCGCGAGACCGGCAAGGGCCAGGTGATCGACGCGGCCATCGTGGACGGCAGCGCCCACATGATGAACCTGATCCTCGGGCTGAAATCGGCCGGGGTGTTCGTCAACGAGCGCGGGAGCAGCCTGCTCGATGGCCCTCACTGGTACCGCACATACCGCTGCGCCGACGGAAACTTCGTCTCGATCGCATCGGCCGAACCGCGCTTCCACAAGCTGCTGCTGGAAAAACTCGGCCTGACCGGCGATCCGGTGTTCGCCACCCAGCACGACAAGACGCTCTGGCCGAAACAGCATGAGCGCCTTGCCGCGTTGTTTGCCACCAGGACGCGCGACGCGTGGTGCGCGCTGCTGGAAGGCACTGATGCGTGCTTTGCACCAGTGCTGAACCCCGATGAGGCCGCGGCGCATCCGCACATGGTCTCCCGTGGCGTCTACACCGAAATCGACGGCGTGCTGCAGGCCAACCCCGCGCCGCGCTTCTCCGGCACGCCGGCCGCGCGGCCCGGGACGGTTCCACGGCGCGGCGAACACACCGAATCCGTGCTCAGTGACTGGTGCGGCGCTGCCTGACCGCCAATAACAATGCCAGCGGGACACGCCCGCGCAAGGAGAGAGACATGAGCGAGGACAAGATCCTGTTCGAGAAGGACGGCAAGACCGCGGTCATCACCCTGAACCGCCCGCAGCGCAGGAACGCGCTGGACGAGGAAGCGAAGCAGTTGCTTGCCGCCGCGATCCGGCGTGCGCGCGAAGACCGCGCGGTCAGTTCGGTGGTGCTGACTGGGGCTGGCGGGCATTTCTGTTCCGGTGCGGACCTCGCCGGGGGCTCGGAAGAGGGCGAAATGCCCTTCCTGGTTCGCGACGGCCTGCTCGGCGCGCACCGCTGGCATGCCGAGCTGATGGACCTGGAGAAGCCGGTGATCTCCGCCATCGACGGCTTTGCCGTTGGCGCGGGGCTGTCCCTGGCGCTCGGCGCGGATTTCATCATTGCCAGCGACAAGGCGCGGCTGCTGTCGAACTTCCCGCGTATCGGCTTTACGCCGGACCTCGGGCTGATGTACACCCTGCCAAGACTGGTCGGTCTTGTACGTGCCAAGGAGATCGTGTTCTCGGCGCGCGAGATCCTGGCCGACGAGGCGCTCCGGATCGGACTGGTGCAGGCCGTGGTGCCCGCCGACCAACTGCGCGAGACGGCCGTGGCCTATGCGCGCCGCTTCGACGATGCCCCGACGCATGTTCTCGGGATGGCCAAGGGCATCATGAACCGCACGTTCGAAACCGACCGGCACGCCATGGTCCAGCTTGAAACCGCCGTGCAGGGGCTGTGCGCGGCCAGCCGCTACAACACCGAGGCCGTGCGCCGCTTCTTCGCCAAGGAAGCGCCGCTCTATCCCGGTGCCGACCGGCTGTTTTGAGCAGCGCGCCGTCCACAAGGGGAGGTGAGGGGACCGGCGCGGGCGGCGTAACGTGGCAGTCAGGCTGCCGTGGACGCCAGGCGCGCCCGGTCCGGTCTTATTGCGGTATTGAGCAACCGCAGTGCGTGGTGTGCTACCGCGCCCTGCCATTCATCATCGAGTACATCGGGGAATTACCATGACGATTCGCTTTGACGGCCGTGTGGCCATTGTGACGGGCGCCGGCAACGGCCTGGGCCGCGTACACGCGCTGGAACTGGCCCGCCTTGGCGCCAAGGTCGTGATCAACGACTTCGGCGGCAGCCGCGACGGCAAGGGCGGCTCTTCCGACGCCGCGCTGGCCGTGGTCGAAGAGATCCGCAAGGCAGGCGGCCAGGCCATTGCCAACGGCGCCAACGTGGCGGACTTCGAGCAGGCCACCGCCATGGTCGAACAGGCCAAGGCCGAATTCGGCCGCGTCGACATCCTGATCAACAACGCCGGCATCCTGCGCGACAAGACCTTCTCGAAGATGGAGATGGCCGACTTCCGCGCCGTGGTCGACGTGCACCTGATGGGCTCGGTCTACTGCACCAAGGCCGTGTGGGAAACGATGCGCGAACAGAACTACGGCCGCGTGCTGATGACCACGTCGGCTGCGGGCCTGTTCGGCAACTTCGGCCAGACCAACTACGGCGCCGCCAAGATGGCCGTGGTGGGCCTGATGAACATGCTGGTGCTGGAAGGCAAGAAGAACGACATCCGCGTCAACACGCTGGCCCCGATGGCCGCCACGCGCATGACCGAAGACGTCCTGCCGGAAGATATCCTCAAGGCCACCGGTCCGGAGCAGGTGACGCCGGGCGCGCTCTACCTGGTGAGCGAGGATGCGCCGAACAAGGTGATCCTGGGCGCCAGCGGCGGCGTGTTCTCCGCGGTCCGCATGGAAGAAACCACGCCGGTGTACATTCCACGCCAGGAGCTGTCGCCGGATGCCGTGGCGGCGCATTTCGCGCAGATCAGCGACTGGAGCACCTCGGTCCACCGCGACGACGCCAACCACCAGGTCCATGCGTTCGTCACGACCATGATGCAGCATGCCAAGGCTGCTGCCTGACTTGTCGGAGCCTGACGCGTTGTTTTGAGCAAGGGAATCCCGGTCGGGGTTCCCTTTTGTTATTTTTGACCATTGGCATGGCCGATCCGCATTGAAGCGCTGCTTACGCTGCGGGCAGACAAAAAAGGAGACAGACAGAACATGAAGACGAATTTTGCGCGCCTGTTCGGCAACCTGGTCCTGCGCTTCGGCGACCGGGAGGCGCTGGTCAATATCGAGCGCAACCGCCGCTACACCTACCGCGAGTTCCATGCGGTGACCAACCGCATCGTGAACATGATGCGCGACCGCCTGCAGCTGCGCCGCGGCGACATCTATCTGTGCGTGCTCGAGAACGACAATATGTCGCTGCTGCACTTCTGGACGGCGCTCAAGGGCGACGCGGCGGCGGCCTATACGAATTTCCGCGATTCTTTCGACGAGCACCGCCGCCAGGCCGAGTACATCCGGCCCAAGGTCGTGTTCATCGAGACGGCGTTGCTCGACCGCTACTACGGCATGCTGCGCGAGCTTGGCGCGACGGTGGTCTGCATGGACCCGCCGGCAGAGAAGCGCGATGGCCTCTATTACTTCTGGGACCTGATGGAAGGCGTCCCGGATCACTATCCCGGCGTCGAGAGCGATGCGGAAAAGGACATCCTGGTCTACCGGTTCACCGGCGGCACCACGGGCGTCGGCAAATGCGCGGCCTATACGATGGACAACTGGCTGGCCTGCCGCGACACGATGTTCATGGAGGCAGACCAGGTCCAGCTCCCGGACACGCGCATGCTGCACATGGCGCCGATCAGCCACGGTTCCGGCTTCGGGGTACTGGCGACACTGTTCCGTGGCGCCTGCACCGTCACGCAGAACCTGCCGGACCTGGCGCTGATGTGCAGGAACATCGAGGCCGAAAAGATCACCATGACGCTGCTGCTGCCGACGCTGGTCTACCGGCTGCTCGACATGCCGGAAGCCACGAACTATGACTTGTCGTCGCTGCAGACCATTGCCTATGGTGGCGCGCCGATGAGCCCGGCCAAGCTGCGGCGCGCGCAGGAGCGCTTCGGCAACGTCTTCATCCAGTACTACGGGGCGACGGAAAGCCTGCAGTCGGTCGGCATCCTCGGCAAGGCCGACCACCTGACCGCCACCGAAAAGCAGCTCGGCTCGGCTGGCAGGCTCCAGCCGCACGTCGAGGTCAGGATCGTCGACAACGACGGCAACGACGTGCCGCCGGGCACCGTCGGAGAGATCTGGGCGCGCAGCCGCGGGGTGATCTCGGGCTACTACAAGAACCCCGAGGCCACAGCCGCCGAGTTCGAGGACGGCTTCTGGAAGTCGGGCGACCTCGGCTATATCGACGAGGAAGGCTACGTCTACCTGGTCGACCGCAAGAAGGACATGATCATCACCGGCGGCTTCAACGTCTACGCCATCGAGGTGGAGGCAGCGCTGAACGCGCATCCGTCCGTGTCGATGTCTGCGGCGGTGGGCGTGCCGCACGAGGAGTGGGGCGAGGCCGTTCATGCCGAGGTGCAGCTGCGCAGCGGCGCGCAGGTCAGCGAGCAGGAGCTGATCGAGTTCGTCAAGGAGCGGCTCGGGCGCTTCAAGGGGCCCAAGTCGGTCACGTTCGTCGAGGCGTTGCCGGTCAGCGTGGTGGGCAAGGTGCTGCGCCGGCAGGTACGGGACAAGTACTGGCTGGGCAAGGGACGTCACGTGTCCTGAGCGACGGGGCCCGCGGGCCCTTGAACGAAGCGGGGGGGGCCCGGGGGGCCCCCCACGGAAAAGACGCAGGCGGGGGGACACCCAAAA
>NZ_JBYOJP010000013.1:0-190883 GCF_057798975.1 Cupriavidus sp. 21MJTG02-4 | reverse complement strand
TGGTGTGTGGCGGGGGGGGCCGGGGGTCCGTGTCCCCGTGGGGCGGCGCGGGGGCCCCCCCCGCTTCGTTCATGCCGCTGGATCGCGTCCGGACTAGCCCACAGCGACCTCGCGCAACGACGCCATGTCGATCACGAACCGGTACTTCACGTCATTGGCCTGCATGCGCTGGAAGGCCGAGTTGATGTCGCGCGCATCCACCATTTCGCAGCTCGGCAGCACGTTGTGCTCGGCGCAGAAGTCGAGCAGTTCCTGCGTCGCGGGCAGGCCGCCGATCAGCGATCCAGAGATCGACCGGTTGTTCATCACCAGCAGCGCGCCATGGATGGGCTCCAGCGGCTCCAGCGCGCCGACCAGTACCAGCACGCCGTCACGTCCGAGCAGCATCAGGTAGGGATTGACGTTGTGCTTCGTCGGGATGGTGTCGAGGATAAAGTCGAAGCGGTTGGCCGCGGCCTGCATGGCCTTGGGGTCCTTCGACAGCAGCACGTCGGTGGCACCGAGCGCGCGGGCATCGTCGGCCTTGCTCGCGGAAGTCGTGACCACCGTGACTTCGGCGCCCAGCGCGACTGCGAGCTTGACCGCCATGTGGCCGAGGCCGCCGAGGCCGACCACCGCGACCTTCGAACCCTTGGCCACGCCGTGGCGACGCAGCGGCGTCCAGACGGTGATGCCGGCGCACAGCAGCGGGCCGGCGTACCTCGTGTCGAGCGCGTCCGGCACGCGCAGCACGAACTTTTCGCGCACGACAATGCTTTCCGAGTAGCCGCCATGGGTGAGCGCGCCGGTATGGCGGTCCTTGCCGTTGTAGGTGGCGGTCAGGCCCTTGCTGCAGTTCTGTTCGTGGCCGTCATCACAGGACGGGCAGTCCTGGCAACTGTCGACCATGCAGCCGACGGCGACGCGGTCGCCGATCTTGTGGCGGGTGACCTGGGGACCGACTGCGGTGACATGGCCGACGATCTCGTGGCCCGGTACGCAGGGATAGACGGTGCTGCCCCAGTCGTTGTTGACGGCGTGTGCATCGGAGTGGCAGATGCCGCAGTAGTCGATGGCGATGGCGACATCGTCGGCGCGCAGCGCGCGGCGCTCGATGTGCATGGGGGTGAGGTCGGCGTGCGCTTCGCAGGCGCCGTAGGCTTTGCAGGTGGTCATGGAGAAGGTACTCGTAGAGCAGGGATGGGGAGTCCGGCCGGCGATGGTCCGGCCGGACCCGATGCAGGGGCTACAGCTCGATGTTCGGCCGCATCCACGGTGCCGGCGACGTCTCGGGCGAGGCGATCTGGTTCGAGATCCACTTGCCCATGCGGCGCAGCGGCTCGATCGCATCCTGCGGCGCGGCCCACTTCATGGCGGCCGCGTAGCCGAGCGAAACGATGCGTTGTGCGCCATATAGCGGCAGCTTGTCCTTCAGTTCGTCCTTGATGCTTTCCGGGTAGATACCAACCGTCTGCGTGTAGGCGTCGACCGCGGCCATCACCTCGTCCAGCGAGTCGACCGGCACGAGGTTGGCGGTGCGGTCATCGAGACGCGCCGCGAACGACACCGGCTCCGGGATCTGCGAGCAGATGATCGCGCCCTCGCCATCCTGTCCGCCGATGACCCGGTACCACTCGTCGTCGAGCCGCAGGGCGTCGACCTCGGCCTTCAGGCCGTGGTCATAGCGCTTGGGCGCGGTGGACAGCGTGTTGGGCAGGCCGAGCATGGCGTCGTAGACGTAGCGGCCGAATGTGTTCAGCTTCTCCAGGCCGTCGTCGTCCGTGCCGCTCTGCACATAGACCACGCGGGCACAGACACAGCCCTTCTGGTTCAGCGCGCCGATGTCGCTCGCCAGCCGCTGGGCCGCTTCGCGCATCGTCGCCTCGCTGGCGAAGGTGCCGTGGCCGATGATGCTGGCACTGCGCTTGGGGTCGAGCGAGATCAGCTCCAGGCCCGGCTGGATGTACCGCGTGACGTGCTTCATCGAGGCGAAGCCGCCCCACGCCACGATCTTCTCGATGTTCTGCGGCTGGTACAGGCGCTCCTCGAACGCCTGGTCGCCGCCCTTCCAGTAGGCCACGCTCAGGTGGCGGGTGAGCGGGTGGTCCGGCGCCATGTCGATCATCGTGCGGGCGATGGCCAGCGCGGTGAACGGGTCATTCGACGGTGCCTTGATGATGGCGTCGCTGCGCAGCACCATGTTGCGGATGATGGTCAGCAGCGAGAGGCTCGGCGCATTACCCGCGACGATGTGCAGCGCGCGCGCGCCGAAGCAGCGTACTTCCAGGTCGGTGCCGTCGATCAGTTTCTGGTGCACCCAGCCTTCGAGGTACCTGATGCCCACCGTGCTCTCCACGGCCTCGGTGATCGCCTCGCGCGTCAGCATGTGGCGCAGGCCCACGTAGGTCCCCTTGACCATGGTCGGCGTCACCGGCGCGGTGTGGTACGACAGCGCGCAGGCTTCCTGCAGGTGCGCGTTGGTGGCGAAGTCCAGGCGTTCGCCGAGTGCCTCGGCGTAGTCGAGAATGTCGTCGAAGCTCAGCTGGTACAGGTCGGCAAGGCGAGCCGGATTGCCCAGCGGCAGCCTGTCGAGGTACTTGCGGGCGTCCGGCGTGAGAAAGGTGAGGTCGCCGCCTCGGCCGCCGACTTCGATCAGGTTGTCGGTGATGACGTTGCCGCGGATGACCATCGGCGCGATGGGGTGAGTCATGTTGTCAAACCTCGGATTCATTGTTCAACGGTGTTCAGGAAATCCATCGCCTCGCGGTGCGAGCCTTCGGTAGCGGCGCAGGTGATCTTGTCGTCGCCGCCGTTCTTCTCGCTGTAGCGCTGGATGCTGCCGCCCACGACATAGCGGCTCGGGCGGCCGCAGGCGCAGGGCTTGTCCCATTCGACGGTGACTTCGTCACCGGTGATGAAGCCGCCCCAGTGAATGTCCGCGCCCAGGTCGTAGAAGGCGGCGCGGCCGGTGACGGTGCCCTGGCGCGGCAGCGGCAGGCTGGTCTCGGGATCGAGCACGAACGGGATCACGGTGGGCGTGAAGTGGAAATTGCCGTGCTCGCAGCGCGGGTTCGAGCCGCTCACAAGTTCCGACATGGCGTAGGTCTCGTTCAGCCGGCTGACGCCCGTGAAGCGCATCACGTCCTCGCGCCAGCCATCGGGCTGCACCACGCCCTTGGCGCCGCCGGTGGTGGTGATGAAGGAGTCCGGATGGAACACGCCTTGCAGGCCGCGCTCCAGTCCGGCCTTCGCCATGCCGTGCAGCAGGTTCCACGTGGCGCCGATGTACACGCGCTTGCCGCGCAGCGTTGTTGCCATGTCGTCGAAGAAGTTGGCGAGGTACTGCGGCATTTCGGCCTGCAGCGCGTCGAATTCCTTCTTCTTGCGCAGCAGCTCGGGACTGATCTCGATGCGGTCGAGCGTGCCGTTGGCGTGCGCGGCGCGCAGCTTGGCGCCCAGGTGCAGCACGTCGGTCGAGAGCTCGCCGGGATAGGCGGCATGGAAGTTGTCCTCGCGCGGCAGCAGCGCGCGGATCAGGAACTCGTTGGCACGCACGTGGCTCAGGTTGCCCTTGCGGAAATAGGGATAGACGCTGTGGAGGTCCGGGTCGGCCATGTCGGGGCCGTCCTGCTTCCAGACGAACAGCTTGCGGATCGACACGGCCTTCTCCCACTCGCGCGCGCTGGCGGGCAGGAAGGAGACGGTCCCGGACGTGCCGGACGTATGCGTGATCCGCAGGTCGGGAACGGCGGCGTGCATGGCGTCGAACCAGTCGTCGAGGCCCTGGCAGCCGCTGACATCAGCGGCGGCGATGCGCTCGGCCATGTCGGGCGCAACCAGCTTGCCCAGCCACTTGTTGATCTGGTCGAAGCGTTTCTTCTCCAGCAGCGAAGGCGGATACGATTTGAACACCGTGTGCTCGAACAGCAGCGGCACCACGTCGTGCAGGCTGTCGATCCGCGTGATGTCCTGCGCGTCGGCAAGCTTCTTCAGTACGGGCACGCGGTCGCGCAGGCTGGCGAAGCGGCGTTTCAGGGCTTCGAGCTGGATGGCATCGACTGCAGCGCGCGGCAGGTGTTGCCACGCCTGCACGCTGTGATTGGCAAGTGCCGCCGGGTCGTTCAGCAGCAGTTGGACTTTTTTCTCTGTAGAGACTTCCGCAGGGGACATGGGCAAGACTCGCTGGCTGGATTGGGAATGCGACAAGGGAGCGGAGGCGTCCGTGAACCGGGCAGGCACCCCAGTGGTTTGTCGGCAGGTCAGTATAGGAGCGGGAAATGCGTTTCCGTCTCCGGATTCCGCAGTGGGGTTCCGCGTTGCAACTATATGAATTGAAAGGAAAATTGACCTTCGGTTGCAGGGCGGCTCTGTCTTTCCGCGGGCTATGTGACGGACACGGTCGGCATGGCGAAGGACGTCCGCCAAGAGAGGGGAAGGCATGGCGGAAATGCAGGCAAGCTGAACAGCTTGCCTCATACCGATCGGGTATCGGCACGTCCTGCTTTTCCCTCAACGCCTCTGGTTGCCGGCCATGACATCCCGCAGAAATCCCAGCTCCGCAGACACCTTGCAGATCGCATTGCCGGCCAGGCCGCGCAAGCGCCCCCGGCAGGAGCGCTCGGTGCTGCTCGTGGATGCGCTCAAGAAGGCCGGATGGCAGATACTGGAGAAGGAAGGACGCGACGCGCTGACGCTGGAGCGGCTGTCCTTGCGCTCGGGCGTTGCCGTCAGCTCGATCTACGAGTACTTTCCGACGATGGAGTCACTCGTTGTCGCGATCTTCGATGATTTTCGGGCCGAGGCGCGCCGGAGACTGGTCGAAGAACTGCAGGCGCTGCCGCCATCCACGAAGCTGTTCGATGGCATCATGCTTCTGCTCAGCATTGGCATCCCGATGCTGCACAAGTGGGTCCGGCTGGACCGGGAACTGTTCGTGAAGTCATCGCACTACGATGAGTTGGTGAGGCTGGACCTGGTGAAGCCCGAGCAGTACTGGACGTCCATGGCGACGGACGCGCTGATGGAGAGATTTCCCGATGAAGTGCGGGTCCAGGACCGTGCCAAGGCGAGGTTTCTCGCGTTTCATACCATTCTGGCATTGCCCCGCGCGATGGCTCTCATGAGGCCGGAGTACCAGAACGACGAAGACACTCAGATGCTGATGGGGTGCATGCTACATGGGTTGCTAACGGCCCCTGTTTGAGACGACATGCCTGCGTCGCGCGTTCTTATAACCGGCTTGCCATCAGCTTTCGCCGCGAACCGGATTCCGTGTTGGCTGCAAAGACCTGAGGTCTTTTATCTTCTTCAGGTTCGAGCCTTCACCTTCACAGACGCCGGCTCGTTATAAAGCCGTTTGCATCAGCGTGCCGATCTCGTCCGAGCCGTGGCACATTTCGTTTGCGGGGCTGATCGAAGACGGAAGGTCGGCGATGCCAATCGGTGCAAATCCCAGACGCGCAAAATAGCCCGACGCAGTCGTGGTCTGCAGCACCATCGTCTCGATACCTTGCTGCCGGGCATCGGCAACGATAGCGGAAAGCAGGAGTTCCCCCAGCCCAGCCGATCTTGCGCGTTGCGCAACGGCGAGCGCGCGAAGCACGCCCGTCGTTTCGTGTCGCTCCATACCCACGCAGCCGAGCAGTCCCGACTTGTCGCGAGCAATCATGTACTGTGTGATGTGGTCGTGGCGTCCCTCGGCGGACAGGCTGGAAGCACGCAAGAGGGCTTCGATATCCGGCCAGTCCGCTTCAGTCGCATAGTATGGACGCATGATGCACCCCTTCCGACAAATGCGCCCTTTAATGCTACGTTTGTCGCGCTTGTTCCGCCTGTAGGGATTGCTCTTAGGTAGATTTGCTAGCCTTGCCGATCATGGCATGGCTGAAGCCGGTGACGTGCCGCAGCCAGATCGACCAGCATCTTCCTGTACCGCCGCTCCTCTCCCAGCGTGCGGCACAGCAAGCGCAGCACCAGCACCTGCAGATGGGGCGAGTATCCCTTTCCCTGAACATCGCGGATATGGCCGATTTGCCACTGGATATCGGCGCGCAGTTTTTCGATCTCGCGATCGAGCCATTCGAATTCCGATGTCTCGTGCTGGGTTCGACCGGATTCGCCCTCGTTACCCGCGGTGGGGCGTGTCTCTCCCATGTCGTTCTCCGGTAGGCGGATACACCGGGCAACGCATCAACCGTTCCGAGCCCCAAGCCAGGCGTCGCGGCATGCTCTTTGCACAAGCGTTCCACATAGATCCCACAAGCGAGTGATTGCCATGGCGCCAGGGAAGCCCCCGGGCTGCTTGCGCGGCAAAGGCTCACCCCGGCGGGATGTTGGGCCAGGGCCGAAGCGTTTGCGTCGTGGCCGGTGCGCAGGCGTGCATCGTCTTGAATATCACGTCTGTACGACCTACAAGCCGGCGAAAAAAGGATGGGCCGGCGCACGCCGGGCGCTCGTTCCGACCGCCGCGAACAGCAGGAGATAGACATGGAAACGCACAACGTTCACATCGTCCCGACCCGGAATAACGGATGGGCTGTCGCGGTGGAGGGCACCGACGGCGCGACTTCGCATTACCCGTCACAGGAAGAAGCGATCGCCGCGGGTTCGGTCAAGGCCAGGCAGGACAAGGTCGAGCTGGTCATTCATGGCGCCGACGGCGCGGTGCAGCTGGCGCCAGTGGCCCCTGGCGCACGCCGGCCGTCAGACAAAACCTGATAGCTGCACGGCGCCGCGTGCGCGCAGTTGCGGCGCTCGCGTCGATCACGACTCCATGCGCCCTAGCAGCAGCGCCGGGGCGGCGGCGTGCGCCACGCCGCCCTATCGGTTGTTCTGATCGGCCAGGATTTCCAGCATCAGCGCCCGGTGTTGTCGCGTCACCGCGACCGAGCTGCGGAGCACCGCGAGGAGCTTGCGTGCCAGCTCGGTGTCATGCCCGTCGTCCTGCAACGCCCTGACCAGCGCGATCTGGCGCCGAACGCGCTCGCGTCCATCCCTGACATGCCGATCCGCCACTTCGAGTTCCCGGACTTCGTGTTCAATATCGAACATGGTGACTCTCCGCGACAGCCTTCCTCCTAATGATAGTGCTCTCCAACCCTCACAATGGATCAGGGACAGCTCGATGTACCCGAGGCGACATGGCGCGGCCAGTGCCTAGCGCCGGACCAGTGCCACGACGTAGCTGCAGGGTTTTTTTCCCGGGTTGAAGAAGGTGCATGGCGCGGGCGGCCCGAGTTGCAGGCAGTCGCCCGCCTGAAGTTCGTGCGTGATCGCGCCTTCCTCGAACACCAGCGCGCCATGGCGCACCCAGATTTGCTGATGCATGAACGTGAACGCGGATGACGGATACGAAACGCGCGCGTTCGGGGGCAAAGTGACCTCTACCAGTTCAAGCAGGCTGCCGCTGCGCGGCGAGACCGCACGCCGGGTGTAGCCGGTCTCGGGATCGGTCCAGACCGGCTGGTCCGCGGCACGGCTCAGGCGCTCGCCAGCCTGCTCGGCCAGCGCGAGCAGCATGGAAAGCGGCAGGCCGAACGCGCCGGACAGTTTTCCCAGCACGGTCGCGGTGGGACTCGCTTCGCCGCGCTCGATCTTGCTGATCATGGCCTTCGACACGCCGGAGCGTTCCGCAAGTTCCGATAACGACCACTCGCGCGCTTCGCGCTCGATGCGCACACGCGTGGAGATGGCAAAGGTGGGGTCCGGTGGTGCTGGGTTCACAGGCATATGGTGTGATGGCATGACCGCTCGGATGCGCGATCGCCAGTGTGTTTTCAATATCCACTATAGTGGACGGTAGGCTATCATACGAGAAACTGATTTGGAGAGGCGCAATGAAGATTCGCGACGCAAGCCCTGACGACATGCCTGCGGTCACGGTGATCTACAACGATGCCGTGGCCAATACGACGGCCATCTGGAACGAGATTCCGGTCGATACGGCGAATCGCGTCGAATGGCTTGCCGCACGCCGGAAGTCGGGCTATCCCGTGCTGGTCGCGGTCGATGACGATGCCGGCGTGGTCGGCTATGCGTCCTTCGGCGACTGGCGCGCGTTCGACGGTTACCGGCACACCGTGGAGCATTCCGTTTATGTTCGCTCGGACCAGCGGCGCAAGGGCATCGCCGAAGCGCTCATGTCGGCGCTGATCGAGCGCGCGCGCGATCTCGGCAAGCACGTCATGGTGGCCGCTATCGAGGCGCAGAACGCCAGTTCAATTCGCCTGCATGAAAAGCTTGGCTTCACGCAGGTCGGTTTGATGCCGGAGGTGGGGACCAAGTTCGGCAAATGGCTGGATCTTGCCTTCCTGCAGATCGTGCTGGACCAGCGGTCGGATCCCGATGGGGCCGTCAAGGCGTAAGGACGCCGCGGCGCATGCCTCGGCGCACCCTGATCGATCCATGCGGCGGCGTGGAATTTATGCCTGTTCGCCATCAGGACTGAAGCCTATATTGCTCTGACGGGCCGGCGCACGGGGCGCTGGCCGACGCAGTGCATGGAAAGGACGTCGCTCATGGATCTGAACCTGACAGGCAAGCTCGCACTGGTGAGCGGCAGCACCGCTGGCATCGGCCTGGCCATCGCCAGCACGCTGGCCCGGGAGGGCGCGCGCGTGATCGTGAACGGGCGCTCCCAGTCATCCGTCGATGACGTGGTCGCATTGCTGAAATCGGAGACAGCT
This sequence comes from Cupriavidus sp. 21MJTG02-4, assembly GCF_057798975.1. NCBI lineage: Bacteria > Pseudomonadati > Pseudomonadota > Betaproteobacteria > Burkholderiales > Burkholderiaceae > Cupriavidus > Cupriavidus sp. 21MJTG02-4. The sequence continues at coordinate 182,220 of NZ_JBYOJP010000013.1, read as the reverse complement.
AGCGACGTGATGGGCTTTGCGGGCGATCTCAGTACGGCCGCCTCGGCCGATGCGCTCGCGCAACGCTATCCGGATGTGGAGATCCTGGTCAACAACCTGGGCATCTTCGAGCCCAAGCCGTTCGAAGACATCCCGGACGCGGACTGGCAGCGTTTCTTCGATGTCAACGTCCTGAGCGGGGTACGCCTCGCCCGCCTGTTCCTGCCGGCAATGAGACAGGCCAACTGGGGGCGCATCATCTTCATCTCGAGCGAAAGCGGGGTCCAGATTCCAGCCGAGATGATCCACTACGGGATGACCAAGACCGCGCAGCTTGCGGTCTCGCGCGGACTCGCCGAAGCCGTCGCCGGCACGGGCATCACCGTCAACTGTGTCCTGCCGGGGCCGACGAAATCGCGCGGCGTGGGCGAATTCGTCGAGAACCTTGCCAAGGCCGACGGCAAATCGTTTGAAGCGGTCGAACAGGAATTCTTCGAGAAGGTCCGCCCCACATCGCTCATCAAGCGCTTTGGTTCGCCGCAGGAAGTCGCATCCCTCGTCGCCTATCTCGCCAGTCCGCTCTCATCGGCCACGACCGGCGCTGCATTGCGGGCCGATGGCGGCGTCATCAAGAGCGCCTTCTAGACGACGCCGGCCTGGCGCCAGGCGGGCTAGGCCAGCGCGTCTTGCATGGCATTCAACCCGTCGATCGCCTGCTTCAATTCAGCCTTCAACTGGCTGACCAGTTCGGCAGCGGGCAGTTGCCGCGCCAGCGCAGCTGCCTGGCCCGCCCATTGCGCGGCGTAGTCGCTGTTGCCTTTCGCCTTGGCCGCCGCATGCAAAGCCTTGCCGGCATCGTAGGTGTTCGGATAATCGGGGATGGCCGGGGCATCGGGGGCCGCGCCGAGTTCGGTGAGGCGGTTGCTGAAGCCGCGTGCCGCGCGGCCCGAAATGGCGCGGGTCAGCGTGGTCGAGCGCGCGGGTTGCGCCGAGAAGGCGGCGCGGTAGGCCGCGTCGGCCGCGGATTCCATGCACCCGACAAACGCCGTGCCCAGTTGCGCGGCCTGGGCGCCGAGCGCCAGCACCGCGGCAATGCCCGCACCGTCCATGATGCCGCCGGCGGCGATCACGGGCGGGCGCGTGTGCCGGGCCAGGACGCGCACAAGCGCCAGCGTGCCGAGACCTTCGTCGTAGCCGGCCGGATCAAAGACGCCGCGGTGGCCGCCGGCCTCGATGCCCTGCGCGACGATCGCGTCGATGCCCGCGGCTTCGATCCGCCGCGCCTCCTGCAACGACGTGGCGCTGGCCAGCAGCACGATGCCCGCCGCATGCAGCGCATCGATCGTCTGCTGCGCGGGCAGGCCGAAGTGGAAGCTCACCACCGCCGGCTTCTCTTCCAGCAACATCCGGAACATGGCGTCGTCGCCGACAAAGGTCTTGTAGATTTCGCGCAGGCTTGCCGGGGGCGTCGCGCCGTACTCGGCGAAGCGCGGCGCCAGGTAGTCGAGCCACGCCCGCTCGCGCGCGGCATTGGCTACTGCGGGGACATGGCAGAACACGTTGATGTTGAATGGCTTGCCGGTCAGCGCGCGCGTCTCGCGAATGGCCTTGCGCGCGCCGTCGGCATCCATGGCGCCGACGCCGAGCGAGCCGAGTCCGCCCGCCTCCGACACGGCAGCGGCCATGGCCGGAGTGCTGACGCCGGCCATCGGCGCCTGGATGATCGGCGTGGCGATACCGAGCAGCGCAAGCAGGCTGCGGCCATTGCCGGAACGTGTTGTGGTGTCCATGACGGTGATTCCCTGTTGAGGTCGGGTGATGGGTGCAGAGCCTGCGCGCCGGGCGTTGCCGCCGGCGCCCCGGCTCAGGTATGGCGCAACTCGCGCACGAACGCTTCGTAGGCCGAGGTCGTGAAGCCGGCGCGCTTGACCAGGAAGGTGTGCGCGTAGCGGACGGGTACGGTCTGGAATTCGTGGGCATGGGGGTACATCGCCAGCAGCGAACGCGGCACGATCGCCACGGCCGATCCCCCGCTGACGTAGGCCAGGATCGCGTGATACGACGGCAGTTCCACCACCGACAGCCTGCGGCGCAGGTCTTCGCCGCCTTGCTCCAGCCAGTCTTCGGCACAGCGGCGATAGGTGCAGCCCTTCGAGAACGCCGCAAGATGCCGCAGTGTCACGTCCTGCGGGCCGCGTGCCTTCGTGTGCGTGCCGGGCAGGACCAGGACCAGCTCTTCGGTCCGCAGGAAGATGCCTTCCAGGCCTTCGCCAAGTTCCGCCATGTCGACGTAGGACGGCGCGCCGGTACCCGGATGGGCGATCACGGCGCAGTCCAGGCGATGGCTCAGCACGGCATCGACCAGGTAGCCCGTGGTACCCGTGGCCAGGTTCAGCTCCACGTCCGGCCACGCGGCATGGAAACGGCCCAGCGGCGCGGGCAGGAAGGTCGCGGCGGAACTCTCCATGGAGCCGACGCGCAGCGTGCCGCTAGGCGCGCTCAGGCGCATGGATTGCCGTGCTTCCTCGGCCAGCGCCAGCATCTGCTCCGCATAGCCGAGCAGGCGGTGCCCTTCCGGCGTCAGGAGCATCTTCCGGCTGTCGCGCTGGAACAGGGTGACGCCAAGGCTTTCCTCCAGCTGCTTGACGCGGGTGGTGACATTGGACTGGACGCGCTCAAGCGCCCTGGCCGCCCGGGTGATGCTCTGTTCGCGCGCAACGGCCCGAAAGATTTCCAGTTCTGCGAGTTCCACGTTTTCCGACGGCACGCTTTACCGTGTCGTTCTCAAAATCAGAATGAAAGTATTTTTAGTATTGTGAACAGAGAACTATATGTCAAGCACGGAACGGTAACGCGGACCCGGAATCCGGCCCCGGCGGTCTTTCTTGTATGCGCCTGTATCAGGGCCGTGGCGCGATACAGCTTCTGACAGAAGGACATGCCGCACGCTACAGGCGAGATACGCCGCTCACCTTAAATACGTTCCGTGGCAGCAGCGAACGACAACAACAAGCGGCTTCGCAGCGGCCCGACTATCCAGGCAATCTCTTAAGGAAGCCAATCATGCGTACTCAACTTATCCAGCGTCTTGCTCTCGCCGCCACGCTCGTCGCCGCCGCAGCCGGCGCCCAGGCCGCCGGAATGTCCTACCAGGGCGCGGCCGACCCGTACACGTCGGGATCCCGTTCGGTGCAATCGGCGCCGAGCCCCTTCACCGATGGCGCCCGCGACGTGCTGTCCCCGCGCGACCCCTACGGCGAAGGGGCCCGCACCGTGCAGGACCAGCGCGAGCCCTATACCGACGGGGCGCGCACGCTCGCCGGCATGGACCGCAGCGGAGTCTCCGCGCCGCCGGCGCGCCAGGCCGACCCGTACCTGGATGGTGCCTACGCCTGATCAGGCCCGAGTCCGGCGGGCCATCACGGCAGGCGGCGATCTGCGCGACGGATCCCCCCCTGCCGGAAGCACCCGCGTCAACCGCGTGCAACGGAATGACGCGTTCCCCCAATAGGCACGAACACCGGACAGCAAAGGCAGGTCAGACAGGGCTACGCACCTCCCGGTGCCTGTGCCCGCTCAATGGAAGTCTCTGTCGAACTGACCCTGCGCATCGGCTGCCTACCTGAAACATCGCAAAACACGAACTCGATACACACATTACAAGCGCTGAGGATTCCATCATGACCAAGATCGAAAACGTGCTGTACACCGGCAAGACCCACACCACGGGCGGACGCGACGGCGCGTCGCGCAGCAGCGACGGGCGCCTGGATATCCGGCTATCGCCTCCCGGCAGTACCGGCAGCGGCACGAACCCCGAGCAGTTGTTCGCCGCGGGCTGGTCGGCCTGCTTTATCGGCGCAATGGGAAAGGCAGCAAGCGCGCTGAAGGTCAGGCTTCCGTCCGACGTGGCCGTCGATGCCGAAGTGGATCTTGGCATGACCGGCGACGCCTACTTCCTGCAGGCGCGGCTCCATGTCAGCCTGCCGGGGATTCCCGCGGACACTGCCCAGGAACTGGTGGAGAAGGCGCACCAGACCTGCCCATACTCCAAGGCGACACGCGGCAATATCGATGTCGTGATCAACGTCGCCTGAACCGCAAGGGTTGCGGACAGGCGCGCCTGGCTGCGCGCCGGGCGGTGCCCCGCCGCGCCGCTATTGCCTATTCGTCGAACGGCTGCTTGCCGAGCACGCTGACCACATGATCGACAAAGCATGTGATGCGCGACGCCAGCGCCGTGTTGCGGTAGTAGACCGCGTTGATCGACTGCCGCACATCCAGCGTCTGCCTGCCGAACAGCGGCACCAGCCGGCCGCTCTGGCGATCGTCGCGCGTCATGAAATCCGACAGGCACACGATACCCAGCCCGGCCAGCGCCAGGCTCCTGAGCGTTTCGCCGCTCGATGAGCCGATGGCGGGCTTGATGTGCACGATGCTGCCGTCATCGTCGCGCAGCGGCCAGTCATTCAGGGAATCCGGCTGGCTGAAACCGAGCAGCGCATGTTGCGCGAGCTGTGCCGCCCGGGTCGGCGTGCCGTGGCGCTTCAGGTATTCGGGGCTGGCCAGCACACGCACGCGGCTGGTGCCGATCGGCCGCGCATGCAGCGTCGAGTCCTTGAGCGAGCCGATGCGGAAGGCCACGTCGGTCCGCTTCTCGATCAGGTCGATGATGCCTTCGGTCGAGTGCAGTTCCAGTTCCACCTCGGGGAAGCGTTCGCGGAATCCTTCCACCAGCGGCACCAGCACATGGAGCATGAACGGCGTCGCCGCATCGACGCGCAGGCGGCCCACGGGCCGCATGCGGCGTGCCGCCATCTGCTCTTCCGCTTCGTCGACCATGGCGAGGATGGCGCGCGCATGGGCCAGGAACGAAGCGCCTTCTTCGGTCAGTTCCAGGCGCCGCGTGGTCCGGCGCAGCAGCGTGGTCTGCAGCTTTTCTTCGAGGCGGCTCAGCGTGCGGCTGGTCGCCGACACCGTCAGGTCCAGCTGTTCGGCCGCCGCGGTGATCGAGCCCGTATCCACGACGGCCGCAAAGGCCAGCAGTTCGTCGATGGTCGTTTTCATTGTTGATTTCAAATCAAAGGAATTTGACTTATACACGGCTTAATTTGCAAGTGTAAAGCCGGCAAACTGCATCCATCGCAAGTTTCCCCTTGCCCCTGTACCAGGAGTTATCCCATGAGCATTCCTTCGTTTGGTGTCGGCACGTTCCGCCTGACCGGCCAGGCCGCTGTCGATTCCGTGCGCAACGCGCTGGACGTGGGCTATCGCGCCGTTGATACCGCGCAGATTTATGAGAACGAGGCCGACGTCGGCAAGGCAATTGCCGAAGGTGGCGTGAATCGCGATGCGCTGTTCCTCACCACCAAGATCTGGACTGCCAACTACGCTGCCGACAAGCTGGTGCCGAGCCTGCGCGAGAGCCTGGACAAGCTGCGCACCGACCATGTCGACCTCACGCTGATCCACTGGCCGGCCCCGGGCAACGGCGTGCCGCTGCGCGAGACCATGGAAGCGCTGGCCGCGGCGAAGTCGCTGGGCCTCACGCGCCAGATCGGCATCTCGAACTTCAATATCGCACTGACCCGGCAGGCCATCGACGTGGTCGGCAAGGGCGAGATCGCGACCAACCAGATCGAGCTGAGCCCGTACCTGCAGAGCCGCAAGCTCACCGCGTTCCTGCAGGAGCAGGGCATCGCCGTGACTTCATACATGACGCTGGCCTACGGCAAGGTGCTGAAGGATCCGGTCCTCGCAGGCATTGCGGCGAAGCACGATGCCACCGTGGCGCAGGTGGCGCTGGCCTGGGCACTGCAGCTTGGCTACGCGGTGATTCCTTCGTCGACGAAGCGCGAGAACCTGGCCAGCAACCTGCTGGCGCGCGACCTGAAGCTCGATGCCGACGACATGGCGCAGATCGCCGCGCTCGAACGCAACGGCCGCGAGGTCAGCCCCGAGGGCCTGGCCCCGGTGTGGGACTGAGGGAGGCGGTGATGTCCACGATCTCCATGAATTCCATGAACTCCATGAACTCCGATACGCGCCACCCGCTGTTAGAGCCCCATTCGCTCGGCAACCTGACGCTGCCGAACCGCATCGTGATGCCGCCGATGACGCGCTCGCGCGCCAGCCAGCCCGGCGACGTGCCCAATGCGCTGATGGCCGAGTACTACGCGCAGCGTGCCGGGGCCGGCCTGATCGTCAGCGAGGGCACCTGGGTTTCGCCGCTCGGCAAGGGCTATGCATGGACGCCGGGCATCCACACGCCGGCGCAGGTCGAAGGCTGGCGCGAGGTGACCAGCGCCGTGCATGCGGCGGGCGGACGCATCTTCGCGCAGCTCTGGCATGTGGGGCGGCTTAGCCACGTCAGCCTGCTTGACGGACAAGCGCCGGTGTCCTCGTCGGCGATCCAGGCGAAGGGCGTCAACGTGTTCGTGTCCGGGCAGGACGGCACGCCCGGCTTCGTGCAGGCATCCCAGCCGCGTGCGCTGACGGTCGAAGACATCCACGGCATCGTCGATGAATTCCGTCAGGCCGCGCGCAACGCGATGGCGGCGGGGTTCGACGGTGTCGAACTGCACGCGGCCAACGGCTACCTCGTCAACCAGTTCATTGATTCGGGCGCCAACGACCGGACCGATGAATATGGTGGCTCGCTCGAGAACCGCCTGCGCTTCCTGCGCGAAGTGGCACAGGCGCTGATCGAAGGCACCGGCAGCAAGGACCGCGTCGGCATCCGGCTGGCGCCGCTGACCACGCTCAACGGCTGCGTCGACGCCGATCCGGAGACGACTTATACCGCTGCCGCGCAGATGCTCGGCGAGATCGGCATGGGCTACATCCATATCGCCGAAGCCGACTGGGACGACGCGCCGCACATGCCCGTCGCCTTCAAGCAGCGGCTGCGCCAGGTCTATCCGGGCACGCTGATCTACGCGGGCCAGTACACCGCGGAACGCGCTCGCGCCGCGCTGGACGAGGGCTGGGCCGACCTGATTGCGTTCGGCCGTCCGTTCGTCGCCAACCCGGACCTGCCGGAGCGCCTGCGCACCGGTGCCACGCTGACCCCGCATGACCGCGACACGCTGTTTGGCGGCGATGCGCGCGGCCTGACCGACTATCCGCGCTTGAGCGCCAAGGCAGCCTGAGATGACCAGCCAGATTCAACCCGGCAAGCCGCCGTTCGCCGGCCGCAGGTTCCGCGTCGACTACGATGGACTCTCCGCGCACAACACCTATGCCGAAGACGGGCAGTCGATCCGCTATGCGATCGTCTCCGGCCCGTATGCGGGCGCCAGCGGGGAATCGCGCTGCGAATGGCGCGAGATTGCCGAGGGCGTCTATGCGATCTCGTGGCAGGAAGCCGACGGCGCGACCGTGGTCCATGTCGACGACTTCATCCACGGCCGGTCCATGGCGTTCTTCACGGCGTCCGACCAGACGTTCTACCGGATGCAGGGACCTTTGACGGCGCTGGCGGGCACCGACGCCTGAGCCGCGCTCCACGATCCCTTCAAACCTGGTCGCCGCCGCCGCGCCGTTGCCCGGCCTGGCATAGCGGTAACCAAGCCCCGGCTGCCACGCCGGGGCTTTTGCATTCGACATTTCATCTTGCCGCGAACCTTCTTCGCGTGGGACGGTGCAAAGATTCGTCATACGTTGTAGCTGCCCACGCCCCTGCCGGCGCGGGGGGCTGATCCGACAACCGCCGAATCCGCTACGCCATGATGCCCGCCGACCCGCTGCAAGCTGTCACCCATCCCGATCCCTATCCCTACTACCGCGCGCTGGCTGCGCGGCGGCCGTTCGGCTTCGATGAACGGCTGGGGCTATGGGTTGCCGCAGGGCCGGCTGAAGTCGCCGCCGTGCTGGCGCATGCCGATTGCCGCGTGCGTCCGGCGGCGCAGCCCGTGCCGCCCGCACTGGCCGGCTCTGCGGCCGGAGAGCTGTTCGGTCGCCTGATCCGCATGAACGATGGCGCGGCCCATGCGCCGCTCAAGGCCATCCTGCTGCAACAGATGGCGGCCATCGACACCGATGCCGCCATGGCGCGTGCGGCCACGCTGGCCGCCGCGCTCGATGCGGAGCCCGGCATGGCACCCGACACCGGCGCCGCCGTCAATCGGTGGATGTTCACGCTGCCCGTCATCACCGTGGCCGACCTGCTCGGCTTGCCGGTGCGCGCAGGCACCGATGCCATGGCCGTGTCATCGCGCGTGGCTGCCTACGCCGCGGCGCAGTCGCCGCTAGCCACGGCGGATGATGCCGCGGCCGGTGCCGGCGCGGCGCGCTGGCTGGGGCAATGGCTGCAGGCCGCCATGGATGCACAATCTCGATCCGATACGCCGGGCTTGCTGCCGGCGTTGCGACAGGCCGCACAAGGCGAAGACATCGCCCCGGAAGCTGTAGCCGCCAATGCCATCGGCCTGATGGTCCAGGCGTGCGAGGCCACGGCCGGGCTGGCGGGCAATATGCTGCTTCGCCTGGGCCGCATCGGCACGGCCGTGGGCAACCTGCCTGAACTGGCCGCGCGCGTGGCACGAGACGATCCTCCTGTGCAAAATACACGCCGCTTCCTGGCGGCTGACGCGCACCTGTGCGGTGTGCCGGTCAAGGCGGGCGATGCCGTGCTCGTGCTGCTTGCTGCGGCCTCTTGCTCAACACCTGGCGATGCCGGTGGCCGAGCGTGGACGTTCGGCGCGGGCCGCCACGCCTGCCCCGGCGACACGCTGGCACAGGCGCTTGCGGCGGCGACGGTCGACGTCCTGCTCGCGCGGGGCGCGCAGCCGGCCGCGCTGGCGCGGGCGTTCCGCTACCGGCCTTCGCACAACGCGCGCATTCCGCATTTCGATTGAAACCGGGGATGTCGCCAATCCCCCGATTCCCCAATCCCCCGATCCCTTCCACAAAGAGACCTCCGCCATGATCGCCGTCATTTTCGAAGTCGAGCCCGCACCGGGCCGCAAGGACACCTATCTCGACATCGCCGCGAAGCTGCGGCCGACGCTGGAGGCCATCGACGGCTTTATCTCGGTCGAGCGCTTCCAGAGCCTGACCACGCCGGGCAAGATCCTGTCGCTGTCGTTCTTCCGCGATGAGGCGGCGGTCATGGCATGGCGCAATACCGAGGAGCACCGCCAGGCCCAGGCGGCGGGGCGCGGCGGGGTGTTCTCGGGCTACCGGCTGCGCGTGGCGCGGGTGCTGCGCGACTACGGGCTCGACGAGCGCGAGCAGGCACCGGCCGACAGCCGCGCGGTCCATGACCACGCGGCACGCTGACCGGGGAGCGCATATGTCGATGTCCCTGCCTGTTGCCGAGATGGCCTTTATCGGCCTCACCTTCCTGTTGGCCGGCTTCGTGAAAGGCGTGGTCGGCCTGGGCCTGCCGACCGTGGCCGTGGGCCTGCTGGGCCTGGTGATGCCGCCGGCGCAGGCCGCGGCGCTGCTGGTGGCGCCGTCGATGGTGACCAACGTGGTGCAGCTGTTCAGCGGCCCGCGCTTCGGGCAGTTGCTGCGCCGGCTGTGGCCGATGCTGGTGGCGATCTGCGCCGGGACCTGGCTGTGCGCCGCGCTGGTGCCGGCGCACATGATGACGCATGCCACTGCGGCGCTGGGCGTGGCGCTGGTGCTGTATGCGCTGGTCGGGCTGGCCTCGGCCAGGCTCCATGTGCCGCCGTGCGCGCAGCGGTGGCTCGGGCCGCTGGCCGGGTTTGTCACGGGGGCCATCACCGCGGTGACGGGCGTGTTCGTGATCCCGGCCGTGCCTTACCTGCAAGGCCTGGGGCTCGACAAGGAGAGCATGGTGCAGGCGCTGGGCCTGTCGTTCACCGTTTCCACCCTCGCGCTGGCGATCAGTCTTGCCATGGGCGGTTCGTTGCTGCACCTGCCCGTGCTGGGCGCTTCGGTGCTGGCGCTGGTGCCGGCGCTCGGCGGCATGTTCATCGGCCAGTGGCTGCGCAATCGCATCAGCGCCGAGCGCTTCCGCCGCCTGTTCTTCTGCGGACTGCTGGTGCTCGGCGGCGAGCTGGCGTGGCGCGGCCTGTGAAGTCCCGGCCCGTGTTCGCGGGTGACATCAAAGCCTGACACAATCGACCCGTCAACGGAATCCGGACGGGAGGCCAGTCACATGGGACGCCGCGGCAGCAGCACGGCAACGCTATGGAAGTCGCTGGGCAAGACCGCCACGCGCCAGGCGCGGCGCATGGGGCGCGAGATGACCCGGGCGCTGAACAAGACGGTGACGCAGCCGATGACCGATGCCATCGTGCGCAACGCCGTGAAGCAGTCTTCGGCCGTCGCCAAGGCCACCCAGCGCGCGTTGTCGGGCGTGGCATCGCCCGTGCCGGAACCGCGGAGCCGCGGCAGCGGGCGCTGGGAGGCCGGCACCGGCGGCGTGGGTCCGCTTGCGCAGCGCCACTATCGGATCTTCATTCCCGCAGGCCTGTCGGCGAGGCAGCGCGCGCCCATGCTGGTGCTGCTGCACGGCTGCGGCCAGGACACGGCCAGCTTTGCTGCGGTCACGCGCGCGGCCGTGGCGGCGCGCGAGGCGGGCTGCGTGGTGCTGTTGCCCGAGCAGTCGTCGCAGGCCAACGCGCAACGCTGCTGGAACTGGTTCCGTCCCACCACGCGTGGCGCCGCCGAGGCGGCGCTGCTGATGGCCATGATCGACCAGGTCTGCGAACGTTATCCGGTGCGCCCGGAGCGCGTCAGCGTGATGGGCCTGTCCGCTGGCGGCGCCATGGCGATGATGCTGGGCCTGCGCTATCCGCAGCGCTTTGTCGCCATCGGCTCGCATTCGGGGGCGGTCCCCTACAGCGCCGGCAACGCGGCCCAGGCTGCCGCGGCCATGCGCGGCAGCCGCGCGCCCGACGCCGCGGCGCGCCGGGCCATGCGCCTGTGGCTGGCCGGCCGGCGCCTGCCGCCGTTGTTGCTGTTGCATGGCGACGCGGATGCCGTGGTGACTTTCGACAATGCCATGACCGCCGCGCGCTTGTGGCTGGACCTGTTGCCTGAACCGTCGGGGCAACTGGCCGTGCCGCCCGCGCGCCGCGTGCAGCGCGGGCAGCGGCTGCCGGCCGAGGTGTCCGACTGGATCGTCGAAGGCGAAATTTGCGTGCGGCTCGTCAGGATCGAGGGCCTCGGGCATGCATGGAGCGGCGGGCCGGCGGCACAGGCGTTCTCGGACCCGCGCGGGCCGGATGCGCTGAAGATTGCATTGCGCTTCTTCGCTGACCGATGACCGTGCTGGTGCGGCCACGCGGGCAATCGCCTATTCCAGCTTGCCGGGCTCGATCACGACATCGCTGACCGGGCAGGCGACGCAAGGCAGGATCCAGCCGTCATCCTTCTCATCCGGGCTCAGCCCCGGCCATTCGATGCGATAGCGGATGGCGCCCGCATGCAGCCGGCTGGCGCATGCGCGACAGGTGCCGTTGCGGCACGAGTTGGGCAGTGCCAGGCCGTCGAGCAGCGCGGCCTCGAGCAGGCTCAGGCCCGCTGGCGCGGCAAAGGTGACGCCGGCAGGCAGCACGCGCGCGGTGAACTCGGCCTGCTCGTCCACCGGGACGGTGCCGGTTTCAGTCCGGAGCGCTGTCATCGTCAGTCTGCGGAAATTGTGCCCGCCCGTGCGTGGCGTCACGCAAGGCCGCCAGCGCCGCGTCGCGCTGCGTGGCGGGGAGGCGGATCACCAGCCGTGCCAGCGCGCCGTAGGCGGTGTCGGCCAGCGTGCAGCCGTCCTGCGCGGACTGGTCCAGCCAGCGGCGCACGCGCGGCTCGTCGGCGTAGTCGACTTCCACCGTCAGTTCGGCGTAGGCAATGCGCTCGATCCGTTCCGCGGACTTCAGCGCCGCGGCAATCGCATCGGTGTAGGCGCGCACCAGTCCGCCGGCACCGAGCTTGACGCCGCCGTAGTAGCGCACCACAGCCGCCAGCACGCCATCCAGGTCATGGTGGCGCAACACCTCCAGGATCGGCCGTCCGGCCGTGCCGGAGGGTTCGCCGTCATCCGACATGCCTGACTGCCCGCCGGCCAGCAGCGCCCAGCACACATGCGTGGCGGTCGGGTGCTGCGCGCGCAGCGACTGCAGCACGGCCATGGCGGCGTCGCGGTCCGGGACGGGAATCGCCAGGGCAAGGAAGCGGCTCTTGCGGATCTCGAGTTCGGCTTCGACCTGGGCGGCGAGGGTATAGGTGGGCAAGCGGAATCTGCCAGGCGGCACGTGGCGTGCGCGGGAACGGAAAGAGCGGAAGTTTACCGCAGCCCGGGCATCGGGCCGGGCCGCGACGGCCTTGTGGTTCATCGTCAACTTCCTGTCACATAGAACCCATAGGATGCGCAGCGACCAGGGCGCGGCTGCCGCGCCATGTCTTATTTCTATGACAGGCGGAGGGTGCCACTGGATGCGCCACCGCCTCCTTCCCCGGAAAAGAAAGACCATGTTCGACAAACCTGATGCCTCGCGCCGCAAAGCGCTGAAATTCCTTGCCGGCGCGCCGATGCTGCCGCTGGGCCTGGCTTCGGCCGGCCTGCTGGTGGGTTGTGGCGGTGGTGACGACGCCATTGCCGCGCCGGCCGATGTCACGCCCGCGCCCGGCCCCGACGCCACGTTCACCACGGCCGAGTTCACCGGCATGAGCGCGCCGACGCTGGCGGATCCGGCTGCCATGGCCACCACCACCGTCGGTTCGGGCCTGAAGGTCAATTTCAGCGACGGCAGCAGCCGCACCTTCAAGCTGGCCTACCAGCCGTTCTTCGTGACCGGCGACATGGTGCCGGACGGCAATGGCGGCACCATCCTGGCCGGCGGCTACTACGACATCAACAACCAGCCGATCCGCGACACCTCGGTAGCCGGCAAGGAGCGCCAGTTCTTCTCCGACTCGCCCGACGGCACCTCGCTGCTCAAGGTCGACGGCGCGCGCGTCGCCGGCGTGAAGGGCAACCCGGTGTTTGCCGTGGTGCAGTTCGAGTACACCACGCGCGACCAGTCGGGCGCCGACACCTACGGCCGCCTGCCGTCGCCGATCGCCGTGCTGACGCTGGACCAGGACCCGGCCACCGGCAAGCTCACGCTGGTCAAGTACCACAACGTCGATACCTCGCCGGCGCACGGCCTGTGGATCACGTGCGGGGCCAGCCTGTCGCCGTGGAACACGCACCTGTCGAGCGAGGAGTACGAGCCGGACGCGTTCACGATCGCCAGCAACAGCCAGTTCAAGGCCTACAGCAAGAGCCTCTATGGCAGCGAGACCGCGGCCAATCCCTACCTCTACGGCCATCTGCCGGAGGTGACGGTCAACGCCGACGGCACGGGCTCCATCCGCAAGCACTACTGCCTGGGCCGCATCTCGCATGAGCTGGTGCAGGTCATGCCGGACAACCGCACCGTGCTGATGGGCGACGATGCCACCAACAGCGGCCTGTTCATGTTCGTGGCCGACAAGGAGAAGGATCTGTCGGCGGGCACGCTGTACGTGGCCAAGGTGGGTTCGGGCTTTTCGGTCAACCCGTCGGCGGCCGGGGCCGACCTGACGTGGGTAAAGCTGGGTCACGCCACCAGCGCCGAGATCGAGGCGCTGGCCAAGGCGACCGCGCCGACCGACATCATGGATGTGGTGACCGCCGATCCGCTCGACAACAGCTACACCAAGATCTTCCTCGGCGGCAAGGCCAACTGGGTTCGCCTCAAGCCTGGCATGGAGAAAGCCGCGGCCTTCCTGGAAACCCACCGCTATGCCTACCTGAAGGGCGGCAGCATGGGCTTCACCAAGATGGAAGGCACCACGGTCAACATCAAGGACAAGGTCGCCTACTCCGCGCTGCAGAATGTGGTCGACTCGATGGTCCTGAACAACAGCAAGGGCTGGAATGCGCAGAGCGGCATCTCGGTCGACAAGGCACTGAACGCCGGCGCGGTGATGCAGCACAAGCTCGACGGTGGCCGCAAGGACCTGGACGGCGACGCCATCAGCAGCGAATGGGTGCCGGTGCACACCAAGGCGCTGATCGTGGGCACCGACATCGCCGGCGATGCGCTGGGCAACCTGGCCGATCCGGAAATGATCGCCAATCCGGACAACCTCAAGTTCTCGGAGAAGCTGCGCACGCTGTTCATCGGCGAGGACAGCGGCCAGCACGTGAACAACTTCCTGTGGGCCTACAACATCGACACGAAGAAGCTGTCGCGCCTGATGTCGGTGCCCGCCGGCGGCGAATCCACGGGCCTGCATGCCGTGGATGAGATCAACGGCTGGACCTACATCATGAGCAATTTCCAGCACGCCGGCGACTGGGGCAGCCTGCACGCCAAGGTCCAGGCCACGCTGGATCCGCTGGTGCGCGCCAACTACAAGGACCGCGCCGGCGCGGCGGTTGGCTACCTGACGGCTGACCTGTCGAGCATCAAGCTGGCCAAGGCCTGATTGTCAGTGCGATAGGAAGAAGAGGCGGGCTGCGGCCCGCCTCTTTTCTTTTGACGCGCTACAGAAGCACCACCATCGGGATTTCCCCAATCCTTTTCATCCTAAACCTGCGCGCATGACTGCCGATACTCCAACGGCAGACCATCGATAAAAGACATTCCAACACGGGGGAGAACAGCAATGTCGCAGGCAAATCTGACCATCCGGGCCCGCCTGGGCGCAACGTTCGGGCTGGTCGTGCTGTTGGCGGGTGCCGCCATCGGCACGGGCCTGGCGCAGCCGGGGGGCAGTGACGCGGCGCGCTACACCATGCTGGGCCTAGGCCTGGCGGCGCTGGCCGCGGCCGTGGCCGGTGCGTTCTGGCTGGCCGCCGGCATCGAGCGCCCGTTGGCCGACGCCGTCTACATCGCCGAAACCGTGGCCGCCGGCGACCTCAGCCAGGACTTCGATACCGACCAGGGCGGCGCCTTCGGCCGGCTGCTCGGCGGCATGGGCAAGATGGAGGACATCCTGACGGACCTGGTGGGCCGGATCAAAAGCTCCACGGACTCGATTGCCGACTCTTCGCGCCAGATCGCGGACGGCAACACGGATCTTTCCCAGCGCACCGAGGAACAGGCGGCCACGCTGCAGGAGACGGCGTCCAGCATGGGCAGCCTGACCGATATGGTCCGCCGCAATGCCGAGCGCGCGCACGCCGCCAACGACATCGCCGCCAATGCCTCGGAGATCGCCGAGCGCGGCGGGGTGGTGGTCAGTGACGTGGTGCAGACCATGCAGGCCATCAGCGCCAGCTCGAACAAGGTGGTCGAGATCATCCAGGTCATCGAAGGCATTGCCTTCCAGACCAACATCCTGGCCCTAAATGCCGCCGTGGAAGCGGCCCGTGCGGGCGAGCAGGGCCGCGGCTTCGCCGTGGTGGCTGGCGAGGTGCGCACGCTGGCCCAGCGCAGCGCCACCGCCGCCAAGGAAATCCGCGTGCTGATCGGCGATTCCGCCAGGCAGGTCGAAGGCGGCGCGGTGCTGGTGGACAAGGCCGGCCAGACCATGGAGGAGATCCAGCAAGCCGTGCGCAGCGTCGCGGGCATCCTGGGCGAGATCTCGGTGGCCTCGCGCGACCAGAGCAGCAGCATCGAGCAGGTCAACCAGGCCGTGGCGCAGATGGATACCGTCACGCAGCAGAACGCGGCGCTGGTGGAGCAGGCCGCCGCCGCGTCGGCATCGCTGGCGGACCAGGCCCATCAGCTCCAGGGCGTGGTAGGCGAGTTCAAGCTGTAAGCACGCCAGAGCGGATCGCGCCGGGCATTGCACCGGCCTTGCAATCCGCAGTAACCTCTGCGCCATGCGGCAGGCACATGCTGCCGATTGCCCCCACCTCAGAGGAGACTGCCATGCCGTGCCGACGCCGGTTTCTTGGATACCTGCCGCTCGCCTTGTCCGGCGGCGTGGCCGTCACCGGACTGCTCGGCAGCCGGCCTGCCCGCGCTGCCATGCTGGGCGAGCAGGATCCGCAGGCACAGAAGCTCGGCTACAAGGCCGACACGAGCAAGGTCGATCCGAAGCAGTATCCCGGACACAAGACCAGCCAGACCTGCGCCAACTGCCAGCTCTACCAGGGCGACACGGGCAGCACCGCCGGCGGCTGCGTCCTGTTCGGCGACAAGGAAGTCGCGGCAGCCGGCTGGTGCAGCGCCTGGGCGCAAGGCTGATTGCCCGCACCGTGCTGCATGGTCCCGCATCGTCCATCCAATCGCCGCGATGATCCCGCAGGAAGATCCATGACCCACGACCCCGATACCCGCCGCATGGCGCCGGCCACGGAACGCAATCGCGAGCCGATCCTCGCCGTGCTGCGCAACGTGCTGCCGGCCAACGGCACGGTGCTGGAGATTGCCAGCGGCACCGGCCAGCACGCGGTCCACTTTGCCGCGGCGCTGCCGGGACTGACCTGGCAGCCGAGCGATCCCGACGCCGCGGCGCGCGCGTCGATCGTCGGCTGGATCGCGCACACCGGCGTGGCCAATGTGCGTGCCCCGCTGGCGCTCGATGTCTGCGCGCCACCGTGGGGCATCGACGCAGCCGATGCCGTGGTCTGCATCAACATGATCCACATCTCCCCGTGGGCGGCCGCACAGGCGCTGTTTGCCGGTGCCGGAAAGCTGCTCGGACCCGGAGGCGTGCTGGTCCTGTACGGGCCCTACCAGCGGGGCGGCTCGCACACCGCGCCGAGCAATGCGGCATTCGACGCGCAACTGCGGGCCACGGACCCCGACTGGGGCGTGCGCGACATGGAAGACGTGATCGGCCTGGGTGAAGCGCAGGGCATGCGCTGCGACGCGCCGGTGGCCATGCCGGCCAACAATTTCATGCTGGTGTTCCGGAAGTAGGGCGGCGCCGGGTCCGCGCGTGCCGGCGTGCCGAGAAGGCTTCGTTGATGACGGATGGCCTCAGGTCGACAGCAGGCCGTGCCGGCGATGCCATTCCTGCAGCGACTCGGCCGGCCAGGTGCCGCAGTGCACGTGGCCCTTGCCGCGTGGCACGTCCACCCACGCCGGAACGAAGTCGAGCCCGGCTTCCACCACGTCGGGCGGTTTGGGCAGCGGAGTGTCGATGGCCGATGCGTGCGGATGGACCAGATGGGGCCAGCGCGGATCGAACAGCCACAGCGCGCTGCCGCACCTGACGCAGAAATGCCGCTGCGCCGGCGAGCGCGTGGCGCGCTTGCCGGGTTCGCGCATCACCGCGTGGTAGATGCCCAGGTACTTCTTGCCGCGCACGCGCAGCGTCGTGGCATCGCCGCCGAGGTTGATGGCATAGCCGCCGCTGCCCGCCGTCTTGCGGCAGATCGAACAGTGGCAGTGCATGAACGGATACGGCGAATCGGACTCCAGCGAGAAGTGCACGGCGCCGCAATGGCACGAGCCTTCGAGATGCATGGTATGGCCTCCAGTCAAGCGTCGCGGGATGCCATTGACTGTAGGAGACAGGCCGCCCGCCGCAAACCGGGCGATATGCGCGCGGTGGCTGCGCAGCCTACAGCGCCCGGCGGAAGGTCAGGTTGATCCGTTCGTGCCCGAGCAGCGGATGGTCGCCGTCGGCCAGCGGCGCCACGCCATGGAAGGCCAGCCGCGCGGGGCCGCCCCAAACGACCACGTCGCCATGCGCAAGCCGTGTACGGGCGGGGCGCTCGGCGCGGCGCAGCCCGCCGAACAGGAACACCGCCGGCAGGCCGAGCGAGACGGACACGATTGGCGCGCGCAGGTCGCGCTCGTCGCGGTCCTGGTGCAAGGACAGGCGTGTGCCGGGCACATAGCGGTTGACCAGGCAGGCGTCGGGCACAAAGCCGGCAAAGCCCGCTTCAGCGGCGGCGCGTGCGGCCAGGTCGAGAAAAGTCGCTGGCATGGCGGGCCACGGCGCGCCGCTGAGCGGATCGAGCCGGTCGTAGCGGTAGCCTGTCCGGTCCGAAACCCAGCCAGCCTGCCCGCAGTTGGTCATGGCCACCGACATCTGCAGTCCGCCCGGTGTCACCATATGACGCCAGGGGGCTTGCCCGACGACGTTCGCGACGTCCCTGAGCAGCTGCGGAGCCAGCGCGCGCGCAAAGCCGCGCAGCACGGCGGCGCCGGTCGCCAGCGGCTCGGTCACGCCAGCCGCGTCACGGCCTTCGCCGGGGGCATCCAGGTTGTCGAAGAGGTCGAACGTCATGGCACGGGACAGGGCAGGGCACTACGCGGGCATTATCGCCCCGGCGCCTGCGCGGCGCTCTCGGCAGTGTGGCGCCGTGTCGCGCACATTGGCAACCAGCGCGATTTTCTTCGCGGGGATCGATAAAGTCAGGGTTTATACTTAGTTCGCCTTTCCCGAACTCTCGCCGCATCGCGCCAGTCCGCGCCCCGGTTCCACGGCCACTTCATGAAACGATTTCTCGCCTTCAGCCTTGTCGCGTGGCTCTCTGCCGCCTTGCTTATCCTTGGACGCGACTCGGTTGCGATGATCGCACTGAGCGGCGTGGTCGCCCTGGCGGGCCTGGATATCTTCCAGCCCTGAGCCGGGACTCTGCAGTACGCCGCAACACGACAAAGGCCGCCCGAGAGGCGGCCTTTGTCATGGCAGTGGCGTGCGAAGCGCCTGCCGGTCAGGCAAACGTGTCGACCTCTCCCTGTGCCGGCACGCGTGCCGGACGGGCCGGTGCGGCGATGGGTGCCCGGGCATCGCCAGCGGCCAGGTTCGCGCCGAAGCCCGGCTGGCCACGGCCGTTGCCGGCCTGCTGCTGTTGCGGCTGGCCATTGCCGGCCTGGCCGGCAAAGCTGTCGGCGCCTACCGACGTCTGGCCGAGCTGGATGCCGCTTTCCGACAGCGCGGTGCGCAGGTGCGGCAGCGCGGCTTCGACCGCGGCGCGCACGGCCTGGTGCGGCGAAACGAACTGTGCCTGGGCCTGGTCGTTGACCACGTTCAGTACCACCTTGAGCGGCCCGAGATCGGGCGGATTGAGCTGCAGTTCCGCGCTCTGGCTGCCTTGCGTGGTTAGCCGGATCATCTGCTGGCCCAGCGCCTGCGGCCATTGCGTATCGTTCAGCGGCGGCGCCACGACCGGGCGCGCGGCGGCTGCCACAGCGGCCGGTGCGGCCGAAGGCGTCTGGTTCGCCAGCGCGGCGGCAGTGGCCGTCGCGGCGCCATCGTTCTGCGTGACCGTTGCGGCATCGCCGGTCCTGGCGGCGACCTGCACCGGCGTGAACGGGGTGGCGGTGGGTTTGCTGTCCTGCCCGATGCCGTCCGCCTGCGCCAGCGCGGCATGGTGCGGGTGGCCCGTGCCGGGCTGTGACTGGCCATCGCCGAACTGGCCGGCCTGGCCCTGGCGTGCATCGCCCATCGCATGCGGCGCCGTGCCGGCCGTCACACCGGCCTGCGTGCTGTCGGTCGCTGCCGCTTGCCCCGAGGCGCCCGGCAGTGCGGCGCGCTGCGACAGGATGTTGGCCAGCGTGTCGGCGGCGGTTGGCGTGGCGGTCGTAGCGGTGGCGTCCTTGACCGATGCCTGGATCGCCAGCTTGCCGGCGGCGTCGGCATTCACATCAGCGAGTGCCGCGTTGGCCGCATCGGCCGGGGCGGCAGCGGGGGCTTGCAGCATGGCGAGGCCGTTGGCGCCGGCGGCACCGGCCGCGGCGACATCCGCCGCGCCGCTACCCGATGCAGCAGGGGCCGGGGCGGGCGGCAGCAGGGCGGCCAGCGCCGCGGCGGCGGCGCCAGCGTCGGCCGCCTGGCTGCTGCCGTCGTCCTTGTGGTCCTTGTCCCCTTGGTCCTTGCGGCGACCCGGCTGCACCGGCTTGCCCGCGGCCGCGCGGGCCGCGTCGGCGGCCTGGCTGTCTTTCGACGGGGAACCGCTGGCAGGCTGCGTACTGTTCTGCGCATTGTTCTGCGCATTGCTGCCCGAATCCTGGCGCGGCTCGGGGCGCGCGTTGTCCTTCGCGCGCGACAACGCGCCGCTGAAGGCAGCGTTCCCGGCGTCTGCCGTCATGCGGCTGGCGGGATCTGCCTTGGGGGTGGCGTTGCTGACGAGCTGACTGATATCGATCATGAAGGCTTGCCCTCTGGGCTCAGTTGATTCGGCTGCCGGCGTCGCGCGCCAGCCGTGCGGCGTATTCGTCGTTGGTGCGCTGCTCGCGGCGCGCGGCCACTTGTTCCTCGCGCGCATCGGCGCGCGCGATCAGGGTGTCGAAGGAGTTCAAGCGGCGCTTCTGCTGCTGCCAGTTGCTGCGCCCGGTCAGCAAGTCGGCTTCGGCCTTGTCCAGCGCGGCGGTTTGCTGGCGGATGGCGTGGTCCAGCGAATCGAGGAAACGGGAAAAATCATGCCAGCGGCTGGCGGTCATGCCTTCCGCCGCCACGGCCTGCATGCGCTCGCGGTATTCCTGCCGATACTGCGTGAGCTGGTTGAGCTGCTGTGCGGCCTGGGTCCGCAGCCCCTGCAGACGACCGAGTTCGCGCGCGGCGGCATCGGTGTCGTTCTGGGCCAGTTCGGACAACGTCTGCAGCGGATTCGGTTTAGCCATGTTCGCTCCTGTCGAAGAGGCCATGCAGCTGCCCGATCGCATCGTCGTAGCCGGCGCGCTCGTGGATGTCCTGCTGCAGGAAGGCTTCCATCCGGGGGTGGAACCGGATCGCCAGATCCAGTTCGGGATCGTTGCCGGGCACGTAGGCGCCCACGCTGATCAGGTCGCGGTTGCGCTGGTAGCGCGACATCAGCTGCTTGAAGCGGCGCACCGAAGCAAACTGCCCGGGCGGGATCAGCGCGGTCATCGCGCGGCTGATCGAGGCTTCCACGTCGATGGCCGGATAGTGGCCGGCCTCCGCCAGGCTGCGCGAGAGCACGATGTGGCCGTCCAGGATGGCGCGGGCCGAATCGGCAATCGGGTCCTGCTGGTCGTCGCCTTCGGTCAGCACGGTATAGAACGCCGTGATGGAGCCGCCGCCTTCCGGGCCGTTGCCGGTGCGTTCCACCAGCGTGGGCAGCTTGGCGAAGACCGACGGCGGATAGCCTTTGGTGGCGGGCGGCTCGCCGATCGCCAGGGCGATCTCGCGCTGGGCCATGGCATAGCGCGTGAGCGAATCCATGATCAGCAGCACATGCTTGCCCTGGTCGCGGAAATACTCGGCCAGCCGCGTCGAGTACGCGGCGCCCTGCATGCGCAGCAGCGGCGAGCAGTCGGCCGGGGCCGCCACCACGACGGAGCGCGCACGGCCTTCGGGGCCGAGGATATTCTCGATGAACTCTTTCACCTCGCGGCCGCGTTCGCCGATCAGGCCGACCACGATCACGTCCGCGCTGGTGTAGCGCGCCATCATGCCGAGCAGCACGCTCTTGCCCACGCCGGAACCCGCGAACAGGCCCATGCGCTGGCCGCGCCCCACGGTCAGCATGCCGTTGATGGCGCGCACGCCGGTGTCGAGCACCGTTTCGATCGGCGCGCGCATCAGCGGGTTGATTTGCTCGGCCGACAGCGGGACTTCCTGCGCGGCGCGAATCGGGCCCAGCCCGTCGAGCGGCCGGCCGGCGGCATCGACCACGCGGCCGAGCATGCCTTCGCCCACGGGCAGGCGCTTGGAGCCGGGCTCGCGCGGCGCGCTGGCGCCCTGGGGCTGCGGCGACGGCTCGAGCGGATAGACGCGTGCGCCGGGCAGCAGGCCGACCACGTCGGATTGCGGCATCAGGAACAGGCGGTCGGCGCCGAACCCGACCACTTCGGCTTCGGCCGTGCGCGGGCCGCCGGACCCGGCGCCGAACTGCCCCGCGGGCAGTTCGATCAGGCAGTCGCTGCCCACGGGCAGGCGCAGGCCCACGGCTTCCAGCACCAGGCCGGCCGCGCGCGTGAGCCGGCCGCAACTGCGTTTGCTGTCGAGCCCGGAGATATCCGCCTGCGCGGTGCTCAGCGCATCGCGCCAGTGCCGCGCGTGGGGTACGTGTGCAGCAGCCCGGACGGTGACGGCGTCAGTCATGCGGCGGCTCCCACGGGTCGTCGCGGCCCATGGCCTTGACCACGCGGGTCCAGCGCGTTTCCAGCCTGGCGTCGCGTTCGCCGCTGGCCGCGCTGGCGATGCAGCCGCCCCGTGCGACGGACGGATCCGCGCGCAGGGTCCAGCCGGCGGCTTCGAGTTCGCCCTGCATATGGGCTTCGATCAGGCCCACGTCCTCCGGGTGGAGCAGCAGGCATGGCGAGCCGGACAGCGCCGGTTCACTCGTGAGCAGTTCGCGCACGGCGGGCAGCAGGACTTCGGGATCGTCTTCCACGCGGCTGCGGACCAGCTGGCGCGCGACGTCGAGCGCCAGCGAGACCAGCGCATCGGACACTTCCTGGTCAACGCCGGCCAGGGCCTGGCGGAAGTTCTCGGCCAGTCCGTGCAGGCGCGTGGCCTCGTTGCGCGCGCCTTCCAGGCCGCGTGCATAACCTTCGCGGTGGCCGTCGCCGTAGCCCTGGGTCTGGCCCTGGGTATAGCCCTGTGCGTAGCCTTCCTTGCGGGCGCCTTCGCGCATGGCTTCGAGCGCCTCGAAGTCGATCGGCGGCGGTGCCGGCTCGGCCGGTGCTTCGTGCACGATCGCCTGCAGCGCGGTGCGCGGATCCAGCGAATCCATCTGCCAGCGCTGCCAGCCGGTGCCGCGCGAGCGGCGCGGCGCTTCGAACGCGGTAAAACCGCCGGCGTCGCCGCCGGTGGGGTTTTCGCTGCGCTGCGCGATACGTGCGGCCAGGCCGCGCTCAGACATAGGCATCGTCTCCTCCGCCAATCTGGACTTCGCCGGCATCGGCCAGGCGTCTTACCACCTGCAGGATGGCCTTCTGCTCGGCCTCGACCTGCGACACGCGCACCGGGCCCAGCGCATCCAGGTCCTCGCGCAGCATTTCGCCGGCGCGGGTGGACATGTTGCGGATGAACTTGTCGCGCAACTCCTGCGGCGCGCCCTTGAGCGCGACGATGAGCGATTCGGTGGCGATTTCCTTGAGCACGCGCTGGATGCCGCGGTCGTCGACTTCCAGCAGGTTTTCGAACAGGAACATCTCGTCGATGATCTTCTGCGCCAGGTCGCCGTCGTGCAGGCGCACGCCGTCGATGACGGCCTCTTCGTGCGCGGTGCTCATCAGGTTGATGATCTCGGCCGCGGTGCGCACGCCGCCCATGCGGCTGCGCTTCAGGCTCTGGCCGGACAGCAGCTTGGACAGCACGTCCGTCAACTCCTGCAGCGCGCCCGGCTGCACGCCGCCGAACGTGGCGATACGCAGGATCACGTCGTTGCGCAGGCGATCGGTGAACATGCCGAGCACCTCGGACGCCTTCTGGCGGTCCAGGTGGATCAGGATGGTGGCGATGATCTGCGGATGCTCCTCGCGAATCAGTTCGGCCACGGAGGTCGAATCCATCCAGTTCAGAGAGTCGATGCCGCTGCCCGGATCGCGCGATTCCAGGATGTCCTCGATCACGGACTGGGCGCGCTCTTCGCCGAGCGCCTTGTTCAGCACGCTGCGGATGAACGAGCTCGAATCGACGTTCAGCGCCAGGTACTGCTCGGTCTCGCCGCGGAACTCGCTGAGCACGCCAGCCATTTCCTCGCGCGTCACCGAGCGAAGCTCGGCCATGGCGGAGCCCAGCTCCTGCACTTCGCGCTGGGACAGGTGCCGGAATACTTCGGCGGCGGCGTCCTCGCCGATCGCCATCATCAGGATGGCGCTCTTCTGCAGGCCGGTGGCGGGGGAGGCGGAGGCGGCTTTAGCGGAGGTCATTGCCAATCCAGTTCTTGATTACGCTGGCAACCAGGCGCGGGTCGCGTTGCGCGGCATCGCGCACCAGTGCCAGGTCACTTTCATACTTCGCGGCCAGCCGCAGGACTTCCGGATTGGACGGCTCTTCGGGCGGCAGCAGTTCGGCGGCGGCTTCTTCTGCCGCCACGGGTGCCGGCAGCGGCGGGGCGGTGTAGCGGCGCAGGATCGGGCGCGCCACCTTGAACCACGCGAACAGTGCCAGCAGTGCCAGCAGCAGGTAGCCCGCGCCGGTCTTGGCCAGGTCGATCATTTCAGGTTGCTTCCACAACGGCAGTTCGGGCGTTACTTCGCGATCGGTGGTGAACGGGCTGTTCACCACATTGATCGAGTCGCCACGATCGGCAGAGAAGCCCATGGCTTCCTTGGTCAGGTTCTGGATCTGGGCCAGCAATGCCGGCGGCAGCGGCTGCGCGACCATCTTGCCCTTGGCGTCGGCCTGTTGCCGGTAGTTGACCACCACCGCCACCGACAGGCGGCGCACGCCGCCCGGTGCCTGCTGCACGTGGCGCACGGTGCGGTCGAGTTCGTAGTTGACGGTGGAGTCGCGGCGGTTGCTGCTCGGGCCGCTGGAAGCGGTCGAGCTCGAACCCTGTGCGCCCTGGGCCTGTCCTGCCTGCGCGCCCTGAGGCTGCGCGGGCGCGCCGGCCTGGCCGGGCGCTTGTCCGGCACGCGGCGTCTGGGCGGTGGTGATCGGTGCCGCGGCCGGTGCCGGCGGCTGGTTGGACAGCGCGCCCGGCACGCCGCCCGGCGGTGTCGCGCCCTGCTGGTTCGATTCGCTGGTCTGCTGGCTGCGGATGGCCGCGTGGGTCGGGTCCTGGTTCGGCTTGTAGCTTTCGTCGGTGTGCTCGACGATGGAGAAGTCCACGTCGGCCGTCACCTGGGCGCGCACATTGTCCTTGCCGACGATCGGCATCAGGATCGATTCGATGCGCTTCAGGTAGTTCTGCTCCAGCGCCTGGACGTACTTGAGCTGGGTGGCATCGAGCATGCGCTCGTTGCCGCTGTTCGACAGCAGGTTGCCGTGCTGGTCGACGATGGAGATCGCCTTGGGCGTCAGTTCGGGCACGCTGGACGACACCAGGTGGCTGATTGCCGCGACCTGGCCTTCATCGATGGCACGGCCCGGGTAGAGCTGCAGCACGATCGACGCCGTGGGCTTCTGGCGCTCGCGCACGAACAGCGTGGGCTTGGGAATGGCCAGGTGCACGCGGGCCGACTGCACGGCGGCGATCGATTCGATCGAGCGCGCCAGTTCGCCTTCGAGCCCGCGCTGGTAGTTGACCTGTTCGGCGAACTGGCTGATGCCGAACTTCTGGTTGTCCATCAGTTCCAGGCCCGTGTTGCCGCTCTTGGGCAGGCCTTGCGAGGCCAGGCGCAGGCGCGTCTCGTGGACCCGTTCGGCCGGCACCATCACCGCGCCGCCGCCTTCGGCGAACTTGTAGGGCACGTTCATCTGCTGCAGCGACTGCAGCACCGCGCCGCCGTCGCGCTCCGACAGGTTGCTGTACAGCACCTTGTAGTCCGGCGCGCGCGACCACAGCACCCCGACGGCGATGGCCGCGGCCAGCGCCGCGCCACCCAGCATCATTGGCAGCTTCGGATTGGCCTTGAGGCGCTCGATCATTTCACCCGAGCGGCCGGGCAAGGACACCGCCGCGGTCATGCGCGCGCTCCGGTCAGGGCCGGGCCGTGGCCCCGATCGCACTGGCGATGGAGATCGCCATGGACGTCGGCACGCCTCACTTCGGCACGGCTCATTTCAGGCAGCTGAGAAAACACGCGTACTCCCGGGATGGTTGTCTGGAACATCGCACCGGACGGGAGACGCAAGGCGAAGCCCGCGCCTTTCCGGCACGGTAGCGATGATCGGGCAACGCGGGCAGCCACAATCCGGTGAATAGGCCGGGTTTTCCTCCCGATTTCGGCTGATGGAGCGCTGGCGGCGGCAGGTACGCTTGGCCCCGCTGAAATTGGGCGACGAATGCACGCGAGCTGCCGCAATGTGAATCCTGCGGCATGTTCCGGCGATATTCGCGCGCCGGGCTTATCGTCAAACAACAGGAACCGGTACCGGCGCTCCAGCCTGGCCGGCAGGAAACCCGTCTCATGACCACGCTATCTCCCATCGAGGGCATGCTGCAGCAACTGCGCGGCCTGGCCCAGACCGCCACCGGCAACAGCGCGCAAGCCGCCGCGCCCGCTGCGGCCGGCGGCTTTGCCGGCGAACTGCAACGCAGCCTGAGCCGCATCAATGCATCGCAGGAACGCGCCTACGGACTGTCCGAGGCGTTTGAACTGGGCAAGCCTGGGGTGGCGCTCAATGACGTGATGATTGAATTGCAGAAGGCCAATGTGTCGTTCCAGACGGGGGTGCAGGTCAGGAATCGGCTGGTGCAGGCGTATCAGGAAATGATGAATATGCCGGTGTAAAGCCGTGCCGGCATGGCGCCGGCAAACTGGATATCAGGCAGCCCCTGTTCCGCGCGAGCGGGCAGGGGCTGTTTCCGTCTGGGTTCAGCCCGGTGCGTCGGTGCCGGCTTCGAGCTGGTAGAGCCAGGCCAGCAGCTCCGCGATGGCCACGTAAAGCTGCGGGGGGATGTGGCTGTCCAGGTCAACCTGCATCAACAGGTTCACAAGCGTGGGCGAGCCGTGTACGTAGATTCCGGCTTCCTTTGCCCGGGCGATGATGGCCTCGGCCACTACGCCATAGCCCTTGGCGACGACGCGCGGTGCCTTGTCGTCCGTCTGGTAGGACAACGCAATGGCGGCGCCGCGCCCCGGATCGGCTTCACTCATGGCGTACCTCCGGTGTCCATGTTGTCACGTGTTTCCACGTTCAGTCGCTGGAGCACGATGCCCTGTGCTTCGAGCTGGCCGCGCAACTGCGGCCGTGCCTCGATGAATCGTGCGGCAACATCGGTCTCGGCCGTCGCCAGGCGCGCTTCCAGACCGTTCGGTCCCAGAGTCAGCACGGCCTCCACGGCTCCAAGATTCGGCAGTTGCAGCCGCAGGCGGCTGGACCACTGGCGGGCGGCATCCGACGCATCCTGTCCGGCGGTGCCGTCGTCCCGGCGCGTGATGTCCCATTCCATCGGCGTGCCGGGCCAGGCTTCACCGGCGAAGCGAAACTGCTGGGTCGCCAGCAGTTCGAGCTGCTGGCGCACGGTGGCCTCGGTGGACGGGTGAATGGCAGGGTCTTGGGGTGCTTGCTGCTGGGCGGCCCCGGTGCCGGCGCCAAGGTCCATCAGCATACTGTGTCGCGGCGCCGCGGCCTGCGCCGGTGCGCGCGCGGCATTGGCAGTGGCCTGGTAGGCCTGCGTGGCGACCGAGCCGGCGGAGGGCCGCGACGGCATGCCGTCCGCCGGTGATGCGTCCTTGCTGTAAGAGGCATGCGAACCCATTCCCTGGCGCACGCCCTGTTCCGCCGGCGCGTGGCTATGGGCGACACGCGGGTTGCCCGGTGCCGCGAGCGCTTCGGCGAGCAGTTGCGATGCGGGAATGGTCGGGCCGGGTGCGCGCGGCAGATCCGGCGGTGTCGAACCGCTGCTGCCTGACGGGCCGCTGTAAGTCAGCAGCGGTGCATCTGGCCCGGCTTTGGCGCCCGGCGGCAGGAACGGTGCGTTGGGCTGGGCCGGTTGGCCGAGCGGCGCTTGCGGCTGCTGCCGGATGCTGGCCAGCGGGCGCGCACCCGCGACCCATTGTGCTAGGTGCGATTCGTAGAACAGTCCGCTCTCGTCCACCAGAGTGGCCAGTGCGGTCGCCACGGCGGCGCTGTTGCCCGTCGTCGGCGGTGCCGGCAGCACGGGGCCGGCCGAGCGCAGGGGCTGGGGAGGCGTGCCATCCATCAGCGTCAGGATCGCGCGCGCGGCAAAGCTGAGGGACTCGCGCGTGGAGGCGCCCGGCAGCAGCGTGTTCTGGCCAGGCTGGGCGTTGGCGGCCCTGGCTGCCTGGCTGTTGCGGATGGCCTGGTCGGTCGAGTTCTGCACGCCCGTTTCGGACGCGTCCAGCACGGGCTGGAGCAGCGCGACCTTGTCGAGCGTGGAGAGACCCGCGCGCAGTTGCTGCGGATCGAGCGTCTGGGCGGAAGTCAGCCCGGGAGGGAGATGGATGCCGGTCATCGGGCCGGGACAGACGATGAGGCGGGCACCGGGGCCCGCCAGTCAGGACCTTACGCGGTCGCGCCGTAGGCGGCCGACAGCTCGAACTGGCGGCGCGAGCTGGTCAGCAGGCTGCCGATGCGCTGGAGCTGTGGCATCGCCAGGTCGCGGATGCGTGCGTCGTAGGTCAGGATGCGGTCCAGCAGCTGGTAGCGGCGCATGCGCTCGGCGTCGGAGAACGGGGCTTCGTGGTCGAGCTGGCGCAGCCGGTCGACCAGTGCCAGGTAGCCACGCTGCTGCTCGGTGACGGTATCCCAGTCCGCGGCCTGCGCTGCTTCGAACATGCGGCCCGACAGCACGAGGATTTCCTCGTAGCAGGTGACGATGGGGGAGAAGTGAGTCATCTCAGTTGCCTTGCAGGGCAGTTTGGTGGTCCGCCTGCTGTGCCGGTTCGTCGATCTGTGCCCATGCGGAGGCCAGATTCTCGAGCAGTGCATCGACTTCGTTGAGCAGCGTCGCGTCGCTGCGCAGGTTGGCCAGCATCAGCCGGCGCACCATGTATTCGTACAGGGATTCCAGGTTGGCGGAAATCTCGCCGCCGGCCTCATGGTCCAGCACTGCGCGCAGCCCGTTGTCGATGATCTCGATTGCCTTGGAAATGGCGTTGCCCTTCGCCACGATCTCGCCGGCTTCCATGTGGAACTTCGCCCGTGCAATGGCGGCGCGAGCGCCGTCATACAGCATCGTGATCAGCTTGTGCGGACTGGCGCTCATGGCGCCGGTCTGGACGCCTACCTGGGCGTAGGCGTTGATGGCTTGGCGGGCGAACATGGATTGGCTCCGGGTAAGGCGGTTACTTGCTCGAGTTGGTCAGCGCGTTGAACTGCTGCGTCAGGTAGCTGCTGGTGCGGTTCATCTGGCTGACCAGCAGGTCGAGCTGGGTGAACTGGGCCTTGTAGCGGTCCATCGTGGCGGTGATGCGGTCCTGCGTGCTGTTGTAGTTCTTTTCCAGGTCTTTCAACGTCTGCGTGATGCCGTCCTGGGCATTCTTGAGCGTGCCGTTGGTCTGGGTCAGCCCGTCGACATAGTCGCTCACCCGCTTGCCGATGCCACCGGTGTCCGTCGTGCTCGAAAACATGGCGGTGACACCGCCAAGGTTGGTATTGAGCGCCTTGGTCAGCTTGGTATCGTCGACGGACATGGTGCCTGCCTTGGCGTCGAACTTGATGCCAATGTCCGCCAGCGTGATGGTGCCGCCGTTGCCGTCCGGCATGGCGCCGCCAAGCATTGAGCGCAGGCGCTGCTGGATCGAGCGCAGCGTGCTGTCGCCGGTCAGCGCGGCAGACGTTTTTGCTGTCGTGTCGAACGCCGTCAGCGTCTGGGCCGTGCTCTGGATGTTGTTGTACGCCGTGACGAATGCCTGGATTGACGACTTGATGGAATCGTTGTCACGCGTGATCGTCAGTGACGTGGTGCCGGTCTTGGTCAGGCTCATCGTCACGCCCTGCGCGGCGTCGACCACGGTATTGCTCTGGCTCACGACGTCGATGCCGTTGATCTTCAGCGTGGCATTGGCCGGTGGAACCTTTTGCTCCATGGCATTGCCGGTAGCCGTCGGGGCCGGATCAAAGGCAACCAGGTTGTTCAGCTCGGTGGTTGCCGACGATACGCGCATGGTGGCCTGCGTGCCGGTCTTGTCCGAGGTCAGGACCAGGCGGTAAGGCGTGCTGCTGCCATCATTGATGATGCTTGCCGTGACGCCGATGCCGGCCTTGTTGACGGCATCTCGGATATCCGCCAACGAGGCGTTGGCGGCAATGGTGATCTTTTTCGTGCTCGTCGGCGTGGCCGTTGCGTCGGCGGCCAGCGCCTCGCCGAAATCGAACACGATATCGCCTCCACTGCCTGCGATCGCCGTCTTCTGGTCCGCAACCCCGCCGCTGACCAGCGACTGGGCCGTCGCGAGCGTACCGACGGTGATGCTGTAGTTGCCGGGAACTGCATTGGAGGCCGTAGATACTGACATGAGGTCCGTTGAACCCACGGTCGCCTTGACGGCGGCAAAAGTGGTCGCGTCGGCGAGCTTCTTGGCGGCGGCCTGGTAGGCGCTTACCACGCTCTGTACCTGGCCGAATGCTGACAGCTTGGCCTGGTAGCTCTTAGCCTGCGCGTTGATGGCATCGAGAGGAGCTTGCTCGGCAGTTTGCAACTGGGAAAGCAGGGTGTTCAGATCCAGATTGGAGCCAACGCCGAGGGAGGAGATCGATGCCATTTTTTATTACCTCTTCTTCAACTGATGTTGCTTTGAGTAGTGGCCGCGCTCATACGGCCTGGCTGACGAACAGCCCTTGCAGCTTGTCCATGGCGCGCGCAATCCGCAGGACTTCTACGGTGGGCATCTGCCGGATCAGTTCTCCAGTTTCCTTGTCGACTACCTTGGTGATGACGCGGTGAGTGATGTCGTCAATTTCGAAGCGAAGACTGATTGACGTGGATTTCAGCGCGTCTACCAATTCCCCAACTGCTGCTGACGTCGCGGCGGGTACGCCGGAAACTTTCGTACGCGCGGCATCGGGCTTGCCGGCACCACCGCGCGTCTGGGTGTCTGCCCCAACCGGTGTGGCAGTGGCGCCTGTGGACACTTCGGATGGCAGCCGCACTGCGATCGGGGTCACTATCGGGGAAGACGCCATGGCTTGCTCCGTACGGTTTGGCGTGGTTCAACGTCGGAAAGAAACGCTTTGCAGGCAGTGGTCTGCCTGCAAAACGCTCCCGGCAAAAAAGGCCAGGCCTTGCGGCCCAGCCCTTTTTGCCAGCGCAGTTGCGATTAACGCAGCAGCGACAGCACGCCTTGGGTGGTCTGGTTGGCTTGCGCCAGAACCGACGTACCAGCTTGTTGCAGGATGTTCGCGCGGGTCATGTTCGACACTTCCGTTGCGTAGTCAGCGTCCTGAATGCGCGAACGCGAGGACGACAGGTTGGTCACGGTCGTGCCGAGGTTGGCGATGGCCGAGTCGAAGCGGTTCTGCACGGCACCCAGCGAGCTGCGCAGGTCGTCCACTTTCTTCAGGGCCGCGTCGATCTTGGCCAGCGGGTTGTTCGAAGCGGCGCCCGTGAATTGAGCGGTCGGGGTAGCGGTGCTCAGTTCGATAGTGGCAGGTGTCGTGTCGGTCACGGTGGTGCTGGCGCTGTTGGCGATAGAGGCTGCACTCGCGTCGTAGTTCTTGCCCTGAACCGTCACGTAGCCGGTGGCCACGCCGTTGGAGTCCACGCCGACCTTGACATACTGGTTCGCCAACGTCACGGCACTGGTTACGCCATTGTCCGTATCCGTGAAGTTGACCTGCGCGGTGTTGAGGTTAACTTTGCCGCTAGCATCGTCCACCGAGACGGCGTAGTAGTCTTTGCCCGACTGAACCACGTATTGGTTCGTAGCCGCGCCCGTTTTATCCTGCACGTTGCGCAGCGTCAGGTCGCTGGCGTTCACCTTCAGGGCCGCGGCGACGGACGACATATCGACAGTCTTCGGGGCTGCGCCCAGGTTGGTCTGCGTGATAGGCGCGCTGGTCGGCAGCGAGTTGCTGGACACAGAGAAGCCCGACAGGCCGAGCGACGAAGAGTCGATCTGTTGCAGGCCGATGCTGATCGTTTCGCCGTCGTTGGCGCCAACCTGGATCGTCAGCGGCTTGGCGCTGCTCGACAGGACCTTCACGCCGTTGAAGTCGGTCTGTTGCGACGTACGATCGATTTCAGCCAGGCGTTGGGTAATTTCGTCCTGGATCGACTTCAGGTCCGAACCCGAGTTCGAGCCATTGGCAGCCTGCACGCTCAGTTCACGGATACGCTGCAGGTTATTGTTGACTTCGGTCAGCGCGCCTTCGGTGGTCTGCGCCAGCGAGATACCATCATTGGCGTTACGCTGGGCTTGGGTCAGGCCCTTGATGTTGGAGGTGAAACGGTTCGCAATGGCTTGGCCAGCGGCGTCGTCCTTGGCGCTGTTGATGCGCAGGCCCGACGACAGGCGTTGAATCGCGGTGTTCAGCGACGATTGCGAAGCGGTCAGGTTGTTCTGAGTCATCAGAGACAACGAGTTGGTGTTAATGACTTGTGCCATTTACGACTCCTGTAAGCAATATATTGGGCATTCCGGCAGTTGCCGTAACGTTGGCTGCCTGCTTTGCAGGGCGTAGAGTGCCTCCGTTGTTTGGGTTATCGACAGGCGTCGCGAAAGGTTTAGAGTGACTTTTTCGGGGATTGCGACAGGAGCGTTGCGATGGCTTGCCTTCCGCGCGGTGCGGAAGACCGAGGGCCTGCCGGCCGATGCCTCAACGCCGCCGCTTGCGCGGCATATAGATAGGCATGAAATCCGGCGACGGATCCGGTTGCGGGGCAGGCAGGGCTTCGCCGCCAGCGCTGGCAGGCGTGATCATGGCAATCGCGTGCTTGTACACCGCGATCGGCTTGCGGTCGTCCAGGTCCTTGCCAAGCACCAGCACATATTCGTCCACGGCGATCGCGATGCCTTGCAGCCGGGTCCCGTTGCACAGGTGCACGACAAGCGGCGCCCGGCTGACGGCATGGAGCGACAGTTGCTGGTCCTGCAGTTTCTGGCCGCTTCGCGGGGGCCTGGTTTCCTTCTTCACGACGACTCCGGAAGAGCCCGCAAGGGTTCTGGCGGCTGATGGCGGTCCGCCGACCGGTACCCTCAGGAAGTATGGTCCGGTCAGCGAGATGGGCGAAACATTCGCGCTCGATACCGGTGCAGGGACGGGCCGCGTGGACAGGATCCGGTAAGAGATCGTTGTCTTCCGCGCGCTTGCCGGCACCGGGTGCAGCCAGGTGAGAAGGGGAATACTTCAGGGGCGAGGGTAACAAATTTCTACAAAGACCGACGGAACGGGCGTTGTCGAGGAATTAGAGGTTTTGCTCTAAACGGTAAGTTGTCGGTACGCCGTTCTTTAGGTAGGGGCCTGTCGACCACCGGTCGACAGGCAGCCTTGGCATTCCAGAAATGCTGATGAGCTCTGAAGGCGGGAATAAGTGAATGCTGACATGTCAATCAAGCGGTCTGATGGATGCGCGCAATGCTGTGCTGATAAAGTGCGGCATAAGACTCATGCAGCCTCGGCTTGACTGATAGAAGCAGGATTTACACCTCATGTAAGCAGGTTTATATTCATGCCAGAGCTAACTGGCTCTGAAGCAGTCCTGGAAAGCCTACGAGCACCCCGCGCGTGGGCTTCTTTTTTTGGCCCGCGTCGAACTGGCTGCGCCCCTCGGCGCACCGCAGCCATGTGGCCATCGGGATGCCTGGCAGGATTAAAAGGCACACGCCGGCCGCGCCATCGGAAGAAATGCGGGGACTTTTCCCGCCAATTCCAAATTCCCTTCAAGAAGTGTTCGGTCATCGCCGATAGGCAGCCGTGCGCCGGTTGCCAGCGGCAACGATCCCGTGCGCGCTCGACAAGAACATTGATCTAGGAATGTCCGGAGGGAGTGAGATGGCCTGGTTGCGAAATCTCGGCATAGGGACCCGCCTGTCCCTGGCCTTTACGCTGGTGGTGCTGCTCCTGATCGGCGTCGCTGTCTATGGCGTGACATCGCTGGCGGGCATGAATGCCTCCATGCACATGACCGTGGAGGGACGCCTGCTCAAGGTCATCGACCTTGGCCACGTCAAGGAGAACGCGCTGGAAATCGGCGTGATGGTGCGTGATGCCGCTCTCACCGAAGACGCTGCGCTGGTCCAGCGCAATACGCAGCGCATCGAAGGCATGCGCAAGGACATGGGCAGCACGCTCGACGCGCTGGGCAAGCTGATCGCGGCTTCCGGCCGACCCGACCTGCAGAAGACCTTTTCCGATCTCAACACCGCGCGCGAGACGTACAACGGCCAGCTCGACATGGTCCTGCGCCAGCTGGGCTCGGGCGAGTTTACCGGCGCGCGCTCGGCGCTCGTGGCGACCCTTCCTGCCGCGCAAGCGCCGTATTTCGAGAAGCTCGATGAGATCATGGCCGGCGGGCGCAACCTCGCCCTGGCCGCCGTCAAGCAGGCCGACGAAGGCTTTGCCTGGACCCGCAATGTGCTGCTCGGCCTGACCGCACTGGCCGTGCTGCTGGCGGTGGTGATGGGGACGGCGATCACGCGCTCGATCACCGGCCCCGCGCGCGACGCGCTGGAAGCCGCCGAGGCCCTGGCCACCGGCAACCTGCGCCATGCGTTCACCGTGCGCAGCCGCGACGAAATGGGCCGCATGCTGACGGCGCTGGAGCGCGCGTTCCGGCATTTGGCGGCGCTGGTGCATGGCATCCAGCAGGCCTCCGGCTCGATTGACGGGGCCACGCGCGAGATCGCGCGCGGCAACACCGACCTGTCCCAGCGCACGGAGCAGCAGGCCGCTTCGCTGGAGCAGACCGCCGCGTCGATGGAACAGCTCACCTCCACCGTGCGCCAGAACGCCGATAACGCCCGGCAAGCCAACCAGCTCGCGGTCAGTGCGTCCGAGGTGGCCACCGAAGGCGGTCGCGTCGTGCGCGACGTGGTGCAGACCATGGACAGCCTCTCCAAATCGTCCACGCAGGTGGCGGAGATTACCGGCGTCATCGAAAGCATCGCGTTCCAGACCAATATCCTGGCGCTCAATGCCGCAGTGGAGGCCGCGCGCGCGGGCGAGCAGGGCCGGGGTTTCGCGGTCGTGGCGTCCGAGGTCCGCAACCTTGCGCAGCGCTCCTCGGCCGCGGCCAAGGAGATCGCCGGGCTGATCGGCGGCTCGGTGCGACAGGTGCAGGACGGCGCGCGCCAGGCCGAGCAGGCCGGCAGGACGATGGACGACATCGTCGGCGCCGTGCGGCGCGTGACCGACATCATGGGCGAGATTTCCGCGGCCAGCTCGGAGCAGACGTCGGGCATCGAGCAGGTCAGCCTTGCCGTGACGCAAATGGAAAGCATGACGCAGCAGAACGCCGCGCTGGTCGAGCAAGCCGCCGCCGCCGCGGAGAGCCTGATGCAGCAGGCCGGCGGGCTGGTGACCGAGGTGGGCCGCTTCGAGGTGGCCCAAGGCTCGGTGGCAGTACCCAGGCCGTCCGTGGCGGTTCCGGCTCGCCCAATGGAGCCCGCACCGGTGCCGCCGGTGCCGCCGCGGCCGGCGCCGGTCGCGCGCGTCGAATCGGCACGCCCCCGCGCTCCCGCCGTGCCGGCCGCGACGCGTCCGCCGGTGCAGCGCAAGGCCCAGCCCCAACCGGTGCTGGCCAGGCGCCCGGCTTCGCTGCCGGCGACCGAGCGTGCGCCAGTCAGGCGGCAACGCCAGGAACCGGTGCTCAAGTCCGGCGCGCGCCGGATCACGGCGGCCGCCCAGCCGGCGATGGCGGAAAGCGGCGACTGGGAAACCTTCTGATCCGCAGCACCGCACCACACGCCGCGCCGGCGCCCGTCCCTTGCGGGCCGCCGTCGGCGCGGATGTCGCAAAGCGCCTACAATAGCCGCTCTTCCTGATCCTCGAAGCAAGAGCAGGCGGGTCCACCAGGCGCATGCGGCGCCCCGCGCGGCCGCCATGCCTGCCGCCGCTGGTGCCGATGACCGCCGTCCCCCCCCAGCCGCCCCGCGCGGCAGATGCGTCCTCTTCTTCCCCTTCGTCTTCTTCGGCCGCCGCGCCGCAGCCGCCGGTCATGCAGATCCTGTTCGGCTTGATGCTCGCCATCCTGCTTGGCGCGCTCGAACAGTCGATCGTCGCCGTGGTGCTGCCCGAGATTGCCCTGCAGCTGCGCGGCTTCGAAGACATGGCGTGGGTCATTTCGGCCTACCTGGTCGCCTCGACCGTGGCCACGCCGATCTACGGCAAGCTGTCCGACGTGCTGGGCCGGCGCTCGGTCCTGTCCTTCTCGATCGTGCTGTTCCTGCTGGCCTCGGTCGTCTGCGCGCTGGCGCAGACCATGCCGCAGCTGATCGTGGCGCGAATCCTTCAAGGCCTGGGCGGGGGCGGGCTGATCTCGGTATCGCAGGCCGCCATTGCGGACGTGGTGCCGCTGCGCGATCGTGGCCGCTACCAGGGCTATGTGAGCGGCGTGTGGGCCGTGGCCAGCATGGCCGGGCCGGTGATCGGCGGCTACCTCGCCCATTACCTGTCCTGGCGCTGGATCTTCTGGATCAACCTGCCGCTGGCCTTGCTGGCGCTGGTCGTGGTGCGGCGCGCGCTGCGCTTCCTGCCGGCCAGCGGCCGGCGACACCGCATCGATTACCTCGGCGCGCTGCTGTTCGGCGGCGGGCTCAGTGGCGTGCTGGTGTTCCTGACGCGGCTCGGGCAGGGCCATTCGCCGCTGCGCGCCGACTCGCTGGCGCTGCTCGTCGCGGGCCTGGTCGCGCTGGCATTGTTCATCTGGCAGGAGCGCCGCGCGGCCGATCCGGTGATCCCGCTTGCCATGCTGCGCGTGCCGACCGTGGCCATCTGCTGCGCCACGCTGTTCTTCTGCTTTTTCCAGCTGATCGCCATGTCGGTGCTGCTGCCGTTGCGCTTCCAGGTCGTGGGCGGGGCGCAGGCCGACGCCGCGGCCCTGCGGCTGGTACCGCTGACGCTGGCGATTCCGTTTGGCGCCTACGCGGCAGGGCGGGTCATGTCGTGGACCGGCCGCTACAAGCCGCTGCAGATGGCGGGGGCCTCGGTGGCGCCGCTGGCCATCGTGGCGCTGGCCTTTGTCGATCCGGCCTCGGTATGGCTGTGCGTGCCGGTGATGGTGGTCCTGGGGTTCGCGATCGGCCTGCAGTTGCCGAGCGGCCTGGTGGCCACGCAGAACGCCGTGCCGCCCCAGCAGGTGGGGATTGCCACGGCACTGACGTCGTTTTCGCGCATGCTCGGTGGCGCGGTCGGCGTGGCGGTGCTGACCACGGTGCTGATCGCGCTGCTGCGCCACGGCGGCATGGCGGTGACCGACCTGTCGGGCGGCGAAGACGTGCTGATGAGCATGTTCCACCGGG
Organism: Cupriavidus sp. 21MJTG02-4; assembly: GCF_057798975.1. Lineage (NCBI taxonomy): Bacteria > Pseudomonadati > Pseudomonadota > Betaproteobacteria > Burkholderiales > Burkholderiaceae > Cupriavidus > Cupriavidus sp. 21MJTG02-4. The sequence continues at coordinate 145,450 of NZ_JBYOJP010000013.1, read as the reverse complement.
CGCTGGCGGCCGACACGCCGGCGGCAGACGCGGCGGCCGTGCGCGCAGCCGCCGAGCGCGCGTTCCGCCTGCTGTTCCTGATGAGTGCGGCGGTGTCGCTGCTGTCGCCGTTCCTGGTCGCGCGCCTGCGCGAAGCCACGCTGCGCGGCAGTCCTGCCGCGGCCCCGGCCGCGGCCGAATAGCCTGAGGCCGGATCAGGCGGCGCGCGCCACGCGCCGCCGCGCGCGGGCTGCCAGTCCGGCGCCGAGCGCCCAGCGCAGCGTTGGCGCCAGCACGCGCATTCCGGCCAGCGACACGGGACGGCGGATCGACGGGCCATCGAGTTCCAGCATCTGGCGGGCCCAGTCCGGCAACAGCGCAATGCCCGCATGGGCCATCACGCGCACCGCCGGGACCAGCATCGGGTTGGCCACGGGCAGCTTCATCACCAGCCGTGCCACCTCGCGCGTGCGCGCGCCGGCTTCGAGTTGCGGTCGCATGGCTTCGAGATAGGCGGCCACCGCCGCGCGCGAGCGCGGGACGCCCGTGGCGCCCAGCAGCTCGGCGACCTGTGCGACCTCGTTGTAGTAGCGGTCCTGTTCGGCTTCACTGAGCGGCCCCACGTAGCGCAGGTACCCGGCCAGGAAACTGGACACTTCCGCCACGTGCACCCATGTCAGCAGCGCCGGGTCGTCAGCGGCATAGGGCCGGCCGTCCGGCGCGCTGCCGCGGACGTGCGCGTGGATGCGCCGCACGCGGTCGATCAGCGACATGGCGTCCGCGCGGCTGCCGTAGGTGGTGCCCGCGATGAACTGCGCGGTACGCCCCAGCCGGCCCTGCATATCGGCGCGAAACGTCGAATGGTCCCAGACGCCGGCCAGTGCGAGCGGGTGCAGCGTCTGCAACAACAAGGCACTGACGCCGCCGGCCAGCATGGCCGGGAAATCGGCATGCACGCGCCAGCAGACCGCGTCCGGGCCAAACAGCCCCGGGTCGCCGGGTGGATTGTCGTAGTCCAGTGTCAGCCCCGAGTTGCTGCGCGTGAGGGCGCGCACCTGCGCGCCGGCCGAGGTGCGCACGCGTTTGGCAATGCGGTCGAGAAACTGGCCCTGGCGGCGAGCGGCCGCCGGATCGGTGGAAGCTGGCAAAGGTGGATGAATACGTGGCGAGTCCCGGTCAGGATACACGGGACGGTGCGCAGATGCCGGCCCTGGCGGCGCCACGGCCTTGGGCACGGCAACAAAAAGGGCCGGAACTCCGAAGAACTCCGGCCCCGCTGTTTCGGCGCCTCAATGGCGCCGCTCAGCCGTCATTGAGCCGTCATTGCTGGCGACCACCCGACGATCCACTACCCGATCCGCCTTGTCCCTGCTGATGGCCTTGCTGATGACCTTGCTGCGAGCCCTTGCCGCTTTCCTGCTGCTGCTGGCCCGAACCCCGGTCCTGGTTACCCATTTGTCCGCCGCCAGACTGTCCGCCGCCTGAGCGCTGGCCGCTCTGGTTGGAACCCTGCTGGCCACTGCGCTGGCCGCCTTGCGACTGTTCTTGCTGTCGCTGGCCCTGGCCTTGTTGGCCCTGTTGGGATTGCCCCGGCTGCTGTTGCTGTCCCATCACTCTCTCCATGGACGCGGCGAACTGCCGCGTGGTGCTTGTCGCAAGCCATATGCCAGGGCCGCCCCGCACGCCCCATGGCGGGATTCCGGTGGTCGGCCGTGACGGTTTCACTTCGGATTTACAAAGCCTTGTCGCGATTTACACAGCCGCAGGCCGGTTGGGCAGCCAACACCGCACATTGCGCCAGCGGCCATCCAGCCCTGGGCGGGTACGGGGATTGCGGATGACTACATCGTGGACTGCCCACGCCGCGGCGCACTCGGCGCGCGCGCGGGCCATGCGAGTTAACCGCCAAGGAGGAAACCATGCGACCCAGCCGACCTACTGCTTCGATCCTGCGCAAGGCTTGTCTGGCGGCAGCACTGGCCGCCGCCGCAGGCAGCGTTTTCGCGCTGGATGCCGGCGGCTTCATGCGCACGGCCGTCGACACGGGCACGACGACCGCGCCCGCCAATTCCGCGCCTGGCATGCCGGGCCGCGCCGAGATCAACCGCGATACGGCACCCCCGCCGAGCCATGACGCGGGCGCCGCCACGGCCAAGCAGGCCGTCTCCGACAGCACCATCACCACCAAGATCAAGACCAAGCTGCTGTCGACCAAGGACCTGAAGTCGACGGGCATTCACGTGAAGACCAAGGATGGCACGGTCAGCGTGAGCGGAACCGTGCCAAGCCAGGAACAGCACGACATGGCGTTGCAGACCATCCGCGGGGTGGAAGGCGTGATGTCCGTCAACGACACCCTGAAGGTGTCGTCGCGCTGAATGGCTCGTGCCCCGGTGCATGACTGCCGGGCCCTGACGCGTGACGCAGGGCCCGGCTTCTTCCACGCCAGCTAACGCCAGGCGCTATCGGGTCTCGCCGGCCGCACGGGCAGCAGGGCGGCTACGCTTGCTTGCGTCGCGCCGTGCTCCGGGCGGATGACGTTTTGCCCGCAGCGGCATGGGTGGAGCGCTTGGCCGATGCCCGGCTGCCGGCTGCGCGCCTGGCGGGCGCCGCATGTTTCTTTGCGGGCGCACGGCTGCTCTTGCCCTTGGCCTTGCGCGGCGCTTCGTCTTCCTCCGGCTCGGTCTTGTCCGTGCCGCGCTTGCCGTGGTGATCCAGGCTCTTCTTGAGCAGCGCCACCATGTCGATGACCTTGGCACCCTGGCGCGGGGCTTCCTCTTCTTCGGCGGCGGGCGTGAGCTGATGGGTCTTGCCCGATTCGATTTTCTCGTCGATGCGGGCCATGAGATCGTCGCGATAGGTGTCGCGATATTGCTCTGGCGACCACGCCTCGCTCATGTCCTCGACCAGCTTGACGGCCATCTCGATCTCGCGCGCATGGGCGCCGCTTCCCTTTGCGCCGGAGGTCTTCGGAAGCTTGAGGTCCGAGATCGGCAGCACCTCGTCGGCGAAGCGCATGGTGTTGAGCACCAGCGCGCCCTCCTGGACCAGCATGGCGGCCAGGTGCTGCCGGTTGCGCAGCACCACCATCGCCAGCGCGGCGCGCCCGGTGCGGCGCATGGTTTCCAGCAGCAGCGCGTAGCCGCGCTCTCCACGCTTGTCGGGCTCCAGGTAATAGGGCGTGTCGAAGTAGTAAGGCGGAATCTCGTCGGCCTGCACAAAGCTGACGATATCCACGGTCTGCGTGGCTTCGACATTGGCCTGCCGGAAGTCCTCGTCGCTCAGCAATACGTATTCGTCCTTCTCGTACTGATAGCCCTTGACGATGTGTTCCTTGTCGACCGGCTTGCCCGTGCTCTTGTTGATGCGCTGGTAGCCCACCGGTGCCATGTCGCGTACGTCCAGCAGGTCAAGGTCGAGCGACTGGCTGCGCGAAGCGGGCCGCAGCACGACCGGGATATTGACCAGGCCGAAGGTGATGGCGCCCTTCCAGATGATGCGTGACACGATGCGTCTCCTTGCGTCATGGGCTGGCCCGCTGCGGCGGCGGAGGCGGCTGGTCGCCCGGCGGCGGATCGACGACCGGCTCGGGCGCGCCCGGTGGCGGTTCCGGTGGCGGGACTTCCGGCTTGTGCGAGGGGGTGTCGGGGTCGGGGGTGGTATGCATGGTTCGGAACTCCGGTAAATCGGTGAGGCGCGTTGGGTCGCGCCGGATCGCGTGGCTCGCGTTGAGTCCGCGTCAGTCGCCAGGCTCATCGAACAGCCGGGTCAGGGACTCCAGGCTGGCCGGCTTGACCAGATGGCGGTCGAAGCCCGCTTCCAGCGCACGGCGGCGGTCCTCCGGCCGTCCGTAGCCGGTCAGCGCCACCAGCGTGGCGCCGCGCATCTCGGGCAGGGCACGCAGCCTGCGGGCGGTTTCAAAGCCGTCCATGGTCGGCATGCCCAGGTCAAGCAGTACCACCTCGGGCTTGACTTCGGGCGCCCGCGCGACCGCGCTCTCGCCATCGGCCGCGGTGACCACGGTGTGTCCCAGCGCCCGCAGGGTCATGCTCATTGCTTCGAGCGCATCGGTGTTGTCATCGACCACCATGATCACGCGCGGCGGTCCGGATGGCCGCTGTGCCACGGTGTCCGCCGGATGCCAGTTCTGCCACGGCTCGATCGGGAGCTCGACGATAAAGGTGCTGCCTTCGCCCGGCCCCGGGCTCTCGGCGCGAACGCGCCCGCCATGCAGCCGCACGAGTTGCTGCACCAGCGTCAGGCCGATACCCGGACCTTCGGGCACGGCAAGCTGCGCGCCGTCGGCATCGGGTTCGCCGTCGAATGGGTCGGTATCGCTGGCCACGGTTCCGGGCTCCGCCGGCGCCAGCGGGTCGAACAGCAAACGCTGCAAGGTCTGGGTCAGGCCCATGCCGTTGTCGTGGACGCGGACGGCGACGCGTCCATCCGCCGTCGTGGCATCGATGCGGATCTGGCCGCCGGCCGGCGTATAGGCGGCCGCGTTATGCAGCAGGTTGCTGAAGATCTGGGTGAGCCGGACCATGTCGCCGCGCACCGGCAGCGGCTGTTCCGGCAGGGCCAGCCGCAGCGTGTGCTGCTGGGCTTCCAGGAGCGGCCTCACGGCTTCGACCGCGGTGTTGAGCGCACCGCGCAGTTCCACGAGGTCCTGCCGCAATGTGATCGTTCCGCGGTTGAAGCGGGAGATGTCGAGCAGATCGTCCACCAGTTGCGACAGGTGCCTGAGCTGGCGCCCGATCACGTCGCGTGCGCGGAACGTGTCCGCCGGGGTGGGGGTGGGCTGCTGCAGCAAGTCCACGGCGCTGCGCATCGGCGCGAGCGGGTTGCGCAGTTCGTGCGCGAGCATGGCCAGGAACTGTTCCTTGCGACGCTCTTCGCCGAGCAGCGCCCGGCGCGCACGGTTCTGCGTGGTCACGTCCTGGCAGGTGCCGGCCACGCGCAGGACAGTGGCGTCGCTGCCGCGCATCGGCAAGGCGCGGGCGCGGATCTCGCGGATGCTGCCGTCGGTGCGCATGAGCTGGAATTCGATATCGAGCTGGCCGTCCTCCAGCATGCTGGCGAACGCCTGCGCCACGCGGGCCCGATCGGCCGGCGCCACGCGCGTCAGGCAACACTGCGGATCTTCGAGTATCTTCTCGGTCGGCTGGCCACACAGGTCCTCAAAACGCGGGCTGACGAACAGCAGGCGCCGGTCGCGCGCGTCGAGCAGCCAGACCACGTCGACCAGTGATTCGGCGAGCTGGCGGAACATGTCCTCATTGTCGTGCAGCGCCTGGCTGGTGCGATGGAAGGCATCTTCGGCCCGGCGCAGGCGCAGCAGCGAGTCGATGCTGGCCACCAGTTCCTCGGGCTCGGCCGGCTCGGCGATAAAGCTGTCCGCGCCACATTCGAGCGCCTGCACGCGTTGCGACGAAGAGGCGAGCGCAGAGGACGTCAGCAGGATCGGCATATGAGCCAGGTTGGAATCGGCCTTCAGCAGGCGGCAGACATCGAGGCCGCTGATATCGGGCAGCTGGAGCGCCAGCAACACCAGCGCGGGCGCATGCTGGCGCGCCAGCGAGAGTGCCGCCTGGCCGGTCGACGCCTCGATCACCGAGAAGCCGGCGCGCTGCAGGATGCTGCTTTTCACATAGCGCGGGCCTTCGCCGTCTTCCACATTCAGGATCAGGCGGCCTTGTCGGGCTGCGCTCGCGTTCATGGCCTGAACCCCTGGCATCGCGGCAGCGCGGCGCATGCTGTTGTAAAACTTACCTTGTACGATTGCGGGCGTTTTGTAGCGATTACATGGCGATGGATGCTCACGGCGTCGTCCCCCTTGCGTGGCTGCGTCTTGCGCAGATGGCCGGTCCCTTATGAATGGGACCACAGGGGAACACGCGCAAAAGGCGTGCCGGAAGCGCGCTGCGCACTAACGCCGCGCAGCTTCCCCGCTATGCGCCTCGGCACTGGGCGAGGTGCCGCCGTGCGGGCCTGCGGACTGCGGGGCTTCCGCGGCCTTCTGCGACACCTTGCCTGGCTCCGTGGTGGCCGCGGCCGCGCCGGCGGCGCCCTTCCTGCCGAACTGCGCGGCCAGGCGGTCTTGCACCTGCGCCAGCAGTTCGGCCTGGTGCTTGGCCTCTTCGGCTTCCTTGGCCTTGCGCGCGTCGGCGGCTTGTTGCTGCTCCGGCGTGGCGGCCGGCAGGCGCGCGCTCGCCGGCAGGGCCATCGCCATCAGCATCGCCGCGACCAGCGCGCGCCGCGGAGGACGCGGCGCGAGCTGGCGAACGTGGCGGATATAGTGGATAAAGGACCGGGTCATGGCTAGCTCCTTCCTGCGCGCGCCAGCCGGGCGGCCGCGCGCGTAATGGTTTGGCGGGTGCCCGCATAGGCTTCCCACGGGTCGTGGCGCGCGATCTCGTCGAGTCGTGGCGCCACATTGGCCACGGTCCACTGGTCGGCGCCCGTGACGCTGTCAAGCTCGTCCCAGGCGAGCGGGATCGACACCCCCAGGCCGCTGCGCGCGCGCGCCGAGAATGCCGCCACCGTTGTGGCGCCTACTCCATTGCGCAGGTAGTCGATGAAAATCTTGCCAACGCGGTTACGCGCGCCGCTCTTCGCGACGAATCGGTCCGGGAGCGTGCGGGCCATGTGAAGCACTACGCCATGGGCGAACGCCTTGACCTCGTCCCAGTCCGCGCGCGGCGTCAGCGGCACCACCACATGCAGACCCTTGCCGCCGCTGGTTTTCACAAAGCTGTCGAGTCCCAGTTCATCGAGCCATGCCTTCATCAGTGCGGCGGCTTCGCGCATGGGAGGCCAGGGCACGCCTTCGCCGGGGTCCAGGTCAAAGATGATGCGATTGGGCCGGTCGATGCTGCGCTTGCTGGCGTTCCAGGTGTGGAACTCCACGACATTGAGCTGGGCCGCCGCCACCAGCGCATGCGCGGAGACGATTTCCAGCAACGCCGGATGGCCGGGCCAGAGATCGGCGTCCAGCACGTTGATGCCGTCCACCCTGAGCGTGTCGCCATGCCGCTGGAAAAACAGCTGGCCGGCCACGCCGTCGGGCGCGCGCACCATAGCGATCGGGCGGCCCTGCAGGTGCGGCAGCATCAGCGGCGCCACGCGTTCGTAGTAGCGCACCAGGTCGCCCTTGGTCAGTCCGCTCGCGGCGTCGATGACGCGTGTGGCGTGGCTGATGGCCACTTTGCCCTTCGCCGCGGTGGGTTTGCCCTTGCGCGTGGCGGCGGCCGTCGTGCCCGACGCGGCCCCGGTCACGGGCTTGCCGCTGGCCGGCGCGGCCGGCTGCTCCACCGACACCGCATTGGCCGGCTTGTCGCTGCGCAGGCCATGGAACACGGCATGCCGCACGCGCCCGTCGCGCGTCCACGAACCGAACGACACCTCCGCTACCAGCCGCGGCCGTACCCACAAGCCCTTGACCGATCGGGGCAGCGCATCGAACGGCGTCTTGTCCGCACGCAGCGCATCGAGTTGCTCGCGCAGCTTCGCGAGGGTGCGGGTGTCGAAACCCGTGCCCACATTGCCGGCATAGCGCAGTCGGCCCGCGCTGTCGTGCACGCCGAGCATCAGCGCGCCAAGCCCTTCGCGGCTGCCTTTCGGTTCGGTATAGCCGCCGATCACGAACTCCTGCCGCTGCGTGCACTTGAGCTTGATCCAGGTATTGCTGCGCGTGCTGACATAGGGCGCGTCCACGCGCTTGCCGATCACGCCCTCCAGCTTCATGCGGCAGGCCGCATCCAGCATGTCGTCCGGGGCGGCTTCGAAGTCTTCGCTGAAGCGCACGCGCGTCGCGGTGCTGGCTTCGAACAAACGCCGCAGCAGTGCCCGCCGTTCGGACAGCGGCACCTTGCGCAGGTCGTGGCCGGCATAGAAGGGCAGGTCGAACACGTAGTATTCGATCGACTCGACGTGTGCCGTCTCGAACGCGTTCTGCAAGGCCTGGAAGTCGGTTTCCCCGTGCTTGCCGAGCACCACGATCTCGCCGTCGAGCCAGCCGTCCGGCAAGCCCAGCGCGCGCACTTCGCGCGCCAGCGTCTTCAGGCGCGAGGTCCAATCGTGGCCCTGGCGCGTGAACAGGCGCACGTCGTCGCCGTCGATGCGGGCCAGCACGCGGTAGCCATCAAACTTGATTTCGTAACGCCAGGCCTCGGCATCGGCCGGAGGGCGCTCCACCAGCGTGGCAAGCTGCGGCGACAGCGCCAGGGGCAGCGCGGCGGCGACGGCGCGGCGCGGCAGGGCCGGCGCTTTCGCTGTATCGCTGTCCTTGTTCTTGTTCTTGGCCTTTGTAGGAGCTTTTGGCTTCGCGGCCTTCCCGGTCTTGCGCGGCGCGCGTGCCGGTGAAGTGCCGGCCAGCACGCTGTCCGGCATGGCCTCGGTCACGTCGAGTTCCGAGGCCGGCACCGCCGCGTCATCGCGCTCCTTGATCAGCAGCCAAGCATCCTGCTCCTTCTGGCGGCTGCCATGCATGCGCACCAGGGTCCAGTGGCCGTGCAGCTTCTCGCCGCGCAGTTCGAATTTCAGCTTGCCGGCGCGATACGCCGCATCGGCATCGCCATCGGGCACCCACACCCCGCGATCCCAGACGATCACCGTGCCCGCGCCGTAGTGGCCGGGCGGGATCACCCCTTCGAAGCCTGCGTAGTCGAGCGGGTGGTCCTCCACATGCACGGCCATGCGCTTGTCCGCGGGGTCCAGGCTCGGACCCTTGGGCACGGCCCAGCTCTTCAGCGTGCCGTCCAGCTCCAGCCTGAAGTCATAGTGCAGGCGGCGCGCGGCATGCTTCTGGATCACGAAGGACAACGCACCCGTCCGAGCAGCGGCACGGGCCGTGCTGGGCTTCGATCCCTTGGCGCGCGAACGGACGCCGCCCGGTTCGGGCGTAGCGGCAAAGTCGCGCATCTGGCGGTACTTGCCCAAAGCGTCTTCGACATGCTTGCGCGCGGTCGGGCTTTTGCCGGCAGTGCGCGCATCGCCAGGGGCCTGGCGCGTGGTCTTGGCCATGGTGGACTGGCATCACCAGGAAAGGGCGAGGCGAAACCTCGGTGGCTTCAGCTTAGGCACCGCCCACTGCGACCGAAATCGGCGGCAGTCCTACACCCGGGTCGGCCAACGCCGCGCGCGTGTGCTTCTTACCGGACGTTGTAAATCCGCGCGGTCCGAGGCGGCATGCTGGCCGGCCAGCCAGCGGTGCGCGGTGACGCAGCGCGGGAACACTCCTTGCGAAGTTTGCCCTGCATACGCTCAAGCGTCGCCTGCGGTGCGTCCCGGACGCCGGCGATCGTGGTCTCGTGCCCGGGGCAGGAAGCAAGCAGATGAAACTCTCTCAGAAGACGATCGGATCGCAGGTCATCGTGCTGACCGGCGCCACCAGTGGCGTCGGCCTGGTCACCGCGCGCAAGGCGGCAGGCATGGGCGCCCGCCTGGTGCTGGTGGCCCGCAGCGAAGACTCGCTGCACCAGCTGGCCGAGGAACTGCGGGAGAAGGGTGCTGAAGCGATTACCGTCACGGCCGACGTCGGCCGGCACGAGGACGTGGCGCGCGTGGCACATACCGCTATCGAACGCTTCGGCGGGTTCGATACGTGGGTCAACAATGCCGGCGTGACCATCTTTGGCCGCCATGCCGATGTGCCGCTGGAAGACCAGCGGCGCCTGTTCGACACCAACTACTGGGGCACGGTGCATGGCTCGCTCGCGGCGGCCGCGCACCTGCGCGAGCATGGCGGGACCATCATCAATATCGGCAGCGAAGCGTCGGACGGTCCATTGCCGCTGCAAAGCGCCTATGCGGCATCGCAGCACGCGATCAAGGGCTTCACGGATTCGCTGCGGCTGGAACTGGAGCAGGAGATGGCGCCGATCAGCGTCACGCTGATCAAGCCGGCCGGGCTCGAAACCCCGCTGGCCTCGCATGCCAAGAACTTCCTCGACGTGGAGGCGCAGTTGCCGCCGCCGCTGTATGACCCCGCGCTGGCGGCCGATGCCATTCTCTTTGCCGCCGAGCATCCGCGCCGCGACCTGTTTGTCGGCGGCGCCGCCAAGGCGTTTTCCGCGGCCGCCTACTATGCGCCGCGCACCTTCGACCACTTCATGCGCCGCTTCATGGGCCGTGCGCAGCGGACCCGCTACCCGGCCGGTCCGCTCGAGGACAACACCCTCTACGGCGGCGGTAACGGCCTGCAGGAGCGCACCGGCAACCGCGTCGCATTGCAGTCCTGCCCCTACACCACCAGCGCGCGCCATCCGGTGCTGACCACGGCGCTGGTGGTCGGCGCTTCCGCAGCGGTTGCCGCCGTGATCCGGGCCCGGCGCGGCCGCGATGACTAGCTGGCGCGCGGCAGGTGGAACGGGCTGGCCCTCAGCCGGCCCGGTACGCTTCCAGGCGGTTGTAGAGGGTCTTGAGGCTGATGCCGAGCGCGCGCGCGGCCAGGCGCTTGTCGCCGTTGTAATGCGCGAGCGTGGCCATGATGATCTCGCGCTGGGTGTCGGCCAGCGTGGTGCCCACGCGCACGCTGACCACGCCGTCGACCGTGCTCGGGCGCTGCGGCTGCGTACCCAGGTTCGGGTTGCCGATCTCCACGACCGTGTCGGCCAGGATAAAGGCGCGGTAGACCGCGTTCTTCAGTTCGCGCACATTGCCGGGCCAGTCGTAGCGCGTCAGCCGCTCCAGCGTGCCGGCGGAAAACATCTTGTCGGTGCGCTCCATCGCGTTGTACTTGTCCAGGAAGTGGCGGGCCAGCGGGATGATGTCCTCCACGCGCTCGCGCAGCGGCGGAATATGCAAGGGAAACACGGCCAGCCGGTACAGCAGGTCTTCACGCAACTGGCCGGCCCGCACGGCGTCGAGCGGATCGCGGTTGGTGGCGGCAAGGATGCGCACGTCGCTGGCGATCAGCGTATCGCCGCCGACGCGGTGAAAGGTGCGGCTTTCCAGCACGCGCAACAGTTTCACCTGCATGGCCAGCGGCATTTCGGTGACTTCGTCCAGGAACAGGGTCCCGCCCTGCGCCTGCTCGAAGTAGCCGGCCTTCTGGTCGATGGCGCCGGTGAAGCCGCCCTTTTCGTGGCCGAACAGTTCCGACTCGATCAGCGTGGGCTGGATCGCGCCGCAGTTGACGGCCACGAAGGGCCCATCAGCCCGGCTGCTGCGCGCATGCACGGCGCGCGCCACGACTTCCTTGCCCGTGCCGCTTTCCCCCACGGCCAGCATGGTCACATCCGTGGCCGCGACGCGCTCGACCTGCGCCAGCAGGCGGCGCATCGCGGGCGCTGTGCTTTCCCATAACAGGGAGACCTGCGACGGAATGGCGCGGCTTCGCAAGCCCTCCGGTTGCGGGGGGGCGCCGCGTCGGGATGGACTGGCGGTGGTCGACACGTTGGCTTGGTTCTGGGGCGCGGGACGTTCCTATGCTAGCCCGTGCGGCGGGGCGCTACCAGACGTCAGGCGCGGCGCGCGGAAACATCCGACAGCCGTGTCAGAGAGACACTGGCAACATTCGGGCGCCGGGATGGGTAGACTTCGGATACGCACCTTGCGTTGTCCCCGCATGTCCGCGCTCCGACATGATGCGTTGTGTTGCATCGCAGCAGGCGGGAATGCCGTTTTTGCCTGTCGGCGCCTGCCGCCGATCCCGGGCAAACTTCCGGCCTTCGGGCCGCGCGATCCATGCCTCACATCCTGATTGTCGACGACGACGAAAACGCCTGCGCCGCGCTGGCCGAGATCGTGGCACTGGAAGGGTTCACTGCCGCCACCGCGGGCACCTTGCGCGAAGCCAGGCTGCAGATCGGCTGGCGCATGCCCGACGTGATCCTGACCGACCTGCGCCTGCCCGATGGCAGCGGCATGGAACTGTTTGGCGAAGTGGGCTCGTCCGGGGTGGAAGTCATCCTCACCACGGGCTATGCCAGCGTCGACAGCGCCGTGGAAGCCTTGCGTTCGGGCGCGACCGATTACCTGGTCAAGCCGATCAACGTGGCGCGTCTGCAAACCGTGCTGAAGCGGCTGGCCAATACCGGCGCATTGCGCGCCGAGATCCATTCGCTGCGCGGGGAACTGCGGCGCTATGGCCGCTTCGGGCGGCTGCTGGGCAGTTCCGATGTCATGCAGGCCGTCTATGACCAGCTTGCGCGCGTGGCGCCGACCGAGGCCACTGTCCTGCTGATCGGCGAAAGCGGAACCGGCAAGGAACTGGCGATGCAGACGGTCCATGAACTGTCGGCGCGGCGGCGCCAGCCTTTCCTGGCCGTCAACTGCGGCGCGATCTCGCCGACGCTGATCGAGACCGAGATGTTCGGCCACGAGCGCGGCAGCTTCACGGGCGCCGATCGGCAGCACAAGGGCTACTTCGAGCGTGCCGATGGCGGCACGCTGTTCCTCGACGAAATCACCGAGATGCCGGCCGAGCTGCAGGTCAAGCTGCTGCGCGTGCTCGAAACCGGCACCTTCATGCGCGTGGGGACCAACCGCGAGCAGCATGCCGATGTGCGCGTGCTGGCGGCGACCAACCGGAATCCTGAAGACGCCGTGGCGGAAGGCAAGCTGCGCGCGGACCTCTTCCACCGGCTCAATGTGTTTCCGGTCGAGCTGCCGCCACTGCGCGCGCGCGGCGACGACGTGATCCAGATCGCCAACACGATGCTGGAGCAGCTCAATGCCGAACAGGGCACCGCGCGGCGCTTTGCGCCGGGCGTGCTCGACAGCCTGCGCCTGCATGCCTGGCCGGGCAACGTGCGCGAGCTGCGCAATTTCGTGCAGCGCGCCTACATCATGGCCGACGACGATCTCATCACCGAGGTGCAGGTGCCGCTGCAAGTGGCGGCCACGCAGGCGCCGGCGGCGGCGATGGTGTCGGTGCCGGTGGGGATGTCGCTGGCCGACGCCGACCGGCAGCTGATCTTCGCGACCCTGGAACAGTGCGCGGGTGTGAAGAAACACGCTGCGGAAATCCTTGGCATCAGCCTGAAGACGCTGTACAACCGGCTGGAAGACTATGCCGCGCGCGGCGAGTTGCCGGAATGGCTGCGGGCGTCGCGCAGCAGCCAGGTCGGGGTCTCCGCAGCCGGATGATCCTCACGGGCGTGCCAAGGCAGTTCCGGCTGGCCCAGTCTGAGGTTGCATGCTTCTTGCATGGCAACTGCGTGGAAAACCGGGTCAACACGAACATGACGCAGCAATCGCCAGCCAGCGAGCCGGAACATCGCGACAGTGAAGGCGTGCCATCGCCCCACGTTGAACAGGACGTGCGGACCGTCACCGAGGTGGGGGCCCTGATCGACCAGACCGCGCACGACCTGCGTTCCTCGCTCAACGCCATCCAGAGCTGGGCCTATGTCCTCGAACGGGCCATCGACCAGGCCGCGGCGCCCGCCCGGCGCGCGCTGGACGGCGTGCGCGCCGGCATCCAGCAGCAGATCGCGCTGGTCGAGGAAATGGAAGAGGCCGTGCGGCTGCTTGCCGACGAAAGCCCGCCGCAATGGCGCCTGACCGACCTGCTCGCCGCGACCATGCAGGCCGTGACGGACCGCCGCCCGGCCGCGACGGCACGCGGCGTCGAACTGAAACCGGTGCAGGCCGACGGCGACGCCTTGGCGTGGATGATCGACGCGGATCCGGTGCGGCTCGGGCCCGTGTTGCGCCATCTGCTGGTGCATTGCATCTGGCGCGCGCAGACGGGCGGTTCCGTGGCGGTCCATCTGTACGCGGAGCCCGACCACGTCAAGCTGCGCATCACGGAAAGCCCGCCGCTGGACCCGGCGCGCAGCGCCACGCGCTTGTCGATGCTATCCGATTTCTTCGGACGGCAACCGCCGCAGGCGGGGCAGTCCACCCGGCAGTCCAGCGCATTGCTGCTGACGCGCCGCATGGTCGAACTGCACGGCGCCGTACTCAGTAGCGAGAGCGAGACCTGCGATTCCGACAAGGTCACGGTCTGCATCGCGGTGAAATTTCCCCGCCACCCGCAGCGTGCCTTCGGGCTGTAGCTTTTACACCGCACGGCACAAAGTGCCGGTCTCAAGCCGTTGCACGTCAGCGCGCTGGGGCCAGAGGGGGACCCGTTGCGGCGCCAGCGGCACAAAGGCCGCTCCAACGCGCCTGGCCCGGCGATTGCATGGGAAGGGATGTTCCTTACGGAGGCCCAGCCATGCAAAAAGCCCACGCTCCTGCCAAGGCCAGTCCGGCCCGCAAGCCCGCCGCCGCCAAGAAGACGGCCGGCGCCCGAAAGGTTGCTGCCAAAAAGGGCTCGGCCGCCAAGCCCGATGCCAGGTCCTCCGCGTCGGCGGACGACAAGCGCAAGACGTCCGCTGCGGACAAGCGCAAGTCTACTGAAGACAAGCGCAAGACCTATCAGGGCGCCGTTGACGATTCCCTGGAAATGACGTTCCCCGCGAGCGATCCCATTTCGCCGAGCGCGGCGATGCACGCCGAAAAGAAGACCCAGACCCATCGCGACGATGTCGACTGGAAGCTCAAGCGCGGCAGTGAAAACCAGCCTGCCGGCGCGAAGCCCGCCGGACATCGCAAAGGCGCCACGGGCCGCGGGTAAGCAGTAACGGCCAGCCATTGGGCCAGCCATTGCCAGACCCGGGACCGCCCCATTGCAAGCGCACGATGCCAGCGCCTGACACAGAGGAGAGCCACCATGTCTGATGCCATCATCGCCGGTCGTTTCGACAGCTTTTCCAAGGCGGAGACCACCGCCAGCCGCTTGCGCGCCCAAGGCGTCGCGGAGGACGACGTGAGCGTCTTCTACGTGAACCCGCCAGGCCAGCACGCCACCTACCCCATCGGCGGCGATACCGCGGCCGATCCGGGCGCGCGGCGCTCGGGCATGGGTGCCATGACGGGCGTACTGCTAGGTGCCACCGCGGGTGCCGCGCTGGGCGCGGCGGTCATTGCCGTGATGGCATTGTCGCCGCCGGTGTCCTTGTTCGTCCTGGTGTTCGCCACGGGGCTGTGCGCCTATGTCGGATCGCTGGTGGGCGCGCTGTCGCTGACGCGTGAAGGGCGTGCCGAAGGACGTCGGGGCCGTGCTCCGGTGCGCAATGCCGGGGTTTTGCTGGCCGCGCATGTCGAACCGGCCAACGCGGGCCTGGTCTGCGATCTGTTGCGCAAGGGCGGCGCCCACGACATCGAGCGTGCGCAGGGCCGCTGGCGTGAGGGCCGCTGGGCCGATTTCGATCCACTGGCGCCGCCGGTGCCGGCCGGTCGCGAAGGCGAGCCGCGCGGCGCGTGACGGACCATGGAAATGACGGGCGACTTCCTTCGTCCATCTGCTTGCATCACTTCAGGAGGTGTCCATGAGACCAGACCAACCCCCGACTCGTGAACCTGAATCGCAACCGCGCGGTGCGGCGATCGTCGGCAGCATCGATCGCGATTCACCGGGCCCGGGCCCGTTCGTGATGGCGGCCGATACGCTGGAAGGCAACAAGGTGGTCGACCCTGCCGGCGATGATCTCGGCACCATCGACCACATCATGATCGACGTGCCAGGCGGACGCGTCGCCTACGCCGTGCTTGCCGTCGGCGGCTTCCTTGGCATCGGCGAGAAGTTGTTTGCGTTGCCGTGGTCGGCGCTTACGCTGGACACGCGCCGCAAATGCTTCGTGCTGGGCGTGGAGAAGGACCGCCTGAAGGCCGCGCCAGGCTTTGACAAGGACCACTGGCCTGGCATGGCGGATTCGCAGTGGGCTACCAGCATTCACGAGTACTACGGCATTTCGCCGTACTGGGAGTCGGACCGCTACGACCCGTGGCGCTGACGTTCGCAGGAACCGGATTCAGGGTGGGAGAGAGGGGCAAGGGCCGGCGGCAGTTTGCGCCGGCCCTTGCTTTTTGCGTACCGCCACGACCACGCCGCGTCAGACCTTGTGGTTGATCTGGCCGTAAGGCGGCGCTACCGGGTCGGCATTCATGCCGCTGGCGACCGGCTGCCCGGGCGGGGCCGGCGGATCGTCATGCCGCGTGCGCAGCGCGTTGTGCACGCCGAGCACGCCGGGACTGATGGCCGCGGCCTTCTCGATTTCCTGCGCTACGGCAGGACCGTCGACGCAGCCGGTCAGCACGACGCGGCTGTCCTCGACTTCGATGGCAAGCCCTTCGGGCAGGTTGCCTGCGAACGCCTCGGCAATGCGGGCGCGGACCTGGTCTGCGAGTTCGCTGGATTGCGGCATGGAGATCTCCGGCTGGTGCGTGGGGGACTCCACCGCGGCGCAAGAAATGTTCCCGCGGACAGCGGGCTGCATCGCAAAGTGCCGTGCGCGTTGTAGGACGGCGCCCGCTGAACATTGGCGGCGCGCTCCATACAATGGAAGCAGCGTGTCGGCGGCGACTGTGCGCCGCGAACGAGGAGAACAGCGATGAGCAGAAAGGGCCCGGACCTGAGCGATGCACGGGGCGCGGCATCGGCCATCGGCGCGCGGCCGCGGTCATGGCTGATGCATCGGTTCGACCGCTTCGCCGGGGCGGCCACGCGCCGCGCGGGCTCGCCAGCGGCGTTTGTCCTGGCCCTAGCCGTGGTGATCGCATGGGCGATTACAGGTCCCATGTTCGACTACTCGGAAACCTGGCAGCTGGTGATCAACACCGGCACCACCATTGTGACCTTTCTCATGGTGTTCCTGATTCAGCAAAGCCAGAACAAGGACGCCGTGGCCGTACACCTCAAGCTCAACGAATTGCTGGCTTCGCATCGCGAGGCCAGCAATATGCTGGTCTCGGTCGAAGATCTCGACGAAGAAGAACTGCACCAGCTGGCTGCGTTCTATCGCCATCTCGCGGAGCTGGCCGACAAGGAGGGCGGTCTCAAGGCCAGCCACTCGCTGGATGAGGCCTGCCTGAACCAGGCCGCCAAGCACGAGGCCCGCACCAGCAGGCGCCCGGGTCCGAAGGCTGCCGATGCAAGCCCGGCCGGGCCGCAGGAACCCGCCGGGCTCCGACAGGAGGCGTGACATGCCGCCGGACGACGACAAGGCAAGGCAGGTGATGGTGTATGGCTGCGCCGAATACGGTCAGCAGGACAGCCACCAGGCCATGACGCTGGAGCGCATCGGGAGGAAGGTCGCCCAGCTCGCGGGCTACGGCTTCCACGGCGCCTACGAGCGTCGCGACAGCGCACCGGCGGCGGCCTTGTACCTGGTGCCGCTGGACACGCTGGTCGGGGTCGCGCACGCGCGTGCGCTCGGCGTTCATGGGGTCGACGACCTGTTTGGCGGCGTGGTGCCGTTTGCCTTCGTTGCAACCAAGGCGATCACGCATGGACTGGTCGCGCCCGATGCGGCGGCCCCGCAAGGCTGGGATCCGGACTTCGTGCGGCGCGCCCATTCGGCGGTGCTTCCTGGCTTTACCGCGTTTTCGCTTGAAGATGCCCGAAGTGCGGGCGCGCGCTTGCTGGCCGGGGGCGTGGTGCGCCTGAAGGACCCGTGCGGCATCGGCGGACTCGGCCAGCAGACCGTCGACAGCGAAGCGGCCCTCGACGCGGCGCTGGCCGCCATGGCGGCGGCGGATATCGAAGCCAATGGCCTGGTGCTCGAACGCGACCTGGCATCGCCGCGCACCTACAGCGTCGGTCAGGTGCTGCTGGATGGCTTGCTGGCCAGCTATTGCGGTACCCAGGATCTCACCGAAAACAACAGCGGGAAACAGGTCTATGGCGGCTCGACGCTGACGGTCGTGCGCGGCGGCTTCGACGCGCTGCTGGCGCAGCCGCTCGCGCCATGCGCGCTGGCGGCGGTGCGGGCGGCAACGGCCTATCACGACGCCGCGCTCGACTGCTATCCGGAGATGGTGCTGTCGCGCTGCAACTACGACGTGGCGTTCGGCGCGCCATCGGGCGACGCCGGCGGCCAGCCGCTGGGCGGCGTGCTCGAACAGTCCTGGCGCGTCGGCGGTGCGACCGGTGCTGAACTGGCGGCGCTGCAGGCCCTGCAAGCCGATCCGCATCGCCACCGCGTGGTGGCCGCGACGCGTGAAGTCTACGGTGAGGGCGTGTCCGTCCCCGCCGGCGCCGAAGTGTATTTCCAGGGCGAGGACCGCGACGTCGGCCCGCTGACCAAGTACGCATGGCTGGAGCGGGAAGACGATGGCAACCCATGAAGACACGATCGAGATCCAGAGCGAAGGCGGCAGTATTGCCGGCACGCTGATCGCACCGGCCACCAAGCTGTCCGGCGTGCTGTTCGTGCATGGCTGGGGCGGCAGCCAGGAGCAGTACCTTGCCCGCGCGCGCAAGGTGGCGGGCCTCGGCTGCGTGTGCCTGACTTTCGACCTGACCGGCCACGCCGGCACGCGCGCGCAGTACGAGACGGTCAGCCGCATGCGCAACCTGGCCGACCTGGTGGCGGCCTACGATGTGCTCGCGCGGCATCCGGAAGTCGATCGCAATGCCATTGCCGTGATCGGCAGCAGCTATGGTGGCTACCTGGCGGCGGTGCTGACGACGTTGCGTCCGGTGCGCTGGATTGCGCTGCGCGCACCGGCGCTCTACATGGACGAAGGTTGGGAGCTGCCCAAGCGCCAGCTCCACCGCGACCAGGACCTGGTCACTTACCGGCGCTCGGTGGTGCCGCCCGATGCCAATCGCGCGCTACGTGCCTGCGCCGGCTTCGAGGGCGATGTGCTCATCATCGAATCGGAGAACGACCAGATCGTTCCCCATGCCGTGGTGACGAGCTACGTGGACGCCTGCACGCATGTCAGTTCCCTGACGTACCGCGTGATCAAGGGCGCCGATCACGGCCTCGCCGACGAGGAGCACCAGCGCGCCTATTCCAGCCTGCTGGTGAACTGGCTGCGCGAGATGGTCACCGGCGCACGCTCGGGACCCGTTGCGGCGCAGCGGCCCGCGGCGGCGAATGCGCCCACCGCGAACAGCGAGACGCGGCCGCTGGAGGGCTCCGGCACGTCCCCCTGACGCGAGAACGCCCGCCCCGCATGGCGGGACGGGCGTTCCACGAGGTATCCCGATGCGCTGGCGCTCAGCGATCGGATACGTGCTTGGGTTTGCCCTTGGTCTTGGTCGACGCCATCTCCTTGAGTTCCTTCTTGCTCATGGATTTGGCCATCGACCTGGACGCGCCCTTGAGCGAGCTGGCTTTCTTCTCGCCGCGCTTGGCGGAGAGCGCCGCACCTGCGGCCTGTTGTTGCGCCTTCGATTTTGCTGGCATGACTGTCTCCTTCTCGAGTGAAGCGCTGCCCCACGGTCACCGGACGGTGCCCACAGGGCAGTGCGTTCCTGGTGCCGCGCCTCTATATGCGGCCCAGAACCACCAACAGCACGACGATCAGGAGGATCAGTCCCAGTCCGCCGCTTGGCCAGTAGCCCCATCCGGTGCTGTAGGGCCAGGCCGGCAAGGCGCCGACCAGCAACAGGACGAGGAGGATCAGAAGAATGGTGCCGATTCCCATAGCGTGCTCCAGGTTTTGGGCCGATAGGCCACGCTTGTCATCTGGGCTTGTCGCTGTCCGGGCGCCCATTGCTGCAGCGGGTCCGTGGACAGGCTTCGCCACGTACTTTCAGCGTAGCCGAGCGGCCAGCCCGGTCCTTCCGGAACGCGACTGAAAACGGTGTAGGAATCGGACGACGCCCGCGCACAGGTGGCGCCTAGCCCGCCTCGGTCAGGCCATGTTCCACCGCATAGACCGCCACCTGCACGCGGCTGGCGAGGTTGAGCTTCTTGAGGATGTTCTGCACGTGGATTTTCACTGTGCTTTCGGCGACGCCCAGGTCGCGGGCGATTTCCTTGTTGCTTTCGCCACGTGCCAGCCCCTGCACGATCTCGCGCTCGCGTGCGGTCAGCCGCGCCGTGTCGTCCAGGCGCGCGGGGGCCGGTGCCGGGGCGCGGAACTGCTGCACGAGCTTGGCGGTCATGGCGTCGGAGATCACCGGCTCGCCGGCGGCGGCACGGCGAATGGCACTGGTCAGGGCCTCGGTCTCGATGTTCTTCAGCAGGTAGCCGCGCGCCCCGCTGCGCAGTGCGGTGGCCAGCTCTTCGGCCTCTTCGGAAACGGTGAGCACGATGACCGCGGAGTCGGGCAGGTCCTCGACCAGCAACTGCAGCGCTTCGAGCCCCGACAGGCCCGGCATGTTCAGGTCCAGCAGGATGACGTCCGGACGGTGCTGCTTGGCGCGCTTGATGCCTTCCACGCCGTCGGCCGCCTCATCGACGATCTCGAAGTCGGACTGCCGCTGCAGCAGTGCACGGATGCCCGAGCGGAACAGCGTGTGGTCGTCGATCAACAGGATGCGGATGGTCATGACAGGGACTCCTGGGTTGGGCGCGGCAACGCTTGCCCCGCGGTGGAATGGGGTTCGGCGCGCGCGGCCTGGCCGCCGCGCGGCAGCACCAGCTCGATGCGCGTGCCATGCGACGGGCGGGCCTCGATGGCCAGCCGCGCGCCGAGGCGGGCGGCGCGCTCGCGCATGATGTTCAGGCCGACGTGCACCTCGTTGTCATGCCCGAGGTCGGCCGGATCAAAGCCCTCGCCATCGTCTTCGACCACGAGCCGGAAATCGTGGCCGTGGCTCAGCGATACGGTGACGTGCGCGGCCATGGCATGCTTGCGCACGTTGGACAGCGCTTCCTGCAGGATGAACAGCACCTGCAGTTGCTGCTCGGGCTGCAACGGCAGGTTGTTGCCACGGTCGTCGATGACCAGCTCGGCTTCGGTGCGGCACTGGCGGCGGAAGCGCTCGACGGTCTCCTCGACGGCGGGCCGCAGCTCGCCGGGCTTGAGGCGCGAGCGGAAGTTGTTCAGCAGCTCGCGCACGTCCTGGTAGCTCTCTTCGACGCCGTGGCGCAGCATCGGCACCAGTTCCCGGGTTTCCGCCAGGTCGTCGCGGTCCACTGCGTCGCTGAGAAGCTGGACCTGCAGGTTCAGGAAATTGAGGCCCTGCGCAATGCTGTCGTGCAGGCCCTGCGCGACCAGGTTGCGCTCTTCGACCACCGCCAGCTGGCGCGCACTGGCCGACAGCCGCAGGTGTTCCAGGGCGATGCCGAGGTGCTGCGCCAGCGTTTCGAGCAACTGGCGGTCCGACGCGGGCAGCTCGCGCGGCGCGCGGAAGTGCAGCACGAACGTGCCGATGGCGCCGCGCTGGCTTTCGATGCGAAACGCCGCCATGGCCGAGAAACCTTCGCGCGTGCAGGGCGAAGGCTGCGCCAGCAGCGGCCGGCGCGCTGTCTTGCGCAGGTCGGCAATGGCGACCACGCCTTCGTGCGTGGCGTCGCCGCAGTGGCAGGCATCCACGGCCATGCAGTGGTCGGCTTGCGCCAGCGCCGCGGGCAGGCCCGACGACGCGAGCAGATGCAGTTTGCCGTGCTGGGCATCCATGACGCGCACGGAGCCGCCATCGGCATCGAACAGCCGCATCACGCGCTGCAGGAAGCCGCGCGACATGGCTTCGGCATCGCGCGCCCGGTTGAAGAAGGCCGCCATGTCGTAGAGCGTTTCGAGGTCGCGGTTCTGGCGCTCCAGTTCGGCGGTCTTGCTGGCCACGCGTGAAGCCAGGTCCTGGTACAGGTCCTGCAGCTCGTCCGCCATGCGGTTGAAGCCCGCGTTCAGGGTGCCGAACTCATCGCGCGTCTCCACCGGCAGGCGCAGCGTGAATTCGCGCGCGGCCATGCGGCGCAGGCCGTCCTGCAGGCGCAGCACCGGCAGGATGATCCACAGGTAGAGCAGGTAGATGACCGCCACCGTGCCCACGCACGCAATGGCTGCGAGCCCGGCTTGCGACAGCCGCAGCAGGTCGGTCTTGCGCGCGCTGTCGTGCTCGATCAACACGACCAGCCGGTCGGCCTGGGCGACGAAATCCGGCAGCGCCCGTACATACGCGGGCCCGTTGCCGGCCTGCGCCAGCGGCTTGAGGCGCTGTTGCCAGTCATGCAGGACGTGGTCGAGCTGCGCATGGATGGCGGGCTCGTCGGGCAGGAACAGGGGCCGTACCGGATTGCCCTTGCGCAACTGGGCCAGCGTGTCGTCCAGCGCCTGGATCTGTTCGTTGCGCGCGCTGGGGTGGCCGGTGGCGGCGAGCCCCAGTTCGATCGCCACGCGGTTGGCGCGCATGCGCAGGCTGCCCGCGTCATTGATGGCCGCGCCCGCGCCCTCGAGCTTCCACGACAGCCACAGCGTACCGGCGATCATGGTGAGCACCACCAGCAGCGACGCCAGCGACAGCAGGATGATGCGCGTGGACAGGCGGTGACGGGGCGGCGTCAGGCCAGCGGCATCGGGAAGCGGGCTGCCGTCCGCGAACGGCGCAGTGTCGGTGTCCGCATGGGGGACGGCTTGGGTGTCAGGATCAGGCATGGGGAACAAGGTCTGGGGACTGGGGGCGGTCAACCTTACGGGCGATTGTCCGCGCCGACGCGTTGGCTCAGCATGCGCCAGATCAATAAAACGTCATTCCGTGACATAGCTTTGTGCGGGGTGCTGCGCTTGTTGCGCAGACGCCGGGCCTCGCTTTCGGACCTGTGGTTTTGCGCTTTTTTAAATATCACGGCGTGATATAAAAACGACGGCTTTTCTCCCTGCGCCACATAGACCCTGAGGGTGGCCGGGTCTTGTCCACGAATCTCGCGCCGACTTATTCGCGATCAAGTCCGGCCCGCGAGACGGGTCCTAGCATCCATCCGACTGAACCCGGAGAACACCATGTCCAGCGGCATTGAAACCCTGGTGCGCCAGCACCGCGATTGCGACCAAGCGCTTGAGGACCTTGAAGCCTGCCTGCGTAACACCGACTGGGAAGCGGCCGCTGGTGCGTTCGCGCGCCTCGACGCCGCGCTGGAGGGCAATTTCTCGGCCGAGGAGGACCGGCTGTTTCCCGCGTTCGAGCAGGTGGCCGGCTCCGCCTGCGGCCCCACGGCCATGATGCGGCACGAACACGACGAAGTCCGCGCCTTGCTCGACAACGCACGCGAATGGCTGGAGCTGCGCGACGCCAACGCACTGGCCGCCGAAATCGACACGCTGGTCGTGCTGCTGCAGCAACACAACCTCAAGGAAGAAAACGTGCTGTTTCCCTTGTGTCGCGCGCGCGTGCCCGGCCTTGACGCCTTGCTGGCGGAAGCCGGCTGATCGCAAGCGAAAGGATATCCACCTTGAAAGTCGCCAGCCTCGACTATGAACGCGCGCCGCGTCCCGGCGTGGTGTTCGGCTGCCTGATGCCGGCGCCCTGGCTGGGCGCCGCCGCGGGCCTGCTGCTCGCGCTCGGCCCCGTGGCCGGGCTGCCGGACAGGTTCGCGCCGCTGGCGCTTGCCGCCGTGCACATGCTGGCGCTTGGCATGCTGCTGCCCGTCATGCTGGGCGCCCTGTTCCAGATGATGCCCGTGGTGGCGGGCGTGGCGGTGCCGGGCTCGGGCGCGCTCGCGCCGCTGGTGGCACTGGCCGCCGGCACCACAGCCGGCGCGCTGGCCGTGGGCTTTCTCGGGGGCGGCAGCGCACCCTTTCGCCTTGCCGCCGTGGCGGGCGGCCTCTTGTTGCCGCTCGCGGGGAGCTTGCTGCTGCTGGCCGGGCGACGCGTCGCCGCGGTGGATGCCACCACGCGCACGCTCGCCGGCATCGGCGCACCGCTGGTGTTGACCGGCCTGCTCGGCGCGGCCCTGGCAGGCATGTTCGGCGGGTTGTGGACGGTGCCGCCGTCGCCATGGCTGGCACTGCACATGGCCTGGGGTCTGGGCGGCTGGCTGGCCGCGCTGGTGACGGGCATCGCCACCACGGTGCTGCCGATGTTCTGGCAGGCGCCACGCCTGCCGCGCTGGCTGGAGCGCTGCCTGCCGCTCGGGTACTGGCTGCCACTGGTGGGATTCAGCGCTGTAGTGATCGCCCAGCCCGATGGGGCGCTTGCGCGCTGGGCCTTGTTGCCCTGGCTGCTGTTTGCGGCGCTGGTGGCCGGCTTTGCGCTGGCGACCACGCTGCGTGCGCGGCGCCGCCACGATCCGGTCTGGCTGCTTTGGCCGGTCGCGGCCACCAGCCTGCTGGCCGCGGCGCTGTTGGCGGCGGTGCTGCCGCTGGTACCCGAGCCCTGGCAGGCGACGCTGTCGTGGTGGGTCGGCACGCTGGCGCTCGTCGGCGGTGGCGTGGTGCCGGTGACCGCCATGCTCGGCAAGATCGTTCCATTCCTGGTTTGGCTGCACCTGCGCCGGCTGCTGCCGCCGCGCGCGCGCGTGCCGGCCATGCAGGCCATCATCACGCCCGCCACGCAACGGCGCCAGGCGTGGCTGTTGCTGGCGGCTTTCGCGATGCTGCTGGCCCTGCCGCTCGCGCCCGCGTGGCTGGCGCGCGCCGGTGGCCTGGCGTTCGCGCTGGCCAATGCCTGGCTGGGGTTGCAGTTGCTGAAGGCAATGCGATGCATGCGCGCCATGCGTGCGCAGGGCGGGTTGCCGCCGCGCAAGCCACTTGCGCAAGGAGTTCACCATGGCTGAGATCGTGATGCTCGACCGGTTGCCGCTGTTCCGCGGCGTCGATGGCCGCGTGCTCGACGCAATCGTTGCCGCGGCCACGCAGCGGCGCCTGCAGAAGGGCGAATTCCTGTTCCGCCGCGGTGAACCCTGCCGCGGGCTGTTCATCGTGATGGACGGGCTGGTGAAGCTTTCGCTGACCGCCGCCGCTGGCAGCGCAAAAGGCGCGGAACGCGCGATCGAGGCCTTTGGCCCGGGTGCCGTGTTTGGGGAAGACGTGGTGTTCGTGGATGCCCCGCAGCCAGCCGACTGTCAGTCGATGGCCCGCACCACGGTGCTTTGCATCGACAGTGCCGCACTACGGCAGGCGATGGCCCGGGATCCGCTGCTGTCCGCGCGCCTGCTGCGCAACCTGTCGGGCCGGCTGCATGCGCTGATGCGCGATATCGAGGCCACCAGCCTGCACAACGCCTTGCAGCGCGTGGCCGGATTCCTGCGGGATGAAGCGCGCGCGGGGCGCCGCACGTGGCTGGCGTGTACGCAGCGCGTGATGGCCTCGAAGCTGGCCATCACGCCCGAAACCCTGTCGCGCGTGGTCAGCCGCTTCTGTGCAGAAAACCTGGTGCGGCTCGAGCGCGGCAAGATCTTCCTGCTCGATGCCGAAGGGCTGGGACGCCTGGCGGACGACGGGTCACGCGCGGACGTCCCGGTCGTCGCTCATGCCGCGACGGTGGCTGCCGTCGCCGGTGCGGCGATGGCAGTGGGCTTCTCGCCGGTCAGCAGGTAGTGGAGCAGGTCCGCCACCGGGCGGATCGCTTCGCCGAACGGCAGCGTGCCCTTGCCGCGGAAGAACAGCCCGCGCTCCACGTCGCCGCGCACGGCCTGTGCCAGCTTCAGGTCGATGCAGAACTGGCCGATGCGCGACACGCCATCGCGCAGGCCACAGGCCTGCAGGCAGTCAAAGCCTTCCAGGCAGTCGCGGGCCTTGGCGCGGCGCTGCAGGCGGCTTTCGCTCGACAGGTAGCGTGACAGCCACGGCGTGAGCACCGCGCGCGCCGGCAGGCCCGCCACGCTGGTGAACTCGCGCAGGTCTTCGGGGCCGGCGGTGGCCAGGACCTGCTTGAAGGCCGGATGGGCGTCGCCTTCCTCGGTCACAGCAAAGGCGGTGCCCAACTGCACCGCGGCGGCGCCTTCGCCGAGCCAGTGGCGCACCTTCGCATGGCTGTTGATGCCGCCGGCCAGGATCAGCGGGACACTGTCCCACGCGAGCCCGAGCGTATGGAACAACTCGCGGCATTCCGCCAGCACACGCGCGAACGAAAACCGGTCTTCGCCGAGATCCTGGATGGTCGACGCGCCGAGATGGCCGCCGGCATGGGCCGGGTGTTCGACCACGATGGCATCGGGCAGCCGCCCCTTCTTCATCCACTTGCGCAGCACCAGGCCGATGCCGCGTGCTTCCGACAGGATCGGGATCAACGCCATCTTCGGGTAGTTGGCGGTCATCTCCGGGAGGTCCAGCGGCAGGCCCGCGCCCATGACGATGGCATCGGCGCCGCTTTCGCAGGCCTGGCGCACCAGTTGCGCGTGCGAGCCCACGGCCTTCATCACGTTGACCGCGACCAGGCCGCGCCCGCGCGACAATTCGCGTGCGGCCTGGATCTCGCGGTCCAGCGCGACGAGGTTCGCGGCCTCGATGCGCGCCTTGTCGCGCGTGCCGCGGGTTTGCGCGAGCAGGTCGGGGTGGTGGTGGCGCAGGTCGATGCTGGCGATGGTGCCCACGCCGTTGTGCGAGGCCACGGTACCCGCCAGGCGGTGCGCGGAAATGCCGATGCCCATGCCGCCCTGGACGATCGGCAGCAGCCGGCGCCCGGCCAGTGTCAGCCAATGTTCTGTCATGAAGGTCTCGCTTATCTGAAACTACGTGCGGCCCGCGATATCGGACCGCGCACGAACGGCCAAGGGTGGCACAGCACCCGGCGCGGGCGTTTGCCTCAGGTCAATCGGCGGCCGCTCCTGCACCAATGGCGTAGGCCGACCGGTCTATGCCGCAAGGCGTTGCGGCGCGGTTTGCGCGTGGTCAAGTCCACACGCGAAGTGCGTCGCTAGCATCTGCGCTGGCCGAATTCCCGCGCCGCAAGCGGCGCTTCCGACATGACAACCTCATCTTCCGTGCGGGCGCGCGTCCCGCAGCTGGTCGCGCCTGCCGGCTCGCTGACCGCGTTACGCGCGGCGCTGGAGCACGGCGCCGATGCCGTCTACCTGGGCCTGCGCGATGCCACCAATGCCCGCAATTTCGGCGGGCTCAATTTCACCGAGGCCGATATCCGCACCGGCGTAGCGGAGGCCCATGCGCGCCACCGCGAGGTGCTGTTCGCCATCAACACGTTCCCGCAGATGGGCGAAGTGGCCAGGTGGCACCGCGCTGTCGACGCGGCCGCGGACCTGGGCGCCGACGCGGTCATCATGGCCGATGCCGGGCTGATGGCTTATGCGAGCCAGCGCCACCCGCAACTGCGGCTGCACCTGTCGGTGCAGGGCTCGGCCACCCACGCCGACGCCATCGAACTGATGCGCGAGCGCTTCAACATCAAGCGTGTGGTGCTGCCGCGCGTGCTGTCGCTCGCACAGATCGGCAAGCTGGCGCGGCAGACCAGCGTCGAGCTGGAGGTGTTCGGCTTCGGCAGCCTGTGCGTGATGGCCGAGGGCCGCTGCCTGCTGTCCTCGTATGCCACCGGGGATTCTCCCAACAACAAGGGCGTTTGCTCGCCCGCGCACGCGGTGCGCTGGACCGAACAGGACGGCACCATGCACGCGCGCCTGTCCGGCATCCTGATCGACAGCTACGCGCCCGGCGAGCCGGCCGGATATCCCACGCTGTGCAAAGGGCGATTCGAGGTCGAGGGCGAGCGCGGCTACGTGCTGGAAGAGCCCACCAGCCTCAATGCGCTGTCACTGCTGCCGGCGCTGCTCGACATCGGCATCGCCGCGATCAAGATCGAAGGCCGCCAGCGCAGTCCGCGCTACGTGGCCGATGTCGTCGGCGTGCTGCGCGCCGCCATCGACGCCGCCTGTGCCGAGCCGAAGCGCTTTGCGCCGCGCCAGGAGTGGCAGGGCACGCTGGGCCGCCATGCCGAAGGCGACCAGGTGACGCAGGGCGCCTACGACCGGCCGTGGCGATGAGCGCGGCAAATCCAACCACGGAGTCATTGATGCGGGATTCATCCACACCCGGCGCGGCCCGGTTCGGCATTGCGCTGGGACCGCTGCTGTACTACTGGCCGCGCGCGACGGTGATGCAGTTCTATGCCGACGTCGCCGATTCGGCCGTCGATCGGGTCTACCTCGGCGAGACCGTCTGCACGCGCCGCCACGAGCTGCGCCATGCGCACTGGCTGGAAATCGCGCAGATGCTGCGCGAAGCCGGCAAGGAGGTGGTGCTGTCGACGCCGGTGCTGGTCGAATCCGACACCGATATCGCCAGCATGCGCCGCGTCTGCGAACAGGACGATTACCTGGTCGAGGCCAACGATGCCGGCGCGGTGCGCTGCATGGGCGGCCGTCCGTTTATCGGCGGCCCGCACCTGAACGTCTATCATGCGGACACGCTCGCGTGGCTTGCCAGCCTTGGCGCCCGGGGCTGCGTGGTGCCGGTCGAGATGGACGGCGCTACGCTCGCCGCATTGTCGGCGGGGCGTTGCGCGGGCGTGGCGCTCGAAGTGCTGGCCTGGGGCCGCATGCCGCTGGCCTTCTCGGCGCGCTGCTTCACCGCGCGCCATCACCGGCTGCGCAAGGACGCCTGCGAATTCCGTTGTCTCGACTACCCCGACGGGCTGGTTGCCGCCACGGGCGAAGGCCAGGACTTCTTCACGCTCAATGGCATCCAGACCCAGTCGGCGACGTGCCTGGACCTTTGCGGCCAGGCGCAGGCCATGGCGCATATGGGTGTCGACATGCTGCGCGTCAGCCCGCATTCGAGCGGGACGCTGGAAGCGGTGGCTGCGCTGGCGGCGATCCGCGCCGGCGAACGTGCGCCCGCGCCAAGCGGCGTCATGCCGGCCGGCGCGCAACCGTGCAATGGCTATTGGCATGGACGTCCTGGCATCACGTGGGAGGACCGGCGATGAGCGTACTGCAAAGCCTGCTTGCCCGCGTGCATCGCCGCATGCCGGCCAGGGCCCGCGCATTGCCGCTGGTCTCGGCGCTGGAGCTCGCGCGCCGCGCCGGATGGCTGGAGCCGCCCGCCGCGCTGAACGGGCACACTTTCCTGCTGACGGTCGAGGATCTCGGCCTGGATGTGCCGTTCCGCTGCGAGCAGGGACGCTTCCGCTCGGCCGGCCGCGGCGCCGGGGAGCCCGAACTGACGCTGCGCGCCCGCGTGCCCGACTACCTGCGCCTGCTGGCGGGACAGTGCGATACCGATACGCTGTTTTTCCAGCGCAAGCTGGTGATCAGCGGCGATACCGCGCTCGGGCTCGAAGTGAAGTACTGGCTGGACGCGGCACCGCGGCCGCCATGGCTTGAACCGCTGGTGTCGCGGCTCGCCGCGGGGCTGGGCGTGGCGGCGCCGGAGACGGGACATCGCTGAGCGCGCAGGCGGCTTGCGCACCGTCATGGCCGAGCCGCCTATTTGCACCCGAGCCGCTTCGCCAGCTTGTGCAGATTGCTGGCGTCGATGCCGAGTTGGCGCGCGGCCTGGGCCCAGTTGCCCTGCTGCGCGTGCAGCGCCTGTTCGATGCAGTCGCGCTGGGTCTGCTCGACGGCGTCGCGCAGCGTGGCGCCGGCTGCCAGCGCCACGTGGGGGCGTACGGCTTCCGTGCCATGCGCAACCGGTGTGGACGCATCCGGCGGGGCCGCCAGGCTGTCCAGGTCGAGCAGGTCGGGCTCCAGCGTCACGATGTCATTGCGGTTGGCGCCGCGGCTCACGGAGCGCAGTGCCGCGCGGCTCACCACATGCTCCAGTTCGCGCACATTGCCGGGCCAGCGGTAGCGGCGCAGCGCATCCTGCGCGGCCGGCGACAGCCGCAGGCTGCGCATGCCTAGCCGCGCGCGGTTCAGTTCCAGGAAGCGCCCGGCCAGCAGCAGCACGTCGTTGCCGCGCTCGCGCAGCGGCGGAATCGGGATCGGGTAGACCGACAGCCGGTGGTACAGGTCCGCGCGGAACGAGCCGTCGCGCACATGGTCGCGCAGGTTGCGGTTGGTGGCGGCGATCACGCGCACATCGACGCGGCGCGGCTTGTCGGAGCCCAGGCGCTGGATCTCGCCGTTCTGCAGCGTGCGCAGCAGCTTGGCCTGGATGGCCAGCGGCAGCTCGCCGACTTCATCCAGGAACAGCGTGCCGCCATCGGCCGCTTCGAACCGGCCGGGCCGTTCGCCCGTGGCGCCCGAGAACGCACCCTTGACATGGCCGAACAGCTCGCTTTCGGCGAGCGATTCCGGCAGCGCGGCGCAATTCACGTGGATCAGCGGACGTTCGCTTCGGCGCGACAGGCGATGCAGCCGGTGCGCGAACAACTCCTTGCCGACGCCGGTTTCGCCGAGCAGCAGCACCGGCAACTCTGAATCCGCCACCACGTCCAGCTCGTGCAGCAGCCCGGTGATGGCCTCGCTTTGCCCGACGATCTCGCTCTCGTCGGCCGGCAGCTCGTTGTCGGGCGTCTTGCCGCGCGACAGTTGCAGCGCGCGGATATCGGCCTCCAGCCGCGTGGTGCGGATGGCGGTCTCGACCAGCAGCGTCAGCCCGTCCAGCTCGGCCTGCGCGGCATCGTCGAAGGTACCGACCTGCAGCGCGTCGAGCGTGAGCACGCCCCATGCGCGGCTATCGAGTTCCAGCCTGATGCCCATGCAGTCATGCACCGGCAGGGGCTCGCCCACGTGCTCGTCGATGAGGCCGTCATAAGGGTCGGGCAGTACGCTGTCATGGTGGAAACACGTGACGCCGCGCCGCGCCAGGATGGCGCCGAGGCGCGGATGCAGGCCGACCGCAAAGCGGCGTCCGAGCGCGTCGCGCACCAGCCCGTCCACGGCCACCGGACGCAGGTGTTCTTCTTCGAGCCGCAGCAAGGCCACGGCGCCACAGCCGAAGTACGCGCGCAATGCGCTGACCATCCGCTGCAGGCGCACGGCATGCGGCAGTTCGGCGAGCACATCCGCCAGCAACTCGGTAAAAATATCCCGTCGATTCAGGGTCATAAAAACCTTAAACGGTAAAAACAACCTCGATTCACAATGGGTTAATTATACCGTCATTTTTGTAAGTCAATGATTTATATGAAATAAAAAGCTGGCACGATACTCGCATAGTGATGTGCGATCCATTCGAGAAGGAGCACATCATGCGCTTGCAAGACCAGCCTCTGGGCCAGCTGGCCCGCCGTATTCCGGGTGCCACGGGCATCTTCCACGACTATGACCTCGACTTCTGCTGCGGGGGCAAGCAGACGCTGCGCGATGCCGCGGCCGCCAAGGGCCTGGATGCCGAAACCATCGAAACGCGCCTGGAGACCCTGCAGCGCGACAGCGAGCCGGTGCAGACCGACTGGGGCGCCGTGCCGCCGGCCTCGCTGATCGCCCACATCCTCACGCGGTTCCATGAGCGCCATCGCGAGCAGCTGCCGGAACTGATCCGCCTGGCCCGTCGCGTGGAGCACGTGCACGGCGACCGGCCCGATTGTCCGCTGGGCCTGGCCGACCACCTGGTAGTCATGCGCGACGAACTGGAAGGGCATATGCAGAAGGAAGAGCTGGTGCTGTTCCCGATCCTGGCGCGCGGCATGCAGGCCGCCGCCGCCGCGCCGATCTCGGTGATGCGCATGGAGCATGACGACCACGGCGAAGCGCTGCAGCGCCTGGCCGCGCTGACCAACGACATCACGCTGCCGCGCGCGGCGTGCAATACCTGGCGCGCGCTGTACCTGGGCCTGCGCACGCTGCGCGAAGACCTGATGGAACACATCCACCTGGAAAACAACATCCTGTTCGAGCCGGTTGCCACGCAAGCCGCCAACGACTGAGCCAACGCCAACATATCCCCAATAAAGCGAGCCTTATCATGGGTCCCTATCGCAGACTCTGGTTCCTGCTGATCGCCGTGCTGGTGGTCACGTTCTCCCTGCTCGGCTACTACGGTGTCGAGGTTTATCGGCAAGCGCCGCCCATGCCGGCCAAAGTGGTGGTCAGTGATGGCCGCACGCTGTTCACCGGCGAGGACATCCTCGACGGCCAGACCGCGTGGCAATCGGTCGGCGGCATGCAGCTTGGCTCCATCTGGGGCCACGGTGCCTACCAGGCGCCGGACTGGACCGCCGACTGGCTGCACCGCGAGCTGACCGCCTGGCTGGACCTGGCCGCGCAGCAGCAGTACAGCCGGCCGTACGCGAAGCTCGATGGCCCGGCGCAAGCCGCGCTGCGCGAACAGTTGCGCGCCGAATACCGCGGCAACAACGCCGATCCGCAGACGACCGTGCTGACCGTTTCGCCGCGCCGCGCGCAGGCCATCGCACAGACCGCGGACTACTACGACCGCCTGTTCTCCGACTCGCCCGACCTGCACACGAGCCGCGAGCACTTCGCGATGAAGGAGAACACGCTGCCGAGCGCCGAGCGCCGCGCGGAACTCACGCATTTCTTCTTCTGGACGGCATGGGCCGCGTCGACCGCGCGTCCGGGGCACGAAGCCACCTACACCAACAACTGGCCGCATGAGCCGCTGATCGGCAACCAGCCGACCAGCGAAAACGTGGTCTGGTCGGTCGTCAGCGTGGTGGTGCTGCTCGCGGGCGTCGGTCTGCTGGTGTGGGCCTGGGCGTTCCTGCGTGGCAAGGAAGAGAACCTGCCGCATGCGCCGACGCGCGATCCGCTGCTGGCCGTGGCGCTCACGCCGTCGCAGCGCGCGCTGGGCAAGTACCTGTTCCTGGTGGTCGCGCTGTTCGTGTTCCAGGTGTTCCTGGGCGGCTTTACCGCGCACTACACCGTGGAAGGACAGAAGTTCTACGGCATCGATGTCTCGCAGTGGTTCCCGTACTCGCTGGTGCGCACCTGGCACATCCAGAGCGCGCTGTTCTGGATCGCCACGGGCTTCCTGGCCGCTGGCCTGTTCCTCGCGCCGCTCATCAATGGCGGCAAGGACCCGAAGTTCCAGCGCCTGGGCGTGGACGTGCTGTTCTGGGCGCTGGTGATCGTGGTGGTCGGCTCGTTCACGGGCAACTACCTGGCCATTGCGCAGATCCTGCCGCCGAACCTGAACTTCTGGCTGGGCCACCAGGGCTATGAGTATGTGGACCTGGGCCGCCTGTGGCAGATCGGCAAGTTCGCCGGCATCGTGATCTGGCTCGTGCTGATGATGCGCGGTATCTGGCCGGCGCTGCGTACACGCGGCGGCGACAAGAACCTGCTTGCACTGCTGACTTCGTCGGTCGTCGCAATCGGCCTGTTCTACGGTGCGGGCCTGGCCTACGGCGAACGGACCAGCCTGACCGTGATGGAGTACTGGCGCTGGTGGGTGGTCCACCTGTGGGTGGAGGGCTTCTTCGAAGTGTTCGCCACCACGGCGCTCGCCTTTGTGTTCTGCACGCTTGGCCTCGTGTCGCGCCCGATGGCGACGGCCGCGAGCCTGGCCTCGGCATCGCTGTTCATGCTTGGTGGTATTCCGGGCACGTTCCACCACCTGTACTTTGCGGGCACCACCACGCCGGTGATGGCGGTCGGTGCCGCGTTCAGCGCGCTGGAAGTGGTGCCGCTGATCGTGCTGGGTCATGAAGCGTGGGACAACTGGCGCCTGAAGGATCGCGCACCGTGGATGGCTGATCTCAAGTGGCCGCTGATGTGCTTCGTCGCCGTGGCGTTCTGGAACATGCTGGGCGCGGGCGTCTTCGGCTTCATGATCAATCCGCCGATCTCCCTGTATTACATCCAGGGCCAGAACACCACGCCGGTGCATGCGCATGCCGCGCTGTTCGGGGTCTATGGCTTCCTTGCGCTCGGCTTCACGCTGCTGGTGCTGCGCTACGTGCGTCCGGCCTATCGCCTGAGCCCGGCGCTGATGAAGACCGCGTTCTGGGGTTTGAATGCTGGCCTCGTGCTGATGATCAGCACCAGCCTGCTGCCGATCGGCATCATCCAGTTCCTGGCCAGCGTGGAATACGGAACCTGGTATTCGCGCAGCGAGGCGTTCATGCAGCAACCGATCCTGCAGACGCTGCGCTGGGTGCGGACCTTTGGTGACGTGGTGTTTATCGTCGGTGCCGTGTCGTTCGCGCTGCAAGTGGTGCTTGGGCTGGCCAACCGGACGGTCTCTGCGGATCCGCAACCGGTGGGGATGGAGCCTGCACGGCGTTGAGTTGCTGATTGGTTGATGTAGTTACCGGGCCCGCCGAAGTGCGGGCCCGGTTTGTTTTGTCGGCGAGTCATACCCCAAAAAAAATCAAAACGGCCTGTCCCCCATGATCGTAGCGCGCTCCATCCGTCGCGGCGCCGGCCAGTAATCGCTGACGGCATAGTGCTGCGTGGCGGCGTTGTCCCAGATTGCAACACTGTTGGGCCGCCAGCGGAAGCGCACCTGGTACTCCGGAATCGCGGCCTGGCTGAGCAGGTAGTTCAGCAGCAGGCTGGCACCCGGCGTCTTGTCCTGCCCGAAGCGCACGTTCTCCGGCGTGTGGTAGTTGATGAAGTGGGTCGAGAACGGCGTGACATACAGGATCTTCTCCCCCGTCTCCGGATGCGTCCTGACCACCGGATGATCGACGAGCGGATGCTTGCGCACCAGTTCCTCGCGTTCCTCGGTCGACATGATCGCGCCGAACGAATGCTCGATGCCGTGCTTCGCGCGCAGGTGCGAAATCTTCTGCTTGATCTCTTCGGGCAGGTTCTTGTAAGCCTCCACCATGTTCACCCAGATGGTGTCGCCACCGACCTCCGGACACGAAAGGCAGCGCAGCACCGCCCCCTTGGGCGGGCTCGGGCGCCACGAGGCATCGCTGTGGTAGGTGTTCTCGAAGTGATCCCGCTTCTCGCTCTTGTAGATCTCGATCAGGCCAGGATAGCCGGGCACCGTGTTGTTGACGGGGTGGTCTTCCAGATCGCCGAAACGCCGGGCAAACGCCACATGGTCTTCGCGCGTGATGTCCTGGTCGCGGAAGAACAGCACCCGGTGCCTGAGCAGCAGCGCCTTGATTTCCGCGGACAGCGTATCGTCGCGCGCGACATCGGCCAGGCTCACGCCAGTCAGTTCGGCGCCGATCGCGCACGTAAGTTGATTGATTTTCATGGTGACCTTCGCTGTCAGTCGGCGGTGAGCACGATCTTGCCCAGGTGCTGGCTGTCCGCGATATACGCGTAGGCATCGCCGATCGCATCCAGGGGAAAGGTCTTGTCGATCGGCAGGCGCAGCTTGCCACCGCGGAACGACGGCAACAGGTCGCGCGCGCAGGCCTGGATGCACGCGATGCGCTCCTGCTCGGTGCGCGTGCGGAACGTGACGCCGATGATCTTCAGGCGATTCAGCCAGAGCAGGTTGATATCGACCTGTGCAGTAGCGCCGCCGCCTAGCCGGGCGATATTGACGAGGCGGCCCTTCACCGCGAGGCTCTTGATATGGTCCTCGAAGACCGTCCCGCCGACGGTGTCGATGATGACGTCCACGCCACGCTTGTCGGTGGCCGCCATGATCGCCTCCACCTGCGAATCGCACGACGCATTGACGCCGACGTCCACGCCGAATTTCGCCAGGCGTTCGAGCTTCTGCGCCGATCGCGACGACGCAATCACCGGCCGGGCACCAAGGGCCGACGCGATCATGATCGCCGCCATGCCCACGCCGCCGGATGCACCGTTGATGAACACCGATTCGCCGGACTTCAGTTCACCGTTGCTCACCAGAGCGTCGTGGGCGGTAATGAACACGTTGGGGAAGGCCGCCGCTTCGACCCACGACACATCATCGGGCACCGGCATCAGCGCCAGCGGCGCGGCGATCACGAACTGCGCGTGACAGCCACGGCCATGGCCCATGACGCGATCGCCCTCGCGCCAGTCCCTGACCTTCTCCCCGACGCTGACGACTTCACCGGCGAACTCGACGCCGGCGGTCATCGGCTCGCCGGCCCGATGTTCCCGCATGTACTTGAGTTCGCCGTAGTTCAGGCCCGACGCACGAACCCGGACCAGGACGTCTTCGGGCCCGGCCGGGGAACGGCGATATCCCGCACCTCGATGCGACCGCCGTCGACGCCGGCAATGACTTGTGCCGCTTTCATGCTGCCTCCTTTCGTATGACTGGATGGCAGCGATTCTCGGCATTTACAGGGGGCGGTGCTTGTCGGGCGGCGCCACAACTTGACGGATTGCGCCAGTTGCCGGCACCGGGCGGGATCGCGACAAGTATCGACAGGCCGCTGCTCGGGGAGTGACCGGTCTTAACGGTTCATTTCAGCGCGCCAGCGCGTCGGCGGCGTGCCGAACTGGGCGCTGAACCAGCGCGAGAACGTGCTGACCTCGGCGAACCCGACCAGCAACGCCACCTGGGACACGGGGTAGCGGATATCCCCGAGGTAGCGGGTGGCCAGCCCGCGTCGGACTTCATTCACCAGCGATGAAAACTCCAGGCCTTCCTGTTCGAGCCTGCGCTGCAGCGTTCGCGCGCTCATGCCGAGCTGCTGGCCGACCTGATCGATGCTGCCCTGTCCGCGTGGCAGGAGCATGTGGACCGCGCGCCGGACATTGGAGGCCGTGGAAACCTGGCGGCCGTGAGGATGCTGGTCGAGGAACTCGCGGGCGTAGCGCGCGAGATTGACGTCGCCCAGCGGATTGGGCCGGTCCAGGTCGCGCCGGTCCATGACGATGCCGTCAAAGTCGCAGCCAAACTCGACGCGTGTCCCGAACAGCCGGTGATGGACGTGGAGGCTTGCCGGCGCGGCATGCGAGAAATGCACGCTGCGCGGCTTCCAGCTGCCGCCGAGCATGGATTTCATCAGGCTGAGCAGGGCGCCCACCGAAAGCTCGACGGGCTGCCGCCCGGGAACCGACCTTTCCGTGATCAGCTGCTGCCGGACAATGGCGGTCTCGCCAGATTCCTCGACATGCACGAAGACGGATTCGCTCAGCAGGTGGCGATAGGTATCAAGCTGGCCCAGCGCATGACGCAGCGTCGGCTGGTGCTGCAATACCAGGCTGATCGGGCCGAAGTCCGACAGGCGCCAGGATTCGGCCATCAGCAGGCCCACCGCGGCGCAGCTGGACGATTGTTCGGTGGAATCCAGCACCTTTGCCAGCCAGGGCTCCGGCACATGGAGGTCAGGGGAAGCGATACACGAGCGATCGGCCCCCACGTGGTGGATCATGCGCTCCGGATCGACGCCAATGGTGCGGGCGATCTCGGAATACTTGACCAGAAGGGCGCTACGAATCAGGGTACTCATAGGGATTGGGGGCGAATCCGTGGACTTCCGGTGCCGCGCTCAGGCGCCATGTCACCGGCCCTGAAGGTATGCACCCACCCGTGCCGTGTCAAGATTCCTACATAGGATCTCTCGTAAACACCTAGCGGGGAGAAGCCGCCGAGTCTTTGCCGCCGCACACGCCTGGTGGAAACGTGTGCCTCCCGCCGGCTACGAATGCAGCCGGGAACCCTGCGCTGGCACATCAGCGCAGGGCCCCCTGTGTGACCGGCCCGTGGCGTCAGCGCGGTCCCGTCACTGCGTCTTGCGCAGGAAGCCCTGCGTGCCGCCGTTGCGGTTGGGCGCGAAGCCGTTGGCCTGCAGCGATTCCTCCACGGTGTCGTAGAACACGCCGATCTTGCTGATCTCGCGCGCTTCCTTCGCCGTCGCGATCTCGCGGCCGAACTCGTGCGAGATGCGCACCAGCTGCTCGATCTGCTTCACCGTGCTCTGCTTCGCCGTGCGCTTCTGGTTCCAGATGCCATCCTCGATGCCGCAACGCACATGCAGGCCCATGGCGATGCCCATCATGTTGACCGGCAGCACATTGCGCACGTTGCTCTCCACCGTCACCACCGCGCCGTCGGGCACGCCGCGCATGAAGTTGCCCAGGCTGTAGATGTTCGGCGTGTCCATGCCGCCGCCGATGGCCACCCAGTTCATCACCAGCGGGCCCTTGTAGAAGCCGCGGCGCATCAGGCGTTCCACCGACTCGAAGCTGTTGGTGTTGTAGCACTGGAACGCGCTCTGGATGCCCTTGGCCGTCAGGCGGCGCACATGTTCCTCGACCCAGCCCGGTTGCGCGGGCACGGTCATTTCCTTGTAGGCCTCGAAGATGGCCGGGTTCTCGCGCGAGGTGCCGCGGAAGTCGGCGTCTTCCGCGTGGTCGGTCACGTTCATCTGCGACGTGTTGACCGTCACCGTGACCTGGTCGGGCGTGGGTTCGAGATCGGCCAGCATGTGGCGCGTGTCGTCCGACAGCCACTTGGCGGCCTGGCCCTCGTCCTCGGGCGCGAACGAGATCGAGCCGCCCACCTGGATGATCATCTCCGGCACCGCCTTGCGCACGCCGGCGATCAGTTCATTGAACATCGACAGCCGCTTGCTGCCCTTGCCGTCCAGCTCGCGCACATGCAGGTGCAGCACCGTGGCGCCGGCGTTGTAGCAATCCACGGCCTTCTGGATCTGCTCCGCCATGGTCACGGGGATGTCTTCGGGGAAATCCGAGGGCAGCCAGCCCGGCGCGTACGGCGCGGCGGTGATGATCAGCGGTTGCTGGTTTTCAGGGAACAGGTGGCCGTCGAGAAAGTTCATGGTGCGTCTCCAGGGAATGCTGTGTTCGGTTCAGGAGACAGCCGTGTCGGGCGGGTGTTCTGGTCTCCGTGTTTCCGGCTTGGATCCGGTTCAACGAGTATCTTTCTCGCCCGCCGCGCACGCTTGTTTATCCGGGACATCCGTTTGTCGAGTTGGGACAGGTCTGAGGCAGGTGTCGCGGATCTGCGCAACCGGACCGGCGCGGCGTTGGAGTCGCCCCATGTGGCATCGGCACGGTTGGAGCGCCTGCTGTCACGATCTGCACATTTCTGTCGCGCGATGCAAAGCGGCCGGCTGCCCACGCCCACAGAATGCTCCTGACGGCCATATCAAAGCCGGGCCAAGGCATCCAGGGATGGCATGGACCCGGACCAAGAGACCCCCTAAGGAACCGCGATGAAGTCCTTCCCGAAGTTTGCACGCCAGGCGCTGGCGCCGATGATTGCCTCGATTGCCCTGGCGCCGGTGGCGCAAACCGCGAATGCGGCCGAATGGCCAGCCAAGCCCGTGCGGATCATCGTGGGGGCGCCGCCGGGCGGAACCGCCGATATCCTGGCGCGCTTGTTTGCGCACGAATTGCAGCGCCCGCTCGGACAGCCGGTGATCGTTGACAACAAGGCCGGCGCGGCGGGAACCATCGGCGTGCATGGCATGCTGTCGGCACCGCGGGACGGCTATACGTTCCTGCTGATCCAGAAGGGTATCGTCGCGGAAGTGCCCCACGTCGTGAAGGTCACTTTCGATCCGTTCAAGGACCTCGTGCCCGTGACGCAGCTGACCCGGCAGGGGCTTGTGCTGGTCGGCAAGCCCGGCCTGCCCGCGAAGAACCTTGCGGAGCTGATTACCTACATCAAGGCGAACCCGGGCAAGATCGACTACGCGAACTTTGGTGCCGGCATGCGCGGCCAGACCATCGGCGTGCAGTTCAACCGGCTGGCCGGCCTGAACACGGGCACCGTGAGCTACAAGGGGTCGCCCCCTGCGCTGCAGGACGTGATGGGGGGGCATGTCCCGCTCATGTTCGACGGCCCGGCCACTTCGCTGCCGTTCATCAAGTCGGGGCAACTGAAGGCATTCGCCATTGCCTACCCGAAGCGGATCCCGGCACTGCCAGACGTGCCCACGTTTGCCGAGCTCGGCTTCCCGGATCTGAAGGAAGTGAGCTGGATGGGCCTCTGGTCCGCGCCGGGCGTACCGCCCGGTGTGGTAGCCAGGATGCGCGAAGCGACGCTCAAGGTCATGCAATCGCGCGATGTCCAGAAGAAGATCGAAGACCTCGGCATGGAGATCGGTTCGGCGGCGACCAGCGAAGAGCTTTCCCGGGATGCGCGTGAATCGTACGAACGCCAGGGCAAGCTGCTGCGCTCGATCAACTTCACCCCGGATTGATGGCGCATTTCCGCGTCTGCAAGAAACCGAACGGAGACATATTCCATGGCAGCCCCCCAAAGCAAGGTCATCGTGACGTGCGCCGTGACCGGCGGCATCCACACGCCAACCATGTCGCCTTATCTGCCGATCACGCCGGCCGAGATCGCCGGTGAAGCCATCGCGGCGGCCGAAGCCGGTGCTTCGATCGTCCACCTGCACGCCCGCAAGCCCGACAACGGCCAGCCGTCGCAGGACCCGGCGCTGTTCCGCGAGTTCCTGCCGGTCATCGCCGAACGCTCGGATGTCGTGATCAACCTGACCACGGGCGGTGCGCCGAACATGCTGGTGGAAGAGCGCCTGCAGCCTGCCTTGCAGCTCAAGCCGGAAGTGGCGTCGCTGAACATGGGCTCGATGAACTTCGGCCTCTACCCGATGCTCGAGCGGCACAAGGAATTCAAGCATGACTGGGAGCGCCCCTACCTGGAGGGCTCCGAGGACCGCGTGTTCCGCAATACCTTCAAGGAGATCCGCTACATCCTTGAATCGTGCGCGGACAATGGCACGCGCTTCGAGATCGAATGCTATGACACCAGCCATCTCTACACGGCGGCGCATTTCGTGGACCGGGGCATCCTCAAGGCGCCGTTCTTCATCCAGTCGGTGTTTGGCCTGTTGGGCGGCATCGGCTCGCATCCCGAAGACGTGATGCACATGCGCAGGACGGCGGAGCGGCTGTTCGGCAAGGACTACTACTGGTCGGTGCTGGGCGCGGGCCGCAGCCAGTTCCCGCTGGCCACCATGGGTGCGTCGATGGGTGGCAACGTTCGCGTCGGGCTGGAAGACTCGCTGTGGGACGGCCCGGGGCAACTCGCGAAGAGCAACGCCGGGCAGGTGCATCGCATCGTGTCGATCCTGAAGTCGCTGAACCTGGAAGTTGCCACCCCGGACGAAACACGGGACATGCTGCAGCTGAAGGGCAAGCATGCCGTCGCGTTCTGACGCAGCCGACCCGTCGCACGGCGGGAATGCCATGCAATCCGTCGGCAAGCTGATCCGCAGTGCGAGCCTGAACGGCTATATCGCGCTGGTGACGTCGCTCGGGCGCGACCCGCACGCGTATCTGCGCGCGGTCGGGTTATCGGCCGCGCTGCTGGAGAACCCCGAGCAACTGATTCCCAGCCATGCCGTGCGCGAGCTTCTCGAACTGACCGCGCAGGCTACCGGCATGGAAGACTTCGCGCTGCAACTGGCCGGGCAGCGGACGTTTTCGAACCTGGGGCCCATCAGCCTGGTCCTCAAGGAAGAGCCGACGCCGCGGCAGGCGCTCGATACCTTGTGCCGCTACCTGAAGCTGCTCAGCGCCACGCTGGTCACGCACATCGAGGACAACGGGCACGCCGTCGTCGTTCGCGAGGACCTGCTGCCGAGCCCTGGCCTGTCCACGCGCCAGGCGATGGAGCTTGCCGTGGGCGTGAAGTTTCGCATTCTGCGCGAACTGATCGGTCCGCGCTGGCAGCCGGTCGAGGTCTGCTTCACGCACCGGGCGCCGGCCGATGCGACCGCGCACCGCACCTTCTTTGGTTGCCTGCCGAAATTCAACCAGTCCTTCAACGGCATGGTCTGCATGGCGGCCGACCTGCAGATACCGCGCGCGCCGGGCGACCCCGGCGCCGCGCGCTTTGCGCGGGACTATCTGGAAGCGGCGCTGCGGCGTCGCGATGAGGGTGTGCGCGAATCGTGCCGCGCGCTGATGCTGGTGCTGCTCCCCGCCGGCCGCTGCACGGCCGAGCAGCTCGCCCATCGTCTGCGCGTCGACCGCCGCACGCTGCATCGCTATCTCAGCGCCGAAGGGCTGACGTTCTCGACCCTGCTCGAGCAGGTGCGTCTGGAACTGGTGGTACGCCACCTGCAGGAAAGCGACCAGCCGATCGGAGAGGTCGCTGGCTTGCTGGGCTTCTCTACGCTAAGCAGTTTCAGCCACTGGTTTCGCGCTGCGTTTGGCTGCAGCGCGACCGACTGGCGCAGGCAGTGCGCGCAGCCGGCCATCAGGCCAGATCCGGTTGGATCCATGCCGGTACACGCAGTGACTTTGATTCCTGTGGACCATTCCACCGTTGATTGATTTTTTGGAGAGAGGCATGAAAGATGCCGTCGTGCTGGTGACCGGTGCCACATCCGGAATCGGCTATGCCGCAGCGCTTGCATTTGGTCGTGAGGGAGCGCAGCTGGTTTGCTCCGGCCGCAACGAGGTTGCCGGCGCCAAGCTGGTTGCCGAATTGCGGGAGCTGGGCACCGATGCCGAGTTCGTGCGTGCCGAGGTCAGCAGCGAGGACCAGGTTCGCCATCTTGTCGACCACACGGTCGCTCGTTTCGGGCGGCTCGATGTGGCGGTGAACAGTGCGGGTACGGAGGGGACGCCAGGATCGATCGTCGACCAGACCGTTGAATCCTATTGCGCGACGTTCGATGCGAACGTTCTGGGAACGTTCCTGAGCATGAAGCACGAACTGCGCGTCATCCTCGCGCAGGAACATGGTGTCATCGTCAATCTCTCATCCACGATGGGGAGCCGTGGCAATCCGCAGAATCCGATGTACGTAGCGAGCAAGCACGCGATCGAAGGCCTGACCAAGTCGGCAGCGCTTGACGCGGCACGAGCCAGTGTTCGTGTGAATGCAGTGGCGCCGGGCCCGATCGAC
The DNA here is from genome assembly GCF_057798975.1 of Cupriavidus sp. 21MJTG02-4. Taxonomy (NCBI): domain Bacteria; kingdom Pseudomonadati; phylum Pseudomonadota; class Betaproteobacteria; order Burkholderiales; family Burkholderiaceae; genus Cupriavidus; species Cupriavidus sp. 21MJTG02-4. The sequence goes on along the minus strand of NZ_JBYOJP010000013.1, from coordinate 103,237 downwards.
ACTGGCATGCTGGATCGCATTGCGGGTGGTTCCGCCAAGGTCGCTGCGGTCGCGGCCGGCATTCCGGCCGGACGTATTGGTACGCCGGAGGAAGTGGCCGACGCGATCGTGTTCCTGGCATCGGACCGGTCTCGCTACATCTCGGGGCAGATCCTGGCCGTGAATGGTGGTAAGACGGCTATGTAGGAAAAGCGTTCTTCGACGAATTGCGAGGACGTCGTGCTTGGCAAGCGCTGCTGTTTCGCCGGCGTAGCCGGCGAGTTATTTCTTGTCCAAGCGACAAGAAGTCACCAATGGCGTCCCGCCTGCCGACTAGTGAGCCGCGCAGCAGCCGAAGGCGATGATGCGATAACGCTCGCAGTGTCGGGCCACGGACAGTTTCGGGGCTCGTTCAATCATTGCCTGAGAGCCTGCAGACGGACGCGCTCCACGCGGCAGGCAGCTGGGCAGACTCTGAAGCGAATACCCGTACAACACCCTCAGCACGCTACGATCAATATTCGCCCGTTAGGGCAAGTAAACGCGTTTCTTGGTTACTTCTTGTCGCTTGGACAAGAAGTAACTCGCAGGCTACGCCTGCGAAACAGCCGCGCCTGCCAAGAGCGACAACCCGGTCAAAACCGGAGAACCCCCCCGGCGCCGCCGTCGAAACCGCCGCGCCTGCCAAGCACGACGTCCCCCCAATTCACCGAAGAACCGCAAACAAGGGGTTCGGGGGGATGATGGGGCCTGTGGATCCTGGCAGGACGCACCCCTCATCCTCAATGAACAAATCCGCCCTTTACAAACCTGACTGGTTCGTCATCCATCCGCAGTACCAACGCCGTGAGCCCGTCGACGCCCGGCGCGCCACGTGGCGCCTCCGCCTCGATGGAGGGCCCTGATCGGCAAACCATATCTGCATCCGACCACCCCCTTTCCCCCGGCGCACCGCGCACCCGCAGCCACCCATCGCGGTCGGCCAGCAGCTCCATCCCACCCAGCCCATCGACCGGCACGCCGGCAATCCGCGCAAACACCTCCCACGCATGCGCAGACGCCGCGACGCAGTTGGCCCGAAAGCGCGGCACGCCGGCAGGCAAGGTGCCATCGCGTGTCACCAGCAAGGTCTGGAACCGTGGATCCAGCATCGGCAGCGAACCAATATCTCCATCAAACGCGACCACACGCACGCGCTGCCCAACAGCCCACTGCGCAAGCGAACGCGGCGACAAGTCATCACCGCATCGCACGGGCGTATCCGGCAATCGCAGAGCGATCGGCCAACTGCCGTTGGCGACGACGCCGCTGCCTGCGGCCAGCGCCTTCATGTAGTCCAGTACCGCCCATGTGTCCGCATCGTTCAGCGCATGGCCAAACGCGGGCATGGTGACCTCTCCCTGTCGATTGCGCATGCCATCCACGACATGCCAGAACAATGCGCCGTCCGCACGCCGCGCGAGCAGCGGACTGACCAGCGTTGGTGGCCAACGAAGCAGTGAAGCGGCCAGCGGTCCGTCCCCGCGACCGTCCGCGCCATGACAGGACGCGCAGTGCTGCGCATAGACCGTTGCACCGCGCGCGATGGCATCGACGGAGAACCCTGTGGGGCTGGCGTGGAAACTCGTCGGCGCCGCAGCACTGAGCAGCAGCGATGGCGCCGGCCAGGGCGCAAGGACGAGCGCCAGGCCGGCGATGGCAAGCAAGACACCGCGGCAATGGCGCCACGCAATGGCCATGGCGACCAACACCAGCGCCACCACCACCGCACCGATCGACCAGGCGAGATGCCGTGCCAGGCCAAGGTCGATCAGCAGCGTCTCCCCGGCAATGCGCCGCGCCCACGGCCAGGCAGGCTGGCCGTGGGCATCTCCGGTCAATCCCAGCGCATGCCATAGCCGCAGCATCGCAAGCTGGCCTTCCTGGAGCAGGACAAGCAGGGTATTGAGCCACGCCTGCACGGGCAGGCCGTTCATGGGCGCACCGCCCCATCAAACCGGCACATTCTTACCAGCTCGCATCCAGTCCAAGGTGGCGCAACGCTTCGTGGCGCAGTTCCGTCAGGCGCGGATCACCGCGATGCCGCGGATAAGGCAGGTCGACGGTCAATTCGGTGCGGATCTTCGCTGGCCGGTCACTGAAGATAACCACGCGCTGGGCCAGGAACAAGGCCTCTTCCACATCGTGCGTGACGAGCAGCGCCGAGAAGCCCGAGCGTTGCCACAGCTCGACGAGATCGCTCTGCATGGCCAGGCGCGTGAGCGAGTCGAGCTTGCCGAGCGGCTCGTCCAGCACGAGCAGACGCGGGTCGTTGACCAGCGCGCGCGCCAGCGCCACGCGCTGCGCCATGCCGCCCGAAAGCTGGTGCGGAAACGCGCGCCCGAACGATTCCAGGCCCACGCGCTTGAGCGCCGCATCGACGCGATGGCGCTCCTGCCGCACGATGCCGCGCGCCTGCAGCCCGAGAGCGACGTTGTCCCACACGCGCCGCCACGGGTATAGCGTCGGGTCCTGGAACACGACGATGCGTGACGGGTCGGGCTCGGTGATTGGCGCGCCGTCCTGAAGCAGTTCGCCGGAGACCGGCGTGTCCAGTCCGGCGACCAGGCGCAGCAGCGTGGACTTGCCGCAACCGCTGGGGCCGAGCAGCGCGACGAACTCGCCGGGGGCGACAGTCAGGTCGACGCCATCCAGCACTTGCAGGCGGCTGTCGCCGCTGCCGAACCAGTGGCTGACCTGGCGGATATCGATGTGTGCGCCAGCGCCTGAAGCTTGGGCGTGCCCCGTTGCGGAGGCAGGGCGTTCCGCGATGGCTACCATTTGACGGTTCCTTTCTGCCACGACAGCGCGCGGTCGCGCACGGTGAACAGCAGCGTGATGACGCCGGAGAAGAGCAGCGCCATCACGATCAGCGCGGCATACATGTTGACGTACGAGGCCCAGCCCTGTGCCCAGGTCAGGTACCAGCCGAGGCCCGATTTCACGCCCATCATCTCGGCGGTCACGAGCACCGAGAACGAAGCGCCCAGGCCCATGAACAGACCGACGAACACCTGCGGCAACGCCGCCGGAATCGCGACGCGCAACACCAGGAACCAGCCCGACGCGCCCATCGTGCGCGCGACGTCGTAGTAGCTCTTGCTGACGCTGGCCACGCCCGACCACGTCAGCACCGCGACCGGGAAAGCCGTGGCCAGCGCGATCAGGAACACAGCGGCGGAATAGCTCGACGGGAAGAAGTAGAACGTCAGCGGCAGCAGGGCGGTGGAGGGCAGCGGGCCCAGCACGCGCAGCACCGGATGCACCCAGTAGCCGATGCGCCGCGACCAGCCGATCGACACGCCGATCAGGAAGCCAACGATGCCGCCATAGGCTACGCCGAGCCCGAGCAGCTTGAGCGTGTTGAACGCGCTGTCGCCAAGCCGCGGCCAGTCATCGACATAAACTTCGATCAGCGCCTGCGGCGGCGCGAAGAACGGCGTCGGCAGGGTCGCGGTCTTGGCGGTGAGGATCTCCCATGCTGTCAGCGCCAACGCCAGTGCAACGAGCCACGGCCCGGCCGCGTGCAGCCTGGCCAGCGTGCCGCGCGGCAGCGGTGCGCGCTTGCCGGCGAGCGCGAGCACGGCCAGCAAGGTTGCCGCCGCGATGCCGGCAAGGCCAAGTTCCTCGGTATAGGCCCAGTCGGAGAAGCCCGCCACCTTGTTGGGCCAGCGCCACGTGATGGCGCCGAACGCCGCCCAGGCGGCCGCTGCGGCGATGCCCGCGGACCAAGGCCGCCAGGCATCCGGCGCCGGTCCCGCGTGGCTGCCGGCGCCGCGCGCGAGTGCCGGATCGAGTGCGGATTGGCTTGTCGTCATCGCATTACCCCAGGACATTGGCGTAGACGTGCTGCGCCAGGCGTTTGGCATCGGTGTTCTTCTTGAGCACGCCGATGCGGCGGAAATCATCGGCGTAGAAGGCAATCTCTTCCTGCAGGTCCAAGCCGGTCGGATGGTGCGTATAGGTTAGCGTGGCGTAGAGCTTGCGCAGGTCGTCAAGGTTGATCTTCGGCGAGTACTTCGCAAAGACCCTGGCGGCCTCGTTCGGGTTCTCGTTGACGAACTCGGTCGCCTGCACGATCGCACGCGCCAGCGACGCCGCCGCAGGGCGATCATTGCGCACCAGCTCGCCGCGCGCACCGACCACGCAGCAGACCTTGCGCGCGTACTCGCCGGTCAGGTTGGTGGCCAGCTCGACGTAGGCGCCGTTGGTGCGCTTCTCCAGCAGGTAGAGGTTGGGATCGCCGTCGGCAATGGCCTGGATCTCGCCCTTGTCCACCGCCACGCCGAGCAGGTCGGCCGGGTACTGGCGCCAGGTGATGTCCTTGTCCGGGTCGATACCATGCTTGGCCAGCAGGATGGTGAAGAAGTGCTTGCCCGGCGCGGCCAGGTCGCTCACGCCGACGGTCTTGCCCTTGAGCTGCTGCAGACTGGTCACGCCCGCCGCCTTCGATCCGACCAGCCGCACGCAGCCGCCGTGCGAGCTGCCGATGATCTTGACGTCGAAGCCGGCTTCCAGCGGCTTGAGCCAGCGATGGATCATGCCGATCGCGGCATCGGCCTTGCCTGTCGCAATCGATTCGAGCAGCTGGTCGGTGGAGCCGCTGTAGTTCACCAGCTCTACCTGCAGCCCGTTCTTCTCGAAGAAGCCGCGCTCCTGCGCCACCACGACCGGCGTCAGGCAGAACGAGTTCTGGTTCCAGGCAAAGGTCAGCTTGCGCGGCGCGGACCAGGCCTGGCGGCCAAGGATCAATGCCGGCGCGGCGATAGCGGCAGCGCCTGCAGCGCGCAGCACGCTACGCCGGCGCGCGTTGTGATCGGCCGCGCTGGCAAGTGCGTCGGCGGGTTCAGTATGGCTCATGGATTCTCCCCGTTCCTGTTGAGATCGGATGTCAGGCGGCCTTGCGCGTCGCCTGTTGTTCCGCATCGCGCTGCGCAACCAGGTCGCGCACACGCGGAATCAGTTCGCGACCGTAGTCGGCCACGTCTTCGAGCGGATCGAAGCCGCGCAGCAGGAAGGTGGTCACGCCCAGGTCGTAGTACTGCAGCAGTGCATCGGCCACCTGTTCCGGCGTACCGACAAGGCCCGTGGAGTTCGAGCGGCCGCCGGTCTCGCGCGCAATCGCGGTCCACAGGCGCTGGTCGACGCGGTCGCCCTGTTCCGCTGCCGCGAGCAGGCGGCGCGCGCCTTCGCTCTGCTGCGGGCCGCCGCGGCTGTAGCCCTGCTGCACGCGCAACGCGCGGGTGCGTTCGAGGATGCTGTCGGCGCGGGCCCAGGCCTTCTCCTCGGTCTCGGCAAGCACCGGGCGGAACGACACCGAGAAGCGCACCTCGCGGCCATGCTGCGCGGCCTCCGCGCGCACGCGCTGGGTCAGGTCGCGCACCTGGTCGAGCGATTCGCCCCACAGCGCGTACACGTCGGCGTGCTTGCCCGCGACCTTGAGCGCGGCTTCGGACGCACCGCCGAAGTAGATCGGCACATGCGGCTTCTGCGCGGGCTTGACTTCGGAGAAGCCATTGCTGAAGCGGTAGTACTTGCCTTCGTGGTCGAACGGCTTGTCCGCCGTCCAGATGCGCCGCAGGATGTCCAGGTACTCTTCGGTGCGCGCGTAGCGCTCGTCGTGGTTCAGGTAATCGCCATCGCGCTTTTGCTCGTCGTCGGAGCCGCCCGAGATGAAATGCACGCCGAGCCGGCCGCCGCTGAACTGGTCGAGCGTGGCGATCTGGCGCGCGGCCAGTGTCGGCGCGGTGAAGCCGGGGCGGTGGGCCAGCATGAAGTGGATGCGCTCGGTTACCGTGGCCGCGTAGGAGATCGTCAGCGTGGCGGAAGGGCCGGTGGAGTGGTGCGGTACCAGGATACGGTCGAAGCCGGCCTGCTCGTGGGCCTGCGCAAAGGCGCGGACATAGTCGCGATCGATCACCGGGCCCGTGGGGCGGTGGATCTCCGACTGCTTCTGGCTCTGGATCATGCCGATGATATCGACGCTCATGCGTGGTTCTCCTGACTGGAAGGGCGCAACGGTGCGCTTGCGCGGAAGACGCAAGGCGAGATGCGGAAGAGGAAACGAGAAACGAGAAACGGGAAACGGGAAACGAGAAATGGCAAGGGAACTGAGCCACAAGGTACGCCCGATCCCCGCGGGACCGAACGAATAAAAACGACGGACCATATGCAGGATGCGTCGTTCTCGCCGCCGCCCGGCGCCGGTACGCTATGCGGCATTCACGAGCGGCGTGCGTTCGCGTGCCGCGCCTTGCCAGGAATCCACCATGTCCCTGTCTTCCCTGCGCCGGCTGCCGAGTCGCGAGCCGCTGCTCGCCGATGTGCTCGCCCAGCTGACGCCGCGCCTTGCGGCCACCGCCGCGCAGCACGATGCCGACGCGAGCTTCCCACACGAGAACTTCGCGCTGCTGCACCAGTACGGCCTGGTCGCACAGGTCGTGCCGCGCAGCCACGGTGGCGGCGGTGCCGGCCTGGCCGAAGCGCGCCGCATCATCGCTGCGGTCGCCGGCGGCGATCCCGCGACGGCGCTCGTGCTCACCATGACGTACCTGCAGCATCGTGCGATCGGCCGGGCTGAGGCGCACTGGTCGGAGCCGCTGCGCAAGCAGGTGTTTGCGAGTGCCGTCGAGGACGGTGCACTGATCAATTCGCTGCGCGTGGAGCCGGACCTGGGTTCGCCCGCACGCGGCGGCCTGCCCGCGACGGTCGCCACGCGCGTGGCCAATGGCTGGCGACTGAGCGGACGCAAGCTTTACAGCACCGGCATTCCCGCCTTGCGCTGGCTTTCGGTCTGGGCGCGCACCGACGAGCCGCAGCCGCGCGTGGGCGTGTTCCTGGTGCCCCGTCCCGTGCCCGACACGGCCGGCATCCGCGTGATCGAGAACTGGAATCACATGGGCCTGCGCGCCTCGGGCAGCCACGAGACCGTGCTCGACAATGTCTGGATTCCGCCGGAGAACGCCGTCGATATCCGCGAGCCATCCGCGTGGGCGCCCGCCGGTGCCAGCCAGGCCGACGTGGACGCCAACGCCGACCAGCAGGCGTGGATGGTGGTGCTGCTCGGCAGCCTCTATGACGCCGTGGCGCGCGCGGGCTTCGACTGGATCCGCAGCTTTGTGCGGGAGCGTGCACCCAGCAGTCTTGGCGCGCCGCTGGCGACGCTGCCGCGCGTGCAGGAGGCAATCGGCGAGATCGCGGCGCTGCTGCACGCCAACCAGGCGCTGCTCGACGATGCCGCCGCGCGCACCGACGCCGGCACGCCGCCGACACCGACCGACAGCGGGCTGATAAAGTTCACGGTCACGAGCCAGGCGATCCGCGCGGTGGAGTTGGCGCTGCAGCTTTCGGGCAACCACGGCCTGAGCCGCAACAACCCGCTGGAGCGCCACTACCGCGACGTGCTGTGCAGCCGCATTCATACACCGCAGAACGACTCGATCCTGGTCGCGGCTGGGCGCGTGGCGCTAGGGCAATGACAATATCAGGAGACCGTTGTGAGTGACTCCCCTACGATCATCCGTGCTTCGCTTGCGCCGCTGCGCGAGTTCATCACCGGCCTGACGGCGCTGCTGGACCAGCGGCCCGACGAGCCGCGCATCCTGCGTGAAGGTGGCGCATTGCTGGCCGCGCTGGTCGCGCGCGATGACTGGCTGCCCGATGCCTTCGCGCAGCCGCACCCCGAGTACTACCAGCAGATGCTGCTGCACTGCGATTCGGCCGAGCGCTTTTCCATCGTCAGCTTTGTCTGGGGACCGGGCCAGCGCACGCCGATCCACGACCACACGGTGTGGGGCCTGATCGGCATGCTGCGCGGCGCCGAGTATTCGCAGCCGTTCGTGATCGATGCCGCGGGGCGCCCCGTGGCGCACGGCAAGCCTACGCGGCTGGAGCCGGGACAGGTGGAAGCGGTATCGCCGACGGTGGGCGATATCCATCGCGTGCACAACGCCTATGACGACCGCGTCTCGATCAGCATCCACGTGTACGGTGCCAACATCGGCGGCGTGCGTCGCAGCGTCTATCCCGAGGCCGGCGAGCGCAAGCCGTTCATCTCCGGCTACTCCAACCCCTACCTGCCCAATCCGTGGGACCGCTCGAAGGATTCCGCCGCATCATGACCGCTTCCGCTGAACATTTTCCGCTGATCACCACCCAGGCCGTGCGCCAGGCGCTGCTCGACCGCAAGGAGATCGCGCTGCTCGATGTGCGCGAGGAAGACCCGTTTGCCCAGTCGCATCCGCTGTGGGCCGCCAATTTCCCGCTATCGAAACTGGAACTGGAAGCATGGCCGCGCATTCCGCGGCGCGACACGCACATCGTGGTCTATGGCGAGCATGACGGCACCGACCTCGCGCCGCGCGCGGCAAGCGTGCTGCGCAAGCTCGGCTACACGGACGTGAACCTGCTCGATGGCGGACTCGATGCGTGGATTGCCGCCGGCGGCGAAGTGTTCCGCGACGTCAACGTGCCGAGCAAGTCGTTCGGGGAAGTGGTGGAGGCGAAGCGCCACACGCCGTCGCTGGCCGCGCCGGAGGTCAAGGCGCTGATCGACAGCGGCGCTGACGTGGTTATTGTCGACGCACGCCGCTTCGACGAGTACCAGACCATGAGCATCCCCACGGCCACGAGCGTGCCGGGTGCCGAACTGGTGTTGCGCGTGCGCGAACTGGCGCCGAACCCGTCGACGCAAGTCATCGTCAACTGCGCGGGCCGCACGCGCAGCATCATCGGCACGCAGTCGCTGATCAATGCCGGTCTTCCGAACCCGGTGGCAGCGCTGCGCAACGGCACCATCGGCTGGACGCTTGCCGGGCAAACGCTGGACCACGGCGCGAGCCGGCGAGCGCCACTGGATATCGGCGAGGCCAATCGCGAGAAAGCCCGCCAGGGCGCACACGATATCGCGGCGCGCGCCGGGGTGCACCGCATTGCCCACGCGGCACTGGCGTCGCTGGAAGCGCCTGGACGCACGCTTTACCGATTCGATGTGAGGACACCCGAGGAATATGCCGGTGGCCACCTGCCCGGCTTTATCAACGCACCGGGCGGGCAGCTCGTGCAGGAGACCGACCACAGCGCGCCGGTACGTGGCGCGCGCATCGTGCTGGCCGACGATGACGGCGTGCGCGCGGACATGAGCGCGTCATGGCTCGCGCAAATGGGCTGGGACGTATCGGTGGTGGAGCCTGTCGATGCGGCGCTGCGCAGCGAGACCGGCGTGCCGCGCGTGCCCGCGCCCGATGCCGCGCCGGTGGAAGCCGTGTCGCCGGCAACGCTGGGCGCGTGGCTGCACGCGCAGGATGGACAGACGGTCGTGCTGGACTTCACCAGCAGTGCCAACTATGTGAAGCGCCACATCCCCGGTGCATGGTTCGTCATTCGCGCACAGCTCGGGCGGGCGTTGACGGGCATTCCCGCGGCACGCCGCTATGTGCTGACCTGCGGCACCAGCCAGCTGGCGCGCTTCGCCGCCGAGGACCTGCGCGCTCTGACGCAGGCCGAGGTCTTTGTGCTTGAAGGCGGCACGCTCGCCTGGCTGGCTGCCGGCTTGCCGGTGGAAGGCGGCGAAACGCACCTGGCCGTGCCGCGCACGGACCGCTATCGTCGTCCGTACGAGGGCACCGACAATGCGGCTGCCGCGATGCAGGCCTATCTCGACTGGGAGTACGGCCTGATCGCCCAGTTGGACCGCGACGGTACGCACTTTTTCAACGTCGCCTGACGCGGGGCGGCGGCGCTGGGCCCGTGCCGCCGCGCTGGATCCATGGATGGGAGTCCCCATTCGTGAGCAGCAGGAACTAATGAAGGTCTTGGTCGGAAATGCTGGCGATTGATTTCCTGATTACACTGCCTTGGCTCTCAATGGACCGTGCGGGTCCTTGAACAGGAAAGGAGGCAGGCCGTGCTGGAAGGATTCAAGGCGTTCGAACATCGCCACGTGCAATGCGGGGAGGTGGGCATCCATGCCGTCATTGGCGGGCAGGGCCCGGCGCTGCTGCTATTGCATGGCCATCCGCAGACTTATGTGATCTGGCATAAGGTCGCGGCGTCGCTGGCGCGCCATTTCACGGTGGTGGCGGCGGACCTGCGTGGCTACGGGGACAGCGACAAGCCTGCCGGTCTGCCCGACCACGGCAACTACAGCAAGCGCGCGATGGCGCGCGATCAGGTCGAACTGATGGCCGCCCTCGGCTTCGAGCGCTTTCGCGTCATGGCGCATGATCGCGGCGCGCGCGTGGCGCACCGCATGGCGCTGGACCACGGCGAACGCGTCGAACGCCTCGTCACGCTCGACATCGCGCCGACGCTGGCGATGTACCAGCAGACCAGCCTGGCCTTTGCCACGGCGTACTGGCACTGGTTCTTCCTGATCCGGCCTGCGCCGTTTCCGGAAACGCTGATCGAGGCGGACCCGGCGCTCTACCTGCGCAGCACCATGGGTGCGCGCAGTGCAGGGTTGGCGCCTTTTACTGACGCTGCGATGGCCGAGTACCTGCGCTGCCTGCAAATGCCCGGTGCCGCGCATGGGCTGTGCGAGGACTATCGTGCGAGTGCGGGTATCGATCTGGAGCATGATCGTGCCGACCTGGCCGCTGGACGCATAGTGGAATGCGAGATGCTGGCCCTGTGGGGGGAGCAGGGCGCCGTGGGCCAATGCTTCCGTCCGCTTGATGAATGGCGCAAGGTGGCGCGGCGGGTCAATGGACATGGGTTGCCGTGTGGACACTACATTGCTGAGGAGGCGCCGGAGTTGCTGTTGGGGAGTGTGTTGGGCTTTTTGCTGGGGTGATTTTTGGGATTTGAATCGGTTCTCGTGCTTGGCTGACGCTGCTGTTTCGCAGGCGCAGCCTGCGACTCACTTTCTTGTCCGAGCGACAAGAAAGTAAGCAAAGAAACGCGTCGCTTGCCCTAACGGGCGAATATTGATCGTAGTGTGCGGAGAATTTCGTACGGGTATGAACTTCAGAGCGTGCCCCGCTGCCTGCCGCGTGGAGCGCATCCGTATGCAGGCTCTCACACAATGATTGAACGAGCCCCGAAACTGTCCGTGGCCCGATACTGCACGCGATATCGCATCATCGCCTTCGGCTGCTGCGCGGCTCACAAGTCGGTTAGTCGGCGGCATCAACGGCGCGGGCGCCGGCGCTTCCCTCGCTTCGGTTTTACTGAGTGCGCGCAGCGCGCCGTAGGCGTCCTACCGAAATGAGCGCCCCAGATTCGTCGCTTTAGACGAGTCACCCGCCCGAACCGCTTCGCGATACTCGTCGGCACCCTTTGCTCCTGTCCCGATGCCCCATGACGCCTGCCGCCCTGACGCCGTTCGAAGCCACCGATATCCGCACCCTGATCGATGAACAGGCCGCCCGGCGCGGCAATCACCCGTTCCTGGTGTGGGAGCCCTTCGATGGCGAAGGCGCGACGTGGTCCTACGCGCAGTTCGGCAACACGGTCCGGCGCTTCGCCGCCGGCTTGCAGGCGCGCGGCGTGCAACCCGGCGAGCGCGTGCTGGTGCACCTGGACAATTGCCCGGAATCGGTCATCGCCTGGCTCGGCTGCGCCTACGCCGGCGCCGTGCCCGTGACCACCAACACGCGTTCCAGCGCGGATGAGCTGGCCTTCTTCGCCAGCCACAGCGGCGCCGTGGCCGGCATCACGCAACCGCGGTTTGCGGCAATGGTTCGCCAGGCGGCCCCTGCATTGGCGTGGGTGGCGGTCACCGCGACCGACAACGGCGCGGCGCCGGAAGCCAATGTGGCCGGCTTTACGCCATTCGCCGCCATCGACGCCGATCCCGACACGCTGGCCCGGCGCCCGCATGATCCGATGGCGCCGTTCGGCATCCAGTACACCTCGGGCACCACGTCGCGACCGAAGGCCGTGCTGTGGAGCCATGCCAACGCGCTGTGGGGCGCCCAGCTGTGCGCGCGACATGAAGATCTGCGCGCGGACGATGTCCATCTCGTGCACCTGCCGCTGTTCCATACGAACGCGCAGGTGTATTCGGTGGCAGCGTCGCTGTGGGTGGGCGCCACCGTGGTGCTGCTGCCGAAGTTCTCGGTGTCGCGCTTCTGGCCGGTGTCGCTGCGGCATGGCTGCACCTGGACCTCGATGGTCCCGTTCTGCGTCCGCGCGCTGATGGGCCAGCCCCGGCCTGAGCGGCACAGCTACCGCCACTGGGGCAGCGGCGTGTGCGAGCCGCCCACCGACGCCCACTTCGGCGTGAAGACCATCGGCTGGTGGGGCATGACCGAGACCATCTCGCACGGCATCGTCGGCTCGCCGCATCGCGCCAATGCGCCGATGTCGATGGGACGGCCGTCGCCGGGCTATGAGATCCATGTGCTCGATGAGCACGGCCAGCCGGTCGCGCCAGGCGAAACCGGCGACCTCTACGTGCGCGGCCAGCGCGGCGTATCGCTGTTCCTGGAGTACTTCAATGATCCCGCCGCCACGGCCGCGGCGTTCCGCGCCGATGGCCTGTTCATCACCGGCGACCGCGTGCGGCTTGGCGAGGACGGCGCACTTTACTTCGCCGACCGCGCCAAGGACATGCTGAAGGTCGGTGGCGAGAACGTAGCGGCGTCGGAGATCGAGCGCGTGATCGCCCTGGTGCCCGGCGTGGCCGAAGCTGCCGTGGTGGCAAAGAAGCATCCGATGCTCGATGAAGTGCCGGTGGCCTTCGTCATTCCTGGCCCCGGAGCCGGAGAAGACCTGGCGGTCCGGGTTCTGGCTGCCTGCACCGCACAGCTCGCGGATTTCAAGCGCCCGCACGAAGTGCGGCTGGTGGACAGCCTGCCGCGCGCTACGCTTGAAAAAGTTGCCAAAGCGCGGCTGCGGGACATGCTGGTGCAGGCGTAATGCCGTGCACACAGCCATTCTGGCTTCACCATGGACATGAGCTGCCCCACGGAAGCCGGGGCGGCTCATGCTATTCGTTAGTCGAATGGATTCAGTATTCGTACGCCCAGCCCAGCGAAGTCATCCACATTGCGAGTGACAACGGTCAGATCGTGGATCAAGGCTGTGGCTGCTATCAGCTTACCCAGGGGGTGCTCGGGATGCGGTACGCGAAGACGCCCCCAGACCTGGCTGACGTCTTCGTCCACCGGAAGTATGTGCTGTGAGAATTCGCGAAAAACAGTCTCTAGCCACCGGTCAAGCTGTGCCGACTGTTGGGCATCGCCGCGGTGACGTACCAACTCGACACCTCGTCGCAGCTCTCCCACCGTCACCACGGAGAGGTAGAGGTCGACGTCACTATCCTTCGCCTGCCGGAAGAATGCCACTACACCCCTGTTAGCACGCTGGCGCTTTCGCACCTCGCTAACGACATTGGTATCAACCAAATACACGTGCAGCCTCTCCCGAGTCGTCTATGCGCTCGAAATCAGCGTCCTCACCAACATTCGGCATGCTCATCAGCACCTCTGCGAAGCTCTTGCGCCTGGTAGCCCCTAGCGCCTTCGACAGAATCTCGCGATGCTCGGCTTCGGCGCTACGTCCGTGCGAGGCAGCCCGTTCACGCAGTCGCTGGACCAGACCGTCATCGATATTGCGCACCAGAAGATTTGCCATGTCTTCTCCTTTGCCCTTACCTGGATGCTATCAATGATAGCGTTTTCGACCGGGGTTGCAAACATTGATAGCGTGCCGAAATTAGGCTTCCTCCGCTCCGCTTTGTCGAGATTTATTACGACTGCTCCACATCCGCGCTTCTTTTCGGCTGCCGATCAGGTCCAAGCGCCGGCTGCGTGATTTCCCTGACTGCCCCAGGATGTCAATCTGATGCCACAGATTGTCAAGACTCTCCCCGCCGTTGCCGGGTACGTTCTGCACTCGGACTGCAGCCGCGCACACCCTGATGCCGGCCCCCGTTCACAAGGAGACAATCCATGGAACTGAAGGACAAGGTAGCCATCATCACCGGAGCCGGGCAGGGTGGTGGCGAAGGCATCGCGCACGTGCTGGCCCGCGAGGGCGCGAAGATTGCCGTGGTGGACCTGAATCTCGATGCCGCTCAGCGCGTTGCATCCAGCATCGACCCGGAGGGCAAGCGTGCCGTCGCAATCCGCGCCGACGTCAGCAAGAAGGCCGATACGGAAGCGATGGCCGCCCAGACGCTGGAGGCATTCGGCCGTATCGATATCCTGGTCAACAACGCGGGCGTGGGCGGGGCGTCTGCGTTGGTGTGCGATGTGACCGAGGAAAACTGGGACCGCGTGATGGGGGTGAATGCAAAGGGCATCCTCTTCTGCTGCCAGGCGGTCATCCCCGCCATGCAGGCGCAGGGCAAGGGCAAGATCGTCAATATCGATTCAATCGCCGGCATCCGCATGGCGTACTTCAGCAGCGTGGACTACACCGCGTCCAAGCATGCGGTCACGGGGCTGACGCAGCATCTGGCGTGGGAACTGGCGGACCAGCGCATCAACGTGAACGCGGTGTGTCCCGGCGGCATCCTGACGCCCGCGATCGAGGCCTACGCGTCCAGGGAGAAGCGTGATGCGCTGATCAAGCGCACGGTGCCCCTCGGCCGGTTCTGCAATCCCTCGGAGATTGGTGAAGCGGTATCCTTCCTCGCCAGCGAGCGGGCGGACATGATCACCGGCCAAATGCTGGCCGTGGATGGCGGCACGCTCACCGGCTACGGCGAAGACCTGCGCGCGGTGCTGCGCCAGCGGCTTGAGGAAGTGCCGCAGCGCTAATGGCTCGCACGTGCTGCCCCGAAGGGGCGGCACGTGTCGAGGCAGCGGTGAATCAGTAGTGAATGGATCCCGGGGTTCCACCGCCGACCGCGATGGCATCGCCATTGATGGCCACACTGCGCGGGGAGGCGAGGAAGGTGACGACCGAGGCGACCTCGCTCGCATCGACGATGCGGCCCAGGCTGGTCCTGGTGGCGGCCCACGCTTCGGTTGCGGCGTCGGTCTTCTCGGTGCGCGTCGGGCCGGGATGCACCGCCGTGACATTGATGCCCTTCGGACCGAGTTCGTCCGCCAGGTTCTTGGTGACGGCCGCCACGCCTACATTGCGCAGCGTGGCGACCGGCCGGCCCGTGTGGTAGATCGCCAGGCCGCCGATATTGATGATGCGCCCCCAGCCGTTCGCCACCAGGTGCGGGACGAGCGCACGCGCGGTGCGCAGATAGCCGACGACCTTGATGTCGATGTCTTGCAGTACCTCGATATCGACGATCTGGTCGAGCTGCGTGGCCGGCGAGATGCCGCCCGGCATCGCCGCGGCATTGACCAGGATTTCGATGCCGCCCAGCGCGGCAATCGCCTGTTCCACCATGCCGTCGACCGACGCCTGGCTGGCGGTGTCGACCCCCAGCGGCACGATGCGGCGGCCGGTCAGTGCCGCCAGTTCGGCAGCGGTTTCCGCCAGGGCTTCCTGTCCACGTGCCGCGAGCACGACGTCGACGCCTTCCTGCGCGAGCTGCAGCGCAATGGCCTTGCCGATACCGCGGCTGCCGCCCGTGACGATCGCGCGCTTGCCCTTCAATTCCAGATCCATGATGCCTCCGTTTTCCTGAACTGCAGCCGGCCGATCGTGATGATCGTGATTCCCGCCGCGCGATGCGAGAGCTGCGTCACCGCGCGCGGGAGACAGGCATCAAGGTATCAGAACGGTGGCGCCACTGGTCTGCCTGGATTCCAGCGCGCGGTGCGCCTGTGCGGCGTCGGCGAGCGCGAAGCTCTGCTTGGGCTCGCTCGTGATCTTGCCGGCCTGCACCATGTCGAACACTTCATTGGCCATGGCAAGCATGTGCGAACGCGGCGTGGCATAGTGAATCATGGCCGGACGCGTGACCCACAGCGACCCCTTTGCCGCAAGCGTGCGGCTGTCGATTTCCACCGGCCCGGAAGTGGTACCGTTGCTGACCAGCGTCCCGCGCACCTGCAGGCACGAGAGCGATGCGTCCAGCGTTTCCTTGCCCACCGAATCGAACACCACCTGTACCTTCTTGCCGTCCGTGATCTCCATCACGCGGTCGACGATGTTCTCGCGCGACGTCACGATGGTGTGGGTGCAGCCATTGGCTTTGGCAATCTCGGCCTTCTCGTCCGTGCTGACCGTGCCGATCATGGTCACGCCGAGCGCGCGCGCCCACTGGCAGGCGATCAGGCCGACGCCGCCAGCGGCAGCGTGATAAAGGATGGTTTCCCCGCCCTTGAGCGGATACACCTGGCGGAACAGGTACTGCGCGGTCATGCCCTTCATGATGAGGGTCGACGCGGTGCGGTCCGACACGCCTTCGGGCAGCGGGATCAACACTTCGGCGGGCATGACGCGCACGTCCGAGTAGGCACCTTGCGGGCCGAGCAGATAACCGACGCGGTCGCCGACGCGGATGTCGGTCACGCCCGGGCCGACGGCCTCGACCACGCCCACGGCATCGGAGCCCAGGCCGTTGGGCAGGGCCAGCGGATAGTGCCCGGTGCGGAAATAGATGTCGATGAAATTGACGGCGATATAGGTATGCCGCACGCGCGCCTGCCCCGGGCCCGGGGCGCCCACGTCGACCGACTCGAACTTGAGGACGTCGGCCGGGCCGGTCTCGTAGAAGCGAATTGCCTTTGCCACTGGTCTATCTCCTGGAAGAAGCTCTTGCCTGATGCCGATTGCCGGCCGCCCTGCGCGATGCCGTTTGGCCCGGACGGGCGGCCATGCGGCTCAGGCGGCGCGCAGCGGCAGGTTTTTCTGCCCGGCCTGCCGGTTCGGCGCCATGCCGTGGGCGGCCAGCGTCTCGTCGGCGCTGTCGTACCACGTGCCGATGCGATAGATCTCGCGCGCTTCCTTGCCGGAAGCAATCTCGCGCCCCAGTTCCTTCGCCACGCGCACGCACTGCTCGATCTGCTGCACCGAGGTCATGCGGTTGCCGTGCTGGTCGATGATCGTGTCCTCGATGCCGCAACGCGGATGCAGCCCCATCGACATCGCCATCATGTTGAACGGCAGCACGTTCTTCAGCAGCGACTCGGCGGTGAGCGTGCTGCCATCCGGCGCGCGGTGGACGAAGTTGAAGAAGTTGAACGGGTTGGGGCCGTCAAAGCCGCCGCCAATGCCGATCCATGTCAGGTTCAGCGGACCCTTGTAATGGCCCGCGCGCACCAGGCGTTCCAGCGTTTCCAGCGCATGGATGCCGGTCAGCTGGAAATGCGGCTGGATGCCGGCGTTGCTCAGGCGGCGCAGGTGTTCCTCGACCCAGCCGGGTCCGGCCGGCACCGTCATCTCGCGGTAGGCCGCGACGTAGGCCGGGTTGGACAGCGATGTACCCGCGGTGTATTCGGGGTACAGCAGCTCCATGATGTTCATCTGCGTGGTGTTGATCGCCACGGTCACCTGGTCGGGCTTCGGCGTAAGTTCCGCGAGCATGTGGCGCGTATCGTCCGACAGCCACTTGGCAGACTGGCCCTCGTCTTCCGGCGCGAACGAGATCGAGCCGCCGACCTGGATAATCATGTCGGGCACCGCGGCACGCACACCCGCGATCAGTTCGTTGAACTTCGACAGCCGCTTGGACCCCTTGCCGTCGAGTTCGCGCACATGCAGGTGCAGCACCGTTGCGCCTGCGTTGTAGCAATCAACGGCCTTCTGAACCTGTTCCTCCATCGTCACGGGGATGTCCTCGGGGAAGTCTTCCGGCATCCACTCGGGGCCATAAGGGGCCACCGTGATGACGACTTTCTCCATGTTTTCGGGGTGCAGGGAATCGTCCAGAAATTGCATGCTGTCCTCCTGATTGGGAAGTGGGCGTCGGGCAGTGCGCCCGTTGGATCGTCTGCCGATCTTGCGGCCGGGCCAGGACTGGCCGCCCGCAACGGTTCCCGCATGCTAGGGCGCCGGCACAAGACATGCCCCCTCCACGAAGGAGGGGATGGCGATTGCGGGCCATGGGAGAGACGTGCCTGTAATGCGGCACCCATATGCGCGCCAGGCACGCCGCCCGACGACAAGGCGCAGCAGGCGAGACTAGCCATGCCCGCCGTTCAGCATGCACGCCGGGGCACGTTCGGCCCTTCAAGCCAATGAGGACTTGCCAGATGACTTCCTCCAGCCGCGGCACTGGCGCCGCGCATGCCGATCTTTCGCTCAAGACCATGCCGCCGCGCGTGCCGCGGCACCAGTCGGCGCGCGCCCGGCTCAACCTGGACAGCGGCGCGCTGCGCGACCGGCCCGTGATCGTCGTGCAGGCACCGCCGGGCTTTGGCAAGACGCTGCTGCTTGCGCAATGGCGCCGCGAGTTCCTGGCGCGGGGTGCGGCAGTGGCCTGGGTGTCCGCGGACCACCACGACGATCCCCGGCGGTTCCTGCACGGGCTGGTGCTCGCCGTGCGCACGGGCTGTGGCAGGCCCGCTTTCGGCCGCACGCTGCTCGAAAGCGCAGAGGCTGCACCGGACGGTACCGAAGGCATGACGGCGTGGCTGGCAGAGGTGGCGCAGTCCTCGCTCGACCTGGTGCTGATCGTCGATGAAGCCGAACGCCTTTCGCGGGCGGGGTTCTCGGCCTTGCTCTATCTGCTGCACAACCCGCCGGCGAACCTGCGCATCGTGGTGGCCGCGCGCAGCGGCTTCAGCGAGGCGGTGCTCGACCTGGCAGCCTATGGCCAGTGCGCCTGTGTCGGTGCGGAATTCTTGCGTTTCCGGCTGGAGGAAACCATCGCGCTGGTGCGCAGCCGCGCGGGCGATCGGGTCGATGCCGACAGTTGCGCGCGCCTGCACGAGATGACCGATGGATGGCCGCTGGGCCTGCAACTCGTCCTGGCCGCCATCGAGCGCGGCGCCGACCCGCGCAATGTCATCGAAGCGATGCTGACCCGCCCGGCTGAGGAAGGCGAGCCGCTGGTGGGTGGCTTGCTGGCGAAACTTTCGCCCGAAGACGTCGCATTCCTGATCCGCGTTGCCCTGGTGGATCACCTTCATCCAGACCTGTGCCGTGCGCTGACCGCGCAGGATGACGCGGCCGCGCATCTGGCGCGGCTGGTCCGCGAGACGCCCATTTTCGTGGCCGGGGACGGCAGCGACTGGTGCCGGCTGCACACGCTCGCGCGCAGCGCCCTGCAGGTGCGCCTGAACGCGTTGCCCGCAGAGGAACTGGCCGCGCTGCATGCCCGCGCGATGCACTGGTTTGCCGCGCACCAGATGACCGAGGAAGCCGCACGCCACGCGCACGCGGCGGGCCAGCACGCGGTCGCCATCGAACTGGCCGGGCGTTCGCTCTACGATGCGGTGATGCAGGGGCGGCTCGGCACCGTCCTGGAGTGGCTGGAGCGTCTTCCGGACACGGAACTGGACCGGCATCCGGGCCTGCGCCTGGCGGCTGCGTGGGTGATAGCGCTTGGCGAGCGGCATGAAGAGGCCGAGTCGCTGGTGGCGCGCATGCTCGAAGGGGACGGCATCGAGGCGCCCTTGCGCTATGAATGTGCGCTGATCCTGAGCATTGCGTCCTACTACGCGGACCAGCCGGACCGTTGCCTCGCGCTGCTGGAGCCGTGGCGCGAGCCGCCCGCGCAGCATGAGCCGCGCGTGGCGCAGATGCACGCCAATCGCATGGCGATGGCGGCGATCCTGCAGGGGCAGACTGGCCATGCGCGGCGCCATCTCCAGCTCGCGCCGCGCGGCGATCTCGGCGCAGGCCACCGGTACGCCGCGCGCTGGGGGGACTTCGTTGCCGGACTGAGCTATCTGCGCGAAGGGCAGGTGATGCTCAGCGAGGCGGTCCTGCGACCCGCGCTGGCCAGTGCCGAAGCCGATCTCGGCCGCCGCCACCCGCTGGCCTGCATGCTGGCGACGCTGCTGGCCGCGGTCGTCTACGAACGGGATCGGGTCGACGAAGCAGCTGCGCTGCTCGCCAACCGGCTCGACGTGCTGGAGCGCTCGGGCACGGCGGAGACATCGCTGCTCGCCTACCTGGGCGCGGCGCGCGTGGCCAGCGCGCAGGGCGCCGAGCACCGTGCCCTCGACCTCCTCGAAGCGTTGTACGCCGTGGGCATCGCGCGCCGGACGCCGCGGCTCTGCATCGCCAGCCTGGCGGAGCAGGTGCGCATGCATGCCGGACGCTTCCGGGCCGAGACCTGCCGCGGCCTGATCGTTCGCCTGGACCAACTGGTGCCACAAGGCCACGCGGACCAGGGGCCGCTCTGGCTCCGCGAGGTCGCGCTGCTACAGGCCATGGCCCATGCCAACGCCGCGATCGCCGCCCAGGACTGGCCTGCGGCGGCCAGCGCGCTGGCCCGCGCCGCGCCGCTGGCCGAGGCCGCGAACCTCGGGCGCCGGCGCATCGAGATACTGGCGCTGAAGGCATTTGTCCACCATCGCCAGGGCGAGGACAACCGCGGATCGCTGCAGGAAGCGATGAACCTGGCGCAGACCTATGGCTTCGCCCGCCTGTTCGCCGATACGCACCCGGCCCTGGCCGACTGGGCCCGGCGGGTGGCGGAAGACAACGCCGCGCAGCCGGAGGCCGGCCAGGCGTTGCCGGCGGCACGCGCCCAGCGCCACGAACGCCCGGTGACGCAGCCGCATGCCGTGGCCAGCATGGTGCTGACGCCGAAGGAGCGCGAAGTGCTCGAACTGCTCGCGCGCAATCTCTCCAACAAGGAGATTGCCCAGGCCATCGGCGTAGGCGAAGTCACGGCCAAGTGGCACGTGAAGAACCTGTTCGCAAAGCTCAGCGCCGGCACGCGCAAGCATGCCGTGCGGCGCGCGCAGTTACTGGGACTGCTGGAAGGTCTCGAATAATTCCGGTGCGCGGCTGCGCTGGCGTGCCGCTTATGGCGACGGGTGCTGGCGGCGCCATGCCGACACGCTGCAGCCGAAGCGCGTGGAAAACCACCTTGAAAACGCGCTGAGTGAAGAAAAGCCCAGCAGGCTGGCCACGTCGGACAAGGGCCGTTCATTGTTGCGGACGTATTTCGATACGAGTTCGACCCGCACGCCATCGACCACCGACAGGTAGTTTTGTCCATAGCCCGCCAGATGGCGGTGCATGGTCTTGCGGTCGATGCCAAGCTGGCCGGCGATGCGTTCGGCGCCGCAATCGCCCGTTGGCAACAGGGCAAAGACCAGCTTCCTGACCTTGTCGGGCATGGTGGAATCGGACTGCGCGAGCTTGATATCGAGGAATTCGCGCGCATGGCGGGCCAGCGCCGTATCCTCGCTCGGACCCGCCACGTCGAGATCTGCTGCGGCCAGCAGGATGCCATCGAACTCCTGGCCGAACCGCACTGGCACGCCGAACACGCGCCGGTGCGTCGCCGTGCTGGCGGGTGTCCGGTGGCTGAAGCAGACGCTGCGCGGTTTCCATGCCGTGCCGAACAGCAATTTGAACAGTCGGAACCACAGGCAAATCACGAATTCCGTCGATTGCCGCATGGAGCCCTCGATCGTTACCAGGAGCTCCAGCCTGACGATCGCGGTATCCCCGACTTCTTCGATGCGCAGGTCCAGCGCCTCGTTCAGCAGGTGCAGGTAGCGCGTCATGGCGCCAAGCGCCTTGCGCAGCGTGGCGCCGTCGCGCATGACCACGCCCAGCGGGCCGAGACTGCCCAGCTGGCGAGCTTGCGCCACGCGCAGGCCAAGGTCCTCGACGCCGGCAAGCCGCGCCGATTCTTCCAGCAGCAGCATGACCGAACGCGCCGGCACCCGGACCTCCGGGTCGACCAGCGCCGCCGGGCTGATGCCCACCTGCCGCAATAGCCAATGCGGGTCCAGGCCGACCTGGCGCGCCACGTCGACAAACTCGGACAGGTTGACTCGCTGCAATGGTGCCGGCATAGGCGTTCTCCCAGGTGCCCCAAAATGTAAAGTCCCTGCCCCGCGATGTCAACGCGTTCCGCGCCGCTTCTTCAATACTTTGGCTCGACCTTCATTCCCTGACGGAGTCGCCATGCAAGTCGAGCCCCTTACCTGTTCCATTGGCGCCGAACTGGTCGGCGTCAGTCTTGCCGATGCCATCCACGACGACGGACTCTTCGACGCCATCGACAAGGCGCTGCTCAGGCACCGCGTACTGTTCCTGCGCGGCCAGGACCTCACGGCCGGCGAACACGTGGCGTTTGCACGGCGTTTTGGCGAACTCGAAGATCATCCGGTGGCGGGGAGCGATCCGGAGCATCCGGGACTGGTCCGCATCTACAAAAGTCCGGAGCAGCCTGCGCCGCGCTACGAAAACACCTGGCACACCGATGCCACCTGGCGTGAAGCGCCGCCGCGAGCCGCCATCTTGCGTTGCCGCGAATGTCCGCCGGTGGGGGGCGACACCATGTGGGCGAATATGGTGCTGGCCTATGAAAACCTGCCGCAGCACGTCAAGGACGAGATTGCCGAGCTGCGCGCGCGCCACAGCATCGAGGCGAGTTTCGGCGCGGCCCTGTCCATCGAAAAGCGCCTGGCCCTGAAGGCACAGTTTCCGGATGCGGAGCATCCCGTCGTCAGGACCCATCCCGAGACCAGGGAGAAGGTGCTGTTCGTCAATGGCTTCACCACGCACTTTACGAATTTCCACACGCCGGCGCGCGTGCGCGTCGGACAGGATTTCAACGTGGGGGCGTCCGACCTGCTGCGCTACCTGATCACCCAGGCCTACATCCCGGAGTACCAGGTGCGTTGGCGCTGGAGCAAGAACAGCGTGGCGATCTGGGACAACCGATCGACGCAGCACTACGCGGTCATGGATTACCCGCCATGCCATCGACAGATGGACCGGGCCACGGTAATCGGCGACCGCCCGTTCTGAGCAACAAGTCGCCATCCCATTGCAACGCAAAGCGAGAATGACAATGACCCATATGGATCCGGAACTGCTCAAGGGCAAGGTAGCCGTTATCACCGGTGCGGGCCGCGGTATCGGGCGCACCATCGCGCTGGCCTACGCGCGCGCCGGCGCCGCGGTGGTATGCAGCGCCCGTGGCGAGGCCGACATCGTGCAGACAGCCGCGCTGATCCGCGAAGCCGGTGGCCGGGCACTTGCCCATGCCGCGGACGTGGCCGACTACGCGACGATGCAGGCCCTGTTCCAGCGCGCCAGCGACGAATTCGGCGGTGTCGATATCGTGGTGGCCAATGCCGGTGTCGCGCTCGAGCAGCGCAGGATTGCGGACGGGGATCCGGAGCTCTGGCGCAAGACCATCGATATCAACCTTACCGGCGCCTACCATACCGCGCATGCTGCCATTGGCCACCTGCGCCAGCGCGGAGCGGGCAAGATCATCATGATCGGTTCGGGCCAGGGGCGGCGTCCCAATGCGGGCTTCTCGGCCTATTCCTGTTCCAAGGCCGGGCTGTGGATGCTCACGCAGTCGTTGGCGACGGAACTGCAGGAGGACAACATCAGCGTCAATGAGTTAATTCCTGGCCCTGTCAGGACGGAGATGACGCGTGATGTGGCCGCGCCGCCGGGCGAGTGGTTCAAGCAGCCTGACGATGTCGTGCCTCTGGCCCTGTTCCTGGCCAGCATGCCGGACTTCGGGCCGACTGCGCAGAGCTATAGCCTGATGCGGCGCGCCTGAAGGCCGGGAAAAAATAAAATGTCCCCGGACATCTCCGGGGCTGTCGGCATCAGGGCTGGATGTTGTAGGTCTTCACGATCCCAGCATTGCGCTCATACTCGGTGCGCACGGCCTGGCCGAGTTCAGACAGGGACTGCGGAGCCATCGGCTCGAAGCCAAGCGAGCTGATCCGTTCCTGCACCCGTGGGGTCGAGGCCGCCTTGTAGACGGCCGCCTGGATCTTCTGGGTCAGGTCGGACGGCACCCTGGCGGAGGTGAAGACCCCGATCCAGTTGCTGAACTCAATGTCCGGGTAGCCCATTTCGCCGAAGGTGGGAACCTGCGGCAACAGCGGCGAGCGCTCCTTCCCGGCGACCGCAAAGGCCCGCAACTTGCCGGCCTTGATCATCGGCAGCGACGCCACCATGCCGTCGTACATCACGGCGATCTGTCCGCCCATCACCTGCGTCAGTGCCGGCGGAGAGCCAGCGAACGGCACATGCTGCAGATCCATGCCGGCCTTCTGGTTCATGATCGAACCGGCGTAGTGGGCGGCGGTGCCAGCACTGTAGGAGGCATAGCTCAGGTTTCCCGGATGCGATTTCACATAGCTGACGAGTTGGGGCAGGTCCTTGGCCGGCAGGCTCGGCGCCCCGACCAGGACCAGGGCCGACCTGGCCACGGCGGCCACCGGCCTGATATCCCGGATCGGATCATAGGGAACCTTCATCACATGGGGAATTTCCGTGACGACATTGGTGGTCGAGACCAGGATGGTCTGGCCATCGGCTGGCGCTGACAGCATCGCGCTGATGGCGATGCCGCCTCCCGCGCCGGGCTTGTTGTCGACCACCACCGGCTGGCCCAGGTCTGCCGTGAGCTGTTCGGAAAGCACACGGGCAAACACGTCCATGGTTCCTCCGGCAGGGGCCGGCACCAGCATCCGGACGGGCTTGCTGGTCCACGCCATGGCAGCGGGCACGGTCAGTGCCAGGACGGCGGCGACGGCCGCGTGGCGGGCGCAAAAGCGGGCAGGGCGGATCATGTCTGTCTCCCCAAATGGGTTTTTTAGATGGGTACGAGCCCGCACCAGCCGCGTTGCCGGGTGGGTACGGGGCAATGCAAAGAATGCTTCGTTGGCGGAAGCGCCGTTTGCCAAAGGGCTGAAGCCGGTAGCCGGGGTTGCGCCATCCGTTCCCTGTGGAGAATTGCGTTCCGCCGCTCAATGTATTGACCATGCCACCGGGCCCATTAACAAATTGGGGCATTTTCTTTACATTTGGGGGCGCATAGGGGAAATCACGATGCCCGCTGGATCGCCAATCGAATATTGCATGGGTGTGCCCCGAGAATCGAGTGCTGGCTCGGCCCTAAAAAGACCAAGCCCCCGCAGGCGGGGGCTTGGAGAGGCGGAGCTTGATCTCGCCTCATTATCGTTAGCGCTCGCGGTCGGCGATTTACGAACCATCCGTGAACATATCCCGCTTGTCCGTGACTTTGGCACCGTCGGTGAACACATCCCTCCTGTCAGTGATTGCTCTACTTCCATCCGTGAACGGGTCCCGCGACCCCATCACGCTCGAGCCATCCGTGTAAACGTCCCGAGTCCCGGTGCCAGCATACGCAGCACCCGCGCCCAACGCTGCACTTGCCGCCGCAAGCAACAAAGCTGTTCTTAGCATTCATCCACCTCCTCGTCGGTGGTTACGGGTCCTCCCCGGAAAAAATTACATTCACTATAGGTTTGTGCGCTGCAGCTTGAAATGGCGGTCTTATACAGTTTTTTTATATTTAATATAATCGCGTGAAATATCATTCGTAATGAATTACTTAAATATCGCATGACATGGCGCTATCCGGTCGGGAGCGACGTTAAGGAATAGCTATGGCTCTTGTACTGGCATTTTCGCTCGCGTGGCTTCAGACCGCATTGGCAGCGGGACGGGCACTATGGTTTCGGAAAACCTGTCGGGGCTGGAGTCGGTGTCGGGCAGCGGAGGTGAAAACCCTCAGCGCGGGCTTGGGGCTTGGTTCGTGCCTGCGACAAGCGTTGATTGAGCCTTACGCGGCTCTTTCCGGAGGGCGATCACATTGATCGGTGCTTAGCGCATCCTAAGCAATACGTCACGGCATGGAAAATGACATCTCACGTTATTTCCATGAAATTCAGGCATGTATCCAATTCGCTTCCGACAGCCTGCAGTGAAAGATTGCGTCATTGCGCCGATGTTCTCCGCTGGCAATTGACTCGCGTGTCAATTGCGCAAGTTTACCGCGAGCCAAGTCTGTCCCATGGCGCAATTCGCCTCGTCCGATGCCATTCCAGTTGGCCTGCTTTGGCGGGTTAACCCGGATACTTGCCGCCAATCCCCGGCGCCTAAGATCGGTTCCAGTAGAGAACGATGGTTCGCTATCAGAACAAATGGCGGGTTTGCGGATTGCCGAATCAGCACCCCTTGCCGATTTCCAAAGTCAAACGGAGACAACCCGTGCCCCAGTCCAACCCTGCGAAGGGCGGCGTCATCGACGTCCAGGCCCTGATCGACGAGCGGCCGTTCACCGGCTATCAATGGCTGATCCTCATCCTGTGTTTCCTGATCGTTGCCGTCGACGGCTTTGATACAGCGGCCATCGGCTATATCGCCCCGGCACTGGTGCAGGACTGGGGCATCCAGAAATCCGAGCTGGGCCCCGTCATGAGCGCGGCGCTGTTCGGCCTGGCCTTTGGCGCCATCTTTGCCGGCCCGCTGGCCGATCGCGTCGGCCGCAAGCGCGTGCTGGTGCTGTCCGTCTTCTTTTTCGGCGTGTGCAGCCTGGCCACGGCCTTTGCGCCAAACCTGGGCTGGCTGACCACGCTGCGTTTCCTGACCGGCCTGGGCCTGGGCGCCGCCATGCCCAACGCGGTGACACTGACGTCCGAGTTCGCGCCGCAGCGCCGCCGTGCGGTGCTGGTGAACACCATGTTCTGCGGCTTTCCGCTCGGCTCGGCGGTGGGCGGCTTCGTCGCGGCGGCCATGATCCCGAACTATGGCTGGCACAGCGTGCTTGTGCTGGGCGGCGTGCTGCCGGTCGTGCTGGCCGTGCTGCTGGTGCTGCTGCTGCCGGAATCGGTGCGCTACATGGTGCTGCGCAACTACCCGGCCGAACAGATCGGCAAGGTGTTGCAGCGCGTGACCGGTGCCGGCGCGGCGGCCGCAAGCTATGTCATCGGCGAGCAGGCGCCCGCGACGCGCTCGGCCATCGGCACGGTGCTGTCGCCGGGCTACCGCCTGGGCTCGGCCATGATGTGGGCCACGTACTTCATGGGCCTGGTGATCTTCTACCTGCTGACCAGCTGGATGCCCACGCTGATGAAGGACGCGGGCTTCTCGATCCAGCGCGCCTCGTTCCTGACCGCGCTGTTCCCGCTGGGCGGCGGCATCGGCACCATCGCCGCGGGCTGGTTCATGGATCGCTTCAACCCGAACAAGGTGATTGCGCTGACCTATGCCATCACCGGTGCGCTGATCTACGCCGTCGGGCAGGGCACCGGCAGCCAGGTGCTGCTGGGCGTGCTGATCTTCCTGGCGGGTACCGCGATGAACGGCGCGCAGTCGTCAATGCCGTCGCTGGCGGCGGCCTTCTACCCGACGCAGGGCCGTGCCACGGGCGTGGCCTGGATGCTCGGCATCGGCCGCTTCGGCGGCATCACCGGCGCGCTGCTCGGCGCGGAGCTGCTGCGCCTGCAGCTTGGCTTCGACATGATCTTCACGCTGCTGGCCGTGCCGGCCTTCCTGGCCGCCGTGGCGCTGATGGTGAAGCACTTAGGCGGCAGCCCCGCGCCGGCAGGCGAGCAGGGCGGCCGGCCCATGGCCGCTCACTGAGCCGGCTGGCCGCGACGCGGCGCATCGGGATGCGCCGCCGCCCGGATGCAGTCGGCCAGCGCCTCGGCCATCGGCGTCAGGGTGCGGTCCTTGTGCCGCAGCAGGCCGACCGGCTCCTCGGTGCCGAGGGTATCGATCGGCAGTGCCACCAGCCCGCCCGCGTCCATGGCGCGGCGCGTGGCGGACATCGGCGCCGCCCAGACGCAATCGCTCTGTTCGGCCAGCAGGCGTCCGAGATAGGCGTCCGACGTCTCCACGCAGCCATCGGGCAGCCGCAGGCCGTGGCGGGCCAGCAGGCTTTCGGTGTTGTGACGCGGGATCGAGCCCGTGGCGGCAATCACCAGCGGCCACGCCAGGCAATCGAGCAGCGTGGGGCGCGTGGTCTTTGCCAGCGGATGGCCGGGACGCACCGCCAGCACCAGGGAATCCGGCCCCAGCGACTCGAACCACAAGCTTTCCATCGCGACCGGATCATCCATGCGGCCGATCACCAGGTCGAGCACGTCGGCCTTGAGCTGGTCGATCAGGTTGCGGTTCATGCCGGTCCGCACGTCCAGGCCGACCTCGGGATACGTGGCGCGAAAGCGCAGCAAGGCATCGGTCAATACCGCCGGCACCACGCTCGGCAGTGCACCGAGCCGTATCCGTTCATGCGTCAGCGCGGTTTCTCCCGTGACGCTGCCGGCGGCGGCATCGATATCGGCCAGGATGCGCAGCGCATGCTGCAGGAAGCGCGTGCCCGCCGTGGTCAGCTCGGTGCCTGCGCGCTGCCGCACCAGCAGCCGCGTCCCGGCCAGTTCCTCCAGCTCGCTCAGGGTCTTGGAAACGGCCGGCTGGGTCAGTCCGAGCCGGTCCGCCGCGCGTCCGAGGTGCTGGGTTTGCGACACCGCCACGAAGCAATAGAGATGCCGCAACCGCACGCGGTTGCGGAAGACATCCTGCGCGGCCTGCTCCAGTCGTTCCATATCAAAAATTCATCGTAATGAGGCAATAACTCAATTTACATGACTTTGCGTGTCACCTAAAGTCATTGCACCGCTAAAACATGGAGACGAAGCATGCCCCGCCTCGCCCAGTACCGTCGCCCCTATTGGGACACCCAGCCTGAATACCGTTTCGATCCTTATGCCTCGACCGTGCTGCGCTCGCCCACGCAGCCGCTGGTGCGGATTCCGCAGTCTCTCTCGGAAGTCACGGGCCCCACCTTCGGCGCAGAGTTCGTGCGTGCCGGCGACAACGACCTGACCATCGGCAATGGCGGCGAGCCGCTCGGCGAGCGCATCCTGGTCACGGGACGTGTGCTGGACGAGAATGGCCGTCCGGTGCCGAACGCACTGATCGAGGTCTGGCAGGCCAACGCGGCGGGCCGCTACACGCACAAGCGCGACCAGCACGATGCCCCGCTCGATCCGCACTTCTCCGGCGAAGGCCGCATGGTGACCGACGCCAACGGCCGCTACCAGTTCAAGACCATCAAGCCCGGTGCCTATCCCTGGCGCAACCACCATAACGCCTGGCGGCCGCAGCATATCCACTTCTCGCTGTTCGGCAACGCCTATGCGACGCGGTTGGTCACGCAGATGTACTTCCCCGGCGACCCGCTGCTGCCGTACGACCCGATCTACAACTGCGTGCCCGACGAGAAGGCGCGCGAACGCCTGATCGCCGCTTTTGACTGGGAGACCACGCAGCCGGAATACGCGCTGGGCTACCGTTTCGATATCGTGCTGCGTGGCCGCGATGCCACGCCGATGGAGTAAGAGCATGCTGTACGCCACCGCTTCGCAGACTGTCGGCCCCTACCTGCATATCGGCCTGACCGGCCTGAACTGCGCCGACCTCACCGCCGACGCGCCGGAACTTGCCGGCCAGCGCATCGTCATCGAAGGCCGCGTCATCGACGGCACCGGCGCGCCCGTGCCCGACGGCATGGTCGAGATCTGGCAGGCCAACCCGGCCGGCCGCTACCGCCATGCCGAAGACACGCGCGAACTGCCGCTGGTCGCCGGCTTCACCGGCTTCGGCCGCGTGCCGACGGCCGAGGATGGCTCGTTCCGCTTCGTCACCGTGAAGCCGGGCGTGGTGCCCGGCGCCGACGGCAAGCCGCAGGCGCCACACATCATGGTGTCGGTGTTCATGCGCGGCCTGGTCAAGCACGTGGCCACGCGGGTGTACTTTCCGGATGAAGCGGCTGCCAATGCCGCCGACGGCGTGCTGGCAATGGTGCCGGCCGAGCGGCGCGGCACGCTGATTGCCGCTGCGCAGGGCAATGGTGCGCTGCGTTGGGATGTGGTGCTACAGGGGCCGGGCGAGACGGTGTTTTTCGACATCTGACGCTTCGCGCATAATCGTGCCGTCGCCAACGCCGTGACGGCACATCCACAACGCCCCCATGCCAAGCTCGTCCCGCCTTACCGATCCCATGTTCGGCAGCCCGGCCGTGCTGGAGATCTTCTCCGATACCGGCACCGTGCGCGGCATGCTTGCCGTCGAAGCCGCGCTGGCCCGCGCCGAGTCGCGCTGCAATGTCATTCCCGTTTCCGCCGCGACGGTTATCTCCGAAGTCTGCGCAGATGTCTCGGTCATCGACCTCGATGCACTCGCGCAAGCGGCGGTTGCCGCCGGCAACCTGGCCATTCCGTTCGTCAGGCAACTCACCGCCGCCGTCGCGGCCCGCGATGCCGAGGCAGCGCGCTTTGTCCACTGGGGCGCCACCAGCCAGGACATCATCGATACCGCGCTCGTGCTTCAGCTTGGCGAGGCGATGCCGCACCTGCAGGCGGACCTGCTGGCGCTGGGCAATGGCTGCGCTGCGCTGGCCACGTCGCATCGCGACACGTCCATGGTCGGCCGCACCTGGCTGCAGCACGCCTTGCCCACCACGTTCGGCCTGAAGGCCGCGGGCTGGCTCGATGCGTTGCGCCGCGACCTGCGGCGCGTCGACGCCGCAAGCGTTCATGCCAGCACGCTGCAGTTCGGCGGCGCGGCCGGCACGCTCGCGAGCCTGGGCCAGTCCGCGCCGGCCGTGGCCCGCGTGCTGGCGAACGAACTGAAGCTTGATATACCCCCGTTGCCATGGCACGCGCATCGTGACCGCCTGGTCGAGGTAGCCACCGCGCTTGGCATGCTTACCGGCACGCTCGGCAAGATGGCGCGGGATATCTCGCTGCTGATGCAGACCGAGGTCGCCGAAGTTGCCGAGCCCACCGGCCCCGGACGCGGCGGTTCCAGCACCATGCCGCACAAGCGCAACCCGGTTGGCTGTGCCGCCGTGCTCACCGCGGCCGTGCGCGTGCCGCCACTGGTGGCTACCATGCTGTCGGGCATGGTGCAGGAACACGAGCGCGCGCTGGGCGGCTGGCAGGCCGAGTGGGATACGCTGCCGCAGATCGTCACGCTTGCGGCCGGCGCGCTGCGCCAGATGGGCGAGGTGGTTTCCGGCCTGCAGGTGGATGCTGCGCGCATGCGCGCCAATCTCGACATGACGCATGGCCTGATCCTCGGCGAAGCGGCTATGCTCGAACTCGGCGGCCCCATCGGCCGGCTCGAAGCGCACCATGTGGTGGAGCGGGCGTCGCGTCTCGCGGTGGCGCAAGGCACCACGCTGCGCGAAGCACTGGCACGGACGCTCGGCGAAAATCCCGCCCATGCGGGCCTGCTCGATGAGGCTACCCTCGACCGCCTCGCCGACCCGGCCAACTACGCCGGCCAGTCCGGGGCCTTTGCCGATGCCGCCGTGCAGGCCTGGCACGCGGCGCTCGCCAGTCGCCACGCCGGTTGATCGACACAACACAGGATTCCAGGAGATCGCATTGCCCTATCTCGACCACGCCGGTGCCCGGCTTTTCTACACGGTGGATGGCCCCGACAATGCGCCGGCCATCGTCTTCTCGAACTCGCTCGGCACGGACTACACCATGTGGCAGCCGCAGGCCGAGGCCCTGGCCGGACGCTTCCGCGTGGTGCGCTATGACACGCGCGGCCACGGACGCTCGACCGCGCCCGGCGATGCCTTCACCATGGATCAGCTTGGCGGCGATGTGCTCGCCATTCTGGATGCCCTCGGTATCGCGCAGGCTGCGTTCTGCGGTGTGTCGATGGGCGGCCTGACCGGCATGTGGCTGGGCGTGCATGCGCCCGAACGCTTTCCGAAGATCGTGCTGGCCAACACTGCCGCGAAGATCGGCAATGCCGAGGGCTGGAACACGCGCATCGACAGCGTGCTGCGCGACGGCATGGGCATCATGGTGGAGCCGTCGATCGAGCGCTGGTTCACCCCGGAGTTTGCCGCGGCCGCCAGCCGCGCGCTGGACCCGCTGCGTGCCGTGCTGGCCGCGCTCGATCCACGTGGCTATGCGGCCAACTGCGCCGCGGTGCGCGATGCCGATTTCCGCGAGGCCGTGCGCACGATCAGCGTGCCGGTGCTGGTGATCGCGGGCAGCCATGACCCGTCCACCACGGTGCAGGAAGGCCGCGACCTGACCGCCGCGATTCCCGATGCGCACTTCGTTGCACTGCCGGCCGCGCATATCTCCAACTTCGAGCAGCCGGGCCGCTTCACCGCCGCACTGCTCGATTTCATCGTTGGCCGTCTGCCGGTCACCGACGATCATGCCCGCTACGAAGCCGGTCTCTCGGTGCGGCGCGACGTGCTCGGCAGCGCCCACGTGGACCGCTCGCTCGCGCGACTGACGCCGGTGAACGAGGAGTTCCAGAACCTGATCACGCGCTACGCGTGGGGCGAGATCTGGACCCGCGAAGGCCTGCCGCGGCACACGCGCAGCCTGCTCACCATCGCCATGATGGTGGCCCTGAACCGCTCGGAAGAACTCAAGCTGCACCTGCGCGCCGCGGCCAATAACGGCGTGACACGCGACGAGATCAAGGAAGTGCTGCTGCAGGCCGCGATTTACTGCGGCGTGCCGGCCGCCAACTCGGCATTCCACATGGCCGAGGAAGTCTTCGCCGCGATCGACGATGCCAACCGCAGGCCGCAGGCCTGAGCTATCGCGTGGCGAACGCCGGCAGCCGGGCGCGCCCCGACTGCCGGAACCCGGTCGGCGTCTGCCCGACCTGCTTCGCGAAGAAGCGCGAGAAGTAGGCCGCATCGGCAAAGCCCAGCGACAATGCAATGTGCTTGACCTCCAGGTCGCTGAACAGCAGGTCGCGCTGCGCCTGCGCCAGCACCCGGGCATGGATCATCTGCAGCGCCGACTGGCCCGCCATCTGCCGGCAGACGCGGTTGAGCTGCGTGGCCGTGATGCCGATGTCATCAGCGTAGTCGCCAATCTCCCTTTGTTCGCGATAGCCGGACTCCAGCAATTGCTGGAACTGCTGGAAATGCCGCGCCGGCCGGCTGTTGCTGCGCGCGGCGGCCGGCGCCGAGGCATCGGCCAGCCGCGCAATGCCGATCAGCACCACGGTCAGCAGCGCTGACAGTGCGGCCCCACGCCACGCGGACACGCTTTCCATCTCGCCACGGAACAGCGCCAGGGCGTCGGCCAGCGCGGCGTCGCGCCGCACCCGTTCATGGAGCGGCCGCTCGAACAGCGCCAGGGTATCGGGCACGCCGGCCAGCAGCGTGCGCAGGTGGCTGTCCGTCATGGTCACGACGATGCCGTCGGTATCGGGCCGGAACACGAAGCCGTGAATGTGCTGCGGCGGCACCATGACCAGCGAGCCGCTGCGCAGCGCCTCGCGCCGCTCCTCCAGCAAGGCTTCCCCGCCACCGGCATGGATGTACAGAATTTGCAGGAAGCGCTCGTGCCGGTGCGGCTGGATCTCCCAGCCGTGCAGCTTGCTGCGCTGCGCAATCGACTCGAAATGCAACTGGTCCAGCAGCGGCTCCGACGAACTGGTGCCGTACAGCGAATAGGTGGGAACGGGCTTCACGACGGATCCGTGTTTACCAGCAATGTTCGGATTGTCCTGTTCTTGGTTCGGTCTGTCCATTCCGGAATGCCTGCCCGGCGGCTATCTTTCCTCCCATCAGAACAACGCATACGGAGACAAGCCATGCGCACCCAGGTTGCCATCATCGGCGCCGGCCCCGCCGGTCTTTTGCTCGGACAGTTGCTCGCGCGCGCGGGCATCGACAACGTCATCGTGGAGCAGCGCAGTCCGGACTACGTGCTGGGTCGCATCCGCGCCGGCATCCTGGAAAGCGTGACGGTCGATGCACTGGAGCGCGCGGGCGTCGCCGCACGCCTGCATGAAGAAGGCTTGCCGCACGATGGCATCGAGCTGTCGTTCAACGGCGAACGCCACCGCATCGACCTGCACGCGCTGACCGGTCGCAGGGTCACGGTGTACGGCCAGACCGAAGTCACGTGCGACCTGATGGCCGCGCGGCAGGCAGAGGGCACGACGACGATCTATGAGGCATCCGACGTGAGCCTGCACGGCTTCGACGGCACGCGGCCGCTGGTGCGCTATCGCAAGGATGGCGCCACGCACGAGATCGAGTGCGACTACATCGCGGGCTGCGACGGCTACCACGGCGTCAGCCGGCAGAGCGTGCCGGCCGCATCGACGAAGCTGTTCGAGCGCGTCTATCCGTTTGGCTGGCTCGGCATCCTGTCGGACACGCCGCCGGTCGCCGACGAACTGATCTACGCCAGCCACGAGCGTGGCTTTGCGCTGTGCAGCATGCGTTCGAAGGCGCGCAGCCGCTACTACGTGCAGGTGCCGTCGACAGAGCGCGCCGAAGCCTGGTCCGACGCGCGCTTCTGGGATGAACTGCGCAGCCGGCTGGACCCGCAAGCCGCCGAGTCGCTGGTGACCGGCCCTTCGATCGAGAAAAGCATCGCGCCGCTGCGCAGCTTCGTGTGCGAGCCGCTGCGCTTCGGCCGGCTGTTCCTGGCCGGCGACGCCGCGCATATCGTGCCGCCGACCGGCGCCAAGGGTCTGAACCTTGCAGCGAGTGATGTGCTGTACCTGGCCGATGCGCTGGCCGCGCGCTATCAGCGGGACGACCCGCGTGAGCTCGACGGCTATTCGGAGAAGTGCCTGCGCCGCATCTGGAAAGCGGAGCGCTTCTCGTGGTGGATGACATCGCTGTTGCACCGCTTCCCGGATGCGGACGCGTTCTCGTCGCGCATCCAGCAGGCGGAACTCGATTTCCTGGTCGGCTCCGAAGCAGCGCGCAAGGCGCTGGCCGAGAACTACGTCGGATTGCCGTACTGAGGCGTTGGCGCGTCGCGTAGGGGCGCGAGACCCTGCGCATCGGCCAGCACCGCGCCGATCATGATCACCGCGGGGCTGGCCAACCCCGCATCGAGCGCCTGGCCGAGCGTGGCAAGCGTGCCGGTCCAGCACTGTTGCCCGCTGCCGCCGGCATGCATCACGACAGCGGCGGGCATGTCAGGGCGCATGTCCGCAGCAAGCAGCGCATCGCGGATCGCCGCCAGCCGGCTCATGCCCATGTAGATCACCAGCGTGGTGCCGCTGCCGGCCAGGGCGCGCCAGTCAGGGCTGCCGTGGTCGCTGGTATGCGCGGTGACGAAGCTCACGCCGTGGCAATGCGCGCGATGCGTCAGCGCCACGCCCAGTGCCTGTGCAGCCGCCTGTCCGCTGCTGATACCGTTGACGACCTCGACCGGCACGCCATGCGCGCGCAGGAATGCCGATTCCTCGCCGCCGCGCCCGAACATCAGCGGATCGCCGCCCTTGATGCGCGCGACTTCCTTGCCTGCCAGCGCGTGCATCAGCGTGAGCTGCTGGATGCGTTCCTGGCTGACCGAGCAGCGCCCGCCGCGCTTGCCGACCCATTCGACATGCGTGCCGGGACTGGCGTGGCACGCCATTTCCGGCGACACCAGGTCATCGACCAGCCAGACCTGCGCCTGCGCGAGCACGCGCGCCGCGCGCACGGTGATCAGGTCCGGGCTGCCGGGGCCGACGCCGACCAGCCATACCTTGCCGGGCTTGAGGGGGAGGTTCATCAGGAGTCCTTTCCTTGCGCAGGGCCACCGCCTCAATGGCTGGTGCCGGACGAGCGCGTGGTCTTGTTGAACACGTTGTACTTGCCGATGGGCTTGTCCATGGGCAGGCGCTTGACCTCGCGCAGCGTGCGCGCGTCGTACACCACGATGGCGCCATCGCGCTCCATCAGGCTGACCAGCGCGTAGCGGCCGTCGCCCGTGAATTCCACGTGCGCGGCCGTGCGGCCGGGGCTCGGCGTGACGCTGCCGACCACGGCCAGCGTCTGCTTGTCGATCAGCTGCAGCGTGTCGCGCTTCGGGCTCATCATCGCATCGGCCCACGCGTAGGGCGTGTTCTCGTGGCTGCGCAGGAAGAAGCCCGGGCCGTTGGTCGGCACCGTGGCAATGGTCTGCCAGCTGCGCATGTCGATCACGCTGATGCGGCCCTGCTTGAGGTTGGGCGAGGCCATGACCTCATGGCCGTCCCGCATCCACGTGATGCCGCTGCCCAGATGCGGCATGCCGGACAAGGCCAGGTCCGCGACCTTGCGGCCGAGCGTGAGATCGACCACCTGTCCGCCGCCATCGCGCGATGCGCCCAGGATGTGCTGGTATGACTGGTCGAAGTAGAAGTCGTCGAGCACGTCTTCCAGCACGATCCTCCTGGGCTCGGCCATGGCAAATGCCTTGATGCCGGCGTAAGGGATCTCCCAGACCTCGGGTATGTCCTTCAGTGCGACGATGAAGCTGTGCCGGGGCGCTGCATCATAGACCGCCGATACGCGCGAGCCCTGGCCGTCGCGGCCCGTGACATCGAGCACCTTTACCAGCGACAGGTCGTCGGCGCGCAGCAGCACCAGCGTTTGCGGCAGGGTGTTGCCGGCCAGCACCCACTTGCCATCGTCGCTGACCGCCACGTTGCGCGTGTTCAGGCCGACGCGGATCTCCGCCGTGAACGTCAGGTTCCAGAGGTCGTACTTGCTGACCCAGCCGTCGCGGCTGGCCATGAAGACATAGCGGCCATCCTGGCTGAACTTCGGGCCGCCGTGCAGTGCAAAGCGCGTGCGAAAACGGTGGATCGGCTGCAAGTGATCGCCGTCGAGCACGCTGATATGGTGGCTGCCGGCCTCGACGACAAGAAAGAGATTGGCGGGATCGGCACCGAACACTGGCTTGGCCGGAAGGCTGCCCGGTGCATGAGTCACGATATGGCTGCCGCGAATCTCCGCGTCGGTCCACCTCGGCAGGGTTGCCGGAGCGGTACGCAGCCAGTCCGCCAGGCCAGCGAGCTGGACGTCGTCGAGCTCGCCTGCGAAGCCTTGCATCTGCGTTGCCGGCCGGCCTTCGCGCAGCACGGCGGTCAGCTCGGCCGGACGCAGCCGTTCAAGGCTCTCCGGCAACAGCGCGGGGCCCATTGCGCCAAGGCGGTCAGCGCCATGGCAGGCGGCGCAATGCTGGCGATACAGCGCGGCCGGGCCAGCCACGTCCTCGGCGCCGAAAGCCAGTGTCTGGAACAGGACAGCCAGCAGGGCCGACGCAAGCCATCGCGATAGCCGGTTCATGCGGCCACCTCCGCGCCAAGCGGACAGGCAAGCTCCTCATCTGTCAGGTAGCAACCGGGGTCCGCGGCCCACGGGTTTCCGGTGATCGCCGCCGCGCGCACACGCGTATTGCCGTTGCAGATGCCGACCTGCGCGCAGGCCGCGCAGCGTCCCTGCAGCGGGCGCGGCGAGGCGGAGAGGCCGGCCATCAGCGGATCGCTGCGGTCGGCCCAGATGTCGCCGAAGGCGCGCTCGCGCACATTGCCAAGCGTGACGTGCCACCACATCGTGTCCGGATGGACGTTGCCGAGATTGTCGATATTGGCGACCCCGACCCCCGTCGCATTGCCGCCCCAGTTCAGCAGCCGAGCACGCATGTCGGCCAGCCGGTGCGGCTCGCGGCGCGCGATCCAGTGCAGCAGGTAGACGCCGTCGGCATCGTTGTTGCCGGTGACGAAGTCACCCGCGTGGCCTTGCCGCGCGCGTTCCCACACGTGGTCGAAGAGCCAGTCGAGCGCGGTGCGGGTGGCGGCATGCCGCGCGTCGTCGGCGCGGTGGCTGCGTCCGCGCCCCGCGTAGTTGAAGTGGGACAGGTAGAACTTGTCGATGCCTTCGCTTTCGGCCAGTGCCACCAGCGCTGGCAGCTCCCGCGCATTCTGCTCCGTCAGCGTCATGCGCACCCCGACGCGCAGGCCCGCGTCGCGCGCCGTGCGCAGGCCGCCGAGCGCCTGCTGGAAAGCATCGTCGCTGCGGCGGAAGCGGTCATGCGTGGCCGGCAGGCCGTCGAGGCTGACGCCGACATAGTCGAAGCCGCAGGCGGCCAGCCGCGTGGCATGGCCGGCATTGAGCAGCGTTCCGTTCGATGACAGGGACAGGTGGAAGCCCAGCTCGCGCGCCCGCGCCGCGATGGTGTACAGATCCGCGCGCAGCAGTGGCTCGCCGCCGGACAGGATCAGGGCCGGTACGCGTGCAGCCTTGAGTTGATCCAGTACATCCAGCGCTTCGGCCGTGCTCAGTTCGCCCTTGAAGTCGGTGTCGGCCGAGGTCGAATAGCAGTGCTTGCAGTTGAGGTTGCAGCGCCGGATCAGGTTCCAGATAACGACCGGGCCGGCCGGCTTTCGCGGCGCGGGCACGGGCCCGCCATCGCGCAGCGCTTCCATGAATCGGGACAGGCGGAACATGCTGACTCCCTATGACTCTGTATTGGCCGGCGGCAGCCGCAGGCCGGTTTTCTTGAGGATGCGCGTGGACCACAGCACGTCGTGGGCGCGGCAGGCTGTGCCGAGCACGGCGCCAATCCGGGCCACCAGCGGCATGGCTTCCTCGCGCGTATGGGCATGCACCATGGCGAACAGGTTGTATGGCCATAGCGGCAGCCGACGCGGGCGGCGGTAGCAATGGCTGACGAAAGGCAGCGTGCCGATCCGTTCGCCGAGCACGTCGATGCATGCGTCATCCACGTCCCAGACCGTCATGCCGTTGGCACGCCAGCCCAGCGCATAGTGGTTGGGCACGGCAGCGATGCGGCGCAGCGCGCCGCCCGCCTGCATGGCGCCAAGGCGCGCAATGACTTCGTCTTCAGTGATGCCAAGTTGCCCGGCTACCGTGGCATAGGGCGCGCTGACGAGCGGCAGGCCGTCCTGCGTGGCGCGGATCAGCGCGAGATCGATGGCATCGTGGGCGGGAAGATCCATGGCAGTTCAGGCCGGCAGGTAGAGGTTGACGAAGTACTCGCGCTCTTTCGGGAACGGCAGGATCACCACGCCCGCATCGTGGCCGATGCGTTGCAGCGCGGGCCCCACGTCTTCCGGGCGCCGCACCGCCAGCACGAACCACAGGTTCAGGTGGTGCGTGCGCGCGTAGTTGTGCGCGACCTCTGGATGGGCGTTGATGGCGGCGATCACGGCTTCCATCCGGTCCTCCGGTGCGTGGCACGCGCATAGCACGAAGCGGCCGCCAGCACGTTCGATCTGGAACAGCGGGCCGAAGCGCGTCAGGATGCCGGCGTCCAGCAACGCCCGCAGGCGTGCGAGCAGGGTGGTCTCGTCGATGTCCAGCGCCAGCGCCGCATCGGCATAGGGCCGGGGCGTCAAGGCAAGCCCGCGCTGCAGCCTGTTGATGATGCGGCGGTCGAGTGCATCCGGGACGAAGCTCATGAGGGCTCCTGTTGCAGCGCATAGCGCGTGTTGCGCTGCTTGTAGCAGTGCGTGCCGACCAGTACCGCGCTGCGCATCTGTCCCAGGCCGACCTGCTCTTCGACATGCCCGAGCGTGGCCCGCATGGTCCGCGCGTCGCGTGCGTGGATCATGGCGAACAGGTTGTAGGGCCACTCCGGCAGGCTGCGTGCGCGGCGGTAGCACAGCGTTACGCCGGGCATGCGGGCCAGCCTGATACCGAGCGCATCGGCACGGCTTTCCGGCACGTCCCAGACGCACATGGCGTTGTGCCGGTAGCCGAAGCGCCCATGATGCAGGACCACGCCGAGCCGGCGGATCACGCCGCTTTCGCTCCACTGCGCCAGCCGTTCGAGGATGCGGTCGAGCGGAATGCGCGAACGCAGGGCCAGCGTGTGGAACGGCTGCGGCGCGAGCGGCAGACCGGCTTCCAGTTCAGCGATCAGGCGCCAGTCGTCGGCATCCGGCTGGACCGGCGCAGGCGCCTTCACGGCGCGGCGCGGACGGCGGACACGGCCTTCTCGCAGCGAAAAGCCGAGGTCGATGTGGTACTCGCGCTCCATCGGCAGATCGAGCGGCGTCAGGCCGGTTCTCTCGGCGATGTCCGCCAGCACGCCATCGAGCGCATAGCGGTCTCGTGCGCCCGCCACGAACCACAGGTTGTGGCGATGTCCTCTTCGCGCGTAGTTGTGGCTGACCGCGCTGCAGGCGCTGACGCACGCAGCGACGCGGTCGAGATTCGCCGGTTCCACGGCCAGCGCGCCAAGCGTGCTGACGCCGATGACATTGGGCGCGAACACCGCGCCGATGCGGCTGATGCGCCCGGCGCCGAGGTCCCGCGCGAGCAGGCTCAGCAGGTCGTGTTCGCACAATCCGAGTTCACCAGCCAGCTTGCGGTACGGGCGCGGATGCAATGGCAGGTCGCGTTGGAGCCGGTCATAGAGCAGGGCTTCGTCGTACATGGCGATCGTGGATGACATGCGGGTTACATGCCGAAGCGCTGGGCGCGCACGGTAAAGAAGATGCCGCTCGGGTTGTCGGCTGGCAGCGTGGCCAGGCGCGCGAAGGTGGTGGTGTCGTAGACCTCCACGCGGTTGTCGTCGCGGCAGGATAGCCACACGGCTTCTCCCTTGGGCGTGAATTCCATGTGCAGCACGCCCCGGCACGGGCGCATGGTGCGCACGACCTGCCGTGTTGCCGTGTCGATGACTTGCACGGTGTCGTTGTGCGGGAACGCGAAGTTGACCCAGACCTGACGGCCATCGGGGCGCGCCATCACGAACACCGGCTGGCCGGCCAGGGCGACGCGCGTGGCTTCGCTCCAGCCGCGGGCCGGATCGGCGACGAGGACCTCGCGGCGCCCGATCGCCGGCAGCCACGCCATGCCCTGTGCCATGGCCCAGCCGCGCAGGTGCGGCATCTTGTAGACCGGCAGCGGCGCCGCGCCGCGTCCATAGCCGGAGAGAATGCGCTGCGCCGAGGGCGGGGACTGCCACAGGTCCACCAGCGACAGCCCGTCTTCACCGAACAGGCCAGCCAGGTACCAGCGGCCATCGG
Organism: Cupriavidus sp. 21MJTG02-4; assembly: GCF_057798975.1. Taxonomy (NCBI): domain Bacteria; kingdom Pseudomonadati; phylum Pseudomonadota; class Betaproteobacteria; order Burkholderiales; family Burkholderiaceae; genus Cupriavidus; species Cupriavidus sp. 21MJTG02-4. Next base: position 62,668 of record NZ_JBYOJP010000013.1, on the reverse strand, counting down.
GCGTGACCAGGCCATCGTACGGCTCGCGGCCCGCGCGCAGGCGCGTGACCTGCGGCTGGCGCGGGTCGTTGACGTCGATGATCCAGATCTCGCCCGATTCGAACAGGCTGGCTGCCAGCCGTCGACCCGGCAGGTCGGCCAGGCCCACGACCTTGGAGCGCTTGCCGTCCGCGCCAATGGCAGGAATGTCGGCAAGCGGCTCCAGCGTGACCGCGTCGAACAGCCGGATGCCACCCGGCGCATAGTTCTGCGCGGCGATCACGCGGCCATCCTGCGTGATGGCACCGCCGATGCTGTTGCCCGCCTGCATGACGCGGTTTGTCACGCGTGCCTGCAGCAGGTCCACGCGCGACAAGCCGCCATCGCGCCCGAATACATAGGCGAAACGGCCGTCGCGCGAGAACACCACGCTGGCGTGCGACAGGTCGCCCAGGCCATCCACGGTCGCGACCTGCGTCATGCCCGACGTTTCCACGACCTGCATGCGGCCAGCGGCGCGTTCGATGATGACGCCGAGATCGCCGGTGCCGCGTAGCGGCGTCGCGCAGCCAGCGACGAGCACGGCGGCCAGGAAGCCTGGCAGAAGGCGCTTCAGTGCCTGCCCGGCAGTGCGGGCTACCTGCCTGAAACGGCCGGCGCTTGTCCGGCCTGCAATCGTTCGATCAGCCATAAGGCTTCGTCCTGCGTCATGAAGGGTTGCCAGGGCGGCATGGCGGTGCCGGGCCGGCCCTGCAGTACGGTGGCCACCAGGCCGTCGCGCGGCTTGCCTGCGAGCGCATCGGCGGTCAGCGGCGAGCCGAGCCCGCCTTGCAGCGTCATGCCATGGCACGCGCCGCAGTCGTCGCGCAGCAGCCGCCCAAGTTCCGCGCGCCGCGCAGGCGCCGGCTCCGCTGCGACGGCCACCGAGGCGGCCACCAGCATTGCAAGCGCGACGCTGCGCGCGAGGGCGCCTAAAGCGTCAGCACCCATTTGGCGAGCTTGTCTGCTTCGGCGTCGGTCACCTGATTGGCGGGCATGGGCACAGGTCCCCATTTGCCGCTGCTGCCCTTGAGGATCGAGCCGGCAAGCTGCGCGGCAGCGTCCTTGCCGCCCTTGTACTTTGTCGCCACATCCTTGAAGGCCGGACCGACGAGCTTCTTGTCTACGCTGTGGCACGCCATGCAGGCTTTGCTCGCGGCAAGTTCGGCGTTGGCGTGTGCCACTGCGGGCAGCAGCACGCATGCGGCCGCCGCGATGAGGATTCGGATTCGAGTGGATTGCATTGTCAGGCTCCGGAGGCGGCGCGCAAGGGTTTTGCCTTGCGCGCCGCACGCACGATCAGTAGATGTCGTGCTGGGTGTTGTACGCGTTGAACTTGCCGGTCGGCGTGATCAGGCGCGGGTCCTTGATGACGGTCTTCAGCTTGCGCGTCTTGTCGTCGACCACCACGAGCGCCGACTCGCCGTCCTTGGTGCCCCAGATGGAGAACCACACCTCATCGCCGGCCTTGTTGTACTCGGCCTGCACCACGCGCTTGGCGCCTTCGCCCTTCAGGTTGGCCCACTCGGCCACCGGCAGCACCTGGAAGCCCGCGTCGAGATTGCGCGTGTCGAACACGGCCACCGACTGGTTGAGCTTGGCATCGGGGTTCAGCGGCGTATCGACCCACAGGTTGGACGACTTCGGATGCGTCTTGATGAAAAGCGAACCCCCGCCCTGGCCCTTGACCGTCTGCACCACCTTCCAGGCCTGCGCCTTGTGGGCGACGGGGTCGGTACCGATCAGGCTGATGGTTTCATCGCCGAGATGGCTGGTGGCCCACACCGGCCCGAACTTCGGATGCACGAAATTGGCACCGCGGCCGGGGTGAGGTGTCTTGCCCACGTCGATCAGCGCGGCGAGCTTGTCGTCCTTGGTGTCGACCACCGCGATCTTGTTCGACGCGTTGGCCGCCACCAGGAAGTACCGGCCCGTGGCATCGAAGCCGCCATCATGCAGGAACTTGGCGGAGTCGATGGTGGTGGTCTTCAGGTTGTTCAGGTCGGCGTAGTTGACCATCAGGATCTTGCCGGTCTCCTTGGCGCTGATCACGAACTCGGGATGGAAGTGGCTGGCGACGATCGACGCCACGCGTGGCTCGGGGTGGTACTCGTTGTCCACCGTCATGCCCCGCGTCGACACGACCTTGAGCGGCTTGAGCGTGTCGCCTTCCATGATCACGTACTGCGGCGGCCAGTAGGAGCCCGCCACGGCGTACTTGTCCTCGTAGCCCTTGTACTTTGATGTCTCCACCGAACGGGCTTCCAGGCCTATCTTGACCTCCGCGACGATGTCGGGCTTGGGCAGCCACAAGTCGATCAGGTCCAGGCGCGCATCGCGGCCGATCACGTACAGGTAGCGGCCCGAAGCGGACATGCGCGAGATGTGCACCGCATAGCCCGTCTTCACGATGTTGATGATCTTCTTGCTGTCGCCATCGATCAGCGCGACCTCGCCGGCATCGCGCAGCGTCACCGAGAACAGGTTGTCCAGGTTGTACTGGTTCATCTTGCGCGTCGGACGCTTGGCCACGGGCATGATGTCCTTGCGGCTTTTCTCCATGTCCGCCAGCGAGAACTCCGGCGGCGTCGGCGGATCGAGCTGGATATAGCGGGCCATCAGGTCTACTTCGGTATCGGACAGGTCCCCCGACGTGCCCCAGTTCGGCATGCCGGCGGGGCTGCCGTACTTGATGAAGGTCTTCAGGTATTCGCTGCCACGTGCGCGTGTGATGTCCGGTGTGAGCGGCTTGCCGGTAGCGCCCTTGCGCAGCACGCCGTGGCAGCCGGCGCAGCGTTCGAAGTAGATCTGCCGGGCATGGTCGAATTCGGCAGATGTCAGGGTGGGTGCCGACGCGGTCGGCGGCGTGGCAGGCGCCGCTGCCGTTGTGTCCGCGCTGGCCTGGCTCAGCCAGAGGGATAACGGCAAGGCCGCGAGCGCGGTGAACCTCCAGGATTTCGCTTTCATAAGTGCTGCTCTTCAGCGGTTGGGGAAAGCCGTTGTGCCGGTTTGTTGTGAGGCTTGCTGCACCGGCTGTCAGGGAGATCATCGTGAAGATTGCGCAGTACCGGGTTGACTGTCGTCAACGAGGAAGAGCGCTGCAGCCTATAGCCATACTGACCTTGGGGTTGCTGTCGCGCGCGTCGTCGCTATCGGCGCTTCATGCAGCCATGCATTCGCTAAATGGCGGCAGAAATTTCTGCGAGCGCTTGCTCGACAACCTCCCACGTGGCGCTCTCTTCGGCTTCGGTGCATTCGCCATGCTGCCGCTTGGTGGCACCGAGCCGGTTCAGTACGAGATGCCTTGCGGGCACGACATCGACGCCGGCAAGGCAAGCCTTCACGCATGCGAGCGGACAGCCATCCAGTGCGAGGATCGGACGGCCGGAGCGCGCCACGCGCGTCAGCGCAGGGACGCCGCCGCCCACGCCGCTGATGCAGGACATCTCCGCGCGCCCACTGCGGTCCAGGCGGATGGCGAAGGCATTGGCGAGCTGCGCGACGCTGGAGCAGCCCGAGCAGGCATAGACCAGCGGCAGGCTGGCCGGTGTGGAGTGGGACATGGCGAGGTCGATCGGGATGGCAACGTCAGGCGGCAACGCTGGCAAGCTGCTGCGCGTGGCGCGGCTCTCGCCGGACGCTGCGGCTTGCGCGCAGCGCGAGGATGAACAGCACCACCGCCGTGGGATCATTCAGCGGCAGGCAAGGCAGCGTGGAATCGGTGGGCGCATCTGTTGCCAGCGCGATGATGGACGGGTCGCGCGGATAGTACGGCTCGCGGCCATGCGCGGGACGAAAGACTTCGATGCGTGGGATCGCATCGCCGCGGAAGCCTTCGACCAGCGTCAGGTCGGCGGGCGACAGCCGCGCGAGCTGTTCCGCCAGCGTGGGCTCTTGCTCGCCATGCAGTTCGCGCACGATGGCATAGCGATAGGGGGAGGCCACCATGACCTCGTTGGCGCCCGCCGCGCGAAAGCGCGCGCTGTCCTTGGTGGGTGGCTCCAGTTCGAGCGGATGGTGGCTGTGCTTGACCACGTTGACGCTCAGTCCGTGAGAACGGAACCAGGGCAGCATGGCGGTGATGAGCGTGGTCTTGCCGCTGCCCGATGAGCCGGCAATGCCGATAACGAATCCTTGCATGATCCTTAGTTCTTCGCAGGTGAGTTTTCGCGCCCGAGCGGGCAGACGAGTGGCAGGAAGCCGTCGGCCCGCTGCGAGTACGCGAGCAGGGCGCCGGCCTCCAGGTCGAAGTACCAGCCATGCAGCGTGAGCTGGCCGCATTCCAGCTCGCGCCGCACGAATGGAAATGTCTCCAGGTTGCGCAGCGACACCAGGATGGCGGCCTGCTCGCAGGCGCGCTGGCGTTGCGCGGCGCTGGCGCTGGCCAGGGTCTCGTCGACGTGCCGGCGGGCGGCGCTGGCAATCCGTACCCACGGGCCGATGAAGTCCTTGCCGGCCGGTATGTCGTCGTTCCCGGCGTCGGCCGGCTGCGCCAGCAAGGCGCGGATGCCGCCGCAGCCGGCATGGCCCATCACGATGATGCGGGCCACGCGCAGTTGCTCGACAGCAAACTGGATCGCGGCGGATACCCCGTGCAGGCTGCCTTCCTGGCTGCCCGTGCACGGTGGCACCAGGTTGCCGATATTGCGCACGGTGAACAGTTCGCCGGGGTCGCATCCCAGCAGCAAGGCGGGGTCGACGCGTGAATCGCTGCAGCCGACCAGCAGGGTCGGCGGACGTTGCCCGTCGCGCAGCGTGTCGAACAGCTCGGGCTTGTCCTCGAAGTAATGCTGCTGGAAGCGCTCGAAGCCTTTCAGCAGACGTTCAATCTCGTGCATGCCAGCGGGCTCCCGGAAATGATGGCGCCAGATGGCGCTATTGGACCAACGGACTGTCGGCGCCGTCGAGTTCGATGCCGGTGATGCTGGCGCGCCCGATCAGCAGGCTCGCGTACTGCTTCCAGGCGCGATCGCGGGCGGCATCCGACAGCGAACGCGCAATGTCCGCGCGCACCATGTCGAAGGGCAGGCGCGTGCCGTCGCAGCGGTCAAGCACGCGAACGATATGCAGGCCGAACCGCGATTCGACGAGCTGCGGCATCAAGCCCTGCGCCTGCGCGGCGAAGACCGCGCGTTCGAACTCCGGTGCCGTCTCGCCGCGGAACACACGGCCGAGGCGGCCGCCGCCGGCGCCGCTCGGGCAGTTGGACAAGGCGCTGGCGTGGCTGGCAAAGGTCGACGGATCGCCCTTGATCAGCGCGAGCGTCTGCTGCGCGATCTCGCGCAGCGCGTCGAGCGGCACGCGCGGCGTGACCTGGAACAGGATGTGCTCGAGCTCGACCCATTCGCCTTCGCGGAAGCGGTCGGGGCGGCTGTCGTAATGGCGGCGGCAGCTGCTCTCGTCGGGATCGGGCACGGGTGCCTCCTGCATGAGCAGGGCTTGCGCGACGGCGTCGTCGTCCATGTCGCCGCGGGCGATACCGAGGCGTTCGGCCTCGGTGCGCATCAGGCGGCGCAGGATGGCGGATACCGTTGCCATGTGCGCCGGATTGCGCGCGTCGTGGTGGTGGTCCAATTCACGTTCGATGTCGGCGTCGGTCAGTTCTACGCCGTTGACGGTGACTGGCATGGTGTTCTCCGGTTTCGATGCGCGCGGCTCAGCGGCTGCGCACGAGTTGCCAGGCGCGGCCGAGGTAGCCCACCGAGGCGAAGCCGCTCCAGACATGGACCAGCCGCGTGAACGGGAAGATCACGAACAGCGACATCCCCATGAACAGGTGCGCCTTGAACAGCAGCGGAGCATCGGCCACGAAGCTCGCGGCATCGCCGCGCAGCGTGACGATGTGCTGGGCCCAGGTCATCAGCAGCACCATCATGTGCCCGTCCATATGGCTGGCGGATTCGAAGATGGTAGACAGGCCCAGCAGCAGCGTGACCAGCAGCCACAGCAGCAGCACCTTGTCGCCGGCGCGGGTCACGGCCGAGACGCGGGCGTTGGACAGTCGGCGATGCAGCAGGATCAGCAGGCCGGCCAGGCACATGGTGCCCATCACGCCGCCGGCGGTCATGGCCACGGCCTGCTTGAGGCCATGCGAGACGCCCAGCGTGTCCCACACCGCCACCGGCGTGAGCAACCCGACCAGGTGGCCGAAGAACAGGCCCAGGATGCCGACGTGGAACAGGATGTTGCCCGTGCGCAGGTTGCCGCGGTAGAGCACCTGGGAGCTGTCGGTCTTCCACGTGTACTGTTCGCGCTCGAAGCGCGCCAGGCTGCCGAACAGGAAGATGGCCAGCGCGATATACGGGTAGATGCCGAAGAGGAATTGATGGATCAGGTTCATGGTCGTCACCTTGGCGTTCTCAGCAGACGGATGCCACCGGCGCGCGCTGCGCGGTGCCACGCGGGTAGAACTTCACGGCGTGCGGGCCGGTTGCGGGGCCGAGCAGCGGCTCGACGCCATCGGCGCCGGGGCCGAAGGTTTCGAGCGCTTCGTCCATGTCGCGCACGGGCGGTTCCTGCTGGGGTTCGGGCTGTACGTCGGTCAGCGTGCGAAGCACGGTGAAGACGCCGCCATACGGGCTTTCGTTGCGCACGAGCCGGTCGCCCACGGCGGCCAGCACATGGATGGCATCGCCAAGCAGTTGCTCGGCGCGTGCTTCCTTGTTGTCCGCGACGAGCGCGCCCAGGTATTCGAGGAACAGCGGCACGTAGTCCGGCAGTTCCGACGCGGTGGGCTCGAAGCCGTCGCGCCGGTATTCCTCGATCAGGTCGACCATGGCCTGGCCGCGGTCGCGGCTTTCGCCGTGGACGTGCTCGAACAGGTGCAGCGAATGCGCCGGATTGCGGTCGAACGTGGCGACGTAGTTTTCCTGCAGCGCGATCAGTGTTTCGCCGCGCAGCATGTGCATCAGCGGCGCGAGCATCTCGTGCGCCTGCGGCCATTCGGCCAGGGCCTGGTCGATCTCGGGCAGGCTTTCGAGCAAGGCCTCCTCCGGGTAGCAGAGCAGTGCGCTAAGGATTGGGTAGAGCGGCATGTGGGTACTCCTGTCTGTTCAGCCGGTTCAGCCGGCGAAGGCCTTGCGCGAACGCGGCAGGGCGGCGTAGGCGATGGCCGGCTTCGGCTTCTTGCCGAACAGCGTGCCTTCCGATGTGCCGCCGGAGCAGCCGTTGCCGAAGGTGAAGCCGCAGCTGGCCTTGTCGCTGAAGCTGTCCTCGACCATTTCCTTGTGCGACGACGGGATGACGAAGCGGTCTTCATAGTTTGCGATGGCCATGGTCTGGTACATGTCCTCGACCTGCGCCGGCGTCAGTCCGACCTGTTCCAGCACGGCCAGGTCCTGTTCGCCGTCGACGACCTGCGAGCGCTTGTAGGCGCGCATCGCCAGCATGCGGTCGAGTGCGGACAGCACCGGCATGACGTCGCCCGCGGTCAGCAGGTTGGCCAGGTACTTCACCGGGATGCGCAGGCTCTTCACGTCCGGGATCACGCCGTTCATGCCCATGTGGCCCGCCTCGGCGGCGGACTGGATCGGCGACAGCGGCGGGATGTACCAGACCATCGGCAGCGTGCGGTACTCGGGGTGCAGCGGGAAGGCGACCTTCCATTCGCACGCCATCTTGTAGACCGGCGACTTGCGCGCGGCATCGAGCCAGCTCTGCGGAATGCCCTGGCGGCGCGCCTCGGCCTGCACAGTCGGGTCGTGCGGGTCCAGGAACACGTCGAGCTGCGACTGGTACAGGTCGCGCTCGTCGGCGACCGATGCCGCTTGCTCGATACGGTCCGCGTCATAGAGCATCACGCCCAGATAGCGGATGCGGCCGACGCAGGTTTCCGAGCACACCGTGGGCTGGCCGGCCTCGATGCGCGGATAGCAGAACAGGCATTTCTCGGCCTTGCCGCTCTGCCAGTTGAAGTAGATCTTCTTGTACGGGCAGCCCGAGATGCACATGCGCCAGCCGCGGCACTTGTCCTGGTCGACCAGCACGATGCCATCGTCCTCGCGCTTGTAGATCGAGCCCGACGGGCAAGACGCCACGCAGGTCGGGTTAAGGCAGTGCTCGCACAGGCGCGGCAGGTACATCATGAAGGTGTTCTCGAAGGTCGAGTACATCTCCTTCTGCACGTCGTCGAACAGCTTGTCGCGGCCACGCGAGCTGAATTCGCCGCCGAGGTCGTCTTCCCAGTTCGGACCCCATTCGATCTTTTCCATCTTGCGGCCGGTCAGCACGGACACCGGGCGCGCGGTCGGCGGGGTCTGCACGAGCGGTGCCTTCTGCAGGTGCTCGTAGTCGTAGGTGAACGGCTCGTAGTAGTCGTCGATCTGCGGCAGGTTCGGGTTGGCGAACAGGTTCGCCAGGATCTTCAGCTTGCCGCCCTGGCGCGGCTCCAGGGTGCCGTTGGCATTGCGCTTCCAGCCGCCTTGCCACTTGTCCTGGTTCTCCCATTCCTTCGGGTAGCCGATGCCGGGCTTGGTTTCGACATTGTTGAACCACGCGTACTCGATGCCGTCACGGCTGGTCCACACGTTCTTGCAGGTGACGGAGCAGGTATGGCAGCCGATGCACTTGTCGAGGTTCAGCACCATGGCTACCTGGGCACGGATCTTCATTCTCAGGCTCCTTCCTTCACGTTCTTCTCCACGAGCGGCCCTTCCAGCCAGTCGACCTTCTTCATCTTGCGCAGGATCACGAACTCGTCGCGGTTGCTGCCCACGGTGCCGTAGTAGTTGAAGCCGTAGGCGAGTTGCGCGTAGCCGCCGATCATGTGCGTGGGCTTGGTGACCGCACGCGTGACCGAGTTATGGATGCCGCCGCGCATGCGGCTGGTTTCGGCACCCGGCACGTTCACGATCTTTTCCTGGGCGTGGTACATCAAACACATGCCTTGCGGCACGCGCTGCGACACCACCACGCGCGCGGTCAGCGTGCCGTTGACGTTGAACACTTCGACCCAGTCGTTGTCGCGGATGCCGTTGGCCTTGGCCTCGACTTCCGAGATCCACACGTGCGGGCCGCCGCGCGACAGCGTCAGCATGCGCAGGTTGTCCGAGTAGGTGGAGTGGATGCCCCACTTCTGGTGCGGCGTGATCCAGTTCAGCACCAGCTCGGGGTTGCCGTTCGGCTTCTTGCCGAGCATCGGGCTGACCGTCTTGGTGTCGATGGCCGGCTTGTACACGGCCGAACCTTCACCGAAGTCCAGCATCCAGCGGTGGTCCTGCCAGAACTGCTGGCGGCCGGTCAGCGTGCGCCATGGAATCAGCTCGTGCACGTTGGTGTAGCCGGCGTTGTAGCTGACTTCTTCCGACTCCAGCCCCGACCACGTCGGCGCGGAGATGATCTTGCGCGGCTGGGCCTGCACGTCGCGGAAGCGGATCTTGTCGTGCTCGCGGCCTTCGGCCAGGTGGGTGTGGTCGCGGCCGGTGATCTTGGACAGCGCGTCCCAGGCCTTCACGGCAACATGGCCGTTGGTCTCGGGCGCGAAGGTCAGGATCATCTCGGCCGCGTCGATCGCGGTTTCCAGCTTCGGGCGGCCGTGGCTCACGCCGTGGTCGGCCACGGTCTTGCTGAGTTCGCCAATCTCCTTGACCTCGTGCTTCGTATCCCAGTTGATGCCCTTGCCGCCGTTGCCCATCTTGTCGAGCAGCGGGCCGATCGAGGTGAACTTCTTGTAGATGTCGGCATAGTTGCGCTCGACCACGACCATCGACGGCGCGGTCTTGCCCGGGATCAGGTCGCACTCGCCATGCTTCCAGTCCTTCGGCTCGAACGGCTGGCCGAGTTCGCCCGGGGTGTCATGCAGCAGCGGCGTGCAGACGAGATCCTTTCGGGTGCCCAGATACGGGCCGGCGATCTCGCTGAACGTCTTTGCGATGGCCTTGTAGATTTCCCAGTCGGTCTTGCTTTCCCACAGCGGCTGCACGGCTTCGGACAGCGGGTGGATGAACGGGTGCATGTCCGACGTGTTGAGGTCGTCCTTCTCGTACCACGTGGCCGTGGGCAGCACGATGTCGCCGTACAGGCAGGTGGTGCTCATGCGGAAGTCGAGCACGGTCAGCAGGTCGAGCTTGCCTTCGGCGGCCGGGCGCACCTTGACCTCGCTCGGCTTGATGGCATCGTCCTCGTCGCCGAACACGGCGTTCTGCGTGCCGAGCAGGTACTTCAGGAAGTACTCATGTCCCTTGCCCGAGCTGCCCAGGATGTTCGAACGCCAGACGAACATATTGCGCGGGAAATTGGCGGGGTTGTCCGGGTCGTCGCAGGCGAACTCCAGGTTGCCCGACTTCAGTTGCTCGACGGTGTAGGCGACAGGATCCTTGCCGGCGCGCTCGGCCGCGTCGACGACGTCGAGCGGGTTGGAGCCGAGTTGCGGTGCGGACGGCAGCCAGCCCATGCGCTCGGACTTGGCGTTCAGGTCCAGCAGCGTCATCTTGCCGTACTTGTTCTTGTCGGCGGTCGGCGACAGGATCTCGTCGACGCCAAGCTTTTCATGGCGCCACTGGCTGGTGTGGTTGTAGAAGAACGAGGTGCCGTTCATCTGGCGCGGCGGGCGCGACCAGTCCAGGCCGAAGGCCAGCGGCGCCCAGCCGAACTGCGGACGCAGCTTTTCCTGGCCGACGTAGTGGGCCCAGCCGCCGCCGCTCTTGCCGATACAGCCGCACATCATCAGCAGGTTGATGATGCCGCGGTAGATCATGTCGTTGTGGTACCAGTGGTTCAGCGCCGCGCCGACAATGACCATGCTCTTGCCCTGGGTGCGGTCGGCGTTGTCGGCGAACTCGCGCGCCACCTGGATCACGAGCTTCGGCGGCACCGAGGTGTGCTTCTCCTGCCAGGCCGGGGTGTAGGGCACGTCGTCGTCATAGGACGTGGCCACGTTCGGTCCGCCCAGGCCCTGGTCGACGCCGTAGTTGGCGAGCTGCAGGTCATACACCGTGGCGACCAGCGCGGTGGTGCCGTCGGCCAGCGTCACGCGGCGGGCCGGCACGCGGCGGCGCAGCAGCGCGTCATGCTCGCCGCCGAAATAGGCGAAGCCGACTTCGGCCACTTCATCGTGGCTGCCCAGCAGCGACAGGCGCGGATCGATATTGCGGCTGCTGCCGCCGTCCTTCATTTCCAGGTTCCAGCGGCCGACCTTCTCGCCGCCGTTGTGCGCGCCCTCGCCCCAGCGGAAGCCGATGGAGCCGTTGGGCGCGACGATGTCGCCGGTCATGTCGTCGACCAGCAGGGTCTTCCAGTCCGGATGGTTGGCTTCGCCGAGGTTGTCGGCCAGGTGCGAGGCGCGCAGGAAGTGGTCGGGGACCAGCGTGCCATCGTTGTCGCGCAGCAGCACCAGCATCGGCATGTCGGTGTACTGCTTGATGTAGTCGCGGAAGTACGCCGACTTGCGGCTGACGTGGAATTCCTTGAGCACGACGTGGCCCATCGCCATGGCCAGCGCGGCATCGGTGCCTTGCTTCGGGGCCAGCCAGATGTCGCCAAACTTGACCATCTCGCCGAAGTCCGAGGACACGGCCACGGTCTTGGTGCCCTTGTAGCGCACCTCGGTGTAGAAGTGGGCGTCCGGCGTGCGCGTCTGCGGCACGTTGGAACCCCAGACCATCAGGTAGGTGGAGTTGTACCAGTCGGCGGACTCGGGCACGTCGGTCTGCTCGCCCCAGATTTGCGGGCTGGCCGGCGGCAGGTCGCAGTACCAGTCGTAGAACGACAGGCAGGCGCCCCCGATCAGGCTCAGGTAGCGCGCGCCCGCAGCGTAGGACACCATCGACATGGCGGGAATCGGCGAGAAGCCGACCACGCGGTCGGGGCCGAACTTCTTGACGGTGAAGGCATTGGCGGCCGCGATGATCTCGGTCGCGGTGTTCCAGTCGGCGCGCACGAAGCCGCCCAGGCCACGCACGCTCTTGTAGCGCGCGGCCTTCTCGGGGTTCTGGCTGATCGATTCCCACGCGGAGATCGGGTCCATGGTCTTGCGGGCCTCGCGCCACATCTCCATCAGGCGGCCGCGGATCATCGGGTACTTCACGCGCTGGGCGGAATAGACGTACCAGCTGTAGGAGGCGCCGCGCGGGCAGCCGCGCGGCTCATGGTTGGGCAGGTCGGGACGGGTGCGCGGGTAATCGGTCTGCTGGGTTTCCCAGGTGATCAGGCCGTTCTTCACATACACCTTCCACGAGCAGGAGCCCGTGCAGTTCACGCCGTGTGTGGAGCGCACGATCTTGTCGTGCTGCCAGCGGCTGCGGTAGCCGTCTTCCCACTTGCGGTCTTCGTTCACCACCGCGCCGTGCCCGTCCGAATACGTGGACTTGACGCGCGACATGAACTTCAGTCGATCCAGAAAGTGACTCATCTCTTGTTCTCCGCGAATGCTAGCTGCTGGCCGCACGCGGCCGTTGCAGGGACACTCGTAGCTTATGGGGAGGGAATGGGCGCTCAAATGGGGGGGGCCAACGGGCGGCGGGGGGGGTGGGGGGTTGGGGGGGGGGGCCGGCCTAGTTCGGCCGAACTAGGCCGGCCGGCAGGATCAGCAGGGCATGGCAGCGTTGCGGCGCGCGTAGCACCACCACGTCACGATCACGCAGCTCACGTAGAAGGCGATGAAGCAATACAGTGCGGCGTCGGCCGAGCCGGTCAGCTCCAGCGAGGTGCCGAAGCTCTTCGGAATGAAGAAGCCGCCATAGGCACCGATTGCGCCGGAGAACCCGAGCACGGCAGCCGATTCCTTGCCGGCTTCCTGCAGCGCCTGGCGTTGCACGACGTCGCCCTTGCCGGCAGCGGCGCGCTGGCGCTCCGTGAGGAAGATCACCGGGATCATGCGGAAGGTCGAGCCATTGCCGACGCCGGTCAGCGCGAACAGCGCGACGAAGGCTGCCAGGAAGGCCGGGAAGCTGCCCGCCGCGCCGTCATGCGGCAACGCGGCCAGCACGCCGAACACGGCGATGATCATGCCGATGAAGGTCCACAGCGTTACGCGCGCGCCGCCGAGCTTGTCGGAGATCCAGCCGCCCACAGGACGCGTGAGTGCGCCGACCAGCGGCCCCAGGAAGGCATAAGCCGTGGGATTCACGCCCGGGAACTGCGACTTGGTCAGCAGCGCCAGTCCGGCCGAGAAGCCGATGAACGAGCCGAACGTGCCCACGTACAGCCAGCACATCAGCCAGTTGTGCTTGCGCTTGAAGATGATGGCCTGGTCGGCGAACGAAGCCTTGGCGTCGGCGATGTCATGCATGCCGAACCACGCCGCCAGCGACGACACCACGATGAACGGCACCCAGATAAAACCCGCGTTCTGCAGCCACAGGCTCCTGGTGACGTCGCCGGCCTGGTATTGCTGGGCATCGCCGCCGAGCGTGCCGAACACCGCCAGCGATACCACCAGCGGGGTGACGAACTGCACCACCGACACGCCCAGGTTGCCGATGCCGGCGTTCAATCCGGTGGCCAGGCCCTTCTTCGCCTTCGGGAAGAAGAAGCTGATGTTGGCCATCGACGAGCTGAAGTTGGCGCCGCCGAAGCCGCACAGCAGCGCGAGTGCCAGCAGCGTCGGGTAGCTGGTGGAAGGGTCGCGCAGGGCGAAGCCCATGCCGAGCGCCGGGATCAGCAGCAGCGCGGTGGAGATGGCGGTGAAGCGGCGTCCGCCGAACACCGGAACCAGGAACGAATAGAAGATGCGCAGCGTTGCGCCGGACAGCGCGGGCAGCGCGGTCAGCCAGAACAGCTGGTTCTTGGTGAACTGGAATCCGGCGCGGTCGAGGTTGACCGCAACCACGCTCCACAGCATCCAGATCACGAAGGCCAGCATCAGCGCGGGGATCGAGATCCACAGGTTGCGGTAGGCGATGCGTTCGCCCGTGTTTTGCCAGAACGCCGCGTTCTCGGGCTCCCAGCGCGTTAGTACAGAGGTGGACATGACAGTGTGCTTGAGTGGAAAGAGGGATCAGGGGCGGCGTCACGCCGTCTGGGTGAGGCCGACGGCCTGTTCCTTGCGCCGGCGTTCGGCGCGGTGGCTGTAGTGCATCCAGACCAGGCTCACGCACACGGTGCCGTACATCAGCATGAAGCAGCTGCTGCGTACGCCGGTCAGGTCGGCCAGCGCGCCGAACAGGATCGGCAGCACAAAGCCGCCGAGGCCGCCCGCCAGGCCCACCACGCCGGAAACGGCGCCGATGTTGTGCGTGAAATCGTTCGAGATGAACTTGAAGACCGAGGCCTTGCCGATGGCGAAGGCGATGCCGACCACGAACAGCAGGAACGTGAACACTGTCGGCGTCAGCGCGATGCGGAAGCTCTGCGGACCCGTGGTGGTGTGGATCACGAAGTCGGTCTGCGGGTAGCTCAACAGGAAGAAGCCGACCCAGCTCACCCACATCACCCACCACGTGGTGCGCTGCGCGCCGTAGCGGTCGGAGATCCAGCCGCCGATCGCGCGCAGCACGCCGCCCGGCAGCGAGAAGCATGCGGCCAGGAACGCGGCCACCTTCATGTCGAAGCCGTATTCGCCGATGTAGTACTTGGTCATCCACAGCGACAGGCCGACATAGCCGCCGAACACCACCGAGTAGTACTGCGAGTAGCGCCACACGCGCGGGTCGCGCAACATCGTCAACTGCTCGCGAAAGCCGGTGCTGGACGTCACCCGGTGCGCGGGATTGCTGCGCGAGCCGAGCCAGAACACGATGGCCGTCACCAGCATCGCCACCGAGTACACCCGGGGCACGACTTCCCACGTGCCGGCAGCGAGGATGAGCGCCGGCGCGACAAACTTGGTCAGCGCGGCGCCCGAGTTGCCGGCGCCGAAGATGCCCATGGCCAGCCCCTGGCGCGAGCGCGGGAACCAGCGTGCAACGTATGGGGTGCCGACCGAGAACGAGCCGCCGGCCAGGCCGACGAACAGGCCGAGCACGAGCAGTTGCCACAGCGTATGCGCATACGAGATCAGCCAGATCGGGATGACCGTGGCCAGCATCAGCAGGAAGAACACGACGCGGCCGCCGTAGCGGTCGGTCCAGATGCCGAGCGGCACGCGGATCAGCGAGCCGCTCAGCACCGGCGTGGCGGCCAGCAGGCCGAACTCGGTTTCATTGAGCCCGAGTTCCTTCTTGAGCGGGATGCCGAGGACGGCGAACAGCATCCAGACGGCGAAGCAGATGGTGAAGGCAAAGGTGCTGGATGCCAGCGTCGTCCATGCCCCGGAAGGGACGGGCTCCGGCATTCGCGCCGCGCGTGTTGGGGTGGCCATGGCCATACTCCTGTGTCAACTTTGACGGGATGACGCCAGAGTAGGCACGCGGGTTACGGCTGACCATTCGCCGGGAGCACAAGCCGCCACGCCACGGAACCTGCTGGTGGAGCTAGTTCCATCGGCGGAGGACGACGGCGGCATCAGGGTGCTATCGTGGTTGCACCCCGCCTGGACACGGTATCAACCCGTGACACGGATCAAATTTCTCGCACGCGCCCATCATGGAAACCATCCCTATCCTGCCCGCACGCGGTCCGCGCAAGTCGCCGGAAGCGGGTCCGCCGCCCCGTGGCTTTGCGCTGTTCGCGCTCGGCTTCCGCCCTTTCTACCTGGGCGGCGCGCTCTTTGCGGCGATCGCCGTGGCGGTATGGGCGGCTGTGTTCGGCGGTGCGGCGGGCATGGCGCCTGCAAACGCCTTGCCGCCGATGCTGTGGCACGCCCATGAGATGGTGTTCGGCTTTGCCGCCGCGATCGTGGTCGGCTTCCTGTTCACGGCCGGGCGCGCGTGGACCGGGCAACCCACGCCGACCGGCGCGCCGCTTGCTTGCCTGTTCGTGCTGTGGCTGGCCGGGCGTGGCGCCATGTGGTTCGGCCCTGGCGTGCTGGCCGCGTGGATCGACGGCGCGTTCCTGCCGCTGGCCGCGCTAGCGTTCACGCGCACGTTGGTCAAAGGCGGCAATCGCCGCAACTATCCGCTGGCGTTTGCGCTCTGGCTGCTGGCCCTGGCCAATGTGTCGAGCCTTGCGCTGCATGCCGGTGGCTACGCCGATGCGGCGCTGCGCGCCTGCCAGGCCGGCGTGGCGCTGATCACGCTGTTCGTCATCGTGATCGGCGCACGCGTGATTCCGATGTTCACGACCAATGCCGTTCCAGGCTTTCGCCTGCGCCAGTATCCGAAGGTCGACCGCGTGGCCGTGCCGGCGGCAGTCCTGGGCCTGCTGGCCGGGCTGGTTCCACTGCCCGGGTGGCTGGCGGCCCTGTTGTCGCTGCTGGCGGCCGTGGTGCTCGGCATCCGCGTGGTCGGCTGGCGCGGCTATGCGGTGGGCAACCGCCCGCTGCTGTGGTCGCTGCACCTGGCCTATGGGTGGCTGCCGCTGGCTTTCCTGCTCCAGGCCGGCGCGGAACTCGGCCTGGTGATGCCGGGCATTGCCACGCATGCGTTCACGGTCGGCGTGCTCGGTGGCGCCATCATCGCCATGGTCACGCGCACGGCGCTCGGGCATACGGGCCGGACGCTCGCTGCCGGGCGCGCGGAGACCGCTGCCTACTGGCTGGTCGCGGCGGCCGCGGTGCTGCGCGTCATCGGGCCGCTGCTGTGGCCGGCCGGGTACCTGCAATGGATCCATGGCGCGGCCGCCTGCTGGGTGGCAGCATTCGCGGTCTACGCCGTGGTCTACGCGCCGCGGCTGGCGCGGCCCAGGATCGACGGAAAGGCAGGGTGAGCCTTTCCCCCGGTCCTTCCCAAGGCCATCCGGCTCGTGTCCTTCGACACGGACCGGATCGATTCAAACAGCGTTGGGAATTCTGCCCTGTTGACGGCTGATGCACGCCTGTGTCAGCCCAATTCGGCCACTACGGCCATGCGATCGTTGCCGCGCTCCCTCCTCACGCTGAATCCTGCCACGAGCAGCGCGGCCAATGGCGCCAGGGCCGCCACCCAGGGCAGGGCATTCAGGCCCGGGCCATGGGCGACCACCATGCCGCCCAGCCACGCGCCGATGCCGTTGCCGAGATTGAATGCGGCGATGTTGAAGCTCGATGCCAGGTTCTGGCCCGCGCCGCTGGCGTGATGCAGCACGCGCAGCTGCAGTGGTGACACGGTCGCGAACGCGGCGACGCCCAGGATGCCGACGAAGCCGGCCATGGCGGGCTGGCTGTGGACGGCAAAAGTCATGGCCGCGAGCACGGCGATAAGCGCGCTCAGCGAGCCCAGCAGCGCGGCCGTGGGCTGGCGGTCGGCGAAGCGGCCGCCCAGGATGTTGCCGACGATCATGCCGCCGCCGAACAGCAGCAGGATCGGCGACACCGCCCTGACATGCAAGTCAGTGGCCACTTGCAGCAGCAGGCCCATGATGACGAATTCGGCGGAGCCAATGCAGAAGGATTTGGCATGGGGGGCGCCTGCGGAGGGCGGCAGGGATGGCAGGAAGGTTTCGAGATCGTCGACCAGCGCACGGCCCTGCTCGGCAGGCTGGAGCGCGAACTCGGCGTTCGTCTGCTGCATCGCACCACGCGACGCCTGCTGCGGGCGTTTGTGGATTTCCTGGCCGAACACTTCGGCGAAAACCCGCCGTGGGAGCGCCGGGCATGACGGGTTACGCTACGGTGCAACCGAATGCCTAAAAATTGGGCGGTCCGGTGCGTTGGCGCACAGATTGGGCGTTTCGGGGGAGACGCGCGAGGATATCCACAGATTCTGTGGATATCCTTGCCGGATTTCAACATGGGTTTCTACCATCGACGCGGCCCCCGGCCAGCGGGTATGCTGAGCGATCCGCCCCGGCCTGCCGCTCGCCGTTCGGCGCCCCGGCATGCCATCCCCCTTTCTTCGAGACACCATGCGACACCACGGGCCGACGGCAGTACCGATCCTGGCCATGCTGGCCGGCGCCGTCATGACGGCCGGCTGCGTGGCGCAGTACCGCGTGCCGTCCGGCGCCGCCGTGGCCAGTGTGCGCCTGATGACGGATACCGATGACAACACCACCTTCACGGTGGTCGATCCCGCCAAGTGCCCGGAGCCGGCTCGTCCGCTGGTACTGGCCGGAATGGGCAGGCAGTTGTCGGCGATCGGGCGGGAGCGCGGGCTCGAGATGGCCGGAAGTTCGCCGGAGTCGCCGGCGCGCACGCGCGAGCGGCATGTTGAGGCGGGTCGGCGGATCTACGTGGGCGTGATATCGACAGCCGCACCGCCGCTGCCGGAACTGCGCTGCGCGGCGGGCGTGTCGTTCGTGCCCGCGGCGGGGGCGCAATATGAAATCCGCTATAAGCGGGATGAGACCGCGAGCCAGTGCTCGGCCCAGGTCTTGCGCTTGCAACCGCTCTCGTCAGGCGCCGCGCGGCCCATGGCAGAGCCGACGCAGCAGGGCTTTCGCGCGCTGAAGAAAGAATACGTCTGCCAGGCGTCCTGACGACGCCTGGACGGGCCAGCCCCGGCAGGGGCGGCCGCGGCGGCTTACGACTCGATCAGGAAACGTTCCGGGCGCTTGCCCAGCCATGCCGGGGCACGGCCGCGACCCGACCAGGTCTTGCCGGTCTTCGGGTCCATGTACTTGGCGGGCAGCGGAGCGTGCTCCGCCTTCTTGGACGCGTTCGAACCTGCCGGCCGGCCGCGGCCGCGGCGCGGGGCGATGTCGTCCGGGGTCAGGCCGTATTCGGCCATCAGCGAACGGATCTGGTCGATCACGCCGGCGACTTCGGTTTGCCTGACCTCATTGAGCTTGGCTTCGAGTGCTTCTTTTTCTGCAAGAAGTTGCTTGTATGTCGCCATTTATATTCCCCTTTTCTGCAATTGACCGCTGCATGGTACTGGAACTTCCTGCCGATATGGCATTGTCGTGCGGCGGTGGATACGAAAATATTTTACAAAATATAACGCAGAATGCACGGGTCTATTGTTACAGAGTGGTGCGGCTTGCCAGAAATGGCGGCGCTCGCGCGACTTCATTCCGGCTTTTCTTCGGTTTCGAAATTCGCTATGCGTTCGCCCGGCGGGCGACAAGGTTCAATGGATATTGATGGATGCGGCAGTGGTTGGCATGGCCGGATGCCGGCACGATGAGCGTATAGACGGTAGGCAAAAAAGAATGGCTCTTCGCTGATCTGCGGGGATGATCTCTTGCCCACGCGATTCGGCCAAGAACCCAAAAAAATGGTTCTTGCGAATTGCGGGGTGTCGTTCTTGGCAGGCGCCGCTGTTTCGCCGGCGTAGCCGGCGAGTTACTTCTTGTCCAAGCGACAAGAAGTAACCAAGAAACGCGTTTACTTGCCCTAACGGGCGAATATTGATCGTAGTGTGCGACGAATTTCGTACGGGTATTCGCTTCAGAGTCTGCCCGGCTGCCTGCCGCATGGTGCGCATCCGTCTGCAGGCTCTCCAACAATGATTGAACCAGCCCCGAAACTGTCCGTGGCTCGACACTGCGAACGCCATCGCATCATCGCCTACGGCTGCTGCGCGGCTCAGTAGTCGGCAAGCGGGAGGTCATCAACGGCACAGAGGCTGGTGCTTCCGTTTCTTCCCTTCCCTTTCCCTCGGTTTTCACTGAGTGCGCGCAGCGCAGCCGTAGGCGTCCGACTGATGGTGGGATTAGAAGGAGCCACCAAGTAATCCGGGTTCGCTCATCCAAGGTGTCTATCCTGATCATCTACGCGGCAGGCAGTGTAGCTATGCCCTGTACCGTCTTTACCCATCGGGCCGTTCGTCGACCACGTAGACGCGCTCTTTGGTTCCTTCTGTCGCTCGGACAGAAAGGGACTCGCCGGCTACGCCGGCGAAACAGGCGCGCATGCCAAGAACGACGCCCCGCAATTCGCCCGAAGAACCAAAAAAAATACCCCGGGAAAGCAGGAATCCCGGGGCATAAATCCACCGTGTGGCGGTGGAGGAGACATTGTCGAATTCATTGCGGACAACCGCGCCAGCGGCAGCGGCGGTCCGATTGAAGCGTCTGTTTCAGATGGCCCAGCCCCCGGCATAGAACGCGGCAAGCGCAATCGCGATCGCCACCGTACCGACATTGAGCTTGCGCCATTCGCCGGAGACGATGCGGCCGACCACCAGCGTGCAGAAGCCGAGCATGATGCCGGTGACGATATTGCAGGTCAGCACGATGAACACGGCGCACACCAGGCCCGACAGCGCATCGACCAGGTCATCCATGTGCAGGCGCGAGACGCTCGACAGCATCAGCAGGCCCACGTACATCAGCGCGGGCGCGGTGGCGTATGACGGCACCAGCCCCGCCAGCGGCGAGAAGAACATCACGGCCAGGAACAGCAGGCCGACCACCACGGCGGTCAGGCCGGTCTTGGCGCCGGCGGCCACGCCGACGGTCGACTCGATATAGGCCGCGGCCGGAGCGCCGCCGAACATGGCGGAGAAGATCGAGCTGACCGAGTCCGCCGTCAGCGCACGGCCACCGTTGCGGATGTGGCCGCTGGCGTCGAGCTGGCCGGCCTGGCCCGCCACGGCCCGAATGGTGCCGGTGGCATCGAACACCGCCGTCATCACCAGCGCCAGCACGCTCGGCAGCACGGCGGCGGACAGCGCGCCACGAATATCCATGGCGCCGATCAGCGACTGGTGGCCGGGCGCGCTCAGCGAAGGCAGTGCGAACACGCCGGTGAATTTCACGGCCGGGTCGAAGATCAGGCCCAGCACGGAGATGGCGACGATCACCAGCAGGATGCCGCCCGGCACGCGCCGGCGCTCCAGGCCGAAGATGGCGGCCAGGCCCAGCACCGACATCACCACCGGGAACGAGGTGATCTTGCCCAGCGCGACAGGCAGGCCCGCGCCGCTGTTCTTGACCACCAGGCCAACCTCATTGGAAGCGATCAGCAACAGGAACAGCCCAATGCCGATTCCCGCGCCATGGGCAACGCCTGCCGGCAGGTTGCGCAGGATCCAGGAGCGCACGCCGGTGACCGAGATCGCGGTGAACACCACGCCCATCAGGAATACCGCGCCTAGCGCCACGGCCGGCGACAGTCCCTGCCCCAGCACCAGGCCGAAGGCCATGAAGGCCGTCAGTGAAATGGCGCAGCCGATGGCGATCGGCAGCTTGGCCCACACCCCCATCAGCAGCGAGCCGAACGCCGTGGTCAGGCATACCGCCACGAACACCGCGCTGGTGTCGAAGCCGGCCTTGCCGAGCATGCCCGGCACGACGAAGACCGCGTAGACCATGGCCATGAAGGTGGTCACGCCGGCCACCACTTCCTGGCGCCGCGTGCTGCCGCGCTCGGTGATCTGGAAATAGGCGTCGAGCTTGTTCCTGACTTCGGGGCGCGCGGAATCGACTTCCGTCACGGACGGATAGGGCTGTTCGATCATGATGATCTGTCTCCTTGCAGGGCGCTGCCGCGGCCGATGGAGGGGCCGTGGACAGGCTTTGTCTCACGTGGTTCTAGGTATCGGCCGCGTCCATGCTCGCTGCGCGGCCGGTTTTATCGGTGTTGCCTCTTGTCGGTGCCTTCTGCATGGGCGTGATCCGGGCAAGGCTGAAGGCTAGGCGACGCGCGCCGACTCGTCATAACCCCGTCAAAATGCGCGGTATGCCTGGCGGGGAATAGTGAATGTGATGGATTGCCGCTTTCGTGGGCGACGACGGCCCGGAGGTGGCTCGGAGGCACGCCTGCAATATCAGCTGACGCAAATACGGCCTATAGGGGTTGTCCCGTATGTCTCGGGGTCGACTTCGATATACTAGGGATAACCCTCGAATCGGGTCGTCAGCGTCCTTGCAGGTCGACGCAAGTGCGGCTCGGTACGCTTCTCATCGACGTTCCCTCTACCCTTAGCCTGAGCCCTTTTATGCAAGTCCTTGCTGATACGCTTTATCGCCAGTCGCCGAGCCGCCGTCCGGCTGTTGCCACCGACCTGACCCGCGACACAGACCTGTACGCCAGCATGGGCAACGGCCGTTCGCTGGCCGCGCGCGTGCGCGAATACTTTGCGCGCGGCTGGGCGCTGCATGTGGAGAATGCCCGCCTGGCGGCGCCCATTACCTGGCTCTGAACGCTTCAGAGCGCCGCCCCAGCCAGCGGACTCAGTACATCCCCGTCGCTTCCTTGAAGCGACCCAGCGTCCAGCCATGGCCGAGCAGCACCATGCGTGTGTGCAGGTCATCCATGACGGCTGCGCTGACCCGTTCGCCCAGATAGGTGAGCGTCTTGTGGCGCAGGTCGACATAGCCCAGCGTGTACCGGCTGCCCAGCGATTGCCACAGCGCGTGCGCGCCCGCGGACTGCCGGGCCCCGCTCAGCAGGCACAATCCACCATCGAGCGCCCAGCGGTAAAGGCCTGACGCCAGGCCGCGGCGCTGGTAAGCCGGCGCAAACTTCGTGTGGGGCGAACGCACCCACGGGTCGGCGCGACGGCCGACCTCGATCAGCCGGTTGAACACCGTATAGCCGGCAAGCCGGCCGCTGGCCACGTCTTCCACGTACACGAAAATCTCGCCGTCGGCCTCGCGAAAGCGCAGGCGCAGCCCCGGCAGCCCGCTGGGCTGGTCCGGCATCGCATGGAGCCGGTCGCCAGGGCAGCGCATGCGGTCATGCAGGGCGCCCAGTTCGTCTTCCACTTCGGCCCGTCCGGGGCTGACATCGATGCGCAATTCCAAGGCGCGTGCCAGTGCCTGCGCCGGACGGCGCAATGCGAAGGTCAAGGTCATGACGAGTACCCCCGCTCAGGCGTTGAGGGCGACGTACACGATCACGAGCGCCAGCATGGCGCAAAGGGTGCGGCGGTAGATCTGTGGCATGGCTTTCTCCTGGATGCACGATGGTTTGCGGCTGCCAACAGGGCAGCGGCATGCAAAGTGCCGTGCGGGAAAGCTCAGGTCGGGACGGGGGTCCGCCGAGCTGCCCGCACGGCCAGGAAAAGCACGGCCCGATGGGCCGGGGTCGCCGGCAAGCCGATGCGGGTGGCCATCGCCGGCGCGCACGCGGCCGCGCCATGCAGGGCATGGCGAAGCAGGGCGGTGGCGCGGAAAGGGCGTAGCATCGGCAAATAGATGGGGAGGAACCGGCGTGGCGGGGCGCGGCCGGGCAATGGGTCTTATCCCATAATTCTCCGTTCATGTCTATCCATTGTGCCGAGATCTGCGGTCAACAGCATCGATTTGGAGAGGAGGACGAGCGCATGGGCGACGAGTTACCGGCCACATCCTGCCGTCACATCGTAATTGTGAACACTGTCTACATATACTAGACTCGAAAGCACGCGCCCCGTGACGGGGCAATTCCGCAGGAGCCACGATGACTGCTACCAAGGCGCCGCATCCCGGGCCCCATTCGAAGCCGACTCCGGAATCCGGCCCGGCCATGCTGCTGGTCGCCACGATCAAGGGCGCGTGGTTCCTGACCAGTGATGCGGCCCGCCGCAATTGGACCCTGCGGGGGCCGGTATTCCTGGGGCATACCATCCATCACATCGTGCAGGACCCGCGCGAGCCCCGGCGCATGCTGATGGCCGCACGCACCGGCCACCTTGGCCCGACCGTATTCCGCTCCACTGACGGCGGCGAGAACTGGACCGAGGCGACGCGTCCGCCCGCCTTTGCCAAGGCGCCCGAAGGCGAGACCGGTCGCGTCGTCGACCATGTCTTCTGGCTGACGCCGGGACACGCGTCCGAACCGGGCACGTGGTACGCCGGCACGTCGCCGCAGGGGCTGTTCCGGAGTGCCGATCATGGTGCAAGCTGGGAATCCGTGACCGGTTTCAACGATCATCCGATGCGGCGCAGCTGGACCGGCGGCGAGCAGGACGGCACGCCCGATGGCCCCAAGCTGCATTCGATCCTGGTCGACCCGCGCGACCCGAAACACCTGTACATCGGCATGTCGAGCGGCGGCGTATTTGAAAGCACCGATGCCGGCGCCGACTGGAAGCCGCTGAACCGAGGCTGTGCCGCCAATTTCCTGCCGGACCCCGACGTCGAATACGGTCACGACCCGCACTGCGTGCTCCAGCATCCGGCCGCGCCCGACATCCTGTACCAGCAGAACCACTGCGGCATCTACCGCATGGACCGGCGCGAAGGAACCTGGAAGCGCATCGGCGACGCCATGCCGCGCGAGGTCGGCGACATCGGCTTCCCGATCGTCGCGCACCAGCGCGATCCGCGCACGGTGTGGGTATTCCCGATGGATGGCAGCGACGTCTGGCCGCGCGTGAGCCCCGGCGGCAAGCCCGCGGCCTATGTCACGCGCGATGCCGGCGAAACCTGGCAACGCCAGGACCGCGGCCTGCCGCCCGCGCAGGCCTGGCTCACGGTCAAGCGCCAGGCCATGGCGGCCGACGCGCAGGAACCCGTGGGCGTGTACTTCGGCACCACCGGTGGCGAGGTCTGGGCCAGTGCCGACGAGGGCGAACACTGGCAGTGCATTGCCAGCCATTTGCCGCACATCTACGCGGTGCAGTCCGCGCGGCCGGCCTGAGCGAGACCGGGCGATGCGCGTGCATATTGCCTCGCCGCTGCTTTCCTACACCGGCCAGCAGCCGGTGGTGGAGGCGCATGGCGGCAGCATCGGCCAGCTGCTCGAGGATCTCGACCGGCAATTTCCCGGCATGCGTTTTCGCATCGTCGACGAACAGGACAAGCTGCGGCCGTATATCCGCGTCTTCGTCAATCGCGTGCAGTGGATGCGGCTCGACGCGCCGCTGCACGACGAGGACGAAGTCCACATCCTGCAGGCACTGGCCGGCGGCTGAACGCCGCCGTGCCACGTGCGCCGCGCCCCGCGCCTTGATCTGGCGCGGGGCGCGCGCCTTAAATCCCCATCCCGCTTGCCGTTATCCAAGCATCGAACGTCTGCTGTCCGCCTGCCGCCAGGCCGCAGACCGGACCTACCGCAGCGGCAAACCAATCGGCCAATCGGCATGCAAGGGGAGCATCACATGAGCAGTTCGATGAGGGACATCGACGAGCGCACCAACCTGACCAACAACAACCAGTTCGAATTGCTGTTGTTCCGCCTGGGCGACGCCGAGCATTCAGGCCAGTCCGAACTGTTCGGCATCAATGTCTTCAAGGTCCGCGAAATCCTGGTGATGCCGCCGGTCACCACGGTGGTCGGCGCCGACCCGTCGATCCTCGGCATGGCCGACATCCGCGGCCAGGTGATTCCCGTGATCGACCTGCCGCGCCTGGTGGGCTGCAAGCCCGCAAACGGCCTGGGCATCCTGCTGGTCACCGAATACGCACGGTCTACGCAGGGGTTTGCCGTGGAAGCGGTCGAAGAGATCGTGCGGCTGGAATGGAACCAGGTGCATTCGGCCGAGGCCAGCGTGCGCACCGGCCACGTGACCAGCATCGCCAAGCTCGATGCCGGCACCGACCAGGCGCGCCTGGTGCAGGTGCTCGACGTCGAGCAGATCCTGCGCGACGTGCTGCCGTCGCGCCAGCCGGACGTCGTTCCGGAATCCGTCGGGCCGCAGCTTGCGCTGCCGCCAGGCACCAAGGTGATCGCCGCCGACGATTCGGCGCTCGCACGCGGGCTGATCGAGCAGAGCCTGAAGGCGCTCGGCGCGCCGGTGGTCATGACCAAGTCGGGCAAGGAAGCCTGGGAGCTGCTCGACAGCATGGCGACCGAGGCGGCCAGCAACGGCCGCTCGATCCACGACGAGGTAGCGCTGGTGCTGACCGACCTGGAAATGCCCGAGATGGATGGCTTTACGCTGACCCGCCGGATCAAGGCCGACAGCCGCCTCAAGGCCCTTCCGGTGGTGATTCATTCATCGCTTTCGGGCGAGGCCAGCGAGGAACACGTCCGCAAGGTCGGCGCCGATGCCTATGTGGCCAAGTTCGTGGCCAAGGAACTGGCCGAGACGCTTCGCAGCGTCCTGGTGCACTGAACCGGACCCGGGTTGTATCGCATCAGGCACAGAATCGCTGCCGGTGCAACCATTTCCCCACACCGGCGGCCTGCCTAGAATTTAGGCACTCCAGTGTTTCCCAGTCCCGGCGCGCCTTGTGCGGTTGTCAATAGGCCGGATATCCACTGTTCCTGTGGATAGTTTTCCCGGTGATTCGGCCGCCTCATCCAAAAGTATGAGGCGGCGCCGGTAACCACCGGGGGCACGGACGGCGGCGCCGCCCGCCGCGGGCCTATTTTGGCTGCGACACTACCCGGAGGTAGGGCTTCAGCGTCTTGAAGCCGTCCGGGTATTTCTTCCGGGCCTCCTCGTCCGACACCGAAGTCGGGATGATCACGTCTTCGCCCGGCTTCCAGTTGGCCGGCGTGGCCACGGCATGCTTAGCATTGAGCTGCAGGGCGTCCAGCAACCGCAGGACTTCATCGAAATTGCGGCCGGCGCTCATCGGGTACGCGAGCATCGCCTTGATCTTCTTGTCCGGCCCGATCCAGAACACGGAGCGGATGGTGGCGTTATCCACGGCCGTGCGCGGACCGCCGCTGGCTTCCGGATGGATCATGTCATAGAGCTTGGCCACCTTCAGGTCGGCGTCGCCAATCATCGGGTAGTTGACCGCGTGGCCCTGCGTCTCTTCGATGTCCTTGGCCCAGCGCGAATGGTCGCCGACCGGGTCGATGCTCAGGCCGATGATCTTGGTATTGCGCTTCTCGAATTCGGGCTTGAGGCCGGCCATATAGCCGAGTTCGGTGGTGCAGACCGGCGTGAAATCCTTCGGGTGCGAGAACAGGATGGCCCAGCCGTCGCCGATCCATTCATGGAAACTGATCGGCCCCTGCGTGGTTTCGGCGGTGAAGTCTGGAGCAACTTCGCCAATGCGAATCGCCATGATCGAACTCCTTGGTCTTGTGATGAAGGTGGGGAAACGGGCTGTCGCCCGCATGCCAGGCCCCTGCGGGCGCCTAGCGGAATACCAGCACGGGAATCGCGCTGTGGGTAAGGACCCGGTGCGTCTCGCTGCCGATCAGCATGGCCTGCAGGCCGCGCCGTCCGTGCGATGACATCACGATCAGGTCGCAATCTCTTTGCTGCGCCGTCTGCACGATGGCCTGCCACGGGTGATCGTCCGTGGCGGTGACGGTCTCGCATTGCACGCCCGCCTGCGTAGCCGCCCGGCTCAGTGCGGCCAGGAACTCGTCGGCATGGCGCGCGGTCTCCGCGGCGAAGGTCTCCCGGGTGTCCTGCAGGCTGGTCAGCCGGTAGGTCATCAGGTGGTACTGGGGAATCACATGCAGGCCCGTGACGCGGGCGCCAAGGCGTCCGGCAAAGGTCATGGCGCGCGCAATCATCGCGTCGGCGCGGGGCGAGCCATCCGTGGGAACCAGGAAGTGCTTGAACATCGTGTCCTCCGCCTGCCAGTCCACTGAAAGCCGGCGCGTTTCCGGCTGCACGCCCCGGTTCGCGCGGGCCACTCCAGTATAGGAATTGCCTGCCCGTCGCGACAGCCCTTCAGTGCGCTTTCCGGCATCGGTTCGCCGCCGCCGGACGGGCTCGCCCGGTGTAGCCGATGATTAACATACTGTTATCATCGGATGTGCTTATCGATTCTCCGTCGACGAAGGTGCCCCAATGATTGCGTTGCGCGAAGCATGGCAGGCTGGATTGTTCCGCCGCGGGAACTGGCTCTCCAATATCGTTGCGGGGGCCATCGTCGGCGTGGTGGCGCTGCCGCTCGCCATGGCCTTTGCAATGGCTTCGGGGGCCAAGCCGGAGCAGGGACTGTACACGGCGATCGTGGCCGGCCTGCTGGTCTCGGCGACTGGCGGCAGCCGGGTGCAGATCGCCGGGCCGACCGGGGCGTTCATCGTCATCCTGTCGGGCATCACGGCAAAGCACGGCATCGACGGCCTGCAGATCGCCACGCTGATGGCCGGGCTGATCCTGGTGGCCATGGGGCTGACGCGGCTTGGCAGCGTGATCCGCTATATCCCGGCGCCGGTGATCGTTGGCTTCACCGCAGGCATCGGCGTGATCATCTTCGTCGGCCAGTGGCGCGACTTCTTCGGCCTGCCGGCGGTCGCCGGCGATCATTTCCACCAGAAGCTCTGGCACCTGTTGCAAGTCTTGCCGCATCTGCATCCGGCCACCACGGGGATCGCGCTGCTGAGCCTGCTGCTGGTGGTTGGCACGCCGCGCGTACCCTGGCTGCGGCGCATTCCGGGGCCGCTGGTGGCGCTGGTGGCGGCCACCGCCATCCAGGCGCTGTTCCACTTCGATGGCGTGGCCACCATCGGCAGCGCCTTCGGTGGCCTGCCGCGCGGCCTGCCGGGGCTGTCGCTGCCCGAAGTCACGCTCGCGCGCGTGCTGGAACTGGCCGGGCCCGCCTTCACCATCGCCATGCTCGGCGCGATCGAATCGCTGCTGTCCGCCGTGGTCGCCGACGGCATGGCCGGCACGCGCCACGACTCCAACCAGGAACTGGTGGGGCAGGGGCTGGCCAACGTGGTCGCGCCGCTGTTCGGCGGCTTTGCCGCGACCGGCGCCATCGCGCGTACCGCGACCAATATCCGCAATGGCGGCAACAGTCCGCTGGCGGGCATCACGCACGCCGTGACGCTGGTGCTGGTGGTGATGTTCCTGGCGCCGCTGGCCGCCAATGTGCCGCTGGCCGCGCTGGCGGCGATCCTGTTCGTGGTGGCCTACAACATGAGCGAGCTGCGGCATTTCGCGCGCATGGTGCGCCGCGCGCCGCGGGCGGACGTGGCCATCCTGCTGATCACGTTCTGCCTGACCGTACTGGCCGACCTGGTGGTGGCGGTCAATATCGGCGTGATCCTGGCCATGCTGCAGTTCCTGCGGCGCATGGCGGAGTCGGTGGAGGTGTCGCGCCAGGATGCGCCCGACCTGGAGCACGAACTGTCGCGCGACGGCGGGGTGCCGTCCGGCCTGCCGGCCGGCGTGCTGGTGTACGGCATCGACGGGCCGTTCTTTTTCGGCGCGGTGGAGAACTTCGAGCGCGCGCTGATCCAGACCCATACCGATCCGCGTGTGCTGCTGATCCGGCTGCGCCGCGTGCCGTTCATGGACATGACCGGCCTGCAGACGCTGGAGGAGGTGATCGGCAAGCTCAGGCATCGCGGCGTGGCCGTGGTGCTGTGCGAAGCCAACGCGCGCGTGCGCCAGAAGCTTGCGCGCGCCGGCGTGCTGGCGGCGCTGGGGGAGGGGAACTACCAGGAAACGCTGGCCGAAGCGGCCGAGCGCTGCGCGCGGATCGCGCGGCAGGCATGACGACGGGCTCAGGCCTTGTCGGCCGAGGCCTTCTTGCGGCCGACGGCCTTTGGCTTGGTGGCGTAGTCGACGCCGTGCTGGGCGAGGTATTCGCGGATGAGTTGCCGCACCACTTGCGAGGGTGTCAGGTCCTGCGACGCGCACAGGGTCTCGAAAGCCTTCTTCTTGGCCGGATCGATCAGGATGGTGAGGCGGGCGGTCTTGGATTCCATGGAGGTCAGTCGCGATGCGCGGCGGCGATCGGAACCGCATTATATACAGGGCCAACGCAGCGCCAGATGCGCGTCCGGCAGTCTACAGTTCCTCTTCGATCGGCAGCATCCGCAGCAGTCCCTGCCCGAGATGCTGCAGCGCGCCCATGCCCGGCTCGCTGTCATAGGTGCGCAGCAGGCCGTTCTCGCGCGTCACCCATTCCAGGTGCGCGGCGTTGCCATCGGTGCCGGGTGCGAGCATGACCTTGTAGGCGACGTCCAGCAGCGCCTGGTCCAGGTCCTTGCCGAGCGCTTCGCACAGCGGCGCGCTGTCGACCACTACGCCCATCTCGGTATTGAGCCGGGCCGAGCGCGGATCCAGGTTGAGCGAGCCGACGAACAGCAGGTGCCGGTCCACCATATAGCTCTTCGCATGCAGGCTGGCGCGGCTTTTGCTGATCATGCTGCGGTGCGCGTGCTTGCCTTCATGCGCGATCTCGGCGTAGGCAGATGGCTTGAGTTCATAGAGTTCCACGCCGGCTTCGAGCAGGTCCTTGCGCCAGGGCGAATAGCCCGCGTGCACGGCACTGACGTCGGTGGCCGCGAAGGAGTTGGTCAGGATGCGCACCTTCACGCCGCGCTTTGTCATCTGCGCGAGCCAGTCCACCGACTTGCGGTCCGGCACGAAGTAAGGCGATACCAGCGCCAGTTCCTGTTGCGCGCTGCCGAGCAGCTTCGCCAGCTTGGGGATGGCATGGCTCGAATCGTCTTCGGGCGGCAGCGTGACCTTGGCCGCCTTGTCGGCGATCACCGCGGCATGGCCCCAGTACGCCGGAAGCTTGCCGCTTTCGAGTGCCTGTGCGAGGCCGGACGCCAGCAGGGCCTGCGAATACTCGCCGCCGCGCGCTTCGGCGACATGCTGGTCGAGGTATTCGCGTATGTCCTGCAATTGCGCTGCCGCGTCCTCTGGCGGCCTGGCCAGCGCACTGACGGGGTACGCGGCGGCACCGTTCCAGTAGTCGTCGAACACGGCCGAGACCTCGGGCACCACCGGGCCGGCCAGCAACAGGTCGAGATCCGTGAAGTCCGAGCCCTTGTCGGCCGAGAAATAGGCGTCGCCGATATTGCGGCCGCCGACGATGGTGGCCTGGTTGTCGGCCGTCATCGACTTGTTGTGCATGCGGCGGTTCAGCCGGCTGTAGTCGAAGGCCATCTGGGCCATGCGCAGGCTGCGTGCCGTGAACGGATTGAACAGGCGCACTTCGATGTTCGGGTGGTCGTCGAGCGCGGACAGGATGCGGTCCTGGCCGGACAGGTGCAGGTCGTCGAGCAGCAGCCGCACGCGCACGCCGCGGTCGGCTGCGGCGATGATGTCGGCCAGCAGCGTCTTGCCGGTCAGGTCGCCGTCGTAGATGTAATACTGCACGTCCAGCGTGCGCTGCGCGGCCCTGGCCAGGGCCAGTCGCGCCACCAGTGCGTCCGGGCCGCTGGCGAGCGGATAGAAGGCCGACTGGCCAGGGTGCGCGGACAGCAGCGGCGCCAGGGTGCGGCCCAGCAGCGTACCGGCCGTATCGGTGACCGCGTAGGAGGCGACGCGCGCGTCCTGCGGCGGCAGGCTGGCGCAGCCCGCCATGAGCAGTGCGGCCGCGAGCAGCGATGCCAGGCGATACAGCCAGCGGGAGGTCGGGCTAGGGAGCGGACTCGGGCGGTCATGGATGGCGGGCATCGCATCTCCTGGGCGGCCAGCCTCCTGTGTAGCGCGTTTTGCACGCGCGCGCCAGTCCTGCGGCACCTGCACTACTATCAAGGCGTAACCGGCAAGCGAACCACCCGTCAGGAGATCGACATGGACCAGGAAGCCTTCAACACGAGCATCCGCAAGTTCCTCAAGACCGTGGGGGTCAGTTCTCAGCGAGAGATCGAGCAAGCCGTGGCCGCCGCGCTCGACAGCGGCGAGCTGGCCGGCAACGAGATCCTGCCGGTGAAGATGACGCTGGAACTCGGCAAGCTGAAGCTGAGCGCGACGTTCGACGGCGAGATCCGCCTGGCCTGACCGCGCCGGCTATTCGGGCAGCGCCAGGTCGGCGATCACTGCGGCGAGGAAGCGCGCCGCCTCGCCGCCGGTGACCACGCGGTGGTCGAAGGTCAGGCTCAGCGGCATTACGCGGTGCACCGCCGGCACGCCGCCGGCGGCCACCACTTCGTCGCGGATGTGGCCGGCGCCGAGGATCGCCACGGTTGGCGGCACCACGATCGGCGCGGCATAGCGTCCCGCGATCATGCCGAAGTTCGACAGCGTGATGGTGCTGCCGCGCATCTCCTCGGGCGCGATCGTGCGCGCGCGGATATCGGCGCGCATGCGATCCAGCCCATGGCGCAGGTCGGCCGCGTCGCGGTTGCCCACGTTGCGCAGCACCGGCACGAACAGGCCCTCGGGCAGGTCCGCGGCAATGCCGACGTCGATCTTCTGCATCACGTGGCGCTTGCCGGTCTGGCCTTCGTACCAGGCATTCAGGCCCGGCTCCGCGCGGCAGCCGGCGACCAGCGCGCGCACCAGGCGGATGGTGACGTCATGCGCGCCCTGCCAGGCATGGATATCGGCATCGTCCATCACCGTTGCGGCGGCGACCTCGCTCTGCGCGCGCGCCATGTTCTGCGCCATCGCGCGACGCACGCCGCGCAGGACCTCGCCCGGCCCGGTTTCGGCGAGTGTCGACGCCACGCGCTCCACATCCGCGGCGGTGACCACGCCATCGGCACCGGACGGGTTTGCCATCGCCAGGTCCACGCCCAGGCGCCGCGCCAGCGCACGCACGGCCGGCGTCGCCTTGATGCCTGCGCCGCCCGCGCCGGGCGCGAGCGGCGTGGCCGATTCCGCCACGACGTGCGAGCCGACCTTGACCGCGCCGACCACCGTCCCCGCATCGGCATCATCGCCGGCGCCCTCGAAGCCCGCGAGCGGCGCGCCCAGGTGGACGATGTCGCCGGCCTGCGCAAACAGCTTGCCGATCGTGCCCGCGTAAGGCGACGGAATCTCGACGATGGCCTTGGCGGTTTCCACCGACAGCAGTGGCTGGTCGACGGCCACGGTGTCGCCGGCCTTCACATGCCACGTCACGATCTCGGCCTCCTGCAGGCCTTCGCCCAGGTCGGGCAGCTTGAACACTCTCATGGTTGCGTCCCCGGATTTTCGTCCCAGATCGGTCAGGCGGCCAGCGCCTTGCGCACGGCATCGACGATGCGCGCCACGCTCGGCAGGTAGGTATGCTCCAGCCGCGACAGCGGCACCACGGTGTCAAAGCCGGTCACGCGCTGCACCGGCGCCGCCAGCGAGTACAGGCCGGCATCGGCGAGCCCCGCGGCGATCTCCGCGCCGAAGCCCGCCGTGCGCGGCGCCTCGTGCACGATCACGCAGCGGCTCGTGCGCGCCACCGATTCGAGGATGGTCTGCATGTCGAGCGGCTTGAGCGTGGCCACGTCGATCACGGCGGCGGACACGCCTTCCTCGGCGAGCTGGTCCGCCGCGGCCAGCGTTTCCTGGAGCATCGCGCCCCAGCTCACCAGCGTGACATCGCTGCCTTCGCGCAGCGTGAAACAGGCATCGAGCGGCAATGCCGCGCCATCGTTGACGACCTCCTGGCGAAACAGCCGGTACAGGCGCGTCGGCTCCAGGAAAATCACCGGGTCGGGGTCGTTGATCGCGGCCAGCAGCAGGCCATACGCGCGCGCCGGCGACGACGGGATGACCACGCGGATGCCCGGCATGTGGGCGAAGATTGCCTCGGGGCTTTCCGAATGATGCTCGGGCGCGTGAATGCCCGCGCCGAACGGCGAGCGCACCACCAGCGGACAGCCCAGCCGGTTGCGCGTGCGGTGCCGCATGCGCCCGGCGTGGTTGATGATGTTGTCGATGGCCGGATAGATAAAGCCGGTGAACTGGATCTCGGCCACGGGCTTGAGCCCCATCGCCGCCATGCCGATGGCCGCGCCGACAATGCCGGATTCGGCCAGCGGCGTGTCCAGCACGCGCTGTGGCCCGAAGCGCGCCTGCAGGCCGACCGTGGCGCGGAACACGCCGCCGTTCACGCCGATGTCCTCGCCCAGCAGCAAGACGTCGGGATCGTGTTCCAGCGCGTAGCCCAGCGCCTGGTTGACGGCCTCGACCAGAGTGATTTCAGCCATGATGCGCGCGCCTCAGTTCGGGTTGGGCTGATGCGGCGCGGCGTAGCGCCGTGCCGTCGCCAGCTGTTCCTGCAACGCCGCCGGCATGGTGGCGAACAGGCAGTCGAACATCGCGGCCGGGTCGGGCGGCGGCAGCGACAGATACGCTTCCACGGCCTGCGCCACCTGTTGCGAGCATTCGCGAACCAGTGCCTCCTCGCGCCCCGCGTCCCAGGCGCCAAGCTTGACCAGGTGTTCGCGCAGCCGCAGCAGCGGCTCCGCCTGCCAGTGCGCCTTGACGGTCGACTCGTCTCGGTAGCGCGACGCATCGTCGGCCGTGGTGTGATCACCCAGCCGGTAGGTGACGGCCTCGATCAGCGTGGGTCCGTCGCCGGCCCGCGCGCGCTCGATCGCCTCGCCCACGCGGTGCCGCACGGCGACCACGTCGTTGCCATCGATCTGCTCGCCCGGAATGCCCGCCGCGATCGCCTTCTGCGCCAGCGTATGCGCGGCCGTCTGGCGGCTGCGCGGCATGGAGATGGCCCACTGGTTGTTGCTCACGACGATGACCAGCGGCGCATGCCACGCGCCGGCCATGTTCATGCCCTCGTAGAAATCGCCCTTCGAGGTGCCCCCATCGCCGAGCATGCAGACCGCTACGCGCGGTTCGTTGCGCAGCAAGAAGGCATAGGCCACGCCCGCGGCATGGCAAACCTGCGTGCCGATCGGCACGTTGTTGCCGAAGTCATGCGGCGCCGCCGCAAAGCCGCTGCCGCGTTCGTCGCCGCCCCAGTACAGCAGGCTCTCGGTCATGCTGACGCCGCGCACAAACTGCGCGGCATGTTCGCGGTAGGACGGCACCAGCACGTCCTCGCGGCGCATGGCGCTGGCCACGCCGACGCCGATGGCTTCCTGTCCGAGCGCCGAGGCGAACGTGCCGATCTTGCCCGTGCGCTGCAACGCAATGGCCTTGAGGTCGAACTGGCGGGTCAGCACCATGGCGCGGTACAGCGGCAGCAGCGCGTCCGGATCGGTGGCGAATGGCGGGAGAGGGGAAGAAGAAACCGGGGATGCGCCCGGCGGGTCCAGGTATCGTGTGTAGCCGATGTCAAAGCTCGCAACCGTGCCCATGTGGGAGGCCTCCGATGTGCGTGTCAGGGATCCCGCGCTTCCTTGTGGGACAGCGGGACCGCGTCGGGTTGCTATGAGTTTAGGGCATCGGCGCGCGCGTGGGGGACGGAAAGCGGCGCTTGTGTTACTCCGGGCGCAGAAGCGTGATGGGATCGCCCATGCCGTGCTGCAGCAAGCGCAGCCTTTAAAAACAAGAAAGGCTCCCGATGGGAGCCTTTCCATACTGGCTGCGTTCAGCCCATCCGCTTACTTCTGGTAAGCCGGCGGCACGAAGCCCGCGAAGCGCTGCTGCGCCACGGTCTTGAACTCGGCCGACTGGTAGGCGTCGCGGATGTCCTTCACGAACGGCTTGTTCAGGTCCGCCGTCTTCACCGCCACCAGGTTCATGTAGTAGTCCGGAATCTTCTCGAGCGCCAGCGCCGAGGTCAGCTTAAGGCCGGAGGCCAGCGCGAAATTGCCGTTGACGAAGCCATAGTCCACGTCGTCGAGCGAGCGCGGCAGTTGCGCGGCTTCGAGCTGGATCAGCTTGAGCTTGTGCGGGTTGCTGTCGATGTCTCGCTCCGAGGCGCGGATCATGTCCGTGCCCGGCTTGAGCGTGACCCAGCCGATCTGCTGCAGGATGGTGATCGCGCGCGCGAGGTTGCTCGGATCATTGGGCAGCGACACCGTGGCGCCGGCCTTCACTTCGGTCAGGGCCTTGTGCTTGTTGCTGTAGATGCCGATCGGCGCCGTGGGCACCTGGACCACTTCGGAGAGCTGCAGCTTGCGGTCGGCCGAGAACTTCTTCAGGTAGGCCACGTGCTGGAATGCGTTGGCGTCGATCGCGCCATCGGCCAGCGCCAGGTTCGGCTGCACGTAGTCGCTGAACTCGACGATGGTCACCTTGTAGCCGCGCTTTTCCAGCACGGGCTTCACGCCATAGCGGATCTGGTCCGCGTACGGGCCGGCCGTTGCGCCAAAACGGATTTCCTTCTTGTCCGGATCGGCAGCGGCCGCCGCCTGCATCACGCCAACTGCCAGCACGGCTGCGAACAGCCGGATCCCCTTGCCGATCTTCATCAAAGCTCCCCGTTTGGAATAGCGCAGCCATCGGGCTGCATGGTCGGGCCATTGTAGGGAAAGGCAGACAAGGAAGGAACGAGTGTTTCGTCATGCCCATATGCCGAAAGTACATATGGGGAGCGGCGCACGATGCCGCCCGCAGGGCCGCGTGCCCCATGCGGGGACGCGCGGTCGCGCCATCCCGCTCAGGCAGCGTTCAGCGCGCGGTCTAGGTCCTCGATCAGGTCGTCGATATGCTCGATGCCGATCGACAGGCGCACCATGTCCTCGCTCACGCCGGCGGCCTTGAGTTCATCGGCGTTGAGCTGGCGGTGCGTGGTCGAAGCCGGGTGCGTGGCCAGCGACTTGGCATCGCCGATGTTGACCAGGCGCGTGAACAGTTGCAACGCGTCGAGGAACCGCGCGCCGCCTTCGCGCCCGCCGGCCTTCAGGCCGAACGACAGGATGCCCGGCCCGCGGCCGCCGAGGTACTTCTGCACCAGCGCGTGGTCCGCGTGCTCCGGCAGGCCGGCGAAGTTGACCCAGTCCACCTTGGGGTGCTTCTGCAAATGCCTGGCGATGGCCAGCGTGTTTTCGGTGATGCGATCGAGGCGCAGCGCGAGCGTTTCAATGCCCTGCAGGATCAGGAACGCATTGAACGGCGACAGCGCCGCGCCGGTGTTGCGCAGCGGCACGACGCGTGCGCGGCCGATGTAGGCCGCCGGGCCCAGCGCTTCGGTGTAGACCACGCCGTGGTACGACACGTCGGGTTCATTCAGGCGCTTGAAGCGCGCCTTGTGCTCGGCCCACGGGAACTTGCCGCTGTCGACGATGGCGCCGCCCACGCTGGTGCCATGGCCGCCGAGGTACTTGGTCAGCGAATGCACGACGATGTCCGCGCCGTGCTCGAAGGGCCGGCACAGGTATGGCGAGGGCACGGTGTTGTCGACGATCAGCGGCACACCGTGGTTGTGCGCCACGCGCGCAATGGCTTCGATGTCGACCACATTGCCGAGCGGGTTGCCGACCGATTCGACGAACACGGCCTTGGTGCGTTCGTCGATCAGGTCGCCGAAAGCCGCCGGGTTGCGGCCATCGGCGAAGCGCGTTTCGATGCCCGATTGCGGCAGCGTGTGCGCGAGCAGGTTATAGGTGCCGCCGTAGAGCTGGCTGGACGAGACGATGTTGTCGCCGGCCTCGGCGATGGTCTGGATCGCGTAGGTAATGGCCGCCATGCCCGAGGCCAGCGCCAGCGCGCCGACGCCGCCTTCCAGCGCGGCCAGGCGCTGCTCCAGCACGTCGTTGGTCGGGTTCATGATGCGGCTGTAGATGTTGCCGGGCACCTTCAGGTCGAACAGGTCGGCGCCGTGTTGCGCGCTGTCGAACGAGTACGCGACGGTCTGGTAGATCGGCACCGCAACGGCGCGCGTGGTGGGGTCGGACGAATAGCCGCCGTGGACGGCAATGGTTTCAAGTCTCATGATCGGGTTGTTCTTGGTCGGGTGCTGGAGCGGCATGCGCGAGGAAGATGCCGGATGAAGCCGCAGCGTACGTTGCGCCGGGCTTGCGCATGGTAGCAGCACAGGATGTCCGAGGCCACGCGCGGCAAAGAACCAAATTGCATTTGCATATGCGCGGCCCTGCGCAGCTGCCCTGTCATAATCGTCTTCATGCAGGCGACGCGGGCTCGGGGTATGACGCCACGTCGCGCACCATCGGGGTTCACAGCAGGGAGCGTGCAAATCATGAAAGTCGCAGTGATGGGCGCCGGGGCAGTCGGTTGCTACTACGGCGGGATGCTGGCGCGGGCCGGCCACGAGGTGGTGCTGATCGCCCGGCCGCAACACGTGCAGGCCATCGAGGCGCGCGGCCTGCGCCTGGAAACGCAATCGTTCGACGAGCAGGTCAGGGTATCGGCGAGCACCGAGGCGAGCGCGGTGCAAGGCGCGGATCTCGTGCTGTTCTGCGTGAAGTCCACCGACACGCAGGGCGCGGCGCTCGCCATGAAGCCGTCGCTCGCGCCGGGCGCGCTGGTGCTGTCGCTGCAGAACGGCGTCGAGAATGCCGACACGCTGCGCGGCCTGCTGGAGCAGGAGGTGGCTGCGGCGGTGGTTTATGTGGCCACCGAGATGGCGGGCCCGGGACACGTCAGGCACAACGGGCGCGGCGAACTGGTGATCGAGCCGACCAGCCAGGGTGAGCGCCTCGCCAGCACGCTGGCCGCGGCCGGCGTGCCGGTCGAGACCTCCGGCAATGTGCGCGGCGCGCTGTGGGCCAAGCTGATCCTGAACTGCGTGTACAACGCGCTATCGGCGATCACGCAGTTGCCGTATGGCCGGCTGGTACGCGGCGAAGGCGTGGAAGCCGTGATGCGCGATATCGTCGCGGAATGCCTGGCGGTCGCGCAGGCCGACGGCGTGATCCTGCCGCCGGATACTGCGCTGGCGGTGAGCCGCATCGCGGAGACCATGCCCGCGCAGACGTCATCGACCGCGCAGGATCTCGCGCGCCGCAAGCGCAGCGAGATCGACCATCTCAATGGCCTGATCGTGCGCCGCGGCGATGCGCTCGGCATTGCCGTGCCCGCCAACCGGCTGCTGCACGCGCTCGTGCGTCTGATCGAAGACAAGCAGCAGGCCGGCTGATCACCGCTTCGATCGCGGGGCGGTCCATGTCAAGACATGGATATGCGCTGCCCGCATAAGCGGCAGCGATTTCGTTCGTTGACCGCCCCAATCGGCGTTCCCTACAGTGCAAGGCTCGTACCCGCTCACCGAGCCTGCCATGACTGCAAATCTCCATAGCGGCCAGCCGAGCCGCCGGTCCTACGTACCGCAAGCCCCAGCGGTCGCGGATCGCTTCCGCATCCGTCCGTTCGACGCACCGCTCGGTGCCGAAGTGATCGGACTGGATCTGTCGCAACCGTTGTCCGCCGGCG
The DNA here is from genome assembly GCF_057798975.1 of Cupriavidus sp. 21MJTG02-4. Taxonomy (NCBI): domain Bacteria; kingdom Pseudomonadati; phylum Pseudomonadota; class Betaproteobacteria; order Burkholderiales; family Burkholderiaceae; genus Cupriavidus; species Cupriavidus sp. 21MJTG02-4. Next base: position 24,062 of record NZ_JBYOJP010000013.1, on the reverse strand, counting down.
ATTTCGCGCGCATCCATCGCGCGCACCTCGACTATCACGTGCTGGTGTTCCGCGACCAGCGCATCACGCCGGCGCAGCAGGTCGCCTTCAGCCGCCGCTTCGGCCCGCTGCAGATCCACGTGCTGAACCAGTTCCAGCTGCCTGGCCATCCGGAGATCCTGGTGGTGTCGAACGTGGTGGAGAACGGCAAGCCGATCGGCCTGGGCGATGCCGGCCACTTCTGGCATTCCGATCTCTCCTACAAGGACAAGCCGAGCCTTGGCTCGCTGCTGCATGCGCGCGAGCTGCCCGCCGAAGGCGGCGACACGCTGTTTGCCAACATGCACCTGGCGTGGGATACGCTGCCGCGCGCATTGCAGCGTGCCGTCGAGGGCCTGCAGGCCGAGCACACCTATCTCGCCCGCTATGCAGAACTGCAGGCGCGCAGCCCGTGGCGGCCCGACCTTACCCCGGAGCAGGTCGCGCAGGTGAAGCCGGTGCTGCAGCCTGTCGTGCGCACACACCCGGAAACCGGACGCAAGGCGATCTTTGTCAGCGAGCATTTCACCACGCGCATTGCCGGCCTGCCTGAAGACGAGAGCCGCGCACTGCTCGACCAGCTGTTTGCGCACAGCACGCGGCCCGCACATGTGTATCGCCATGCCTGGCAGGAGAACGACCTGGTGTTCTGGGACAACCGCTCGCTGCTGCATCTTGCCTCGGGCTGTCCGGCCGAACTGCGTCGCGTGATGTATCGCACCACCATCGAAGGCGACGTACCGCGTTGAGCGCGGTGGCGTAGCCGAAGGTCCTTCCGCTTCATCTTATTCCGGAGTTATCCGCATGTTCCCCTCCCGCTTCACCGCGCGTGCCCGTCGCTGGCCGCGCAAGCTGGTGTTGCTCGCCCTCGGCGCAGGCCTGGCCGGAACCGGTGCCGCGCATGCCGAAGGCAAGCTGCGCATTGCCGAGCAGTTCGGCGTGGTCTACCTGCTGCTCAACGTGGCGCGCGACCAGCAGCTGATCGAAAAGCACGGCAAGCAGCAGGGCGTCGACATCAAGGTCGAATGGACGCAGCTGTCCGGCGGTGCGGCGGTCAATGACGCGCTGCTGTCCGGCGCCATCGATATCGCCGGTGCCGGCGTCGGTCCGCTGCTGACGCTGTGGGACCGCACGCTCGGCAAGCAGAACGTGCGCGGCGTCGCGTCGCTCGGCAACTTTCCCTACTACCTCGTCAGCAACAACCCGAAGGTGAAGACGATTGCCGACTTCTCCGAGCAGGACCGCATCGCCTTGCCGGCGGTGACGGTGTCCGTGCAGTCGCGCGTGCTGCAGCTTGCCGCCGCGAAGCAGTGGGGCGACAAGGCGTTCAATCGCCTCGACAAGTGGACGGTGGCCGTGCCGCACCCCGATGCGACGGCCGCGATCATTGCGGGCGGTACCGAGATCACCGGGCACTTTGCCAATCCGCCGTTCCAGGAGCAGGAGCTGGCGGGCAATCCGAATGCGCGCATCGTACTGAATTCGTATGACGTGCTCGGCGGCCCGAGTTCGGCGACCGTGCTCTACGCGACGGAAAAATTCCGCAACGAGAACCCGAAGACCTATCGCGCGTTTGTCGATGCGCTCGCCGAGGCGGCGAAGTTCGCCAGCGCGAACCCGGAAGCCGCTGCGGACCTGTACATCCGCGTGAACAAGGCGAAGATCGATCGCGCGCTGCTGGTCAAGGTGCTGAAGAACCCGCAGGTGCAGTTCAAGGTGACGCCGCAGAACACCTTCGTGCTTGCCGACTTCATGCACCGCGTGGGCGCCATCCGCAACCAGCCGAAATCCTGGCAGGACTATTTCTTCCAGGACCCGGCCACCGCGCAGGGCAGCTGACATGGCGACGCACAACCTGCGCGTCGTGTCCGACCGTGGCGCGGCGCGCGGCCCGCTGCTGCAGGTGGACGGCGTGTCGCTGGAGTACCGCACCGACGCACGCATCGTGCGCGCGACGCACCGCGTGAGCTTTGACGTGCATGCGGCCGACCGCTTCGTGCTGCTGGGTCCGTCGGGCTGCGGCAAGTCCACGCTGCTCAAGGCCGTGGCGGGCTTCGTGCCGCCTTGCGAGGGCGAGATCCGGCTCGACGGTGAACGCGTGCAGGCGCCGGGGCCGGACCGCATCGTGGTGTTCCAGGAATTCGACCAGTTGCCGCCGTGGAAGACGGTGCGCGAAAACGTGATGTTCCCGCTGCGGCAATCGCGCCGCATGTCGCGTGCGGAGGCCGATGAACGCGCGATGCATTGCCTCGACAAAGTCGGACTCGCCGGCTTTGCCGACGCGTATCCGCACACGCTGTCGGGCGGCATGAAGCAGCGCGTGGCGATTGCGCGCGCGCTGGCCATGCGGCCCAAGGTGCTGCTGATGGACGAGCCATTCGCCGCGCTCGACGCGCTGACGCGCCGGCGCATGCAGGAAGAGCTGCTGGCGCTGTGGGACGATGCCGCGTTCACGCTGATGTTTGTCACGCACTCGATCGAAGAGGCGCTCGTGGTCGGCAGCCGCATCCTGCTGCTGTCCCCGCACCCGGGACGCGTGCGCGCCGAACTGAACAGTCATCAGTTCAGCCTGGCCAGCCAGGGAAGTGCAGAGTTCCAGGCGGCCGCGCAACGCATCCACCAGATGCTGTTCGACGTGCCCGCCGACGCCGTAGCGACACAGGCGCCGCATGAGCTCGCCGCAGCGCGCCAATACTCAGGGAATCCAACATGACTGTCTCCATCGCCGCACCACGTGGCGGCCTGCCCGAGGTGCGCCCCGAAATCCTCCGCGAGCCCGAGCCCTTTGTCGCCATGCCGCTTGCCCGCGCACTGCCGTGGCCGCAGCGCCTGTGGCAGCACGGCTGGCTGCGCAAGGCGGCGATCCTGCTGGTGCTGGCGATCCTGTGGGAGCTGGCGGCACGCGTGCAGGACAACGACCTGCTGCTGCCATCGTTCCTGGCGACGGCACGCGCCTTTGCCACCGACATGGCCAATGGCGAATTGCCCGGCAAGGCGGTCGCATCGCTGTCGGTGCTGCTGCGCGGCTATGCGTGCGGCGTGGCGCTGGCGTTCGTGCTGACGACGGCGGCGGTGTCGAGCCGCATCGGCCGCGACCTGCTCGATACGCTGACCGCGATGTTCAACCCGCTGCCGGCGATTGCGCTGCTGCCGCTGGCGCTGCTGTGGTTCGGCCTGGGGACCAAGAGCCTGATTTTCGTGCTGGTCCACTCGGTGCTGTGGCCGCTGGCATTGAACACCTATGCGGGCTTTCGCGGCGTGCCCGAGACGCTGCGCATGGCGGGGCGCAACTACGGGCTGCGTGGCGTGCGCTATGTGGTGCTGATCCTGGTGCCGGCGGCGCTGCCCGCGATCCTCTCGGGCCTGAAGATCGGCTGGGCCTTCGCCTGGCGCACGCTGATCGCGGCCGAACTGGTGTTCGGCGCATCGTCGGGGCAGGGCGGGCTCGGCTGGTTCATCTTCCAGAACCGCAACGAGCTGTACACCGATCGCGTTTTTGCCGGCCTGGCCACGGTGATCCTGATTGGGCTGATGGTGGAAGGGCTGGTGTTCACCACGCTCGAACGGCTGACGGTGCGGCGCTGGGGCATGCAGCACTGAGTCGCTTGCCCGTCACCTCCGGCGGTAGTAGTGTACGGCTCTAGTTATATCCAACGCGCCACAGCGAGACCGGAGCCCGCCAATGACAGAGATTCACCACGCCGCCGCCGAAGGATTTGCCGCCCAGGCCGCCACCTACGCGCGCGGCCGCCCCGATTATCCGGAAGGCATTGACGACTGGCTGCGCGGGACGCTCGGTCTCGGCCCGGGAAATGCGGTCATCGACCTTGGCGCCGGCACGGGCAAGTTCACGCGACGGCTGGCTGCGACGGGCGCGGCCGTCATCGCGGTCGAGCCGGTCGACGAGATGCGCGCGCAGTTGTCCGCGGCGTTGCCCGCGGTGCAGGCCGTGGCGGGCACGGCCGAGGCGATTCCGCTGCCCGACGCGAGCGTCGATGCCATCGTCTGCGCGCAGGCCTTCCACTGGTTCGCCAACGACCGCGCCATGGCCGAGATCCACCGCGTGCTGCGCCCGGGCGGCAAGCTCGGCCTGGTGTGGAACGTGCGCGACGAGAGCGTGCCGTGGGTCGCCCGGCTTACCGCGATCATGATGCCGCTGGAGGGCGATGCGCCGCGCTTCTACAAGGGCGATTGGAAGCGGGTATTCCCCGCCCGGGGTTTCGGCCCGCTGGTGCTGGAAAGCCTGCCCTACGTGCATGAAGGCCCGCCGCAGCAGGTCGTTGTCGATCGCGTGATGTCGGTCAGCTTCATTGCGTCGCTGCCGCCCGGGCAGCAGGCCACCGTGCGTGCGCAGTTGCAGGCCGTGATTGACCAGGAGCCGGCGCTGGCCGGCCACCCGCAGGTGGCGTTTCCGTACCGGACCGAGGCTTACAGCTGCATGCGCCTGTAGCCGTTTCAGCGGCCTACATGGTGGCTTGCCGCACCCAGAAAGCCACGGGGCCATCGGGTGGCATTGCGGCATCCGTTGTCCCGGGCTCGCGTGCGACGCTATCGAGAATATCGCGCCACATCGCCAATACACGTTGCGCCCGGGGCAGCGCGCGGATGCCGGCCGGCGTGGGCAGCCAATGCGGACTGCCCACGCGGAACAGCGCCGTATCGAGCGCGGACTCCAGGCTGCGCAGCTGATAGTGCAGCCGTTGCGGCTGGATGCCCAGCTCGGCGGCCGCACGGCCGAGGTCCTGGTGACGCATGAGCGCGACGAACGCGCGCAATGACAGCAGGTTGACGCGCCGGTTCTTCAGGAGGTGTGCCATGCAGGGAACCACGCCGCGCGAAGGCCAGCCTGCCGCAGGCTGGCGTTCGCGCGGCGTGGTGGAGGTAAAGCGCTGATCGTAGCCACCGGGGTGGCGACCTTGAGTCAGAAACTTCCGCAACGTTATTGCGATTCGTCGGAAGCTTTGGCGGATCTGCTTGGGCAGTTTCCCTGGCGGGACGGGGACGGGGACGGGGACGGGGACGGGGACGGGGAAGGGGGAGAGGAGAAGCGGGACCAATCGCGGCGGGGCGGCAGCGCCCCGCGCGGTTTCAGTGCATGGGCAACTGGCCCAGGGCGGTCAGCGCCTGCACGACTTCGGGTGACAGGCGACGCTCGCTGCACTGCACGCCCGCGGTTTCCAGCGTGGTCCAGAGGTCGGCATCGCCGGTGACGATCCGCTGCCTGAGGTAGGCCAGATAAGTGTGCTCGGACGGCGTCAGCGGTCGCGGTGCGCTGCGCAAGTCATCCAGGATGTCGCAAAGCGAAATGTTGGGTGGGGTCATACCAATGCGAAAAGTAAAGCTGCGGCGGGAGGTAACGCATGATTCTATCCATGCCGTGCACTAACGGCTTCACCAAAAGCAGGCAATAACCCTTCTAATTCGGGCAGGGAACGCACAGGCGCCGCATACGTGGCGCGCCATGCCACGCCATGTGGCTTAAGCCGCCTTTGCAGTTGCCATGCGAACGCGAAGACGGAAAATGTTGTTGCGGAAAAACGCCATCGGTCGCGCTGTGCGCGTGATCGAGGAGCGCTTCAACGACAACCCGCGCGCCAACGCGCCGCGGCTTTCCATGGAGTGAATGCTGAACGGGTGCGCTGCACGAGGCACTCGTTCCCCGCCAGGATTGCGCCGTCTGTTCTGGCCGGAATATTTCAGCGGCCACGCGCGTATACGTCTATACAACAGCTATCAGGCGAGGTCGAAATGGGGGCTGCTCGCAACGGCCCCGGTGACTGCACAGGAGGTGAGCCATGAACGGTGCAGCGAGATGGACGGCGGCAGGGGTGTTCGTTATCGGTCTTTGCGCCGGGACCCCCGCGCTGGCCGACGAGGAATGGAGCACGGGACCGCCCTGCCAGCCAGTCGTGGGCCAGGCGGTGGTCAATGGCCAGTGGCAGCAGGTGGGCGGACTGGCCTGCCTGCAAGCTGACGGCAGCTGGCAACTGGTGGATGGCGGCGGCGATTATTACCAGACGCCCTATTACTACGACGACAGCTATCCCGGATATTGGGCGCCCGTAGCGGTGGGCTATGGCGCATTCGTCTTTGTGGATCGCCATCACCACGTGCATCCGATGCAACACGTGTACTTCCGCCGCATGGGCGGCGCGGGCTGGGGCGCGCGCGGCTTCCGTGCCATGCCGCGCGGTGGCACGGGCGGCGGAGCGGCCCGCGGAATGGGCGGCGCCATGGGTGGCGGCCGCGGCGGCGGGCACCGCTGATGGCCTGACCGGGCATCCATTGACAAGGACAGGCCTGTTCTATACGGTGGCTGCTCGTTCCGTCATGCCGGCGTGCCATGCACGCCGGTTTTCCTTTCCGCGCCAGCCTATGCCACGCAAAGCCGCCCAGGTCTCCGAAGCCGACAAGCACGCCGCCGAAGGCGGTGCCGTTGCCGTGGACCGAGCGCTGTTCGTGCTGTCGGCGTTCCGGCTTGGCGATACCTCGCTCGGGCTGGCCGAACTGGCACAGCGCTCCGGCCTCTATAAAAGCACGCTATTGCGGTTGCTGGCGTCGCTCGAGCATGCCGCGCTGGTGCAACGGCTGCCCGACGGACGCTACAGCCTGGGGCCCGAGGTGGCGCGGCTCAATGCGGTCTATGCCGCATCGTTTTCGCTCGAGGCCGTGGTCATGCCGGTCCTGCGCGCGCTGGTACAGGCCACGCGCGAAAGCGCCGCGTTCCATGTCGAGCAGGGCGAACACCGGCTGTGCCTGTACCGGGTCGATTCGCCGCAGCCCGTGCGCGACCACATCCGCGCGGGCGAGCTACTGCCGCGCGATCGCGGCGCCGGCGGCCGCGTGCTGCGCGCGTTTGCCGGCGAGGCCGGCGAACTCTACGACCGCATCCGCCGCCAGGGGGTGATTGCGCTGGTCGGCGACCGCAGCCCCGAGATCGCGGGCGTTTCGGCGCCGGTGTTCGGTCCGGACGGCGCCCTGGCCGGTGCGCTGACGCTGACCTGCCCGGCCAGCCGCTTCCGGGAAGATTTCCGTGACGATGTCCTGGGCGCGGCGCGCGCGCTGACCCAGGGACTGGGCGGCAACTTCCCCGATTTCCCGGAGCTGCCGGCGGCTGCCTGATCCCGCTTGCCCGGGCGGTGTGGTGGCGAGGTGACCCGGCTTGTCGGGGGTGCCCGTCGGCAGCCGCGGCGGGATATCATTCGCGGTCGCCCCCTTCACCCGTGCCCTCGTATCGATCGACGGCGCGCCTCATGGCTTTGTCAAGGGATGTTCGTGCACCTGGACCAGCAGACCATTGCGGTCGTGATGATCGTGTTCTTTTCCAGCACGCTGGTCATTGCGGCCGGGCTGGTCTTGGCGCTGCGCGCGATCGAGGCGGGGCGGCTGTGGGCGTTCGGCCATGTGATCGTGTCCGGCGCCGGACTGGCGCTGGCCGTGAGCGCGGCCGGCGGCGCGCCGAACCTGGGCCTGGCGGGCGCCGGCGCGTTCGTGGTGGGCTGGCTGCTGATCTACCGCGGCGTGCGCGTCTACTACGGCCTGAGCGTGCATGCCGGCCCGCTGGCGGCGGCCGGACTGGTCGTGCTCGGCCTGATGGCGACGTCCTCAGGGCTGCCGGACGGGCCCCGGGTGTTGCTGGCCGTGGCCTACGGCATCCTTGCCGCGATTTCGCTGGCGACGATCGTGACGCTGGTGCGTACCGGGCGCGGGCGGCGCAGCATCGGCGCGCCGCTGGTGCTGGTGTCCAGCCTGGTGCAGCTGTCGACCCAGCTTTTCTGCGCCAGCCATACGATCACGCAGGCCGGCGTCGACCGGCATGACCTTACGCTGCTCTTCGCCGGCCCGGCGGGCTCGGCCTGGGCGCTGGCGCCGCTCATCGCGGGGCTGCTCGGGCTGTTCGGATTCACCGTGATGGCGATGGAGCAGATCATCGCCAACAACGAAAGCGGCGCGCGCGTGGATGCGCTGACCGGCCTGCTCAACCGCGGCGCGCTGGACCTGTCGGCGCTAGGCCTGGTGGCGCGCTGGCAGCGCAGCGGCCAGCCGCTGTCGTGCCTGGTGATCGATATCGACCACTTCAAGCAGGTCAACGACACCTTCGGCCACCACGCCGGCGACGCGGTGCTGCGTGAAGTCGCCCAGGCGCTCGACAACTCGCGCCGCGCCTCCGACGTGGCCGCGCGCTATGGTGGCGAGGAGTTCTGCATTCTCTGTCCGCACACCGACGAACAACAAGCCACCGCGCTGGCCAACCGTATCCTGCGCAAGGTCCGTGCGATCGCGCTGCCCGGGCAGGGATGCTTTGCATCGGTCAGCATCGGCGTGGCGCAGTTGCGCGGCGAGACGGGCAGCAAGGAACTGCTGTGGCGCACGCTGTTCGCGGACGCCGACCGTGCGCTCTACCTGGCCAAGACGCACGGCCGCGATCGCTACGTGGTGGGGTCCGCGATGCAGGTCGAGGCGCCGGCGCCGTCGCTCGTGCGCGTGACCACCCGGCCCATGCCGGCGGGCTGAGCGGCGTCAGGCCCCGGTGCCGTCCGGCACATCGCGCTGCGGCACGCCGTCGTACGTCCACAGGAACTGGCGCGGGATCGGTCCCTTGTTGCGGCCGCCCTGCTGCGTCTGCTCCCACGCATGCGCCAGGATGCCCACCGAGCGCGACAGGCAGAACAGCCCGCGCGCCAGCGGCGCCGGGAAGCCCAGCTCTGCGTAGATCACCGCCGTGGCGCCGTCGATATTCATCGGCACGGGCTTGCTGCGGCCTTCACCGAGCGCGCGTTCCACGGCGCGCGCAATCGCGGCGTAGCGGCCATTCACCACACCTTTCTCCGCAGCCTGGTCCACCAGCGCCAGCAGGCGTGGCGCGCGCGGGTCCAGCGGATGGAAGCGATGGCCAAAGCCCGACACGAACTTGCCATGCAGGTCGCGATAGTGCTGCAGGCCCGCGCTGACGGCCTGGTCCAGCGCATCGCCGGCGTCGATGCGCTGCGCGATGTCCTGGTACAGCTCCACCGCCTGCTCGCCCGCGCCGCCATGCACGTCGCCGAGCACGTTGACCGCCGAAGCCATCGCATTGTTCAGCCCGACGCCGCACGTGGCGGCCATGCGGGCAATCGCGATGCTGGGCGCCTGCGGCCCGTGATCGACGGCCGCCATCAGCGCCGCATCGAGCAGTTCGCCCTGTCCCGGGCCGGGCAAATCGCCACGCAGCATCAGCCAGATCATCTGCGCGAACGAAACCTGGCCGATCAGCTGCTCGATCGGGTAGCCGCGATAGCGGATTTCGCCAGGGCGCATGTCGATGATTTCCGTGCGCCACCAGTCCTGCGACATCTGCTGGCCGGGATCCATGGTCGGTCGGGTCTCGCTCATACGGCGCGCTCCTGTGTGAGGGTGTCGATGTCGGTCTCGCTGTACCCAAGGCCGGCAAGGATCTGCCGCGTGTGCTCGCCCAGTTGCGGCGGCGGCGTGTCCACCGACGGCGCTTCGCGGTTCAGCTTGAAACCGGTGCGCACCACGCGGATATCGCGGCCCACGCCAGGCACGTCGGCGAAGGTGCCGATCATGCCGCGGTCGCGCACCTGCGGCTGTTCCAGGGTCTGATGCACGCCCAGCACCGGGCCGGCCGGCACGCCGGCCTCGTTGAGCAGCGCCCACCATGCGTCGGCGGGTTTCCTTGCCAGCTCGGCTTCCAGTGCCTGCGTCAGCGCGGCGCGGTTTGCCAGGCGGGCCTGGCGCGCCGCGAAGCGTTCGTCGGCAATCAGGTCCGGGCGGCCGACCACGCGGCACACGGCCTCGAACTGCTCCTGCTTGTTGGCGGCGATGTTCAGCAGGCCATCGCCGGTGCGGAAGGTGCCCGACGGACTGGCGGTGAAATTCTCGTTGCCCATCGGGGCCGGGGTTTTGCCGGCGATCAGGTGGTTCGACACCACCCAGCCCATGGTGGCGAGCGTGGCTTCCAGCATCGACACGTCGATGAAATAGCCTTCGGTGCGCTGGTGGTCCGCCAGCGATGCGGCGATGGCGAACGCCGCCGTGATGCCGCCGATGGTGTCCGACACCGGGTAGCCGACCCGGTACGGCGCGGTCTGCGCGTCGCCGGTGATGCTCATCACGCCCGACATGCCCTGGATGATCTGGTCGTAGGCCGGCAGGTCCGACAGCGGCCCGTCCTGGCCGAAGCCGGAGATGGCGCAGTAGATCAGGCGCGGATTGTCCTGCCGCAGCGTCTCGAAGCCAAGGCCCAGGCGCGTCATCACGCCGGGGCGGAAGTTCTCGACCACGACGTCGGCGCTTTGCACCAGTTTGCGGAAGACTTCCTTGCCGCGCGCATGCTTCAGGTTGAGGGTGATCGACTGCTTGCCCGGGTTCTGCGCCAGGAACGACACGCCCATCAGGCGCTGGTTCAGTTCGGCGTCGGCGCCGAGCTGGCGCGCCAGGTCGCCGGTGCCCGGCGTTTCCACCTTGATGACCTCGGCGCCCATGTGCGCCAGCTGGTGGCAGCAGAACGGGCCGGCCAGCACATTGGTCAGGTCGAGTACGCGCACATGGCGCAACGGTTTTTGCATGATGGTTTCCTGCGGAATGCTGGGATGGCCGGCGCGGACTACTCCACGCGCGCGCCCGATGCCTTCACGATCGTGCCCCAGCGGGCGTTCTCGGCCTTGATGAAGGCGGCCAGGTCCTGGGCGCTGCCGCCGCGCGGGTCGCTGCCTTCCTCGCGCATCTTGCTGATGGTATCGGGCTGGGCGAGCGCCTTGTTGACCTCGGCATTGAGCCGCTTGACCACTTCAGGCGAGGTGCCGGCCGGTGCCACCAGTGCCTTCCAGTCTTCCGCCTGGAAGCCGGCATAGCCCGATTCGGCCACGGTCGGCACCGCCGGCAGCAGCGGCAGGCGCCTGGCCGACGTGACCGCCAGCGCGCGGATCTTGCCAGCCTTGATCATCGGCATCGCGATGGGCGGCGTGGCGAAGTAGAAGTCGGTCTGGCCGCCGAGCAGGTCGGTCAGCGCCGGCGATGCACCCTTGTACGGCACGTGCAGCGTCTTGATGCCGGCGCGGCGCGCGAACATCTCGCCGGTCAGGTGGCCCACGGTGCCGGTGCCGGCGGAAGCCATCGACAACGATTTGGCCTTGGCCGCGGTCACGAGATCGGCCACCGTCCTGTACGGGGCGTCGGCGCGCACGATCAGCACCACTGGCTGGGCCGAGACCAGCACCACGGGCGCGAAGTCCTTCACCGCGTCGTAGGGCATCTTCGGGTACAGGGCAGGGTTGATCGCCAGGTTGGCGGTCTGCCCCATGCCGAGCGTGTAGCCGTCCGGCTTGGCCTTGGCGACGGCATCGAGGCCGATATTGCCCCCCGCGCCGGCGCGGTTTTCCACCACCACGTTCCAGTGCGTGGCCAATCCGACCTTGTTGAATACCAGTCGCGACAGCACGTCCGTGCCGCCCGCCGGCGGGAACGGCACCACCAGGCGCACCGGCTGGCTCGGGTAAGTGTCGGCGCGGACCGGCACTGTGGCGGCCATGAATCCGGGGATGGCGAGGCACAGCAGGGTGCGGGCCCACGAGTGAAGCTTGCGGCGGTGCGGGAAAGTCATGTTGTCTCCTGATATCCGTGTAATTCTATAAGATAGAACGAAGGTCTTATAGAAAGAACGTAGCCAGCATAGGAGGCGGGACTAAACGTGTCAAGGGCCGGTGGCGGCCGGCATCTGCCACTACAATGGCGCCCGGCCCGCGCCGGCCATTCGCTGGCGCGGGGAACTTGCAGTGGTGGTACAGAGAACGGAATCGATGATGTCAAACGCATGCGGCCTGGACTTCGGCACGTCCAACTCCACGGTGGGCTGGACCCGCCCCGGCCATCCGGCCGCGCTCCTGCCGCTGGAAGACGGCAAGCAAACGCTTCCCTCGGTGATCTTTTTCCACGCCGAAGACCCGCTGGTCAGCTATGGCCGCGCGGCGCTGGACGACTACCTCGCGGGCTATGAAGGCCGGCTGATGCGCTCGCTCAAAAGCCTGCTCGGCACCTCGATGATGGAGGACAGCACCGAGGTAATGGGGCAGGCCATGCCCTTCCGCAAGCTGCTGGCGCACTTCATCGGCGAGCTGAAGGGCCGCGCCGAGCGCGCGGCGGGCACCACGTTCTCGCGTGCGGTGCTGGGCCGCCCGGTGTTCTTCATCGACGAGGACCCGAAGGCGGACCAGCTTGCCGAGCAGACGCTGGCGGAGATCGCCCGCGATGCGGGCTTTCGCGACATCGAATTCCAGTACGAGCCGATCGCGGCCGCATTCGACTATGAAGCCAGGATCGCGCAGGAAGAGCTGGTGCTGGTCGCCGACATCGGTGGCGGCACGTCGGACTTCTCGCTGGTGCGGCTGTCGCCGGAACGCGCCAGCCGCACGGACCGCCGCGACGACATCCTGGCCAATGGCGGCGTGCATATCGGCGGGACCGACTTCGACCGCGCGCTGAGCCTGGCGCGCGCCATGCCGTTGCTGGGCCTGGGCAGCAAGCTGCGCAACGGCAAGGAGATGCCGTCGGGCCAGTACTTCGACCTGGCGAGCTGGCATACCATCAACCTGGTCTACACGCGCAAGGCGTGGGCGATCGTGATGGACAACTATCGCGACGCGGCCGACACCGCGATGCTCGACCGGATGATCCGCCTGATCCGCGAGCGCGCGGGCCACTGGCTCGCCATCCAGATGGAAGCGGCCAAGATCGCGCTCTCGGGCACGGACCGCACCGACGTCGACCTGCATCGCATCGAGCCCGAGCTGAGGCTGGCCATCACGCGCCAGGAGTTCGATGAGTCGATCGGCAAGCTCGTGGCGAAGACCGAGAAGACCGTGCAGGACATGCTGGTGACGGCCGGCGTGACGGCGGATGCGGTCGACACCATCCTGTTCACGGGGGGCTCCAGCAGCGTGCCGTTGTTGCGACAGCGGCTCGGCGAATTGCTGCCGAAGGCGCGGCGGGTGGAAGGGGATCTGTTCGGCGGGATCGGGTCGGGACTGGCGCTGGATGCGGCGCGGAAGTTTGGATGAGGCGATGAGGCGATGAGGCGATGAGGCAGGAAACCTTGTCGGATTCAGCGTCGGCAAACGCTGTTTAGTCCTTCTTATCCCTTACCACGTAGCGCATTTGCCGAGCGCAAAGCCCTGACCCACAGCCCGCCGTACCACCGCCAACGTCGCACGCGCGGCACTGGCATCGCGCCCAAGTCGCATCAGCGCCGGCAGTTGCCAGGGCGCCTTCAGCAGACCCGCCATGACCGCGCCGACATCGGTACGCCCGTCGCTCCCCATCCCGGCCAGCGCCAGTGGCGGGACGGCGCGCGTGGCCGGATCGATCACCACGCGGCACGCGGCGAATGGCAGGCCATGGCTGTGTGCGATGCGGGCGGCGATGTGAGACTCCATATCGACGGCCAGCGCACCGCTGGCGGCGTACAGGGCCGCCTTGTCGGCGAGCGTTGCCACGGCGGTGTCCGACCCGGCGACGATGCCGGATACCGCCTGCGGCAGCGACTGCATCAGCGCGCGCACCCAGTCGGGGTCAGCCCGCGTGGACATTTCGTTCGATTCGTCGCGCACGCTCGTTGCTACGATGACAGCCCCCGGCGCCAGCGCAGGATCCAGACCGCCGGCCACGCCGAAGCTCAGGATGCCGGCGCACGCAGCGGCCCGGCGCTCGATGGCGGCGCCCAACGCCGCGCCGCGCTGGCCGTACACGATCTCACTGTCCGGGCCCGCGGCGATGTTCGCTTCGAAATCCATGCCGCAGACCACCAGCACGCGCGGCTTGCTCATAACAGGCGCTTGCGGGGTGCGGTTCACAGTCCCCACGCCACCTGCCGCTTGCCGCCGCGCTGCAGGTTGCGGTAGCGCGCCAGCGCCCACAGCGGAAAGTAGCGGGCATAGCCGTGATAGCGCAGGTAGAACACGCGCGGGAAACCCACGGCGGTGAAGCGCGGCTCGCGCCACAGGCCGTCCGGTTGCTGCGTGCGCAGCAGGTATTCGATGCCGCGTGCCACGGCCGGGTGCGCGGCATCGCCGGCTGCCATCAGGCCCAGCAACGCCCAGGCCGTTTGCGATGCCACGCTGGGCGCGCGTTCGTAGCCACGGTATTCGAGCTTATAGCTGTCGCCGTCCTCGCCCCAGCCGCCATCCGCGTTCTGGATGCCGGCCAGCCAGTCGGCGGCGCGCCGCACCGGCGGCGCATCCCGGTCCATGCCCGCGGCATTGAGCGCGCACAGGGCGCTCCAGGTGCCGTAGATGTAGTTGGTGCCCCAGCGCCCGAACCAGCTGCCGTCAGGCATCTGCTCGGCCAGCAGGTAGCGCAGCGCGCGCGCGGCGGGTTCGCTCTTCTGCGGCGTGTCACCGGTCTGGCACAGCATCGACAGGCAGCGCGCCGAGACGTCGGCAGTGGGCGGGTCCAGCAGCGCGCCGTGGTCCGCGAACGGGATGTTGTTCAGGTAGAGATGGGTGTTCTCGGGCTCGAAGGCGCCCCAACCACCATTGCCGCTTTGCATGCCGACGATCCATTCGATCGCGCGCGTGACGGCTTCGGCGTTCGGGTCCGGGCGTTGGCTCGGCACTGCCTGGGCGGCACGGTGCATCGCCGCGGCGACGACCGCGGTGTCGTCCACGTCGGGGTAGTGCGGGTTCGCGTACTGGAACGCCCAGCCACCCGGGCGCACCTGCGCGCGGCGCACGGTCCAGTCGCCGCGCACGTCGAGTACCTGCAGCGGGCGCAGCCAGTCCAGCGCGCGGCCGACCGCGGCCGTGGCGCGCGGCCCGCCGGCTTCCAGCAGCGCATGCGTGGCCAGCGCGGTATCCCAGACCGGCGACAGGCATGGCTGGCAGTAGGCTTCGTCGCCGTGGATGACCAGCAGCTTATCGATCGAGCGCCGCGCCACGGCACGGTCAGGATCGTCGGGCGGAATGCCGAGCACGTCGAACATCATCACCGAGTTCGCCATGGCCGGGAAGATCGCGCCCAGCCCGTCTTCGCCGTTGAGCCGCTCGCGCACGAACGCTTTCGCCGCGTCGATGGCGCGACGGCGCAGCGCGCCTGGCATGACCGGCTCGGCGGCGCGCAGCAGCGCATCGGCACCGCGGAACAGCGAATACCAGCCGGCATGCTGGTGGGGCGCCTTCGATGGCAGCCGCACGGCGTCACGCGGGGCGGTGAACAGCTCGTCGATGCCGATCTTGCGCGGGTTGCGCGCCTGCGGCCGCAGGCTGTTCAGCACCAGCAGCGGCACGATCACCGTGCGGGCCCAGTACGAGACCTTGGACAGGTGGAACGGGAACCACTGCGGCAACAGCATGATTTCCACCGGCATCATCGGCACCGCCTGCCAGGGCATCACGCCGAACAGCGCCAGCAGCGTGCGCGTGAAGACGTTGCTGGCTTCCGCGCCGCCCATGGCCGCGATGGCCGCACGCGCGCGCGCCATGTGCGGGGCCTGCGGATCGTCGCCGGCCATCTTCAGCGCGAAATAGGCCTTCACGCTGGCGCTGACGTCGGAGCGGCCTTCATGGAACAGCGGCCAGCCGCCCTCGGCATTCTGGATGCGCCGCAGGTAGCGCGCGATGCGTGCCTCCAGCGCCAGGTCCGGGGTCTCGCCCAGGTAGTGCACCATGAGCAGGTATTCGGCGGGAATGGTGGCGTCGGCTTCCAGCTCGTAGACCCAATGCCCGTCGGACTTCTGCTGGGCCAACAGGGCATCGAGCGCATGGCCGATACCGGCCTCCAGGGCGTCCGGGGCGGCCGGCGCGGCGGCCGCCATGGCGGCGCGCGGTGCGGCAAGGACGGCCTCGTTCATCGACATGCAAACTCCTTGTTCGGCACGACGCATGCGTGCCTGGAAGATGGTGTCCGGGATGCGGCCGGACGTGGTACGCCAGCAGCGCATCCCCTCGCAGCATCTTCAGACCATGGTGTGGCGCAGAACGATCCACAGCATCTGCGCGCGCGGCACGCGCACGCGTGCGCGCGGTGCGCGCCAGCCCCGCGCGCGCAGGCGCACGAGCACGCAGTGATAGACCTGGGACATGATCCGCGGCGATCGCACCGCGCGTGACGGGCAGCGCGCCATGACGGCGTCGGCCTGTTCGTAGTGGGCCTGCGCCTCGCGCGCGACGGCCGCGCAGGCGGCGTCGATACCGGCATGGGCCACGACTTCCAGCGGCGTGGCGTGTTCCAGTCCCTGCACGCCCGCGGCGGCCAGTGCGGGCGCGGGCAGGTAGAGACGGCCAATGGCGGCGTCTTCGTCGATATCGCGCAGGATATTGGTGAGCTGCAGCGCCCGCCCGAGATGATGGGCCAGGGCCAGGCCGGGGGCCTCGTCCACGCCGAACACGCGCACGGCCAGCCGGCCCACCGCGCTCGCGACGCGGTCGCAGTAGAGGTCCAGCGTGGCGGCGTCGGGCGCGCGGATATCGGCGACCACATCCATGGTCATGCCGTCGATCACGTCCAGGAAGTCCTGCTGGCGCAGGTGGAAGGCGTCAATCTGCCGGGCCAGTGACCGCAGCGCGGCCGGCGCCATGCCCGCATAGCACAGGCCGATGTCGCGGCGCCAGGCATCCAGGCCGGCAAGGCGTTCGGCATGCGGCGCGTCGCAGTCGGCGATATCGTCGACGGCACGGCAGAAGGCGTAGATCTCGAACATGGCCTGCCGCTGGGCTGCCGGCAGGATGCGCATGGCCGCGTGGAAGGAACTGCCCGAAGATGCGGCCGGCGTGGCTGCGCCGGCGATTGGGGCATCTGGCGTTGCGATTTGAGTACCGGCCACGTAACTCCTCGACGCGCTTTTTTTTCCGTCGTGCGGCATCGGCGGACCACGGCGCCGAGCCACGCTCACGGTGGTTAGGGGTCGGCCGATTATAGCAACAACCTCGTAACAGGCCGGCCGGGCCGGAGTGCCTTATCGGCCGGGGGAAAAGCGCACATAGGGCACGCCACGACTGGGGGTCGAGGTGGTCTGGTCGACAACCTTCTCGACATCGGCCACCTCGCGCAGCGCGGCAAGGAAGGGTGCCACGGCAAAGCCCGGGCGGACGCATCCCTGCACGGTCAGCCAGCGTCCGCGTACCGTGATCCAGAGCGTGCTGTCCTGCCAGGCGGGCATGGTGACGGCCAGCGTCTGCAGTCGGCGTTGCAGGCTTTCGGCGATGTCCTGGTCGTACTGGAATGCATTGGCCAGGCGGCAGCGGCCCTCGGTCCAGCAGTGGTTGCCTTGCTCGATGCGATGGTGCGCCTCGCGGCGCCATTCGGCCTCGCTGACGCGCGGGCCGGCCGGCTCGGGGCAATCGGCAAGGCGGGACGACACCTGCACAAAGGGATCGTGGCCATAGTTGGCAACGGTTTCGGCGCAGGCCGGTTGCAGCGGCAGGGCGAGAGCGATGGCAAGTGCCTGGACGCCGCAGCGTCGCCGCCAAAAACAAAGAGCCCCGCGCTCGCGGGGCTCTCTGGTGGCAGGCACGTGCATGGGCGCGCGCCTGCGGTGTCCAAACCGGATCAGACCGCCTGGATCTTAGTGGCTTGTTCGCCCTTCTGGCCCATCGCCTTGACGTAGCGGACCTTCTGGCCTTCCTTCAGCGACTTGAAGCCGTTGCCTTCAATCGCCGAGAAGTGCGCGAACAGATCGTTGCCGCCTGCGTCCGGCGTGATGAAGCCGAAGCCCTTGGCGTCGTTGAACCACTTAACGGTACCGGTATCCATATCTTTTCAACCTTGAATTTCAAATGAGCTTAATTGCCCGCTGTACATCGTGCTCAATGCAGGAATCGCGCAAGGGTTGGTGAATGCCCGATTCCTTTGCGCATTGTTTATGCCTTCCCTATGTCGCTGGTATGACAAACGAAAAACACCGCGGATCGACACATCGAGAAGGCGTTGCACATGTGGGAAGCATTCTGACGAATTTTCCCGGCGTGTCAATCAGGCAAAGCGCCAAATCATGATGAGACGTTCCGACACGAGATATTAACGGTTTCTACATCACCGTCGATTCAGTGAATTCCCTGAGATACGCCCCCTTGGCACTGCAACGGTGCGTCGCAAGGGTATTGACTGAACTTCGGATTTTGCACACGTTTCACCGCGCCAAGTCGTCGGGCATAATGTCTGACTTATAAGTCATTGAGTTGCCATCGCTTTTACATCTGCTTACTTCTTGCGCGTACCACATTCGGGGGATGCGGCACTAATTGATCGCGGTTAAAACGCAGGCTCACAAAAAACAAAATCGCGTGGAGAGGCCAGACGGCGGCCACGATGAAAACACTGTCGCCACGGGCAGGCAGATGTCATTCGCAGAACGGGGAAACACATGATGCATGCGCAATAGGCGTCCGCGCGCCAAAACACGGACGTTGCCCTTGAACGGCCAGGACCTCGCATGTCCTGTGCTCCGCCACAGCAAATTCCGCATTGTCTTTTTTGCCACGGCGAGTCGCCGTGCGGCCCGCCGCCGCCTGCGTTCGTTCTCGGCACAATTGTTGACAATACGTTCGTCTTTGCTGACCTAGCATCTCGCCTTCGTCCGGTGAATGGGATTTTTCCGAACCGTAATGTCGTCCCGACATAGCAGAGGCCGTGTCACATCCATGGTGTGGCGTATGCTATACAAATAGTCGCATGGGACGACGCGTTGGATGAGTCGTGAAGCGGGCAGAGCGGGCGTTGGCTGGCTCGCTGCGCAAAGATCGTGAATGGCCGCGCCCGGCCATGGAAGCAATTTGCAGTCGCAGCAGGCAGAAGGATGTGAGGATGAGGATTGCCTCGGTGGAAGACGATCCGGACCAGGCCGAACTGATCCGGAAAATACTGGAAGAGTCGGGATTCGAATGCGAAACCTATGCAACGGGTGCGGCCTTGCTGCGCGCGCTGCGCGAGCAATCGTTCGACTTGCTGGTGGTGGACTGGCAGTTGCCCGATACCAGCGGCTTTGAACTGGTGAGCTGGGTGCGCCAGACCTCCGGCGCCATGCCGCCGATCCTGTTCCTGACCAGCCGCACCGCCGAGGAGGACATCGTTGCCGGCCTGAGCGTCGGGGCCGACGACTACATGCTCAAGCCGATCCGTGCCGGCGAACTGCTGGCACGCGCGCGTTCGCTGCTGCGGCGCGCCTACCCCGAAGCCACGCAGGATACCGAAGTCATCCGCCGCGGCAACTATTGCGTGGATCCGCGCGCGCGCACCATCACGCTCGGCGGCGAGCCCGTCACGGTATCGCCGCGCGAGTACGAGCTTGCGCTGTTCCTGTTCCGCAACATGGGCCGCCTGCTGTCGCGCGACGTGGTGGAGCAGGCCGTGTGGGGCCGCGCCATCGGCGCGGGGTCGCGCACGGTCGATACGCACATGTCGCGCCTGCGCATCAAGCTGGCGCTGCGCCCCGAGAACGGCGTGCGGCTGACCTCCGTCTATTCGCACGGCTACCGCTTCGAAGAGACCAGCGCCGAGGACCCGCCCCATGCGTAGGGCCGCAGCGGTGACCGGCATGGCGCTGGCCATGTGGCTGGGGTCCGTGGGGCCAGCGCAGGCGGGACCGGCCGGCGCCGAAGGCGCCGACTTCCTCTACGTGGTCGAGCCCGGCGACAACCTGTTCACGCTGGCCGAGCGCTACATGGCCAGCGCCGACGGCTGGCGCCTGCTCCAGGCGCATAACGGCGTGGCGAATCCGTACCGGCTGGCGCCGGGCACGCGCTTGCGCATCCCGCTTGGCCAGATTCCCGAGCAGCCCGGCGCGGCGCGCGTCGTGTTCGTCAGCGGTTCGGCCCAGGCGGATGGCGAGCCGCTGCGCGCCGGCCAGGCGCTGCGCGAGCGCGCGCGCATTGTCACGGCCGCCGGCAGCACCGTCACGCTGGAGCTGCCTGACCGCACGCGCGTCACGCTGCCGCCGGGCACCACCGTGGCGGTGCAGCGGCTGCGCACGTTCCGCAAGACCGGCCTGACCGATACCGTGATCCGTGTCGAAGGCGGCCAGGCCGAAACGCGCGTGGCGCCCGAAGGCGGCGGCGTGGGCCGCTTCGAACTGCATACGCCGATGATGGTGACCGGTGTGCGGGGCACGCGCTACCGCGTCGCCGCCGACGCTGCCGGCAGCCGCAGCGAGGTCCTGGAAGGACGCGTCGGCGTGAGCGTGGCCCGGGCCGGCGCGGCATCCGCCACGGCGGTGACGGCCGACTACGGGATCGGCGTGGCGGCGGGCCAACGCCTGTCACGGCCGGTTGCACTGCTGCCGGCGCCAGCCTTGCAGCCGCCGCCGGACACGGTCGTGGGCCCCGCCACGGAGGCGAACTGGCAGGCCGTGCCGGGCGCCGCGGCCTACCATGTCGCGGTGGCGCGCGATGCTGCGCTGACCGAGCTGGTCTGGACCGGCGACACGGCGGACACGCAAATCGGCCTGGATGGCCTGCCCGAAGGCCCGCTCCACCTGGTGGTGAGCGCCGTGGACGCGCAGCGGCTGGCCGGCCGGCCGGCCTCGGCACCGTTTGCCGTGCGCCTCAATCCGCCGGCGCCGTTCACGCTGCAACCGGCCGCCGGGACGGTGCGTTATGGCGAGTCGGCCGCGTTCGAGTGGGCGGCCGTGGGCGCCGCGGCTTCGTATGAAGTCGCGGTGTCGGCGGATGCGGGGTTTGCCGTCACGGCGGCCACGCTGCAGGGCAAATCCGAGCAGGCCACGCAGAAGCTGGCGCCAGGGGCCTGGCTATGGCGCGTGCGCTCGCTGGATGCGGCCGGGCGTCCCGGGCCGTGGTCGGCGGCGGTGCCATTCACGCTCGAACCGGCGCCGCCCGTGCCGACGCTGAACGATGACGGCAACCGCCTGCGCATCGGCTGGCCGGCCGACGCCCGGGCCACGGCCGGCTATCGCGTGCAGATGGCCGAGGACGCCGCCTTCACGCGCATCGTGGCGGACCAGCGCAGCGCCGACAACGAAATGGCGCTGCCACGGCCGCCGGTGGGCACCTATTACGTGCGCGTGGCGCGCGCGGCGGCGGACGGCCGCGAGCCCGCAGCCGCATTCTCCGCGCCGCAGCGCCTGGACATAGCGGGCTATCTGCGCGATGGACTGGGCGGCGCGATCCGCATCGGCAACGGCGTCCGCGAAGACGGTGTCCATGGCGACGGCGTCCGCCTCCGATAAGCCCTGGCGACGCCTGCGCGGGTCCGCCTTCGGGCGGCGTACGCTGGCCGAGTGGGCCTTGCTGCTGGCCGCCGTGCTGGCGCTGGTGGCGGTGGTCGCGCGCTACGGCTGGGCCGAGCGCGCCGATCTGGCGCTCTATGATCTTGCCATCGGCGCGCAGCACCATGCCGCGCGCGACGACATCGTCATCGTGGCCATCGACGACGCCAGCCTCGTGACGATCGGCCGCTGGCCCTGGCGCCGCACCGTGCTGGCGCAACTGGTGGACCGCATTGCCGGCGGACAGCCGCGCGTGATTGGCGTGGACGTGATCCTGACCGAGCGCGACACGCGTTATCCGCAGGACGATGCCGTGCTCGCGCGCAGCCTGGCCGCCGCGGGCAACGTGGTATTGCCCGCGCTGGCCGAGCCCTCGGCGGGCGGCATGATGGTGCGCTATCCGCTTGCGGGGCTCGGCGCCGGGGTGGGGCACATCAACCTGTCCGTGGACACGGACGGCGTGGCGCGTCAGGTGTACCTGCTGGAAGGGCCGCAACCCGCGCTGCAGGCCGGGCTGCCCCACGTGGCGGCGGTGATGGCGTCATGGCCCGCGGCACGGCGGCCGGTCGCCGCGTATCGGCATGAGGCGGCCAGCGTGGTCGATGCCTTCGGCTGGGAGCGCCGATACCGGCTGCGGATTCCCTTTGCGGGGCCACCCGGCACGTTTGCGCGGGTCTCGGCACGCGATGTGCTGGCGGGGCGCGCCGATCCCGCCCTGTTCCGCGGCAAGGCCGTGCTGCTCGGCGCCATTGCCACCGGCATGGGGGACGTATTGCCCACGCCGGTGGCGCGCGACGGGCGTGGCATGAGCGGCGTGGAAATCCTGGCCAATACGCTGCAGGCGCTGCAGGAGGATCACGCCATCGTCGCGGCGCCGCCGGCCTGGGGATGGGCGTGCACCGTTCTGGCGGTACTGGCGGCCGCGCTGGCGGCGCTGGTGCTGACGCCGCGCGGGGCGCTGCTGGCGACCGGGCTGGTGGTTGCCGCGCTGCTGGCCGGACCGCCGCTTGTGCTCGCTGGCGCGCGGCTGTGGTTCGCGCCTGCCGCCGCGCTGCTTGGCTGCCTGATGTTCTACCCGTTATGGAGCTGGCGCCGCCAGGAGGCGGCGCTGCGCTTCCTGGCGGACGAACTGGCCCGCCACGAGCGCGAGCCCGGCTTGCCTCCCGTCCCTGCGGCGCAAGGCGCCACGCTCGACAGCCGCATGCGCGCGGTCTATCGCATGAGTTCCCGCCTGCACGACCTGCGCCGCTTCCTGGCCGACGGGCTGGAAAGCCTGCCCGAGGCGACGGTGATCTGCAATCTTGAAGGCGGGGTGCTGCTTGCGAACCGCTGCTGCGTGGCGTTGGTGCCCGGCGTGCTGGGCGCGGTCGCCGGCAGCGGTGGCCATGCGCACGACGCCAGCGCCGATATCCGCGCCGTAATGGCCGTACTCTTCGCCGAGCCCGAAGCCGCGCTGGCGTACTGGCAGGCGCTGCATGCGCGCAGCGCGTCGGCGGGCGGGTCCGATGACGGCATCGAACTGGCCGCGCGCGACGAGCGTCGTTACCTGATGCACGGCGCGCCGCTGCATGGCGAGCAGGGCACGGTGGCCGGGCTGATCGTCAGCTTCATCGATATCACGGCCATTCGCCTGGCCGAGCGGCAGCGCGAGCAGATGCTGCGCTTCCTGTCGCATGACATGCGTTCGCCGCAGGCGTCCATCCTGGCGCTGATCGACCTGCATCGCGGCGCGGTCGGCGACGAGCGCGCCGCCGACCTGCTCTCGCGCATCGACACGCATGCCCGGCGCACCATGTCGCTGGCCGACGATTTCATTCGCGTGGCGCGCGCGGAGACGCAGCCACTCGCCCTGCGCGATGTCGACCTTGCCGGGCTGGTGCTCGACGCCACCGACGAACTGTGGGCGCTGGCCAGCGCGCGCGGCGTGCTGCTGAACGTGGACCTGCCTGATGAGCCTGCCGTGATCCGCGCCGAGCCGGCATTGCTGGTGCGCGCCGTGGGCAACCTGGTCAGCAACGCCGTCAAGTTCAGCCCGCGCGGCGCGGAGGTCAGGGTGGCATTGCGGACGGAGCCGGGTGGCTATGCCGTATCGGTCACGGACCGGGGGCCGGGTATTGCGTTGGCGCAGCAGCAGAGGTTGTTCCAGCCGTTTGCGCGCCTGCATGAGCATGACGCGGCGGCGCCGGCAGGCAGTGGGCTTGGCCTGGTCCTGGCGAAAACCGTCGTGGAGCGCCACGGCGGCAGTATTGGCGTAGTGAGCGATGCCGGGGCCGGCGCCACGTTCACGCTGCACTTGCCGGCACCGCGCGCCTGATGCGTACGTCAGACACAATTGTTGGCAGTTGCCCCGGTCGTATTTGCTTACGATGTCGGAGCCGTGCGGCCCCGCATCGTACGGCTTGCAACGCCCGCCCAGGCCTCCCGGCAGTTTCCTGGTGCGGGCGTTATTTTTGGTTCTTCCGGTGAGTTGTGGGGTGTCGTTCTTGGCAAGCGCCGCGGTTTCGCCGGCGTAGCCGGCGACCTACTTATATGAACGCGCCCCGGTTTGCAAGGTAAGACTGATCATTGTTGGCTAGAACAGGACTGGTTGCAGACTTATATCCGGCCTTGCTTGCAGGCGAACCTGCGGGCCTTCATGGATATCCGCCGGGAGCGTCCCTATCTTCTTGCCGTGCTTAGGGGCACCTGTAGGTCGTTGGGCTTGCACTCCCGCGGTCCGACCTGTCTTGCCATGATGCTCATCTCACCGTCGCAACCTGTGAACGGTCCTGCAACTCTTCCCTGCAAGCGGCCTGCCCTCAGGCAGGCCTGACCGAGACATAGTCTCGGTCATAAG